>NZ_QAJK01000118.1 GCF_003852515.1 Variovorax sp. KBW07 | reverse complement strand
AAGCCAGGAGCTGAGTGCGGATGGCAAGGGGCCCGGCGGGCGAAGCAACCACCTGGCGCTGGACGACAAGGCCGGAAGGATCCAGGCGCAACTAAAAAGCGATCACCAGTGCAGCAGCCTGAGCCTGGGGTATATCGGGCGCATCGAGGACACCGCGGGGCGCAAGGATGACCGGGGCCAGGGCGTCGAGCTGCGTACCGATGGACATGGGGCCATCCGTGCTGCCAAGGGTTTGCTGGTGAGTACCGAAGCCCGGCCCAATGCGCGGGCCCATATCACCGACATGGGGGAGACGGTGGCACGCCTGACGGCTGCAAGGGATCTGCATGAGGGGATGAGCTATACGGCGCAGGCTGCAAAGGCACACGACGCTGGCGATCAGGATGTGGTCACGCAGGCTCTGAAGGAACACAACGACGCGATCAAGGGCAAAGGCGGCAAGGCATCGGAAGAGCAGTTCCCGGAGCTTGCGGAGCCGCATCTGGTGCTTGCCAGCCCGGTGGGCATTCACAGCACGGCGGGCACGACGACGCACATCGCGAGCATCGAGCACACGGCCCTGAGCAGTGGCGGGCACACGAGCATCAGCGCGGGCAAGAGCCTGCTGGCCAGCGTCAAGGAGGCGGTGCGGCTCTTTGCGTACAAGGCCATTCGCCTGACGGCGGCCACCGCGGGCATCGACATCGTGGCGCTGCAGGACAGCATCAAGCTCATGGCCAAGCTGGACATCAAGCTGGAGGCCAACCGCATCACGATCACCGCCAAGGACGAGATCCTGGTCAACGGCGGGAGCAGCTACACGCGATGGAACGCCTCGGGCATCGTGCATGGCACCAACGGCGTGTGGCGCGAGCATGCGGCTACGCACGGCTTCGTGGGGCCGGACTGCCTGCCCGTCGCAATTACCTCCTTCGACTTGCCGCAAGTGCTGCCGAAGAAGAACGGCAAGTTCCGTTTCTCCCTCTGAGGTTTGACCCACATGATCATCAGTCCTCCCTTTCTCTCGCTCACCGACATCCCCGTATACGACGGGCAATGCGTCAGGAACGTCATGCCTGGTGGCATTGTCGGCAGCGGTGCATATCCGATCAGTCAGGCCATGGGCTGGCACGGCGGGCTTCATGTCCATGCGCCGACCAACATGGAGCCAGTGCGCGCCATCGCCGACGGCACAGTCGTTTTCAGGCGCGACGGGGGCAACGCGCGATACGACAACGAGGACCACTCGACCGGCTGCGTTGTGATTCGCCACGCAACGGAGATCGGCGCACAGGGCACCACGCCCGTCACCGTCACCTACTACTCCATCACCCAACATCTCCGGCAACTGGACCACGACCTGCCGGCCGTCGGCAGGCCCATCTATCGCAAGGACAGGCTCGGGCTGGCCGGCACCATCCATGGCGAGAGCGACCGCATCCATCTGGAAATCATCGCGGGCGACGCCGACACCCTCAAGCTCGTTGGCCGCGGCACGGGTGAACTGGCGGTCGGGGGCAACGGCCGCACCGATGCGGTTTACGGCCAGATGTACGTGCTGGTGCCCGCCAGGAGTCCGTGCTTCAACGCTCAGCCCGCCGGCGCCAGCCTGCCCTCGGCAGCTGGAGACAGCGGCAACGACGACGTAATCATCGGCATTCGGTATGAAGCGGGGAGCGCCACGCTCACCACCTACAAACTCAACGGCGACACCCTCGGCACGGCGCCACAAGAAACCGATGCCGAGTACAACCTCTACACCGAGGCGAACGCACGCCATGGCCGCCTGAGCGCCGCGGACCAACTCATCAGCAGCCCCAGCGGCTGGTACGAACTACTGCGCTTCGGTCGCAACCTGGGCACAGACCCTCTGCCCACCAATGCAGCCCATTGGCGCAAGGTCGTCGTGCCGAGTCAACCGGGAGGCGCCTGGGTCAATCTGAATGCCGTCAACACCAAGAAATTCAGCGACGCCGACTTCCCGCATTGGGCGCGCTGGAAACTGATCGACGACGACGCCACCGACGACAACAGTCGCTGCGACTCAGCCATGGCCAACGCGATGCTGGCCTCACCACCTCGACCCGGCGCGACGGCAGTCCTGACGCCAGCGCAGAAGGCGGCTGACCGCATGCAAAACCTGTGCAGGTCCGATGTGCAGGAAAAGCTCGCCAGGACCATCTGCAAGTTTCCGACCGAATGGGCAAAGGACGAGGTGCGCAAGCGCTGGGCATGGACCCGGGAGACCGGCAACCCTCACATGCCGTATCCGCTGGAAGACGAAACCGACTTCACGGAAATGGCCGACTTCGCGCAGAAGCTGTGCTTCTGGGAAGAGCTGCCTGCCGAAGACAAGAGCCGGCTGACGATCAAGCATTGGCACTTTCATCCGAGGGAGTTCATCAGGCAGTTCAGGATGTGCGGGTGGCTAGGCAAAAGAGAGTTGGCCCAGCTAATACCAGCCAACATCATTAGAAAACCTGGGAGTCACAACTCCAATTCAACAGCAAGCTGGGAGTCTCCAAATATTGGAGCCGCACAAAATTTTCTCTCGATACATGCTGTAGAGCTGAATCTTTCACTGCGGAAGTTTTTAATAAACACACCTCTTCGACAGGCCTGCTTCTTCGGAAACTCAACGCAGGAGACGCAATGGTTCCGCTATCTGAAAGAAGGAAATGGCGGGAACTCAGCATTGCACCAAGGATGGTATGGCCGCGGTTTTCTACAGCTCACAAATCCCAATGGAGACATAAACAGTGGGAACAACAACTATTACAAATACTTCAAATTCCTGGGCCGCGTTCCCACGCACCCTCCGGGCAATCAGGAAATTATTTGGCGCGATGAAATTGGAGCCGACTCTCATCACGCGGCCCACAGCGCTTGCGCATATTGGGTTTGGAACAACAAATCAGCGCCTGATGCCACCAATCTCAATCGACCACAGGTCGACAATGTCAACAAATACGCAGACGCGTTGAACAACAATCAAAGAAAAACCATTTCAACCGGAATCAACGGAGTAAAAACGTGGTACTACAACCAATCCTTCACCAATTGCGCTACTGCAGTTAATTTTCCGGGTGCAACAGGACAGAATCCGCCGAATATGAATGGACTGGTTGACCGTTCCGTTGCATTTTCCAATGCATTGATGGTGCTAACTGAAAATCCCGCGTTTGAAACCGCGCAGCAGGGCTATGCCTCTCAACCCGAATGCTATGTTCAGCAGAGAGCAGTATGAAATCAATTCTTGTCTGCTGCATCCTTTGCGTCATTCATTTATCTTGCATTGCAAAAGATAGCGAGCAAAAAGAGGAGGCCGCCATCGACGCACTTGAAGTTCATTGCGGATACGATCTTGGCGAGGAAACAATCAATTCAATAATCTCAAGTAAAGTAAAAAAAGAGAGCCTCAACTCTACAAAATTCACTCACCTTGAATTTAAACTGGCCCTCGAGCTTGGCAAGAAGAAAACTAATGCCAGCATTCGATTCAACTGCATCACCGAGGGAGATCTTTCTTCGGAGCCGCCATTTTTAACGCCAACTCAGCTGATAAGACAGGAGGACGCTGGCGGTCGCTACTTTCGACACATCGCGTGGCAGAAGAAAATAACTGGAAATAATTGGAATGGCTTAATCGCGTACTCTGATTATCTTTTTGGCGATGGACAGAAATCAAAAACATACAACTATCTCATCTGTCGAGCCGCATCAAGATGCTTCGATTTTGAAATCGACCCCACCATCAAACTTGCTCAAAAAGAGCAAGAAAACGCTCTAGATCTAATAAGAAGAATTTCTTATAAAAAATAAGGCACCCCATTATCGGCGAATCATTCAACGAAAGCACGCATCAAGCAGTGCATGCCGGCCACGAATTCAAGCCTCAAATAAATTGAAAAACTCAAATCAAAATCATTTTCTCGACTTGACCGCGCCTCATTGGTTGGAAAAATAATGTGGAGATTGCTCTGTTTGTCATTTGCGCTTGTGGCGCAGGCCGCCATTGCAGAGTCAGCTTTTCAGAAGTGCTCAACGCCTCCTCTCATGTTGCTCTACAGCCTCAGCCGGACTGCTTGCGAAGTTTCTCGATCAGTAATGATCGAACGGTATTCGAGTGCCAAGCCAGCATCGCCTTACGCTAGCGATTTCGACCGACGCGAAGTAGTGATTGCATCGGGCAAGACAGCCGAATCCGTCACGGCTGTCGCTGGGATCAGGGGCGGGTCGAGCGCGCGCCGAGTGCAAACCGACTTGCTTCACCCCCCGTTTTTTGACCAGATCGCCAAACGTTATCCGCTCCCAAAGGCAAGCAGATATGGGCGTTGGGTGATTGCGTATGAACAAATCGAGTATGGCGCTCAAGGCTCAGCCCAAGGATTTTCCTTGGAATGTGCAACAGCCATGCTCTCGACCATGCAAGCAACGAAGATCGTTGCGGAGTGTTCTCCACTGAGGGAAAGAGCTCGTTTCTCCAAAACATTGGATGCTGTACGACTTGCGAGGTGAAATTTCCCGAGATCAATGGACCGTAAAGAGGAGCCAGTGAAACACTATTCAGGCGAACCGATCATGCTGCTTGCGCGCTCCAGCATCGTGTTTTTTTTGACAACCTCTGGCATCCCCTCTGCTGCCCCCGCTCTCACAGCCGATTCAGCACCTCCACAACGAATCAGCATGGAACCTGATTGCGATATTCGATTGATTGACCCTTACAACGGAAAATTCGAGAGCGAATCGCCATCGAACGCCAGATACAAAAAAATCCCGCCTCCTTCCCCATCCTCTTTAGAAGCTCTTGAATTTAGTTGGATTTGCATTTCCAAGGATGACAGCCGCGTAGGGTTTCATGGAATAGCATCATTCGACCCGTATGCAAAAAAGTGGGTCTTGGACTGGAGTCGAATCGTCGGAGGCGCCGCTACCAAACGCGAAGAACAATGGCAATATAGCTGGTACCGCGCGCAGTACAAGTTAATTCAGTTGAACGCCGTCAACTCAAATGGCTATGCGATAGTTGATCGCGCGCAAACAGGAGATGGAGCCATTCCCGCCGAGTCCGACAAGAAAGCGCAGGATATCGGCCCTGTTGTTCTATCGTTTTGCCTTCTTCACAAAACGAAGGCCATATGCGGCAACGGCCATGTCGGTCAGAAACATGATGGCCCCAAGGGGGATTTGACTCCCTACACTCTCAAGATCATTCACAGCATTGAATTTCTCGACTAAGCGCTACTCTCAGCCGGCCTCTGTCTCAAAATTTTCATCAATTCCCGTTCCGTTCATTTGCCCGGCGCGAGACTATGAAGCCAAAAGTCACATATCTTGCAATTCTTCTTATTTTGCCTTTTTCAGTTTTTTCAAAAGACATCCGAATAGAAGCAAGAAGGGAGTTGGACGCCTGCATGAGAGAAACGAAAAAAAATACAGGGAGCAATGCGACTCCGGAGGATGTGGAAATGCTGTTGGCGCCTGCTATGAAAGACAGATAAACAAAATCTCAGAAGCAACTGATTCCCTGGAAAATAAATCAGACTTCGAGCAGTGCATGCAGGCTAGGCACTCAGCTTTCAATGAAATTGAAATCATTAACTCAAAATTTAAATCATCCACCATCTTGAGCAACACCTGGCGTGGATATGAAGTTCAAATGGAGATAGCCCTGCTGAAAAATTTCGTCGCAAATGCATTAGCAAAATAATGCAAAATTGAGCATTGAAATGCTAGCTCTCTCTTTTGGCCAAAAAGATAAAGCCATCGACCCGCATGAACTGGGCTTCTCTATCTGAAGATGGAGTATTGGCTCTTTGCTCCCTGCCCGATCGTTGGATGACATTGCGCCAGCACAGATGCCCTTCGACAGTTCGCCAACAAACTGCAGCACACACCCCGCTCAAGCCCTTTGCAACACCGCCGGCACAGCCGAAGCCAACATCGCCACGCCCGAAGCCGTCAACAACCCCAGCACCAGCTTGCGAAATGCCGCCTCGCTGATACCCACATAAAGCCGCGCCCCCAGCAGCACAGGCACCGCGACGGCAACTGCCACCACGGCCAGCAGCGGCACGGTCGAGCGCCCGATACTGCCACTTGCCAGATGAACCGTGAACGCCACCGCCAGCATCGACAGATTGAAGTTCTGAATCACCGCGCGCTGCGTGTCGCGCTGGAAACCGCGCAGCGTGCACCAGAGCGTGGGAATGGTCCCCGAGAAACCGCCGATGCCGGCCATGGCGCCGCCGATGGCACCAGCGATGCCGTCCGCCACGCGGCCGCCGAAAGAGATCTTCGGCAGGTGCTGCGACATCAGCATGGCCGGGCACCACAGCACCAGCAGCACACCAAGGCACAGCTTGAACACGACAAGGTCGAGGTGCGGCAGCAGCCAGACACCAAAAGGGATGCCGACCAGGCCGCCGAACACGAAGGGCCACAGCAGGCTCTTGTCGAAGGCGCGGCGTACGGTGACGGCGGCAATCACCTGCCCGGTGAGGGCGCCGAACAACGCCAGCAGTGCGGCCAGTTGCGGCTCCAGCGTCCAGGCCCAGACCGACATCGCGACCAGGCCGAACGCAAAGCCCGACAGGCCCTGCACAAAACCCGCCAGCACGGCGCCGGCGATCACGGAAACATACAAGGCTTGCATGCGGCCGATGATATCGGCCGCCCCCGCGCGCCAAGCGCCCTGCTCGCGCCCTCGCTTGCCCGCCCGCTCGCCCAGGTCAGAGGCTCAGGCCGAAGCCGGCACCAGCGCCGTGCGGCGCACGCGGCGCACGTTGAAGGCGCTGGCAATGAGCACGCCCTGCACCAGCGCCAGGCCGACGATCACGCTGGTGTACTGGCCGGCGTCCATGAGGCGGCCGAACACCAGCGGCGCCACGGCCTGGCCGATGTCGAGCCCGGCATACACCACGCCGTACACGCGGCCGGTGGCATTGGGTGGCGTCGACTTCTTCACCAGCAGGTCGCGCGACGGACCGGCCACGCCCGAGACAAAACCCATGGCGCCGAACAGCACCGGCACGACGACCGGCGGAAAGTCCGCGAAGGCCAGCACCAGCGCCAGCGCCGCCGCAATGCCGAAGCCCGCGCCCACGATGCGCTCGCAGCGCGACGGGTCGGACGCCAGGAAGCCGCCCACCACCATGCCGCCCGCGCTGGCCACCATGTACACGGTGAGGCACATGGCCACCAGCGCCACCGGCACCGCATGCAAGTGGCCCGCGGCCACGGGCGCGAAGGTCTGCACCACGCTGATCACCGCGGCATAGAAGAAGAAGAAACCGAAGCACATCCATACGGCCGGGATGCGCAAGAAGTCGAACTCGCCGCCAACCGGCGCGGGCTCGCCCTGCCCCGTGGCCTTGTGAACGGCCGCCGCGTCGAGCGACAGCACGCTGCGGTAGACCCACAGCACCAGCAGCACCACGATGGCCACCGCGCCCGCCGATGCCAGCGCCACGCGCCACGAATAGGCAATGGCGATCGGCACGACGAAAGCCGGCGCGAGCGCCCAGCCCAGGCTGCCGGTAATGCCGTGCACGCTGTAGGCATGGCCCAGCCGGGTGGGCGCGACCTTGCGGTTGAACAGGGTGTAATCGACCGGGTGGAACACGCCATTGCCGATGCCGCCGACCACCGCGCACATCAGCAGCATCCAGTAGCTTTGCGCCATGGCATAGCCGAAGGCGGCCAGGCCCAATGCGCCCAGCCCGACGAAGAGCACCGGGCGCGGGCCGAGCTTGTCGACGATGAAGCCGGAGGCGGCCTGCACGATGCACGAGACCACGAAGAACACCGTAAGCACCGCGCCCAGCTCGGTGTAGCTCACGTTGAACGCGTCCTTGAGCCACGGGAACAGCGGCGCCAGGATGAGCTGGCTGAAATGGCTGACCGCGTGGGCCAGGCCGACCAGCCCGATCAGCTTGGCGTCGGTGCGCAAAGTGGTGGCGGGAACGGCTGTCGGGGAAGTGGAGGACATGGATTGCTACAAAAAACCGGTGCGGGCACCGATGCTATGCGGCGGCGACGCGGCAGAATGGCGATACAGCGACAACATTTGTCGAAACCATGCCAAGCGCCGCCTTCCCTCCCCCCGAGAACGCCGCCCCCGCCAAGCCGCGCGGGGTGGCGACAGCGCCCGCCAACAGCGTCGGCCCGCTCACGCCGCACCTTTACGCACCCGACGCGGTGCGGCCGTTGCGCGCCAAGGAACACTTCCTGACCGCCGACACGCTGGTCGAGCTGCACGAGCACCCCTGGCCGCAGCTCACGTTCTCGACCCGCGGCGTGATCCGGCTCAGCACACAGGACGGCAGCTACATCGTGCCGCCCTCGCGCGCACTGTGGGTGCCGGCCAACATGCAGCACAGCATCACGCTGATCGAAGACGCGGAGTTGCGCACCGTGTACCTGCATGCCTGGCTCGCGCCAACCTGGGAAAAATGCGAGGTGCTGGAAATCAGCCCGCTGCTGCGCGCACTGATGCTGGCGCTGGACACCACGCCCGACGGCCTGCCGCCGGCCGATCCGCAGGCACCGCAACGCGAACGCATGATCGCGCCGCTGCTGGTCGACGAAGTGGAGCGCGCCACGCAGATCCGCATCGACGTGCCGCTGCCCACCGACAAGCGCCTGCGCCAGTTGTGCGAAGCCTTGCTGCGCAACCCGGCCGACCGCGCCACGCTGGCCGAGCGCGCCGCCACCATCGGCGCCAGCGAGCGCACGGTGGCGCGGCTGTTTCGCGACCAGCTCGGCATGAGCTGGCAGCAATGGCGCCAGCAGGCCGTGATGGCGCACGCGTTGCCGCTGCTGGCGCGCGGCATGGCCGTGAGCCAGGTGGCGGCGGCCAGCGGCTACGCCACCGACAGCGCCTTCTGCGCGATGTTCAAGGCCGCCACCGGCCGCTCGCCGACCTCGTTCCAGCACCGCAAACGCCCCGCCGCCACGTGAGGTCGCCGTGGCCGCCGGTCGTGGTGCTCTGGCAAGATCGGTGACCGACGACACCATGCACTCACCGATTTCCCTGCCCCTGGCGCCCGCCCCCGTGCCCGCGCCGCGAACGTGGACCGCCGACATCGGCTTGCGCATCCGCCGCCACTTCCTGCTGAAGGCGGTCGGAACCACGGCGTTCACGTGGCTGTTTTTCATCGGCTATTTCCACCTGCTGCGCAACCCGGCCTTTCCGGTCACGGTGATGCCGCTGACGGCGCTCGACCACCTGATTCCGTTCCAGCCATACACGCTGGGCGCGTACCTGTCGCTCTGGCTGTACGTCGGCCTTGCGCCGGGGCTGCAGCTCACCTTTCGCGAGCTGGTGGTGTACGGGCTGTGGATCGGCGCGCTGTGCCTCAGCGGCCTGAGCCTCTTCTACTTCTGGCCGACGCAGATACCGCCCTTGTCCATCGACGTCACCGGCTTCCCCGGTTTCGCGATGCTGCAGGGCGTGGACGCCGCGGGCAACGCCTGCCCCTCGATGCACGTGGCCGTGGCCATCTTCACCGCCATCCGCCTGGAGCAAGTGCTGCGCGACGCCCGCACGCCGGCCCTGCTGCGCGTGCTGAACTGGGCCTGGTTTGCCGCCATTGCCTATTCGACACTGGCGGTCAAGCAGCACGTGGTGCTCGACGTGGTGGCGGGCGCCGTGCTCGGCATGGCGTTCGCGCTGCCCTCGCTGCGCTGGCGGCCGGGCAGGCGTTTTCGAGGGGATTCCCCTCATGTGGGAGCGGATATCATTGGTCATCACTGACCACAGGCCGTCCGAGGAAGGGATCGATTCACCGATCGATCAGCAACGGCAAATGACGACAGGCATTGCACGATGAGTTCGCTGAAGGAATTGCAGGACCTGATCCACGAGAAGTACGGCATCGAACCGTCGAAGCTCGACCCCCACGCATCGATGCGCGAAACCGGCGGGCTCGACTCGCTGGCCCTCGCCGAATTCCTCTTTGCCATCGAAGACCACTTCGGCATCACCATGCCCGACGAAGACGCGAGCATCGACACCCTGGCCGACCTGTCGGTACTGGTCGACAAGGTCCGGGCCGCCAAAGCTGCAAAAGCCGCGTGAACCACCACGAAGTCGCCGTTACCGGACTGGGCGTCATGGCGCCACACGGCGACGAGCCCGGCGCGCTGTTCCAGGCCCTGCTGCAGGGCCGCTCGGCCATCCAGCCGGTATTTCCCGAACTGCCCAAGCCGGCCGCCGCGGCCACGGTGGCCTTCGATGAAACGCGCTGGTTCACCAAGCTGCAGCTCGCGGGTGTCGACCGCGTCAGCCAGCTCGCCGTGGCCGCCGCCGACCTTGCCATGCGCGACGCGGGCATTCAGGCTGGCGACGCCGATCCCGAACGCATCGGCGTGTTTGCCGGCTGCGGAATGGGCGGCGCCGCCGCGCTCGAAGCGGCCTACCGCGGCAACGGCCGCGTGTCGCCGCTCACCATTCCCGCCTTCATGCCGAACGCACCGGCCGCCCACGTGGCGATGCGACAGGGCGTGCAAGGCCCGGTGCTCACGTACTCCGTGGCCTGTGCCTCGTCGTCGGCCGCCATTGCCGAAGCCGCCAAGGCAGTGCAGCGCGGCGAGGTCGACATCGCCATTGCCGGCGGCAGCGAAGCGCTGATCGTGCCCGGTGTGGTGCTGGCCTGGCAGGCCATGCAGACGCTGGCCACCTTCCAGCCCGGTGAAGCAGCCGGCGCGGTGCGCCCCTTTGCCACCGACCGCAGCGGCTTCGTGCTGGGCGAAGGCGCGGCCTTCCTGGTGCTGGAGTCCGCCGAGCGCGCACGCCGCCGCGGCGCCCGCAGCTACGCCACGCTGGCCGGCTGGGGCCTGAGCAGCGACGCCACCCATCTCACCAAGCCCGACGCCCCGGGCCAAGCCCGCGCCCTGCGCGCCGCGCTGCGCCAGGCGGGCCTGAAACCGCGCGACGTGGGGTATTGCAACGCACACGGCACGGCCACGCGCATCGGCGACGTGGTCGAGCGCAACGCGCTGGCCGACGTGTGGGGCGATGACCTCGACGCACTGCGCGTCAGCTCGACCAAGGCATTGCACGGCCACATGCTGGGCGCGGCGGGGGCGCTCGAAGCTTTGATCACCGTGCTGGCGCTGCACAACCGGCAACTGCCGCCCAACGCGAACTGCGGCGAGATCGATCCGGCCTGCAGCCTCGACCTGGTGACGCAGGACAACACGGACGCGCCGGCACTCGAAGCGGCCATCAGCAACTCCTTCGCCTTCGGCGGCACGAACTCGGTGCTGCTCTTTCGCCGCGCCTGAGTCGCCCCGCCGCGCAGGACGCAATCAGGCCGTGGCCAGCGACGGCGCGGCCGCCGCACAAAGCCAGTCGACGAAAGCACCAGCCAGCAGGTCGTCGGCCCGCCCCGGCGCCACGAAAACGCTGTAGCCCCGGCTCGACGGTGCCCGGTGCGGGCTGGCCAGCACCAGCTCCCCCGAACGCAGCTCGCGCTCGACGAAATACTCGGGCACCAGCCCCACGCCAAGGTCGGCGCGCACGGCCGCCACCAGCGAAGAGAACAAATCGAAGCGATGCCCGGCCACCAGGTTGTCGGGCGGGCGCGCCTGCCCGGCCTGGCTGAACCATTCCTCCCACGCCCCCATGCGCGTGCGAAGCTGCAGCAGCGGCGCGGCGCTGAAGTCGCCGCGCGCCATCGCTGCCCGGCCCTTTGCGTGCGGCGCGCACACCGCCACGCACGACTCGCCCATCAGCCGCCGTGCATTGGCGCCGGGCCACACGGCGTCGTCGTACTGCACGCCCACGTCGAAGGGCATGTCTTCCATGTAGCGGTGGGTCGGAAACACCTGCAGATGCAGGCTGCAACCCGGGTGCAGCGCCATGAACCGGGGCAGCAGGGGCATGAGCCAGCCCTCGGCCAGCACGGGCACCGCGCCCACCAGCAGGCGCAGGCCGTCGGCGCGCTGCGCCATTGCTTCGAGCGTGTGGTTCTGCAGCCGCAGCAGGTCGCCGGCAATCTGTCCGTGGTAGCGGCGCCCGGCCTCGGTGAGCTCGGTGCCGCGCGCCGTGCGCTGCACCAGCCGCACCCCGATCTGCGTTTCGAGCAGCCGCAGCTGCTGGCTGACCGCGCTGTGCGTGAGGCACATCTCTTCCGCGGCCTTGCCCACGCCGTGGTGGCGGGCCACGGCGTCGAAGACCAGCAACGCTCGGGTGCTCGGAATGTGACGGCGCATCGGACCCTGCTTCGTTAGAAAAACTGACAACGCCAAAGATTAAACCAGAGCAGGCACTTAGCACAGCCGCAAGAATTGCTGACGACAACGCCACGCCGGCGGCGTCGCCCTGCCCTCGTTCTTTTCCGCCTTCAAGGACATCCCCGCACCATGCCTCGCTCCGTGTCTTTCCGCTTCGCCCCGCTCGTTCTTGCCCTGGCATCCGCCACGGCCGGCATTGCCCACGCCCAGGCCGGCGCCGTTGCGGCCACGCCCGCGCAAGTGCGGCCCGAGGTCGACAAGGCCTATGCGCAGCTGATGGCTTCGCCCGCCATCCAGAAGCTGCTGGACGCGGTCAAGGCCGACCACCCGCGCGCCGTGGAAGACCTGAAGATGCTCACCGAGATCGAAGCGCCGCCCTTCAAGGAACAGAAGCGCGCCGAGGCCTTTCTTGCGCGCATGAAGGAGCTCGGCCTGGCCGACGCGAAGATCGACGCAGAAGGCAACGTGGTCGGCCTGCGCAAGGGCACGGGCAACGGGCCCAAGCTGCTGATCTCGGCCCACCTGGACACCGTGTTCCCCGCCGGCACCGACGTGAAGGTGAAAGAGCGCGACGGCAAGCTCTACGCGCCCGGCATTTCGGACGACACGCGCGGGCTGTCGGTGCTGCTCTCGTGGATCAAGGTGCTCAACGACAACAAGGTCCAGACTGTGGGCGACCTGCTCATCGTCGGCAACGTGGGCGAAGAAGAGCTGGGCAACCTGCGCGGCATGAAGGCGATCTTTCGCGATCACCTCGACATCGACGGCATGGTCGGGCTGGAGCCGTCGCCGGATGGCGCGGTGCTGATGCTCGGCACGGGCAGCCACCGCTACGAAGTGACCTTCAAGGGTCCGGGCGGCCATAGCTTCGGCGCCTTCGGCCAGGTGCCCAGCGCCATTCACGGCATGGGCCGCGCCATTGCAAAAATCTCCGAAATTCGCACGCCGAGCTTTCCAAAGACCACCTTCACCGTCGGCACCGTGGGCGGCGGCACATCGGTCAACACCATTGCGCCCGACGCACGCATGGCCGTGGACATTCGCTCGGACGACGTGGCACCGCTGCTCGAGACCGAGAAGAAAATTCTCGCGGCCATCGACGAAGCGGTGGTGGAAGAAAACAAGCGCTGGAACGTGAACACGCTGAGCGTGAGCACCAAGCTCATCGGCGACCGCCCGGGCGGTCGCACGCAATCCGACACGGTGATCGTCGAGGCCGCGGTGCGCTCCAACGCCGCCTTCGGACACAAGACCCTGCTGCGCGGCGGCAGCACCGATGCCAACGTGCCGATGGCGCTGGGCATCCCCGCCATCATCATCGGCGGTGGCGGCAAGACGGGCGGCTTCCATGCGCTGTCGGAGTGGATCGACGTGACCGACGGCTGGAAGGGTGCGCAGAATTCGCTGGTGACGGTGCTCGGCCTCGTCGGCGTGCAGGGCACCAGCACGCCGCTGCTCGAAAAGCGGCCCCCTCGCACGAAGTAAGCGGGCACCACCGGGGCTCGGCCCCGGGGACTCTCCGGTATGCTGGTGGCCGCTTTCCACCATGCATACCGACAGGAGGCCACCATGCACGCTCGCTCCACCCTCATCACCCTGGCACTGCTCGCAGCGGGCGCCTCGGCGCAAGCCAACAACCTGCTGGACCAGCTGAAGGAAAAAGCCGGCGAGGCGGCCAGCGCCAACTCGCAAGGCAGTGGTGGCAGCGGCGGCTCGTCGCTCGGCAACCTGGGCAGCAGCCTCGGCTTCAAGATGCCGGCCATCGGCTCCAGCACCATCGGCAATGCGGCCGGCGTGCTGCAGTACTGCGTGAAGAACAACTACCTGGGCGGCGACGCGGCCTCGGTCAAGGACAAGCTTCTCGCCAAGATCACCGGCCAGAAGCCGCAGGAGACAGGCTTTGCCAGCGGTGCCAAGGGCCTGCTGAAAGGCGGCGACGGGCAGACGCTCAACTTCAAGATCCTCTCGTCGAAGGTCAAGACCAAGGCCTGCGACTACGTGCTCAAGAACGCGACGTCGCTGCTCTAGCCAAGAACGCGACGTCGCTGCTCTAGCATCGGCCAGTCCGCGCCCCCTTTTTTCATCCAGACCTTCGTGCGCCCGGGCGTGGCGCACCGCGCGGCGAGATCCGCTCCCCAGTTCCCGATCCGATCCCGGCCACGCGCGCCAGCATCTCCTCCATGAATCCGGCTACCACCTCCCCCTCCCTGCGCCAGCGCCTCTCCCGCTGGGTTCCCTGCCTCGCCTGGCCCCGCCCGTCCGCCGCGTTGCTGCGCAACGAGGCCATGGCCGGCATCACCGTGGCGCTGATGGTCATTCCGCAGGGCGTGGCGTATGCGGCGCTGGCCGGCATGCCGCTGGTGACGGGCGTGTACGCGGCGCTGTTCCCGGCGCTGATCGCGGTGATGTTCAGCTCGTCGCAGCGGCTGTCGGTCGGCCCCACGGCGCTCACCAGCCTGCTGGTCGGCGCCTCGCTCGCACCGCTGGCGGTGGCGGGCAGCGCCGAATGGGTGGCGATGGCGGTGTGGCTCACGCTGATGTCGGGCGCGGTGCAGATCGTGCTGGGCGCGGGGCGCTTCGGCTGGCTGTTGCGGCTGGTCAATTCGCCAGTGCTCATCGGCTTCACGCAGGGCGCGGCGGTGCTGATCGCCATTTCGCAATTGCCGGCGCTGCTGGGCTTTACCGGCCGCACCATTCCGCAGGTGCTGCAGGGCGGCCCGCTGCCCGACCTGGTGGCCATCGCCTTCGGGCTGGGCAGCATCGCGGTGCTGTGGCTGGGCAAGCGCATGCTGCCGCGCTTTCCGACCACCATGGCGCTGGTGGCCGGCGCGGCCGCCATCAGCTGGGTGATCGACTACGCGCTGCGCGGCGGCGCCGTGGTGGGCAGCCTGCCCTCGGGCCTGCCGGGGTTCTACTGGCCCGGCCTGTTGCCGCTGAACACGCTCGGCGCGCTGGTGCTGCCGGCACTGATGATCACGCTCGTGAGCTTTCTCGAAACCGCATCGAGCGCCAAGGTCGACAACGCGCGCGCCGGCACGCTGTGGAACGAAAACCAGGACCTGATCGGCCAGGGCCTGGCCAAGCTGGCCTCGGGGTTCTCGGGCGCGTTCCCGACCAGCTCGTCGTTCTCGCGCTCGGCCATCACGCTCTATGCGGGCGCGCAGACCGGCTGGGCCACGCTGTTCAGCGTGGTGGTGGTGGCTGGTGCGCTGCTGTGGCTGATGCCGCTGCTGTACCACGTGCCGCAGGCGGTGCTGGCGGCGGTGGTGGTCACGGCCATCCTGGGGCTGGTGAAGCCCGCGAGCTTCACGGCGCTGTGGCGCATCTCGCGCATCGAGGCGGGCATTGCCTTCGGCACTTTCGTGCTGACCATCGCCACCGCGCCCAGCATCTACTGGGGCGTGCTCGGCGGGCTGCTGGCCAGCCTGGCGCACTACATGTACCGTCACCTGCATCCGCGCATCATCGAAGTGGGCCTGCACCCCGACGGCAGCCTGCGCGACCGCAACCTCTGGAAGCTGCCGCCGCTGGCGCCGCAGCTCTACGCGCTGCGCATGGACGCCGAGCTCGACTTCGCCTCGGCCTCCACGCTCGAACGCTCGCTCACCGTCGCACTGGCCGAACGCCCCGAACTGACCGACGTGTGCCTGTTCGCGCAGCCCATCAATCGCATCGACATCACCGGCGCCGAGGTGTTCGGCTCGATCCGCCGGATGATGGAGTCCAAGGGAATCCGCCTGCACCTGAGCGGCATGAAGCTGCCCGCCATGCAGGTGCTGGAACGCGCCGGCCTGCTGGCACCGGGGCCGATGCTCTTCAGCTACCGCACCGACGGCGAAGCGCTCGCCGCGCTGATGCCGCGCATCGAAGTCCCCGTCGAGGCCGACACCACGACCGCGCACTGACGCCCCGGCCATGAAGTCCACCATCGAAGAACTGGTCGCGTTCCGCACCGTGGTGGACACCGGCTCGATCACTGCCGCGTCCGAGCAGCTCGGGCAGACCGTCTCGGGCATCAGCCGCGCACTGAGCCGGCTCGAACAGAAGCTCGACACCACGCTGATGCGCCGCACCACGCGGCGCCTGGAGCTCACCGAGGAAGGCGCCGCCTTCCTGCAGCGCACGCGCGCCATCCTCGATGCGATCGACGATGCGGAAGAACATCTCGCGGCGCGGCGCCAGCAGCCTTCCGGGCTGTTGCGGGTGAATGCGGCCTCGCCCTTCATGCTGCACGCCATCGTGCCGCTGGTGCCCGAATTCCGCCGGCTGTATCCGCAGATCACGCTGGAGCTGGACACCGACGACCTGCCCATCGATTTGCTGGAGCGGCGCACCGACATCGCCATTCGCATCGGCCCGCTGCGCGATTCCACGCTGCATGCGCGCCCGCTCGGCACGCACAGGCTGCGCGTGCTGGCCAGCCCGGCCTACGTCGAGGCGCACGGCAAGCCGCGCAAGGTGTCCGAACTGACCGACCACGCGCTGCTGGGATTCACGCAACCCGAATCGCTGAACCGCTGGCCCTTGCGCGGCGCGCATGGCGACGAATGGCCGATCACGCCGACGGTGGCCGCGTCGAGCGGTGAAACGCTGCGCCAGTTGGCGCTGGCCGGTGTCGGCATCGCCTGCCTTGCGGACTTCATGACCAGCGCCGACCGTGCGAGCGGTGCACTGGTGCAGGTGCTGGCGAAGGAAACGGTCGACGTGCGCCAGCCGGTCAATGCCGTGTACTACCGCAACACGCAGCTGTCGGCACGCATCACGTCGTTCCTGGATTTCTTGTCGCAGCGCATGGCCTGAGGGCCGGCTGGTACGCGCATAGACGGATTACTGCGGACCGGCCACAACGATGCGTTCGACCGTGGCCCCGGTGATCTCGTAGCCGCTCACGCCCATGTCCGCCGAGGCGTAGCGCGCGGCCTTCAGCACGCCGCTGACCTTGACCGTGTCCATCGCGTGCAGTCCCTTGAAAGTCTCGGCCGCGACCACGTGGACGATCTGGTTGGCCGGCGGCGGCGGCGTGTGGATGCAGGCGCCGAAATACGGCACCAGCAGGAATTCGCGAATGCCGTCCTGCGTGCTGTCGAGCGGCACCACGAAGCCCGACAACTTGGCCGCGCTGCCATCGAGCGCCACATTGACCGGTGCGTTATCCCAGACGGCGCGCATGTCGTCGAGCATCTGGATCGCGCGCGGATCGTTGTCGCGCAGCGCCTCCAGGTCGATGTTGCGATAGCGCTTTGTGGGGTCCCAGCTCTTGGGAATCAGCGCCTCCCACTTGAGTTCGGGGGTGGTGGCATGGCTGGTGGCGCCATGCCCGGTCGCGGAACTCGGCCCACAGGCCGCCGTCAGCAGGGTGCCCAGCACCAGGAGCGTCGCCGACAGCGCGCGAGGGAAAAAACCTTTCATGCGGTCGATTGTGCTGGGGAGTTGTTTCAGGGCTGTAAAGCGAGCACGTAAGACCCTTTTTCCGGGCAAATGACACAAATTCGTCGCAAAAAGACAGAATGCCGCACCACGATTTCGAGGAGATCCGCATGGCCCCCACAGGATGGCTGGGACTCACGTCCCTTGGCACGGTTCACACGGCGATCAGCCTGGTCGCCGTTTTCGCGGGGCTCCTGGCCCTGTTCCGCTACAAGGAAATCACGTTGCGCACCGGCCTCGGCCAGGTCTTCGTCTGGACCACGGTGCTCACCTGCCTGACGGGCTTCGGCATCTTCCAGCACGGCGGTTTCGGCAAGCCGCACGCGCTGGGCATCCTGACGCTGGTGGCACTGGCGGCCGGCGCGCTGGCCGGGCGCGGGGCCCTCTTCGGGCAGGCTTCGCGCTACGTCGAAGCCATCGCCTTTTCTGCCAGTTTTCTCTTCCACTGGATTCCGGCCTTCACCGAAACCCTGACGCGGCTGCCGCTCGGCGCACCGCTGCTGCCGAATGCCGACGCGCCCGAGCTCAAGGCCATTACCGGCGTGCTGCTCGTGCTGTACCTGATCGGCGTGGGCCTGCAGATCCGGCGGCTGCGCGGCGGCTCGCTCAGTCCCGCACCGGCCCGCGCAGGTTCTTGATCTGCGAACGCTGGCTCTTGCCTTCGAGCCGGCGCTGCTTCGAACCGTAGGTGGGCTTGGTGGCGCGGCGCGCACGCGGCGGCGTGGCCACGCTGTCGATCACCGCCTGCAGCCGCGCGAACGCATCGGCACGGTTCATTTCCTGCGTGCGGTGCTGCTGCGCCTTGAGAACCAGCACGCCTTCTTGCGTGATGCGGCTGTCGCGCAGCGCGAGCAGCCGCTCCTTCACGTCGTCAGGCAGCGAGCTGGCAGGGATGTCGTAGCGCAGGTGCACCGCGCTGGACACCTTGTTGACGTTCTGCCCGCCCGCCCCCTGCGCGCGAATGGCGCTGATCTCGACTTCGTCGGGGTTGATCAGGAGGGGCGGTCGGAGCATGAAGGCAAGTGTGCCCTCAAACCCGTTCGAAAACGGCTGCGATGCCCTGTCCGCCGCCGATGCACATCGTCACCAGCGCATAGCGGCCACCGGTGCGGTGCAGCTCGGCAATCGCCTTCGTGGTGATGATCGCGCCGGTCGCGCCCACCGGGTGGCCGAGCGAAATGCCCGAGCCGTTCGGGTTGACCTTGGCCGGATCGAAGCCCAGCTCCTTGATGACCGCGCAGGCCTGCGCCGCAAAGGCTTCGTTCGACTCGATCACGTCGAAGTCGCTCACCTTCAGGCCGGTGCGCTCCAGCACCTTGCGCGTGGCCGGCACCGGGCCGATGCCCATGTACGCGGGCTCGACACCGGCGTGCGCGTAGCCGACCAGGCGCGCCAGCGGCTTGAGGCCCAGCGCCTTCACGCGGCCGCCCTCGGCCAGCACCACGGCAGCGGCGCCGTCGTTGATGCCCGAGGCATTGCCGGCCGTCACCAGCCCGTCTTTCTTGAACGCGGGCTTCATCTTCGACAGCGTGTCGACGGTGGTGTCGGCGCGCACGTGCTCGTCGGTGTCGAACAGCACGACACCCTTGCGCGTCTTCACCTCGACCGGAACGATCTGCTCCTTGAAGCGGCCCGCCGCAATGGCGGCAGCCGCGCGCTGCTGGCTGGCAACGGCCAACTCGTCCATCTGCTCGCGCGTGATGCCGTAGCGCGCCGCCACGTTCTCGGCGGTGATGCCCATGTGGATCTTCTCCCACGGGTCATGCAGGATGCCCAGCATGTAGTCGACCAGCACCGCGTCGCCCATGCGCGCACCGTAGCGCGCCGAGGTGTCGAAGTACGGGCCGCGGCTCATCGACTCCGAGCCACCGCCAATGGCGATGTCGCAATCGCCCAGCGCAATCGCCTGCGCCGCCGACACGATGGCCTGCAGGCCCGAGCCGCAGAGGCGGTTGACGTTGAAGGCCGGCGTCTCGATGGGGCAGCCCGCGTCGATGGCGGCCACGCGGCTCAGGTAGGCGTCTTTCACGTCGGTGGGAATCACGTTGCCCATCACCACGTGGCCGATGGCATCGGCCGCCACGCCGCTGCGTTCGATGGCCGCCTTGACGGCGGTGGTGGCCAGTTGGGTGTTGGGCACGTCTTTCAGCGCACCGCCGAAGGTGCCGATGGCGGTGCGGGCGGTGCCGACCACGAAGATATCGCGTTGGGTCATGGTGTGGATCTCCTGGATTGAAAAAACGGGGAGGAGTCAGCGGCCGGTGAAGGCGGCCGGCTTCCTGTCGAAGAATGCATCGATGCCGATGCGGAAGTCGTCGCTGGCCGCGCAGGTGCGAAAGGCGGCCGACTCGGCATCGAGCTGGCTGGCCAGGTCGCGGTCGAGCGAGCCGCGCATCAGGCGGCGCAGGTTGCCCAGCGCCACGGTGGGGCCGTTGGCCAGCCGCTGCGCCAGCGCCATCGCTTCGGCCTCGAGTTCGGCGGCGGGCACCACGCGGTTGACCAGCCCCATGCGTTCGGCGGCGGCGGTGTCGTAGGTGTCGCCGAGCATCGCGATCTCCAGCGCGCGGCGCATGCCGACGAGGCGCGGCAGTGCCCACGAGGCACCCACGTCGCAGCTGGTGCCGATGTTCACGTAGGCCAGGTTGAAGCGCGTGCCTTCGGCCGCGAGCACGAAATCGGCCTGCAGCATCAGGCTCAGGCCGGCGCCGGCCGCCACGCCATGCACCTGCGCGACCAGCGGCGCGTCCATGGCGTCGAGCACGGTCAGTGCCTCGTGCAGCGGCCCGATCAGGTCGGCCGCGCCCTGCAGCGGGTCGGCCCGCAGCACGGCCAGGTCGCCGCCCGCCATGAAGCCCTTGCCCGCCCCGCTCAGGAGCACGGCGCGCACGCTCTTGTCGGCCGCCAGCTCGCGCGCGGCGGCGAGGAAGGCATTGGCCATCGGCACGTCGATGGCATTCAGCGCGGCCGGCCGGTTGAACCGGACCGTGGCCACCGCGCCATCGCGGCCCAGCAGCAGTGGAGCGTCTGTCGTCATGGTTTTCCTTTGGCTTTCACTTTGGCCGTGGGCACAGGGGCTTTGCGGCTTGCCGCGGCCGAAGGACGCTGCAGCACGCCATTCAGGAGCAGCTCGATGCCCTGGTCGGCGATCTGGTCGGGCGTGAGGTCGCCGTCGGGGCGGTACCAGCGGCCGATCCAGCTCAACGCGCCGGCCAGCATGAAAGCCGCCATCTTCGGGTCGCAGGGCGCCAGCGAGCCTTCGGCCACGCCGTCTTCGATGAGCCGGCGGAACTGGCCGTCGATGCCGGCCTTGAGGCGGCGCAGCTCCTTCTTGAGCGGATCGGGCAGCGGGTCTTCGCCGATGCGGATCACGCACATGCCGAAGTCCCGGGTGACCACGCCCGAATAGATGCGCATGCAGGCCGTGAGCTGCTCGATGGCGCTGCCGCCCGCGGCGCGCACCTCGCCGATGCCGACCTTCATCAGGTCGAGCGCGATGCGCACGCACTCCAGCAGGATCTGGTCCTTGCTCTCGATGTAGTAGTACAGCGTGGGCTTGCTCACGTTGAGGCGCTCGGCAATGTCGTCGAGCGAGGTCGCGTGAAAGCCGCGCTCGTTGAACAGCTGGGCGGCCGTCTGCAGCACGGCGTTGCGCTTGATTTCGCGTTGCTGGGCGCGCTTGCCGGCGGGCTCCCAGGGGGACGGAGTGGTGGGCGGGGGAGCTTTGGTGACGGTACGGGGCATGGGGTTTGTGCGGCCGGGAAAGTACGGATGCCGCGCGATGCGGCGAACGGTGACATTACCCGCCAGTAGGAATTTTACGGATCAGTAGCTTTTCTGCCCCTGGACATAAACCCTGACCATACAACGAAGCTCCTAGCCATGCCTGACGAGCCCCGCAGGGACTCCCCCTCCCCCATGGCACCCCCGGTGCTTCAGGTCGACGCACTGACACTCGCGTTCGGCGGCGTGAAGGCACTGACCAACGTCGGCTTCAGCGTCGCGCCCGGCTCCATCACCGCGGTGATCGGCCCCAACGGCGCCGGCAAGACCTCGCTGTTCAACACCATCTCGGGCTTCTACAAGCCATCGCAGGGCCATGTGCGCTTCGAGGGGCAGGACATCACGCGCCTGCCGGCTCCGAAGCGCGCCGCGCTGGGCCTGGCGCGCAGCTTCCAGAACATCGCGCTGTTCCGCGGCATGACGGTGCTCGACAACATCAAGCTGGGCCGCCACGCGCACCTGAAGACCAACGTGTTCGACGCCCTCTTCTACCTGGGCCGCGCGCGCCGCGAAGAAGCCGAGCTGCGCCGCGACGTGGAGGAACGGATCATCGATTTCCTGGAGATCGACCACATCCGTCACGCCTCCGTCGCGGCCCTGCCCTACGGCCTGCAGAAGCGCGTGGAAATGGCGCGCGCACTGGCCATGCAGCCCAAGGTGCTGATGCTCGACGAACCCGTGGCCGGCATGAACCGCGAAGAGACCGAAGACATGGCGCGCTTCATCCTCGACGTGCGGCGCGAATGGGGCATCACGGTGCTGATGGTCGAGCACGACATGGGCATGGTGATGGACCTGTCGGACCACGTGGTGGTGCTCAACTTCGGCCAGGTCATTGCGCAAGGCACGCCGGCGCACGTGCAGGCCGACCCCGAAGTCATTCGCGCCTACCTCGGCGCGGGCGACGTGGGCGAATTGCGGCGCCGGCTGCGCGGTGAATCCGTGGCAACGGCAACGGCAGGGGTGGCCTGATGGATTGGGCCTACCTCTTCGAAATTGCGCTGACCGGCATCGCAGGCGGCGGACTCTACGCACTGGCCGCGCTGGCCTTCGTGCTGGTCTACAAGGCCACGCGCGTCGTCAACATCGCCATCGGCGAAATGCTGATGGTCGGCGCCTACCTGTTCTTCACCTTTTCAGCGAGCTTCTCGCTCCCGTTCTGGCTGGCCGTGCTGGGCTCCGTCATAGGCACCGGCCTGCTGGGCGCAGTGATCGAGCGCACCATGATCCGCCCGCTGCTGGGCGAGCCGCCGATCTCGGTGTTCATGGTGACGGTCGGGCTGGCGTCGATCCTGGTGGGGCTGGTCGAGATCATCTGGACAGCCGACCAGCGCCGCCTGCCCGAATTCCTGCCGAACACACCGGTGATGGTCGGCGAGGCTTTCCTGGCACCGAAGATCGCCTACGGCGCATTGATCGCGGTGGTGCTGATCGGGCTGGTGCTGTTGCTGTTCCGCTTCTGGCGCGGCGGCGTGGCACTGCGGGCCACGGCGTCGGACCAGGCGGCGGCCTATTCGATGGGCATCAACGTGCCCCGCGTGTTCTCGCTGGCATGGGTAGCCTCGGCCATGATCGCGGCGGTGGCCGGCATCATCGTCGGCTCGATCGGCGGCATCTCGTCGTCGATGGGCGTGTTCGGGTTGTCGGTGCTGGTGGTGGTGATCGTCGGCGGGCTCGACAGCGTTCTGGGCGCTCTGGTCGGCGGCGTGTTCATCGGGCTGGTCGAGGCATTGGCTGGCTCGTACCTGGGCGGCGAATACAAGTTGCTCGCGACCTTCATCGTGCTGGTGCTCGTGCTGATGGTGCGGCCCTATGGTCTCTTCGGTACGCATGAGATCGAGAGGCTCTGAGATGGCCTTCAGTCCTTCTGTTCATCGCGTTGTGTTTTGCGTACGTCGTTCGGGGCACGCCCACGCCGACGGTGTGCTCTGC
>NZ_QAJK01000117.1 GCF_003852515.1 Variovorax sp. KBW07 | reverse complement strand
AAGCCAGGAGCTGAGTGCGGACGGCAAGGGGCCCGGTGGGCGGAGCAACCACCTGGCGCTGGACGACAAGGCCGGAAGGATCCAGGCCCAGCTCAAGAGCGATCACCAGTGCAGCAGCCTGAGCCTGGGGTATATCGGGCGCATCGACGACACGGCGGGGCGCAAGGATGACCGGGGCCAGGGCGTCGAAGTGCGTACCGACGGGCATGGGGCCGTCCGCGCCGCCAAGGGTTTGTTGGTCACCACCGAAGCCCGGCCCAATGCCCAGGGCCACATCACCGACATGGGGGAGACGGTGGCACGCCTGACGGCTGCGAGGGATCTGCATGAGGGGATGAGCGATACGGCGCAGGCGGCGAAGGCTCACGAAGCTGGCGATCAGGATGCCGTCACGCAGGTCCTGAAGGACCACAACGATGCGATCAAGGGCAAGGGTGGCAAGGCATCGGAAGGGCAGTTCCCGGAGCTTGCGGAGCCGCATCTGGTGCTTGCCAGCCCGGCTGGCATTCACAGCACGGCGGGCACGACGACGCACATTGCAAGCATCGAACACACGGCCCTGAGCAGTGGAGGGCACACGAGCATCGGCGCGGGCAAGAGCCTGCTGGCCAGCGTCAAGGAGGCGGTGCGGCTCTTTGCGTACAAGGCCATTCGCCTGACGGCGGCCACCGCGGGCATCGACATCGTGGCGCTGCAGGACAGCATCAAGCTCATGGCCAAGCTGGACATCAAGCTGGAGGCCAACCGCATCACGATCACCGCCAAGGAAGAGATCCTGGTCAACGGGGGCAGCAGCTACACGCGGTGGAACGCCTCGGGCATCGTGCATGGCACCAGTGGCGTGTGGCGCGAGCATGCGGCAACACACGGCTTTGCGGGGCCGATGAGCCTCGATGCCCTGTACCCCGTGCTGCCCACCGCGGGCCTCACCGAAAAGCGGCACCTGCTCGAAGAGCACTTCGTTCTACTTGAACATGCTGGCGGGCTGCGTCTGCCCCAGCAGAAGTACCGCATCGCTTTTCAGGGCGGCCGAACCATCGAGGGCATGACCAACGACCTGGGCGAGACCGAAGTCGTGCAAAGCATGGTGCAGCAAATAGCCACCGTGGAAGTACTACGACACGCAGAGGATGGCGCGCTGGCCAGCTACACGCCTTTTGTGCAGACACCCGCGGCGCAGACCCATGAGGACAACGGCGTGGTCGCCGAACAGCGGGTGCACAAGGTCGGCGCCAAAGCACATCGGACCAATGACGACCAGGCCACCAGCCAGGACAAGGCGCCGATTCACACCAGCTGCGACCCGAACAACTGGGGGCTGCGCAAGAGTCAACCCAAGGTGGGTGATGCCAAGAAATGGGAGTACCCGGTGGCACGCGCGTATGTGGAGGCCATCAAGCCTGCGCTGAGGGGGATTGATTGGAAGAACGCTACTTGGCCGTTGAGCGATGCGGACTTCAAGCATCTGAACGAGACTTTAAAAACAAACATTCAAAGTGCCTTGGTAAAAACGGCTTTCGGACTGCCTGTAGAGGCTATGCCGACCATGCTCATTCCGACAGATGTCCGTGCTTTAGAACTTGGCATGAACCCTGAGGACAACAGTCTCAAAGGGTCGATGCGTTCCAAGGATTGGCTGCTGGTCGCCTGCAAGGGCGGGGTCGTATCCATGATCGAAGCCGCTCAAGAAAATGACAGCGGACTTCAAAATCGGATGCACGAATTCGCCAGCACCCTGTACCACGAGGCGCGGCACGCACAGCAGTTCTTCTGGGTGTTGGCCATGATGCAGCAGTTCCCTGACGACTACGGGGAGTTGCCGCACATCCTGCGCTTCTGGGAAAAAGTTCAGCCCGCAACGATATTCAAACTCGCTGCCACGACACCCGTCCCTGATGAACCCAGCGCCCGCACCGGGCTCAAGCGCATGGTCGTCGGGATGTACTACTGGCAATTGACGCGCACCGCCGCTCTCAATAAACAACGCCCGCCCGACAAGCCCGGCTTTTTTTCGGACCTTCTTCCGACCGAACTTCCCCTTGCACGAAAAGCAGCTTATGACCTTCTCCAAAACGTGGGCCTGGGTGGCCTCTCCATCGAAGTGGATGCCATGGCCCAAGGCAAAGACGGCAGCACCGGCTACCGCACGCAACCCTGGGAGGAAGACAGCTTCGCATGCGATGAAGTGGTCAGGCGCTTGTGGGGCGGCGATCCTGGCGACCTGCTGCCTGCACCCGGTTTTTGCACAAAAGCACTCGAATTCGCCATCCGCCCCCGCTACAACGCAGCCCCTGGGGAAGCCGGTCATGCCTATTGAAACGAAAAAGAGCGCCGCCTATGAAGCCTACAAACTGAAGGCCCGGGCGTATCAGGCTGTTTACGACGACTTCCGCTACACCGATGCTCAGCGCGAGCAACTCATCGAGTTCATTGCCGCCGCCATGAAGGTTATTCGGGGGGAGGCCGAGTTCGACAGTTTGAAGCGCTTGCTACCCGTACGCCGACTGGACAAAGGGCAGCAGCCCAACAACAGCACAAGCCATGCATTCGACGCTCGGTTCATGAACGAGTGGGCCAGCATCTACGTGAACACTGTCCCAAAGCGCGACGGCACGGCGGGCTTTGAACCTGCGCTGTTCCAAGTTGACTTTCGCCCAGAAATGAATATCCCGCGCGAGCGCCTGGAACAACTGCTCCAACTGAAGAC
Source organism: Variovorax sp. KBW07 (assembly GCF_003852515.1). Lineage (GTDB taxonomy): Bacteria > Pseudomonadota > Gammaproteobacteria > Burkholderiales > Burkholderiaceae_C > Variovorax. Next base: position 19,734 of record NZ_QAJK01000117.1, on the reverse strand, counting down.
CGCACCCGGGTGGACGGCTGACGGAGGAAATCTTCAATACGAAGTAGCCCAACTCCATGGGTTGCCGGATTTCAATGGCGGCGTGTTTGAGTACGCCCCTCTTGAGCAGCCGCAAGCCGACTTCAACATCGAAGTCCTCTTCACCTATCTGAACGGCCCGGACAAAAACCCCTACACCGCCTTGAGGCTCAGCAGTATCCAAATCAGCCGCGACTACCTCACCCCCGAAGAAATCAAACAGTGCAACGACAAGAAGCTCGGCCACTTGCCCCAGACAGGCGAACGCGCCCCAAAAGATGGCCGCTACATGGCCATGTTTGCCGACGATGCACTGACCGCTTCAGTTCCTCTCGATCAGCGGATGCAAACCTTCGGCGAAGGGCACTGGCTGGGCCCGGCGTATGTGCGAAATCCCGCCACCGGCAGGCAGGACTCCGTGCATGCCTGGTGGCACTGGGTCGGCCCCGACCCGTTTGCCGACGAACTGGCGAGGCTCTTTCCTTCGAACGAACGTCAGCGACCGGGCTGACGGCTCTTAACAAAAGATCAGCGGCCGATGCTTTTCAAGTACTCGGCGCGCGCAGCCACAGCGGTGTCGGTGAAGTCGGTGAAAACGCCATCGACGCCGAGCTTGTAGTAGATCGCGTACTCGTTCTTGCCGTCCTTGTTGTAGTCGGCGGCCAGGCGGCGCGACTCGTTGCGGAAGGTGAAGGGGTGCACGAACAGGCCGGCCTTGTGCGCGTCGGCGATCAGCGTGGTGGGCGACACCGAGGTGGCGTCGGCGTCGTTGATCTTGCCGTCCTTGTTGACGTCCAGCGGCTTGCCGTCGGCACCGACGCTGCCCTTGATGCTCACGATGTAGCGCTTCCACGGGCCGATGCCGTCGGCATAGGTCTTGATCTCGGCCAGCCCGGCGGGCGTGACCATGGCGTCGAAGTTGCGCTTGTCGCCGGCCTTGGTCCAGTCGTAGGGGCGGTCGCTCGGCACGGCGAAGGTCACGGTGCCGGTCCGGAGGTCGACGCTGTCGCCGTCGATCAACTGGATGAGCCGGGTGTTCAGGCCCTTGCTCTTCATGTACTTCAGGCTGCCCGGCTCGAACGACTGCACGTAGATCGGCGCGGTCTTGCTGTTCCAGCCGGCGGCGTTGATGGCGGCGATGACCTTGTCTTCCATCGGCAGGCCGAGGTCGCGGAAGTAGGTCGGGTTCTTGGTCTCGGGGTAGATCGCGATGGTGCGGCCGGTTTCCTTCGACTTGGCCTTGGCGAAATCGATGATCTCCTGGAAGGTGGGGATCTTGAACTTGCCGTTGAATTCCTGCGGGCGCTCGGCGTCGGTCGAGATGCCGCCCAGCGTCTTGATCTCGGCCAGCGTGAAGTCGTTGCTGAACCAGCCGGTCTGGGTTTCGCCGTCGACCTTGATGGTCTTCTTGCGCGAGGCAAAGCGGGGGTGCTTGGCGACGTCGGTGCTGATGGCCAGGTTGGGGTCGTGGCGGGCGATGAGCACGCCGTCCTTGGTGGAGACCAGGTCCATCTCGATCACGTCGGCGCCCAGCTCGATGGCGCGCGCATAGGCTTCGAGCGTTTCTTCCGGCAGGTAGCCCGAGGCACCGCGGTGGGCAATGACCAGCGGCGGATTGCCGTCCAGCGTGAGCAGCTTGTTGGCGGGGCCGGTGGTGCTGCAGGCAGCCATGGCCAGGACGGCGGTGGCGGTCAGGGCGATCTGAAGGGTGCGCATGGTTTTTTTCTCCAACCAAAAGAGGCGCAGAGTACCCGCTCCGCATGACATGCAGTGCAACGGCGGGCGCGCGGCGCCGACTTCTTGGACAATGTGTTGCATGCCCCATACGCTTTCCCCTCAAAGCCTGCTGCTGGCCCAGACCCTGGTGCGCATGAACACCATCAGCGCCAACAGCAACCTGCAACTGATCGACTTCGCCCAGAGCCACCTTGCGGCCCTGGGCGTGAAGAGCCGCATCACCTACAACGCCGAGCGCACCAAGGCGAACCTGTTCGCCACGCTGGGCGAAGGCAAGCCGGCCGGGGTGATCGTCTCGGGCCATACCGACACGGTGCCCTGGGACGGGCAGGACTGGAGCGTCGACCCGCTCTCGGCCGTGGTGCGGAACGAGCGCCTCTATGGCCGCGGCTCGGCCGACATGAAGAGCTTCATCGCCATCGCGCTGGCCAACGCCCACCGCTTCCTTGAAAGCGACTCGCCCTTCGCGGTGCATTTCGCCTTCAGCTACGAGGAAGAAATCGGCTGCTTCGGCGTGAAGGAACTCATTGCCGACATGCGCGACGCCGGCATCAAGCCGCTGGCGTGCATCGTGGGCGAACCCACCAGCATGGTGCCGGCCATCGCCCACAAGGGGGTGTACCGCTACAAGTGCTGCGTGCGCGGCAAGGAAGCGCATTCGTCGCTCACGCCGAAGTCGGTCAATGCCATCGAGATGGCGGCCCGCGTGATCGGCAAGGTGCGCGACATGGCGGAAGACTTCGAGCGCAACGAGCCCCGCTACGAGGGCTTCGACGTGCCCTTCAGCACCGCGAGCGTGGGCCAGTTCCACGGCGGCATTGCCGACAACGTGGTGCCGCGCGACGCCGAGTTCCGCTACGAATTCCGCGACCTGCCCACGGCCGACGCCAAGCGCATGCAGGCCGACGTGGTGGCCTACGCGGACAAGCTGGAACCGGCCATGAAGAAGGTGGCGCCCGACGCCGGCTTCAGCTTCGAGACCATCTGCGAGATTCCGAGCTTCCTGGGCGCGGCCAACGACCCGATCACGCTGCTCGCGCAGCGCCTGGCGGGCGAGGAGCGCACCACGCTGGTGGCTTTCGGCACCGAAGCGGGTCTGTTCAAGAACGCCGGCATCCCCACCGTGGTGTGCGGCCCCGGCAGCATCGAGCAAGCGCACCAGCCCGACGAATTCGTGAGCCTGGAGCAGCTGGCGCGCTGCGAACAGTTCATGGAACGCCTGGCCACCTCGCCGGTCATTGGCTGACGACAACGGCAGCGATGCGCTGCATCGCATGAAGCGCGTTGCGCTCGGCCTGCTCTGCGCGGCGGCGCTGCTGTATGCGGTGGCCAGCGCGCTGCACGGCCGGCATCCAGCCTGGGGCTACGTGGCGGCATTCGCCGAGGCCGCGATGGTCGGCGCCATTGCCGACTGGTTCGCGGTGGTGGCGCTGTTCCGCCGCCCGCTGGGCCTGCCGATTCCGCACACCGCGATCATCCCGAGCAACAAGGACCGCATCGGCGCCAAGCTCGCCGGCTTCATCTGCAACAACTTCCTGAGCACTGCGCAGGTGCTCGCCAAGCTGCGCCAGTTCGATGCGGCGGGCCGCATCGCCGACTGGCTGGCCCGCCCCGCGAGCGGCGAAAAACTCGGCGAATGGGGCGTGGCCGCCACGCGCTACGGGCTCACCGCCTTCGACGACGAACGGGTGCGCGACTTCATGGGTCGCGCCGCCGCGGCCGGCCTGGCAAAGATCGACCTCTCGCGCCTGACCGGCCAGGCGCTCGACGCACTCACGGCCGGCGGGCGCCACCAGGCCCTGCTGGACGACGTGCTGCAACAGGTGGCCGGCCTGCTCGAAGGCGAGCAAATGCAGGCGCACATCACCGAGGCGATTGCGCGCGAGATCAAGACGCTGCGCTACGTGGGCCTCGACCAGGTGGCGGCCAAGCTGGCCACGCGCAAGATCGTGGCGGCGGTGGCGCACACCATCGGGGAGCTGGCCGCCGAGCCCGACCACCCGATGCGCAAGCGCTTCGACCATTTCGTCGACGACTTCGTGGTGCGCCTGAAGCTCGACCCCGAATTCCAGCAGCGCGGCGAGCAGATCCGCGCCGAGCTGATTGCCCACCCTGCCCTGGGCGACTACCTGCACGGGCTCTGGGGCGAGCTGCTGGCATGGCTGCACGACGACCTGGGCCGTGGCGACTCGACGATCCGCCAGCGCATCGCCTCGATGGCCGGCGCGCTCGGCACGCGGCTGCAGGCCGACGAGCCGATCCGCCGCTGGATCAACGAGCAGATCGAGGCGGCGGCACCGCTGGCCATCGAGCGCTACCGCGAAGACATCCGCCGCTACATCGAGGAGCGCGTCGGTGAATGGAACGCTGAAGAAATGACGAGCGAACTGGAGCGCCACATCGGCCGCGACCTGCAGTTCATCCGCATCAACGGCACGCTGGTGGGCGGGCTGGTGGGGCTGCTGATCCACACGGTGACGCAACTGCTGCGCGGCTGAAATCGGCGGCGGTCGGCTGACGTCGGCTGACATGGGCCGGGCCGGGCTGAACGCCGGCTGAAGGCCGCGGGTAATCCACAGCGAACGAAAGTGCGCATCCTGTCCCCGGAGAGACGCGGCTGACACCTGTGCCTCCTAGACTGCTCCGCGCATTCAAGAATCAAGAAGAGGAGAAGAACCCATGCCCCGTGGAAGCAGAACCCTTCGTGCCGGCTCGCTGGCTGCCATCGCCGCCCTGCTGGGTGCCTGCGGCATGCTGGCGCCGCCGGCGTCCGTGTCGCCATCGTCGTCTTCGGCGCCGTCGTCCGCGTCGCCAGCGTCGTCGATGGCGCCCTCTACGGCGGCGGCACCCACGCGGCCCACCGCATGGGCCGCGCCCGAAGTGCTGGTCGCGCCGTCGTCGTTCGCCGGCGTGCACGGGCTGGCCATCGACGCCAAGGGCCGGCTGCTCGCGGGCAGCGTGCTGGGCAACACGCTGTGGGAAGTGGACCGCACCACCGGCGCGGCCAAGGTGCTGGTCGATGCGCCCGAAGGCCAGGCCGACGACATCGCGGTCGGCCCCAACGGCGAACTGGCCTGGACCAACTACCTCATGGGCAAGCTGCGCTACCGCGAGAACGACGGCGCGCCGATGCGCGTGCTCGCCAAGGACCTGCCCGGCCTGAACTCGCTCGACTTCGACCGCAGGAACGGCAAGCTCTACGCCTCGCAGGTGTTCCTGGGCGACGCGCTCTGGGAAATCGACCGCGACGGCAAGAAGCCGCCCCGGCTCATCAAGAAAGACATGGGCGGCTTCAACGGCTTCGAGGCCGGGCCCGACGGCATGCTCTACGGTCCGCTGTGGTTCAAGGGCCAGGTGGTGAAGATCGACCCGGCGAACGGCGCCATGACCGTGATCGCCGATGGCTTCAAGATCCCGGCCGCCGCCAACCTCGACGGCAAGGGCAACCTGTGGGTGGTCGATGCGCGCAGCGGCGAGCTGGTGCGGGTGGACCTCGCGACCGGCAGGAAGACCGTGGCCAAGCAGCTGCGGCCGGCGCTCGACAACCTGGCCATCGCAAAGGACACGCCCGACGGAACCATCTACATCTCGAACATGGCCAGCAACGAGGTGCAGGCCTTCAACCCCGCCACCGGCGAACTGCGCACGCTCACCAGCGGCAAGGTGGCGGTGCCGGCGGGCATGAAGATCGACGGCCACAGCCTCTGGGTGGCCGACGTCTTCGGCTTTCGCCAGGTCGACGTGCGCAACGGCGAAGTGCGCGACGTGTTCCTCATGCAGCGCGACCCCGAGCTCGACTACCCCTTCGCGGTCGGGCTGTCGGCCAGGCTGTTCGCACTGACCTCCTGGTTCACCGGCACGGTCCAGCTGGTCGACCGGCAGACGCTCAAGACCGTCGAAACCATCCACGGCCTGAAGGCGCCATTCGATGCCATTCCCATGGCCGACGGCAGCGTGGTCTATGCCGAGCTGGCCACCGGCAGCATCACCCGCGCCAGCGGCCCGAAGTTTGCCGAAAAGCTAGTGCTCGCTAGCGGCCTGAACGGCCCGGTGCAAATGATCGTCGGCCACGATGGCGCGCTCTACGTCACCGAGGCGGCCGGCAAGCTGCTGCGCATTCCGCTGGACGCCAGCGCGCCGCTGCGCACCATCGCCGACGGGCTGGCGCTGCCCGAGGGCGTGGCGCAAACGCCGTGGGGCAGCTTCATCGTGGCCGAGAGCGCGGCCCGCCGGCTGGTGGAAATCGACCCGGCCAACGGCGGCCGCCGCACCGTGGCCGAGAACCTGCCGATCGGCCTGGCACCCGGCCCCGGATTGCCCCCGCCCTATGTGGTCACAGGGGTTGCGGTGGGCAGCGACGGCACGGTCTACATGGGTGCCGATCGCAACAATGCGATATATCGAATTCGTGCCGTAAGGTAGCGTAACAATAAGTGTAAATTTCAATTTACTTTTAAAAACAAATATTACAAACTGGCCGGGACGCCTCGTGGCGTCCCGATCGCATCCGGCTTTCGGGGGTATTGCGAGGCGTTCTTTCTTGAAGGGACAACGCATGACTCCGCTCGTCGTAGGCCAATTGCTATCGCCCGAATACTCACCGGGGCTGGTGGCGCTTTCCTTCCTGATCTCATTCGCCGGTTCGCTGGTGGCGCTGATCTGCGCGGGCCGCATGGTCGGCGCGGACGGCAAGCCCAACCTTGCCGTCGTGGCCTGCGCCGCGGTGGCGCTGGGCGGCATCGGCATCTGGTCGATGCACTTCATCGGCATGCTGGCGTACCGGCTGCCTTTCGGCATTTCGTACAACATGCCGCTCACCGCGGTCTCGCTGGTCGCGGCCATCCTGATCTCGGGCGTTGCGCTCTACATGGCCGGCGGACGCCGGAAGTTCAGCAAGTCGGGCTGGCTGGCCGGCAGCCTGCTGGCCGGCATCGGCGTCTGCGTGATGCACTACATGGGCATGTTCGCCATGAACATGCGGGCATCGATGGAGTTCAGCCTGCCGATGGTCGCGCTGTCGGTGGCCATTGCCATCACCGCCGCCGCCGCCGCGCTGTGGCTGGCGTTCAACCTGCAGAAGTTCACCCACAAGGTGGCGGCCGCCGCCGTGATGGGCGTGGCGGTCTGCACCATGCACTACGTGGGCATGAGCGCGGCCAGCATGGTCTGCACCGCGGCCGCGCCGACCGACGCGCTCGCCATCGGCGGCAGCTACATGGGCCTCACGGTGTTCGGCACGGCCGGCGCGGTGCTGATCTTCATCTACTGGGTGGTCACCGGCAGCAGCCTCGATTCGCCGAGCGCCGCCACCCCGCAGCGCGCCCGCACCAGCTAGTTGGCACAAGCGGCCGCGCAGCCCGCGGCCTACAGTCTGTGCAGACCGACAACCCACGTTCTGCACAGACTCTTCATGCCCGTCATCGAATCCCGGCTGCACGCGGCCAGCGACACCTTCCAGGCCAACCGCACCGGCATGCTCGCGCTGCTCGGCCAGGTGCGGGCACACGAAGCCCGCGCCACGGCCGCCTCGAGCGCCTCGGCCGAGCGCTTCGCCAAGCGCGGCCAGCTGCTGCCGCGTGAGCGACTGGCGCTGCTGCTCGACACCGGCGCGCCCTTTCTGCCGCTGGCCTCCCTCGCGGGGCTGGGCCACGACAACCCCGACCTGTCGAAGAGCGTGCCCGGCGGTGGCCTGCTCTCGGGCATCGGCCAGGTGGCCGGCGTGCGCTGCATGGTCAACGCCTCCGACTCCGGCATCGACGCCGGCGCGCTGCAGCCCATGGGGCTGGACAAGCAGCTGCGCGTGCAGGAGATCGCGCTGGAGAACAAGCTGCCCTACGTGCAGCTGGTGGAAAGCGCCGGCGCCAACCTCATGCAGTACCGCGTGCAGGACTTCGTGCGCGGCGGCAGCATCTTTCGCAACCTCGCACGGCTGTCGGCGGCGGGGCTGCCCGTAGTGACAGTGACGCACGGCTCGTCGACCGCGGGCGGTGCCTACCAGACGGGCCTGTCCGACTACATCGTGATGGTGCGCGACCGCACCCGGGCCTTCCTGGCGGGGCCGCCGTTGCTGAAAGCCGCCACCGGCGAGATTGCGACCGAAGAAGAACTGGGCGGTGCCGTGATGCACACCCACATCTCGGGCCTGGGCGACTACCTGGCCGAAGACGACCGCGACGCCATCCGCATCGCGCGCTCGATCCTCGGCGGCATCGACTGGGCCCGCGACGAAACCCCGCGCAGCTTTGCGCCGCCGCGCTACGACGCCGAAGACCTGCTGGGCATCATGCCCAGCGATGGCCGCCGGCCGGTCGACATGCGCGAGGTGATCGCGCGCATTGCCGATGGCTCCGAATTCCTGGAGTTCAGCGAGCACTACGGCAGCGCCACCGTCTGCGGCCACATCCGGCTCGAAGGCCATGCCGTGGGCATCGTCACCAACAATGGCCCCATCGACTCCGACGGCGCCACCAAGGCCACGCACTTCATCCAGGCCTGCTGCCAGTCGCGCACGCCCATCGTCTACCTGCAGAACATCACCGGCTACATGGTGGGCCGCGCGCACGAAGAGGCCGGCATCATCAAGCACGGCGCCAAGATGATCCAGGCCGTGACCAACGCCACCGTGCCGCAGGTCACGCTGCATTGCGGCGCCTCTTACGGCGCGGGCAACTACGGCATGTGCGGCCGCGGCTTTGCGCCGCGCTTCTGCTTCTCATGGCCCAACGCGCGCACCGCCGTGATGGGCGGCGAGCAGGCTGCCAAGACCATGGCCATCGTGATGGAGGCCGGCATGGCACGCAAAGGCGCGGTCGACGCCGCGAAGATCGACGCGATGCAACAGCAGATCGTCGAGCGCTTCGACCGGCAGATGAGCGTGTTCACCACCAGCGCGATGCTGCTCGACGACGGCGTGATCGACCCGCGCGACACGCGCGCGGTGCTGGCCGAGGTTCTGTCGATCTGCCGCGATGCCGATGCGCGCGCGCCGCAGGCCATGCAATTTTCGGTGGCACGGCCATGAGCAAATTTCACAAGATCCTTGTCGCCAACCGTGGCGAAATCGCGGTCCGCGTGATGCGCACGGCGCGCACCATGGGCTACCGCACGGTGGCCGTGTACTCCAGCGCCGACGCCGATGCCGAACACGTGCGGCAAGCCGACCAGGCCGTATGGATCGGCGAATCGCTGCCGGCGCAAAGCTACCTGAACATCGCCGCCGTCATCGAGGCCGCACGCACCAGCGGCGCCGACGCGGTGCACCCCGGCTACGGCTTCCTGGCCGAGAACGCCGAGTTCGCGCAGGCCTGCCGCGATGCGGGGCTGGTCTTCATCGGCCCCTCGCCCGAGGCCATTCGCGCCATGGGCGACAAGGCCGGCGCCAAGCGGCTGATGCAGGCGGCGGGCGTGCCGTGCATCCCTGGCTACCAGGGCGAAGACCAGAGCACCGCCAGGCTCGCGGCCGAGGCCGGGCGCATCGGCTGGCCGGTGATGATCAAGGCGACCGCCGGTGGCGGCGGGCGCGGCATGCGGCTCGTGAATTCGGCGGCGGCTTTTGCAGAACTGCTGCAAAGCGCGCAGTCCGAAGCGCTCAATGCCTTCGGCGACGCCACGGTCATTCTGGAGCGCGCCATCGTGGCGCCGCGCCACATCGAGATCCAGGTGTTCTCCGACCGTCACGGCAACGCGATTCACCTCGGCGAGCGCGACTGCTCGGTGCAGCGACGGCACCAGAAAGTGGTCGAAGAAGCGCCGTCGCCAGCTGTGTCCGCCGCATTGCGCGAGCGCATGGGCGCGACCGCCGTCGCTGCCGCGAAGGCCATCGCCTACGAAGGCGCGGGCACGCTTGAATTCCTGCTCGATGCCGAGGGCCAGTACTGGTTCATGGAAATGAACACGCGCCTGCAGGTCGAGCACCCGGTGACCGAAGCCGTGACAGGCCTCGACCTGGTCGAGCTGCAGCTGCGCGTCGCGGCCGGAGAGCCGCTGCCGCTGGCGCAGCAGGACGTGCGCATCAGCGGCCACGCCATCGAAGTGCGGCTGTGCGCCGAAGACCCGCGGCAGGGCTTCATGCCCCAGAGCGGCACCTTCGCCGCATGGCGCCCATCAACAGCCCTGCGGACCGAGCACGCGCTGCGCGACGGCGCCGTCGTGCCGCCCTTTTACGACTCGATGGTCGCCAAGCTCATCGCCCATGGCCGCACGCGCGACGAAGCCAGGCATCGGCTGGTCGCGGGCCTGCAGGACACGGTGGCGCTGGGCATCGCAACCAACCAGCAACTGCTGCAGCGCGTGCTGTCGCACGAGGTGTTCGCAAGCGGCGGCGCGACCACCGCGTTCATCGCCGACCATCTCGACACGCTGCTCGCGGCCGATGCGAAAACGAACAAGCAGGCCGCCTTGCTGGCCGCGCTGCTGCTCCAACTGGGCGAGCGCGGATGGCCGTCACCGCTCGCGCACACGCTGCCCAATGCCTTGCGCTTCTCGCTCGACGAGACGGTGCACGCGGCCCGCGTGACGCCGCGCGGCGCCGGGCATTTCGACATCGCACTGGACGACGGAGCGAGCACGCAGGTCACGCTGCTGGCCTTGCCGGGTGACGGCACCGTGCGGTTCTCGTGCCATGGCTTGGTGGACCAGGCCTTCACGGTGCGCGACGCCGCGGACTCCGTGTGGCTTCACTTCAACGGCCGCGCCTTCGCGCTGCGCAATCTCACGCACGTGGCCGTGGCGCGGGCCGGCACCGCCGGCGGCGATGGCCTGCTGCGCGCCTCGATGAACGGCCGCGTCATCGCCCTGCTGGTGGCCGAAGGCGATGCCGTCGCGGCCGGCCAGCCGCTGATCACGCTCGAGGCGATGAAGATGGAGCACGTGCATTGCGCCCCGCGCGCCGGCCGCGTCGCCGCGCTGCACGTGGCGGTCGGCGCGCAGGTGGCCGCGCGCCACGTGGTCGCGGAGATTGCCGACGCGTGACGACGGAACCGATTGGCGCCACTCACCTTTTCACGTCCCTGCCCTTGATCCGGAAGTCTTTCGAATGAACGCCCCTTCTGCCCCTTCTTCTTCCCGCTACCGCTCCGTCTTCGCGCCCGGTCTTTTCGGCGGACAGGTCATCGTCGTCACCGGCGGCGGCTCGGGCATCGGCCGCTGCACCGCGCACGAACTCTCGGCGCTCGGTGCGCAGGTCGTGCTGGTCGGACGCAATGCCGAGAAACTCGAAGCGGTGCAGGCCGAGATCGTCGATGCCGGCGGCAAGGCCAGCATTCAGGCCTTCGACATCCGCCAGGAAGAAGCGGTGCGCACGGCGGTGGCCGCCATCGTTGCCGCGCACGGGCGCATCGATGGCCTCGTCAACAATGCCGGCGGCCAGTACATCACGCCGCTCGCCGCCATTTCGGCCAAGGGCTGGGAAGCGGTGATCCACACCAACCTCACGGGCGGCTTTCTTGTGGCGCGCGAATGCTTCGTGCAGAGCATGCAGGCGAACGGCGGCGCCATCGTCAACATCGTGGCCGACATGTGGGGCTCGATGCCCAACATGGGCCACAGCGGCGCGGCGCGCGCCGGCATGGTGAGCTTCACCGAAACGGCGGCGCTCGAATGGGCTGCCAGCGGCGTGCGCGTGAACGCGGTGGCGCCCGGCTACATCGCATCGAGCGGCATGGACCACTACCCGCCCGAGGCCGGCGACATGCTGCGCGCCATGCGCAAGACCGTGCCCGCGGGCCGCTTCGGCAACGAAGCCGAAACCTCCGCCGCCATCGCCTTCCTGCTGAGCCCCGCGGCCAGCTTCATCAGCGGCAGCGTGCTGCGGGTGGACGGCGCGCGGCCACAGGTGCGCATGGGCTGGCCGATGGCGCTGCCTGACGCGCAGGCGCAGCAGCGCGCGGCGGTGCGGCCCTTCGATGGCTTTCACCTGGCGCAGACGCCGCGTGTTTTCCAGGCCCCGCCGAAGAGCGAATGAACAGACAAGCAGGCAGACAAGACCGAACCGAACGACTGACCGGAGACAAGCAACATGCAGTACACGCACGAACACCTCGAGATCCAGAAGACCCTGCGCCGCTTCATCGACGATGAAATCAACCCGCACGTGGAAGAGTGGGAAGCGGCCGAGATCTTTCCCGCGCACGAGGTCTTCAAGAAGCTCGGCAACCTCGGCCTGCTAGGCCTGAACAAGCCCGAGGCCTTCGGCGGCGCAGGGCTCGACTATTCGTATGCGATGGCGCTGGCCGAAGCGCTGGGCCACATCAGCTGTGGCGGCGTGCCAATGGCCATCGGCGTGCAGACCGACATGTGCACGCCGGCGCTGGCGCGTTTCGGCAGCGACGAACTGCGCCGCGAATTCCTGGCGCCGGCCATCGCGGGCGACACCGTCGGCTGCATCGGCGTGAGCGAGCCCGGCGCGGGCAGCGACGTGGCGGGCCTGAAGAGCCATGCGCGCAAGGACGGCGACGACTACCTCATCAGCGGCCAGAAGATGTGGATCACCAACAGCCTGCAGGCCGACTGGATGTGCATGCTGGTCAACACCAGCGACGGCCCGGTGCACCGCAACAAGTCGCTGGTGATGGTGCCGATGAACCTGCCCGGCATCGAGAAGGCGAAGAAGATCCGCAAGATCGGCATGAACTCGAGCGACACGGGCCTGATCTATTTCGACAACGTGCGCGTGCCGCAGCGCTACCGCATCGGCGAAGAGGGCCAGGGCTTCGTCTACCAGATGCAGCAGTTCCAGGAAGAACGGCTGTGGGCTGCCGCCAGTTCGCTCGAACCAATGGAAGACTGCATCGCGCAGACCATCGAATGGGCGCAGCAGCGCCAGATGTTCGGCGGCACGCTGGCCGACCAGCAATGGGTGCAGTTCAAGCTGGCCGAGCTGAAGACCGAAGTGGAAGCGCTGCGCGCCCTCACCTACCGCGCCTGCGACCTGCATGTGCAGGGCGAAGACGTGCTCGAGTTGGCCTCGATGGCCAAGCTGAAGACCGGCCGCCTCACGCGGCAGGTGGCCGACACCTGCCTGCAGTTCTGGGGCGGCATGGGCTTCACGCTCGAGAACCGCGTGTCACGCCTCTACCGCGATGGCCGTTTGGGCTCCATCGGCGGCGGTGCCGACGAAGTGATGCTCGGCATCCTCGCGAAGACCATGGGCATCGCCAAGCGCCCGCCGCGCGGCTGAGCAGGCGGCCGCATCGCATGGACGCCGAACTGAAAGCCGACCGCGCGGCGCTCGCCGACACGGTGCGGCGCTTTGCCGAAAGCGAGATCGCACCGCACGTGCAGGCCTGGGACGAAGCCGGCGAGTTTCCACGCGCGTTGTATGCGCGCGCCGCCGAACTCGGTCTGCTCGGCCTGAGCTACCCCGAGGCGCTGGGCGGCACGCCGGCTTCCTACGCGCTCAAGCTTCCCGCATGGATTGCGCTCGCACGCCACGGCAAAAGCGGCGGCGTGCTGGCCAGCCTTTTCTCTCACAATATCGGCCTGCCGCCGGTGGTGCTGCATGCCAGCGACGCAGTGCGCCAGGAAGTCGTGCCGCCGGTGCTGCGTGGCGAGAAGATCGCGGCGCTCGCCATCACCGAGCCGGGCGGCGGCTCCGACGTGGCGGCGCTGCGCACGACGGCAAAGCGGGACGGCGACCACTACGTGGTGAACGGCGAAAAGACCTTCATCACCTCGGGCATGCGCGCGGACTGGATCACCGTGGCGGTGCGAACCGGCGAAGGGCGCGGAGCGGGCGGCATCTCGATGCTGCTGGTGCCGGGCGATGCGCCGGGCATCACGCGCACGCGCCTGTCGAAGATGGGCTGGCTGTGCTCCGACACCGCGCAACTGCACTTCGACAACGTGCGCGTGCCCGCGCGCTACCTTCTAGGGAACGAAGGCGAAGGCTTCCGCATGGTCATGGGCAACTTCAATGGCGAGCGCATCGGGCTGGCCGCGGGCGCACTCGGCTTTTCCCAGGCCTGCCTCGACGAAGCGCTGGCCTGGTCGCGCGAACGCAAGACCTTCGGCGCCGCGCTCATCGAACACCAGGCGGTGCGCCACAAGCTGGTCGACATGCAGATGCGCATTGCCTCCACCGAAGCCTGGCTCGAAGCCGTGTCGGCCGAAGGCGATGCGCACGAAGCAGAGGGGCGCATCAACGCGCCCGAGTGGGTGGCCCAGGTCTGCATGCTGAAGAACCACGCGACGCAGACCATGCAGTTCTGCGCCGACCAGGCGGTGCAGATTCTCGGCGGCATGGGCTTCATGCGCGGCACGGTGAGCGAGCGCATCTACCGCGAGGTCAAGGTGATGATGATCGGCGGCGGTGCCGAAGAAATCATGAAGGAACTGGCGGCGCGGCAGATGGGCTGGTAGCCACGCTGCACCAGTCTTCGGTCTTCGGTCTTCGGTCTTCGGTCTTCGGTCTTCGATCTTTATTCCGGCCCGGCCGGAACGCCGTTGCGCCGCGGGTGTCCAACCATCCAGCACCTTTGCTGAGTCGCGGGAGATCACCATGCTCTCTTTCACTTATGGCATCGGCACCGTCGTCCTGGTCTTGGTGGCGGCGCTGGTTTTTTCGGCGGTATGGATTTTCCGGGAGTACGAGCGCGGCATCGTGTTCACTCTCGGTCGCTTCTCCAAGGTCTCGGGGCCCGGCCTGGTGATCGTGATTCCGGTCATCCAGCAGGTGGTGCGCGTCGACCTGCGCACCGTGGTGCTCGAAGTGCCGACGCAGGACGTGATCTCGCGCGACAACGTGTCGGTGAAGGTCAGCGCCGTCGTCTACTTCCGCATCGTCGATGCGGCCAAGGCCATCATCGAGGTCAAGGACTTCTTCAACGCCACCAGCCAGTTGGCACAGACCACCCTGCGCTCGGTGCTGGGCAAGCACCAGCTGGACGACATGCTGGCCGAGCGCGAGAAGCTCAACCTCGATGTGCGCGAGTCGCTGGACGTGCAGACGGCGTCATGGGGCATCAAGGTGTCGAACGTCGAGATCAAGCAGATCGACCTCACCGAATCGATGGTCCGCGCCATCGCGCGGCAGGCCGAGGCGGAACGCGAACGCCGCGCCAAGGTGATCCACGCCGAGGGCGAATTGCAGGCATCGGAAAAGCTGTTCCAGGCCGCCCGCGTGCTGGCCCAGGAGCCGCAGGCCATACAGCTGCGCTACCTGGAAACGCTGACGGTGATCGGCGCGGACAAGAACACCACCATCGTGTTCCCGCTGCCCATCGACCTGCTCGCGAACTTCCTGCCGAAGCCCGCGTGAGTGCCTGAGCCTCCGAAGGGCTCAGGCCCCGAGCGCCGCCCGCGCAAAGGCGCGGATTGCTGCAAAAGCGGAAAACTGTTCCTCACGCGCGGACCCTTCGGCATGCGCGTTTTTGCCTGCCGCGTGCTTACCATCGTGCCCATGTTCAAGCACATCGTGATGTGGGACCTGCGCGGCGAATCGCAGGAAGAAAAGGCGCAAGCCACGCAGTTGCTCAAGCGCAAGTTCGAGTCGCTGCGCGGCCGGATTCCCGGCCTGCTGCACATCGAAGTGGGCGTGGATTCGAGCCGCGTGGCCTACGCGTGCGACGTGGTGCTGTACAGCGAGTTCGACAGTCAGGCCGCCCTCGACGGGTACGCCACGCATCCGGCACACCTGCAGGTTCGCGAGGAGCTGGGCGACCTGCGGATCGCGCGGCACCAGGTGGATTACGCGGTGGGCTGACCCGTTCGACTCCGGCCTGCCCCGGTCAGTCGTTCTTTTCGGCTTTGTCGCCGCCGTGCTGCGTGGCCGCGAGTGCGGCAGCCGCGCGCAGCTTGTCCTTCTTGCTCGGCCGCTTGCCCTTGATGCCGCCCGTGCCCGAGGCATCGACCAGCGGCACGGCCACCTCGGTCGGCTCGAAGCCTTCGATGCGTTCACGCGGCAGGCTCAGGCCCTGGCGTTTTTCGATCAGGCGAAAGTGCGCTTCGGTCGACGCGCTGACGAAGCTGATGGCCAGCCCGCTTTCGCCCGCCCGGCCGGTGCGGCCGATGCGGTGGATGTAGTCGGTCGGCGAGCGCGGCAGGTCGTAGTTGATGACCACGGGCAACTGCGCGATGTCGATGCCGCGCGCGGCAAGGTCGGTGGCAATCACCACGTCCCAGCGGCTCTGCTTGAACTGCGCCAGGATGTCGGTGCGCGTGCCCTGCGCAATGTCGCCGTGGAAGGGCACGGCGTACACGCCGTTCTTGTAGAGCTTCTCGGCCACGATCTGTGCCGAATGCTGCGTGGCGACGAAGACCAGCACGCGCTCCCACTCGTTTTCTTTCAGCAGATGGCGCAGCAGTTGCGTGCGGCGGTCGGGGTCGACCTCGATCACGCGCTGCACGATGGCAGGCTCGGTGCCGGGTTCGCCCTGCACGTCGATGACGGCGGGCTCGCGCAGCATGCCGTCGGCCAGCGCCTGGATGGCGGGCGGAAAGGTCGCGGAAAACAGCAGGTTCTGGCGCTGAGCGGGCAGCATCGCCAGGATGCGGTTCAGCTCTTCGGCAAAGCCGAGGTCGAACAGGCGGTCGGCCTCGTCGAGCACGAGCATCGACACGGTGTTGAGCTTGAGCGCGTTGTGGTCGACCAGGTCGAGCAGGCGGCCCGGCGTGGCGACGACGATGTCGGCACCGCCGCGCAGGCCCATCATCTGCGGGTTGATCGACACGCCACCGAAGGCAATGGCAATCTTCAGGCGTTCGGGCAGGTGCTGCGCCAGGCTGCGCATGGTTTCGCCGACCTGGGCCGCGAGCTCGCGCGTGGGCACGAGCACCAGCGCGCGCACGCGGCGCGGCGACTGTGCGGCTTCGGCGACCAGGCGCTGCAGCAGCGGCAGGGAAAATGCGGCGGTCTTGCCGGAGCCGGTCTGTGCCGAGCCCCGCACGTCGCGACCTTGCAGAATCGCGGGGATGGCCGCGGCCTGGATGGCGGTCGGCGCGGCATAACCGCTTTCGGCGGCAGCCTGCACGAGCGCGGGGGCCAGGCCCAGAGAGTCGAATGGCATGTGAGCAGACAGAGAGAAAACCCGAGATAGATAGAGAAGAGACGTATCGAATGTCGACGATGAAACAGCGCAATCAGCAGACCGGCAGCGCCCTGGTGTATTCCACCGAGGCCGGCGGGCGCATGTGCCCCGACTGCGGCGAGCCCGTGGCCCAGTGCCGCTGCAAGGAACTCAAGGCACGCGTGCCGGCCACTGACGGCATTGTGCGTGTATCGCACGAGACCAAGGGCCGCAAAGGCAAGGGCGTGACCGTCATCAAGGGCGTTGCGCTCGACGCGGAAGCGCTCACGGCGCTGGGCAAGCAGCTCAAGACGGCCTGCGGCTCGGGCGGCACGGTGAAGGACGGCGTGATCGAAATCCAGGGCGACCACCGCGAAACGGTGATTGCCGCGCTGGTGAAACAGGGCCACACGGTCAAGCGGGCCGGAGGGTAAACAGCCCATGCAACCCGAAGACCTGCAGCGCCTGGTGACGCTCCAAATGCCATTTGGCAAGCACAAGGGCACGTTGATCGCCGATTTGCCCGGAAATTACCTGACGTGGTTTGCACGCGAGGGTTTTCCCTCGGGAGAAATTGGCCGGCTGCTCGCCTTGATGCATGAAATAGACCACAACGGGCTCTCCGACCTGCTGAAACCGTTGCGAAACCGCCCGTCGGGCAGAGATGTTTCTCAATAACACATGATTTCCCCACTCTTTTCTGAAATGGGGCTGGATAATCCGGCCTACGTGTCTGCGAGCTTGTCTCCCGTGCACGTAATTCGGTGATCGGTCAGTTTCGCGCCACAGCGCATTTTGTTTGTTGTGATTCTGGGACTCCATCGCTTTGTTTTGTTGGTTTGAATTAGGAGTCCCTCCATGGGCAAGAAACTCTACGTAGGCAACCTCGCCTACTCTGTGCGTGACAACGACCTGGAACAGGCTTTCGGCGAGTTCGGCTCGATCGTCAGCGCCAAGGTCATGATGGAACGTGACACCGGCCGTTCGAAGGGCTTCGGCTTTGTCGAAATGGGCAGCGATGCAGAAGCACTCGCAGCCGTTGAAGCCATGAACGGCCATTCGCTCCAGGGCCGCGCCCTGACGGTGAACGAAGCCCGTCCGATGGAAGCTCGTCCTCCCCGCACCGGCGGTGGTGGCGGCTACGGCGGCGGCGCTGGTGGTGGCGGTGGCGGCTACGGTGGTGGCGGCGGCGGCGGTGGTTACGGCGGCGGCGGCGGTGGCCGTAGCGGCGGTGGCGGCGGCTACGGCGGCGGCGGCGGTGGTCGCGGCGGCTACTAAGCCCTCACCCACAAGCTCAGGGGGCCTCGGCCCTCTTTGAATAAAAAGCTCCTTCGGGAGCTTTTTTCGTTTCTGCCCGCCGTTTTTTGAGACGGAAAAAGCCGGTCGGCAGGCGTGCGCAAAGCCTTCAGGGGGAGAACCCTAAGCCTGCGCTAAGCATTTGTCCGTACACCCGCGGTCAGCCAACCGTCAGCCGCCGAAGACGACCCTCACCTCTCCAAACAAGAGGGTCGAGATAATGAAGATAAAGAGTCAGGCGGACTTCTTTTCAGGGGTCATGTTCACCACCGTGGGGGGCGCTTTCGCAATCGGAGCGACCACTTACACGGTCGGCAACGGAGCCCGGATGGGGCCCGGCTATTTCCCGCTCATGCTGGGCATCCTGCTGGCCATCCTCGGGGCCATCATCATGTTCCAGGCGCTGGTGGTCGAAACCGCCGATGGCGATCCGATCGGCAAGTGGGCCTGGAAGCCGCTGGCCTTCGTGCTCGGCGCCAACCTTGCGTTCGGCGTGCTGCTGGGCGGCCTGCCCAGCATCGGGCTGCCGGCCATGGGGATGATCATCGCGATCTACGCGCTCACGATCATCTCGAGCATGGCGGGCGAGCAGTTCAAGCTGCGCGACGTGCTGATTCTCTCGACCATCTTGGCGGCAGGCAGCTACGTGGCGTTCATCTGGGCGCTCAAGTTGCAGATCCAGGTCTGGCCCACTTTCATTTCGGGCTGAGGAGCGCACACCATGGACCTGATCCACAACCTTTCCATCGGTTTCGGCGTTGCCTTTACCTTCACCAACCTGCTGTATTGCCTGCTGGGCTGCATCCTGGGCACGCTGATCGGCGTGCTGCCGGGCATCGGCCCCGTCGCGACCATCGCGATGCTGCTGCCCGCCACGTACGCACTGCCGCCCGTGTCGGCGCTGATCATGCTGGCCGGCATCTACTACGGTGCGCAGTACGGCGGTTCGACCACCGCCATTCTGGTGAACCTGCCCGGGGAGTCGTCCTCGGTGGTCACCTGTATCGACGGCTACCAGATGGCAAGGCAGGGCCGCGCGGGCCCCGCGCTGGCAGCCGCGGGCCTGGGCTCGTTCTTCGCGGGTTGCGTGGGCACGCTGATCCTGGCCGCCTTCGCGCCGCCGCTGACCGAGCTGGCCTTCAAGTTCGGCCCGGCCGAATACTTCTCGCTGATGACCCTGGGCCTGATCGGCGCCGTGGTGCTGGCCTCGGGCTCGCTGCTGAAGGCGGTGGCAATGATCGTGCTGGGCCTGCTGCTCGGCATCGTCGGCACAGACGTCAACTCGGGCGTGGCGCGCTTCAGCTTCGACATTCCCGAGCTGACCGACGGCATCGGCTTCGTGGTGATTGCCATGGGTGTGTTCGGCTACGGCGAAATCATCGGCAACCTCTCGCAGCCGGATGACGAGCGCGAGGTGTTCACGCACAAGGTCAAGGGCCTGTGGCCGACCAAGGACGACTTCAAGCGCATGATGCCCGCCGTGCTGCGCGGCACGGCCCTGGGCTCGGCCCTGGGCATCTTGCCGGGCGGCGGTGCGCTGCTGGCCTCGTTCGCCTCGTATGCGCTGGAGAAGAAGATCAAGATGCGCCCCGGCGAAGTTCCGTTCGGCAAGGGCAACATCCGCGGCGTGGCTTCGCCGGAGTCGGCCAACAACGCCGGCGCGCAAACCTCCTTCATCCCG
>NZ_QAJK01000116.1 GCF_003852515.1 Variovorax sp. KBW07 | reverse complement strand
TCCGCACTCAGCTCCTGGCTTCGAAACCCCGACAGACTCTTCTGCTCGGGCAACTGCCGGGGCGGCATGTTCAGCCGGTTGTAGACACGGCCAGTCACGATGGGCCGGTCAGGGTCACCGTTCTCGAAATCGACGATCACCTCCTGGCCGATGCGCGGGATGTGCATGCCCCCGAAGTTCGTGCCAGCCCACGATTGGGACACGCGAATCCAGCAGGAGGCGTTCTCGTCCTTCGTGCAGTAGCGGTTCCAGTGGAAGCTGGCCTTGATGCGTCCGTACTCGTCCGTCCATATCTCCTGGCCATCGGGGCCGGTGACGATGGCCGTCTGCGGGCCCGTGGTCCGGGGCTTGGCCTGGGTCTGCGGCGAGCGGAAGATCTTGTGGGCCGGCTGAACCTCGAAGTCGCTGCGGCAAACGTAGTCTTCCTGCCCGCTGGCCTGCCCGCTCTCGTGCAGGCGCAAGGTGCTGGCGATGACCAGGTACTCGATGTTCGCGATGTCCTGCGGGTAGTTGGCCAGCGAGAAGGTGCACCCCGTCACCACGGCCCGCAGGTTGCCGCTTCCCTGCCCACGGCTGCCCGGTGCGCCTGACGCCTCCATGCGCGTGCGCGCCAGGTCCAGGCCCTCGTCCGGCTCGCTGTAGTCGCCCGGCCACTTGTACATCTCCTGGGCGTTGTTGCCGGTGTTGCGCGGCATCCTGCAAACCTGCTGGAGCCGCGCGCGTGGCTTGGTGAAGTCGAAGTCGTCGCTCACCCATTGGCCTGATTCGAGGTTCTCGATGCTGCAAAAGCTGTCGCAGTATTCCTCGTCGATCTTGTGGCCCGGCGGGTGGTAGGCAATGGCGTGGTACGCCTGGCTCTCGAACTTCATGTGCGCGCCGACGTCGTCCACCAGGACCAGCTTGTGCGCCCCATTCTTGTGTTCGAAGAAATAGTAGATGCCGAACTCCTGCATCAGCCGCGTGATGAACTCGAAATCCGTCTCGCCGTACTGGACCTGGAATACGCGCTGGGGATACCGATGAGTAAGGCGTTTCTCGGTCGGAAAACTGTAGTCGGCCAGCACCTCTTCGATGATCTGCAGCGGGGTCTTGTCCTGGAAGATCCTGTAGTCGCTGGTGCGGGTGGCCAGGGTCAGCCAGGGCGCAAGGGTGATCTGGTAGAGGCCCCGACGGTTCTCGTGCTGCACGAAGCTGGCGCTGGTCACCAGGCCGTTGATCTCGCGGGTGCCCGCGCCCGTGCGGGCGGCCACGCCGAAGCCCTTGCCGTCGAGTTCGAGGCGAAGGCCGAATTCCTTGCCGATCAGCTGTTTGACGGGGACGTTGGCGGTGACGTGCTCGGTCAGCGCCGGGTTGTCGGGGGTCTGCAGCCGGACGGTGTATTCGAAGAGTTCACCCAGGGCCTCGCGGCCATCGAGGGACTTGAATTGCAGTGCGGGGTGGCCCAGCAGGCTGGGCATGGCGGCGCTGTTGACGCAGACGGTTCGCGAAACTGTGAAGAGGGAAGACACGCACGGGACCTTGACGAGTGATCGTCCAAAAAGTCTGGGGCATGCGTGAGCGGCACCATTGCAAACAATGGTCAAACAGACCCGGTGTCAAGCAGCCAGTCCGGGAAACGCGAAAAATTCACTAGAAAGTGCTTCGCGGTCCAAAGTGCGCAAGCAGGTTGTTTAGGCACGGATAGCGCCGGAGCGATTGGTAATTCACTGCGGCATGACCCCGGAGGCACCAAGGTTCCCGCGCAGGTGCAGGGTCGTAGCCGTGGCGACGGGCGCACTTTTTGCCTAGACTGTGCCCCATGAAACTCATCGATTCGCTCGTCACCCAGGCGGCCGGCATCGCCGCCGTCCGACGTGACCTTCACGCACACCCCGAACTCTGTTTTGAAGAAGTCCGCACCGCCGACGTGGTGGCGGGCAAGCTCACCGAATGGGGCATTCCCATTCACCGCGGCCTGGGCACCACCGGCGTGGTGGGCATCGTCAAGAACGGCACCAGCAACCGCGCCGTCGGCCTGCGCGCCGACATGGACGCGCTGCCCGTCACCGAGCTCAACACCTTCGAGCACGCGAGCAAGCACCACGGCAAGATGCACGCCTGCGGCCACGATGGCCACACGGCCATGCTGCTCGCGGCCGCGCAGCACCTGTCGAAGAACCGCAACTTCGACGGCACCGTCTACCTGATCTTCCAGCCGGCCGAAGAGGGCGGCGGCGGCGCGCGCGAAATGATCAAGGAAGGGCTGTTCGAGCAGTTCCCGATGGACGCCGTCTTCGGCATGCACAACTGGCCCGGCATGGCCGCCGGCCAGTTCGCCGTGAGCCCCGGCCCGGTCATGGCATCGGGCAACAAGTTCTTCGTCAACGTGATCGGCAAGGGCGGCCACGCCGCGCTGCCGCAGACGGGCATCGACCCGGTGCCGATCGCCTGCGAGATCGTGCAGGCGTTCCAGACCATCCTCACGCGCAAGATGAAGCCGACCGATTCGGCCGTGATCTCTGTCACCACCATCCACGCGGGCGAAACCAACAACGTGATTCCCGACAACTGCGAGCTGTCGGGCACGGTGCGCACCTTCTCGCTCGAGGTGCTCGACATGATCGAAGCAAAGATGAAGCAGATTGCCGAGCACATCTGCGCGGCGCACGACGCCACCTGCGACTTCCGCTTCGAGCGTTATTACCCGCCGACCATCAACACCGAGGCCGAAGCCGACTTCGCGCGCCGCGTGATGGGCGGCATCGTCGGCCCCGAGAACGTGCTCAAGCAGGAGGCCGCCATGACCTCGGAAGACTTCGCCTTCATGCTGCAGGCCAAGCCCGGCGCCTATGCCTTCATCGGCAACGGCGACGGCGCGCACCGCGACGTGCACCACGGCGAAGGCCCATGCACGCTGCACAACGCGAGCTATGACTTCAACGACGACCTGATCCCGCTCGGCGCCACCTGCTGGGTGCAGATTGCCGAGCAGTTCCTCAAGCCCGGCGGCGGCGCGGCGGCAACAGCATGATCGGCATCGCCGAAGCCTTTTCGCCGCGCTACGCCCAGGCGCGCCAGAAATTCCTGCAAGGCTGCGTGAGCGCCGGCCTCACGGTCGAGCCGCATGCGCACCCGCTGAAGGGCCGCGACGGCGAAGACCTGTCGATGGACGTTGCGCGCGACGGCGATGCCGACGCCGAGCAACTGCTGATCGTCTCCAGCGCCTGCCATGGCGTCGAAGGCCATTGCGGCAGCGGTGTGCAGGTGTTTGCGCTGCACGATGCCGAATGGCGCGAGAAGGCCAGGGAGCAGGGCGTGGCGGTGCTGTATGTGCACGCGCTGAACCCGCACGGCTTTTCGTACAGCCGGCGCGTGACGCACGAGAACGTCGACCTGAACCGCAACTTTCTCGATTTCTCGAAGCCCGAGTCGTTGCCGGTGAACGAGCCTTACGCCAGGCTGCACCCGCTGCTGCTGCCCGACACCTGGCCGCCGACGCCGGAGAACCAGGCCGCGATCGCGAAGTGGATCGAGAAGCACGGCGCCACCGCGTACCAGGCGGCCGTGACCAGTGGCCAGTACCAGTTCGACGACGGCCTGTTCTTCGGCGGCAAGGCGCAGACCTGGAGCAACAAGACGATTCGCGAAGTGTTGCGCCGCCACGCGGGCCGCGCGCGCCGCGTGGCCTGGATAGACCTGCACACGGGGCTCGGCCCCAACGGCCTGGGCGAGCGGATCTTCGCCTGCCGCGACGACAAGGTGGCCTATGCCCGCGCCAACGCGTGGTGGGGCACGCCCGCGGCGCCGGTGACGTCGATCTACGACGGCTCGTCGACTTCGGCGCTGTTGCGCGGGCTGATGTGGGACTCGATGTACGAAGAGTGCCCGCAGGCGGAGTACACGGGCATCGCGCTGGAGTACGGCACGTTGCCGATGCTCGAGGTGACGGGCGCGCTGCGTGCCGACCATTGGCTGCACAAGCATCCTGAGGCGCCGGCTGATCTGGCTGACGGTATTCGTGCCCGGATGGTGGAGGCGTTCTATACGGACACCGATGCCTGGCGCGGGCAGATCGTCAGCCAGGCTCGGCAGGCGATGTTCCAGGCTGTGGATGGGCTCAGCGGCTGAGCTGTTGCGGCGCTGCTTGTCGGGTCGTTCCGGGCATCAGGGTTCATTCAGGGCGCCGCTCACG
>NZ_QAJK01000115.1 GCF_003852515.1 Variovorax sp. KBW07 | reverse complement strand
TCGCACGCGCCAAAGATGACCCCGCTCCCGCCCCCAAACAGCACCCCCAAGAACGACAGCCCCCGAAACAAAGCACTCCGCCGCACAGCGAAGTCCATGAACACCACGGCGAAACACTGACATGAGCGTACTAGGCATCGACCAGATCACTTACGGGGCGGACGACCTCCCCACCTGCCGCCGCTTCTTCGAAGACTGGGGCCTCGCGCTCAAGTCAGAAACGGCCAGCCAACTCGTCTTCGAGTGCCTCAACGGCTGCAGGGTTGTCGTCGCGGCGTTGGGCAACGCCGACCTGCCACCCGCCATCGAAGAAGGCCCGACCCTTCGCGAAGTCGTCTGGGGCGTCGAAAGCGATGCCGACCTCGATCGCTATGCCGCCGCCATCGCGCACGACCCAGGCTTTGTAGACGGCACCACCGTCGATGGCGCGCGCCGCATCGGCTGCATCGACCCCAACGGCCTCGCCGTGCGCCTGCAGGTCAGCCGCAAGCGTGCCGTCGACGTCGACTGCGGTGCCATGAACACCTGGAACGCCAAGCCGCGCGTCAACCAGCCCGCGCCCATCTATGAGCGTGCCACGCCCATCGAGGTCGGCCATGTCGTGTTCTTCGTCGATGACGTGGTGGGCACCAGCGCGTTCTACGCGCAGCGCTTCGGCTTTGTCTCGTCCGACAGCTATCCGAACCGCGGCGCCTTCATGCGCTGCGCGGAGGAGGGTGGCCACCACGATCTTTTCCTGCTGCAGATTCCTTCGGGCAAGCGCGGGCTCAATCACGTGGCGTTCACCGTGCGCGACATCCACGAAGTCTTCGGCGGTGGGCTGCACTTCTCGCGGCGCGGCTGGGAAACGCAACTCGGCCCGGGGCGCCACCCGGTGTCGTCGGCCTATTTCTGGTACTTCAAGAATCCGGCCGGTGGACTCATCGAGTACTACGCCGACGAAGACCAGCTCACGGCCGAATGGCAGCCGCGCGAATTCGAACCGGGCCCGACGGTGTTTGCCGAATGGGCGGTCGACGGCGGGCTCGATGGCAACACGCGCCGCCAGAAAAACGCGGAAGGCCCCAAGGGCGCCTTCCTGACCGAGAAGAAATGAATTCCCCGACCACCACCATGCAACGACGTTTTTCTTTCTCCCTCTTGTTCGCGGCGCTGTCGGCACTGGCCATCGCTTCTTCTTCGCCCGCGCACGCGCAGAGCGATGCACAGAAGCAACTGGCCAGCGACCGCTTCACCATCGTCTCGCCGTTCCCGCCGGGCGGCCCGGTCGATACGCTGGCCCGCGTGCTCTCCGGTGGGCTGGCCAAGCGCTACGGCCAGGCGGCGGTGGTCGAGAACCTCGTCGGCGCGGCCGGCAACATCGGCATCGACAAGGTCAAGCGCGCCAAGGGCGACGGCCACACGCTGCTGGTGGTACCGGCCGGCAACCTCACCATCAACCCCACGCTCATGCCGAACTTTCCGTTCGACATCGAGAAAGACTTCGTGCCCGTCACCATGCTGGCCAAGGCGCCCAACGTGCTGGTGGCGTCGCCGTCGTCGGGCATCAAGAGCGCCAAGGAGCTGGTGGCGAAGGCCAAGGCCAAGCCGAACACGCTGTCGTATGCCTCGCCCGGCGTGGGCAGCGGCCTGCACCTGGCGGGCGAGCTGTTCAAGCAGCAGGCCGGCATCGACCTGCTGCACGTGCCCTACAAGGGCACGGCGCCTGCGCTCAACGACGTGCTGGGCGGCTCGGTGCCGCTGATGTTCAGCAACCTGCCCGCCACCATGCCCTTCATCAAGAACGGCAAGCTCGTCGCGCTGGGCGTGACCGAGGCCACGCGCAGCGCGGCGGCGCCCGACATCCCGACGCTGGCGGAGCAGGGCATCCAGGGCGTGACGGTCACGTCGTGGTACGGCCTGCTGGCGCCCAAGGGCACGCCGCCCGCCGTGGTCGAGCAACTCGCGAAAGACGCGGCGCAGATGCTGGCCCAGCCCGACGTGCGCGAGCGCCTCAAGGTGCAGGGCATGACCGATGCGGCAATGAAGCCTGCCGAGTTCGCCGCGCACATCCGCGACGAGACCGCCGTGTGGGCCAGGATCATCAAGGCCCGCAACATCGTGGCCGAGTGAGCCGCACGCAAGAACAAAAGCGGAGACACCCATGAAGACAAGCAACGAATCCACCATCGGCATCGTCGGTGCCGGCATCGGCGGACTGGTGGCGGCCATCGCGCTGCGGCGCGCGGGACACGACGTGGTCGTGTTCGAACAGGCCAGGCAATTCGCCCGCGTCGGCGCCGACATCAACCTCACGCCCAATGCCGTGCGCGCGCTCGACGGCCTTGGCGTGGGCGAGGCGGCTCGCGTGACGGCGGCGCGCCCGTCGCACCGCATCAGCCGAACCTACGACACGGGTGAAGAAACCTCGCGGCTCGAAATGGCCGACTCGGCGGAGCAACGCTATGGTGCGCCGCAGCTCACCATTCATCGCGCCGACCTGCTGGCCGCATTGGCCGACATGTTCCCGGCCGAGCAAGTCGCACTCGGCAAGCGCGCGGAGAAGATCGCGGCGGACGACAAGGGCGTGAGCCTTTCGTTCGACGACGGCACCAGCGCCCGCGTCGGCGTGCTGCTGGGTGCCGACGGCATTCACTCGTGCGTGCGCACCGCGATGTTCGGCGCCGAGAGCCCGCGCTTCACCGGCATCGTCGCCTACCGCGCCGTGGTGCCGGCCGAGCGCGTGGCCGGCGTGCCGAACCTCGGTGCCTTCACCAAGTGGTGGGGCCCCAACCCGCAGAGCCAGATCGTCACGTTCCCGCTGAACCGCGGCAAGGACATCTTCATCTTCGCGACCACGCCTCAAGACACCTGGCACCTCGAATCGTGGACCGCGCCGGGCAGCGTCGACGAACTGCGCGAGCAGTACGTGGCCTACCACCCCGAGGCCCGCGCGCTGCTCGATGCCTGCGACACGGTGCTGAAGACCGCGCTGTACGAGCGCGACCCGATGCCCGCCTGGGCAGCGGGCCGCATGGCGCTGCTGGGCGATGCGGCGCACCCGATGCTGCCTTTCATGGCGCAAGGCGCGGGCATGGCGATCGAAGACGCGGTGGTGCTGTCGCGGCACCTCGAAGGCGTGACGATGGCCGATGTAGCCGAAGCGCTTCAAGGCTACGAAAAGGCCCGCATCGAGCGCGCCAGCCAGGTGCAACTCGGCTCGCGCGGCAACAACTGGCTGCGCGAAGGCGGCAATGCCGACTGGGTCTACGGCTACGACGCCTGGGCCGTGCCACTCGGCGCACCCGTCGCCGCCACTGCCTGATTCATTTCCCCCTCACTCCCACGGAGGCCCACGATGCAACAAGACCGCTATCTCCAACCGCACCAGGCGCGCCAGCGCCCCGCGACCACTTACGAAGACCTGCTCGGCGACGTGATCGAGCGCGCCTTTGCCGATGGCATCCACGACCTGGGCGGCCTGGTGCAGCGCCTGAACGACAGCGGCCTGGCCACGCCCGGCGGCCAGCCCTGGACCGAAGCGCTGTACCGCAAGGAAATGGCCGTGCTGGCCGGCTGAGAGGAATTCATCATGAACATCGCCATTCAACCCATCGCCGCGGACCCGGTCGACCATTTGCTGGAGATCGGCCTGAAGGACCTCTGGTACCCCATCTGCCCGTCGCACTTCATCAAGGAGAACCCCATCTCCCTGCGCCGTCTCGGGCGAAAGCTCGCCCTGTGGCGCGACGGCGAAGGCGTGCTGCATGCGCTGGAAGACCGCTGCCCGCACCGCGGCGCGCCGCTGTCGCAGGGCGTGATCCTGGGCGACCGGCTCTCGTGCCCGTACCACGGCGTGGAAGTGCGCCATGACGGCGTCGTCACGCGCGTGCCCGGCAGCCCGGGTTGCAAGCTCGAAGGCTCGCAAGCCACGCGGCACTTTCACGTGCAGGAGCGCGCGGGCGCGGTGTTTCTCTACAACTCGAAGGAGTCGGTCGATGCGCCGCCGCCGCTGGTGCTGCCCGAGCAACTGACCGACGACGAGCAGTACGGCAACTTTCTTTGCTACACCGAGTGGAAAGGCGACTACCGCTACGTGCTCGACAACGTGATGGACCCGATGCACGGCACCTACCTGCACAAGCAGTCGCATTCGATGGCCGAGGGCGATTCGAGCGCCAGGTTCGGCATTCGCCCCACCGACATCGGCTTCGTGTTCGAGAAGGAAGGCCAGCGCAACGTCAACTTCGACTGGACCGAATGGGCCGACACCGGCATCCACTGGATGCGGCTGGAAATTCCGTACCCCAAGACCGGTGGCCCCGGCGGCAACTTCATCATCATCGGCGCGTTCTCGCCGATGGCGAACGGCATGACGGCCACCTTCTTCTGGCGCGTGCGCAAGCTGCCGAAGGGCTGGGAGCGCGACACCTGGCGCTTTCTCTACAGGAACCGCCTGGAAGCGCGCCACTGGCACGTGCTGGAACAAGACCGCGTGATGCTCGAAGAAATGGAGCCCGACGCCAACCAGCACGAGAACCTGTACCAGCACGACCTGGGCATCGTGCGCCTGCGCCGCCACATGCGTGGGCTGGCGCAAGCGCAGTTGGCGGAAGCCGCAGAAGCCGCGACGGCTTGAACCTCGAAGCGAGCCGAGCCATGTCTTCTCCCACGCTGAACGCCCTCGTGCACACCATGCGCTACGAGGCCGACGGCATCGTCAGCGTCGAGTTCCGGCCGGCCACGCCGGCGGTGGACTTTCCCGCCTTCGAGGCCGGCTCCCACATTGACCTGCACCTGCCCAACGGACTGGTGCGCAGCTACTCGCTGTGCAACCCGGCCAGCGACCGCCAGCGCTACGTGGTGGGCGTGCTCAACGACCGCAAGAGCCGTGGCGGCTCGCGCTACGTGCACCAGCAGCTGCGCGTGGGCATGACGCTGCCGATCTCCGCGCCGCGCAACAACTTCAAGCTGCAGGAGGCCGCGGGGCGCTCGGTGCTGGTGGCCGGTGGCATCGGCGTGACGCCCATCTGGTGCATGCTGCAGCGCCTCGTGGCCATCGGCAAGCCGGTGGAGTTGCTGTACTGCGCGCGCACCCGCAAGGAGGCGGCGTTCTGCGATGCCATAGAGGCACTCGCGAAAGAAAAAGCCGTTCAGCTCACCTGGCACTTCGACGACGAGAAGGGCGCGCCGCCCGATCTCGCGGCGCTGCTGGCAGGCAAGGGCGCCGACAGCCATTACTACTGCTGCGGCCCGACGCCGATGCTCGACGCATTCGAGAAGAGCTGCGAACAGCTCGGCTACGCCAATGCGCACATCGAACGCTTCGCGGCGGTGCATGTGGAAGCGACCAGCGCTACGCAGGGCTGCGTGGTGCAGTGCGCCAAGAGCGGCAGGAGCGTGGAGGTGCCGGCCGGCAAGTCGATCCTCGACAGCCTGATCGATGCCGGGCTCAACCCCGACCACAGTTGCAAGGAAGGCGTGTGCGGCGCCTGTGAAACAGCGGTTCTCGAAGGCGAAGTCGAGCACCACGACGGCATCCTCACCAAGATCGAACGTGCGTCCAACAAGACCATGATGATCTGCGTCTCTCGCTGCAAGGGCGAGCGGCTGGTGCTGGACATCTGAGGCCATTCCAAGAAGACGGCCAGGAAAAAAACCAACCGGGACATCCATGAAAAAGTACTTGATCGCGCTGGCTTCGGCCAGCGTGGCTGGCGGAGCGCTGGCCCAATCTTCCCTCACGCTCTTCGGCGTGGTCGATGCGGCCGTGACCTACACGCGCGGCAGCGGCGACGGCTCGGCCCACAAGACGCAGCTGACCAACAGCGGCAACATGTTCAGCCGGCTGGGGTTTCGTGGCACCGAAGACCTGGGCGGCGGGCTGTCGGCCAACTTCTGGCTGGAGATGGGCCTGCAGAACGACAACGCCACCGGCTTCCCCTCGAACTCGAACAACCAGGCCAGCGGCAACGGCCCCGCGGGCGTGCTGAGCTTCAATCGCCGCGCCACGGTGAGCCTGGCGGGCCCGTTTGGCGAAGTGCGGCTGGGCCGCGACTACGTGCCTGCGTTCTGGAACACGGCCATCTTCGACCCCTTCGGCACGGGCAGCGGCATCGGCGCCAACCAGATCTACTTTTCGGGCCTGGGCGGGCTCGTGGCGCCCACCGGCACGCGCGCATCGAACAGCATCGGCTACCTGCTGCCCGCCAACCTCGGCGGCTTCTACGGGCAGGTGATGTACGCAATGGGCGAGAACGATTCGCTCTCGGTGCTGCCGAATACGCTGGTCTCAAACAAGCACGACGGCGACCACACCGGCCTGCGCTTCGGCTACCAGGGCGGCGGCTTCAATGTGGCCATTGCCACCGGCAAGACGCGCTACGCCAGCGGCGACCTGCGCGTGACCAACCTCGGCGCGGCCTACACCTTCGGTCCCTCGCTGATGAACCTCAAGCTCACGAGCGAGATCTACACCGAGTCGAAGGGCGCCACGGACGGCAAGGGCGCGCTCATCGGCTTCCAGTTGCCCATCGGCCCCGGCGAGATCAAGGGCTCGTATGCGCGCTACCGGCTGGAGCCGACCGGTGCGCTGCGCCAGCCCACCTCGTCGAAGCTGGCGCTGGGCTACGTGCACAACCTCTCCAAGCGCACCGCGCTGTACGCGACCATCGCGCGCATCAGCAACCGGAACGGCGCCATGCAGGCGCTGGCCGGTGCCATCACCATGCCCAATCGCGCCTCCAGCGGCACCGAGTTCGGCATGCGCCACATGTTCTAGGCGCAACCGCGCAGCAAGCAACACCCCACGGCAGGAGCGCCATGCAGAGCAAGAACTTTCGTTGGTACGGCGTCATTACGCTGTTCGTGATCGTCGCGATCTCCTACGTGGACCGCATCAACATCGCGGTGCTGATCACCGACCCCGCGTTCCTGCGGCACGTGGGCCTGGCCGCCGACGACCGCGTGGGCCAGGGCTTGCTGGCCACGGCCTTCATGCTGGGCTACGGCGTGTCGGCCTTTGTGCTCACGCCGTTCTGCTCGGCATTGTTCGGCGTGCGCCGCAGCCTGGTCTACGGGCTGGTGCTGTGGGGCGTGGTGACCTGGGCCTCGCCCATGTTCCACAGCTACGGCATGCTGCTGGCCTCGCGCATCTTGCTGGGCGTGTCGGAAGGGCCGCTGTTCTCGCTGGCCTCGTCGTACATCAAGGCGCACTTCCAGAGCCACGAAAACGGCAAGCCGAATGCCATCGTCAACATGGGCACCGGGCTCGGCCTGGCCATCGGCTATCCGCTGGTCGGCTACCTGCTGACGCAGTTCGACTGGGACAGCTCGTTCCACGTGCTCGGCGTGCTGAACATCGCGCTCGGCATTCCGCTGGTGCTGGCGTTCGTGCGCATGCCGCCCACGCATGCCGACGGCGTGCGGCCTTCGTCGTTCGGCGAGGCGATGGCACGCGTGGGCGGCATCGTGCGCGGCGCGCTGCACACGCGGCACCTGTTCCTCATCACGCTGCTCACCTCGGCGGCACTGGCCTATCTCTGGGGCAGCAGCAACTGGCTGCCGACCTACCTGCGCGAGGCGCGCGGCTTCTCGATGCGCGAGATGGGCTGGCTGGCCTCGGCGCCGCAATACGCCACGGTGCTCGCCGTGTTCGTGGGCGGCGTGCTCATCGACAAGCTGGGGCGCGCGCGCGTGCCTTTCATCTTCATGGGCGCGAGCGCGGGCGTGGCGCTGTCGGTGCTCATGGCCATCAACGCGCAAAACCCCTACGTGGCAGCCTGTTGCCTGGTGGCGGCCAACTTCTTCTGGGGGCTGCAGAGCCCGGCCATTCCGAGCACGGTGCAGCACTGCGCGCGGCCGGAGCACACGGCCAGCGCGTTCGGCGTGACCAATGGCGCGGGCAGCCTGGTGGCGGGCTTCATGCCGGCGTTGATGGGCGGCGTGATCAGCGCGGTGTCGCATGGCGCGGGGAGCGCGGCCGTCACGCCGGCTTCTTCCGCCGCGGGCTTCTTCGCGGGCTTCTTCGCGGGCTTCGCGTTGCTGATCGGCACGCAACTGGTGGTGTTCGGATGCGGCCTTCTGCTGTGGTGGCGCGAGCGTGCGCGCGGCGCGGTTGCAGTCTCGGGTTCACAACTTTCGTAGCTTCCGCACCGGCACGAACCTTTGTACTGTGGCCGCGTTGTCACAGTGTGCGCACCCTGAATCCGTCATCTGCGTGAGCACATGTTGCTGCGGCGGAACCATCTTCGTATCGCACGCCACGCGTCACATGCGATGACGCCATTCGGCCTATCGCGCACGAACATTTTGAGAGAGAAAAGTTCCGCGAGTCGTTGAGCCGTCGCAATCGTTCAGCTAAAACTGAGCGCACCTAATGGACGAGGGAATGCGCGTGACACCAACGAGAAGAGCCGCAAAGATTCTTGCCATTGCCACCACGGCACATGCCGTTTCCGCTGCTGCTGTAGCCGCGCGGAAGCGGATGGCGTCGGCGCGTGGACGCTGAAGGCCCGTCACCACACGCACGGCCCGACCCCGCATCCCATCCACCCCGCGCATCGACGGGAATGGACCACATCACGCCTCCCATATTGGGGCCGCCCGCATGCATTGCGGCGAGGCCTGGCCCGGCACGTCCGTGCCGTACCAGGCCGATGAAAAACACAGTGGCGTAGCCGTGTTGTTCTGACGAACGTGTCGTTCGCCGGAAGGGTGCGGTGCTGCCCGTTCGATTCGTTTTTTCTTCTTTTTCTTCATCCCATCCCGCGCTTGCCAGCGCAGCAACGGCTACCCGCCGGTGCATGCCGGGCGGCGCATGTCCTTACCCAGAGGCGATCATGAAAAAACTCAACCAACCCCTCGTCAATCATCTTGCCATTACCGCGGTGACCCTTGCCGCGCTGACGGCTTGCGGCGGAGGCGGAGACAGTGGTGGCGGCTCCTTCGGTGGCGTGGGCCTCGGCGCACCCGCACCGTCTGGCCCGGTGACATCGAACATGGTGCCCGGCAGCGGCGACGCCACCTCCAAGAACTCGCCCGACGACGGCGTGCCCGCCGCAGCGGATTCGAACGTTGCCGCCGTCGACCGTTCGGCCAAGCCGATGGAGCTGCCCGACACCGTATGGCCCAGCAACTACAAGCTGTGGTTCCGGCCCGACGCCGCGCTCAAGACTTTCGTGGGCCGTGGCGACGTGGAAATAGACGTGCTCAAACCGGTCGATGCCATCGTGGTGGCCGCTCACAACCTGAACTTCGCCAGGGGGCGCACCACGCTGCGCAAGGTGTCGAACCCCGGCGTGGCGATACCGCTGATTCCCACGCCGCAATCGCTGGGCGATTTCGTGCAGCTGCGCCTGAACGACGGCCAGATCGCCAAGGGAAAGTACCTGCTGCACATGGAGTGGGACGGCAAGATCCAGTTCTCGGACGCCGAGTTCTGCCCGCCCGCCGAGATGCAGCGCAACCCGTACTGCTCGGCGGCTTCCGGCATCTTCAAGGTCGGCCTGTCGACGCCCGAGGGCGTGAGCAGCGACGCCATCGTGACGCAGGGCGAAACCAACTTCGCGCGGCAGTGGTTCCCGGGCTGGGACGAGCCGGCCTTCCGCCATACCTTCGAGATTTCGGCGGAGGTGCCGGGCGACTGGAAGACGGTGTCGAACGGCGCGCAGAAGTCGGTGGTGAAACTGCCCGATGGCTACCAGCAGGTGTCGTTCGAGAAGACACCGTCGATGCCGATGTACCTGGCCTTCTTCGGTGGCGGCAAGTTCGACATTCTTGCGGACACCTTCAAGAACCCGCTCGACGGCAGCGACATGCCGCTGCGCTGGTTCACGCCGCCGGGCCGCGCCGACTGGGCCAAGTTCGCGATGGAGTGGACCAAGGTGTCGATGGACTACTACCACAAGTACACCGGCATACAGCTGCCCTTCAAGAAGTTCGACACCATCGCGGCCAACGACAGCTACAACAACAAGCCGAACACCGGCTTCGGCGGCATGGAGAACTGGGGCGCGATCTTCGAGTTTGCCGACGCGGTGCTCACCAAGCCGGGCAACAAACCCACGCTGTACTCGGTGACGGTGGTCACACACGAGGTGGCGCACCAGTGGTTCGGCGACCTGGTCACGCTCGACTGGTGGGACAACGTGTGGCTGAACGAATCGTTCGCGCGCTGGTTCGAAAGGCGCACCACCATCAAGTTCCACCCCGAGTACTACAGCTTCTCGGACTACGTGCTGGACAAGCACAACGTGATCGTGGCTGACCTCAAGCCCACGGCTGTGCCGGTGCAGCGCAACCTGACCGACGCGGGCTCCTTCGCCTTCATCGACCCGGCGATCTTTGTCTACAACAAGGGCAGCCACGTGCTGGAGACGATCCAGAACTACATCGGCGAAGAGGCGATGCAGAAGGGCCTTCAGATCTACCTGAAGGACTACGCCTTCGGCAACGTCACGCCGACGCGGCTGTGGACGTCGCTGGAGAAGGCGAGCGGCGGCAAGAAGGTCAGCGACATCGGCGACAGCTTCATTCGCCAGACCGGCATTCCGCTGCTGACGGTGGACGCGCAATGCGCCGGCGACCGCACGTACGTGAACATCTCGCAGGAGTCGTTCCCCAACCAGAACCAGTTCCCGGCATCGACGTGGACCATTCCCGTCACGCTGGCGTATGGCGACGCGATGGACCAGCGCAAGACCTTCGTGATGTCGGCCGCGACCACGCAGGTGGAGCTGCCGGGTTGCACGGCGGTGCTGGCCGGACCGACGGGGCAGGACTACTACGTGAGCAACTACAGCGCGCAGTCGTGGAGCGACCTGCTGGCGAAGGTACAGAACCTTGCCGCCAACAAGCCGTTGCTGCTGAACATCGAGCGCGATGCGTTCCGCCTGCAGGGCGTGGGGCGCATCACCCAGGCGCAGTACGACCAGATCAAGGGCGTGCTGAACCTGCCGGCGCCGGTGCTGGTCAAGACGGAACTGAGCCAGCAGAAGATGGCGGCGGTGGACGCCGGTGCGAAGGAGGAGTACCCGCACGCACTGCGCTTCCAGGGCAAGCTGAAGCTGCGCGAGAACGACAAGCGCTGAGGCCCAGGCTTTTTTCGACTTGACCTGTTGAACGACTGACCACGCACGATGCCACCGGCCGCGATGGCCGGTGGCGCGTGCTTCACATGAACAAGCAAGCGATCAAGGAAAGACTGTCATGAACACACGATTGAAATGGCTGGCGACGCTCATGTCTTCGGCCGTGCTGCTGGCCGCTTGCGGCGCGGGTGCAGGTGCGGGACCGGAGGCCGAGCTGGTCGGCGTCTATGCGGTGAAGCGCGACGGCGAGCTGAAGGAGCTGATCAAGATAGAGCGGCAGGGCGACCGCTACGTGATGCGCGACAAGGTGCGCACGGCGGACTGGAGCGAACCGAAAATGCAGATGCAGCCGGTGACGCGGGCGCAGTGGACGAAGATCACGACGGACACGGGGAACACTGCGTTCGTCGGCGTGGCTAGCGAGCAGCTCGGGATCTTCAAGGTGCCGTCTGGGTGGGCGAAGAACGACTTTCGGACGGAGACGGGGTACTTCCTGTTTTACTCGCACGGGCCGGTTGAGGTTTACCGGCTTTGAGTTGTCGCGCTGCCAAGTTGCCGGGTTGCCGGGGGGCAGTTCAGGGCGCCGCTCACGCCGACGGTGTGCTCTGCTCCGCGAATGTCCCCCGCTTCGCTCCTCCTTTATTTCGCTGCGCAGAGCACACCATCCGCGTGAGCGTCATCAGAGTGGTCGTTGATCAGCGGTACACCA
>NZ_QAJK01000114.1 GCF_003852515.1 Variovorax sp. KBW07 | reverse complement strand
CGTCGCCCTGAACAGCAGCGCTCAAAACAACGCCACGAACAGAACAGCAAGTCATTCAGGCCGTCACCTTCGTCCCCCCGAAGGTCGTCTGCTTCACGAACTTCGAGGTCAGGTGGTCACCGGAAGAAATCGGCGCGTACTTCGGCTGCTCGCCAGGTGACAGGCAACTGGGCAAGCACTCCACCATCGCGTCGTAATTCGGCTGGTGAAAGAACACCAGCGACTGCCGCCGGTTCGTGCTCGCCACCTCGAAGGGTGGGTTTATCACCCGGTGCAACGTCGATACCCATTGGTCGTTCGTCCACTGCATCATCAGGTCGGCAATGTTCACCACCAGCCCGCCTTCCACTTGCGGAACGTCCACCCACTGGCCCGCCTTGTTGAACACCTGCAGCCCCTTGTCGTCCGGCAGCACGATCGTCAGGCTGCCGTAGTCGCTGTGCGCACCCGCGCGCAACTGGCCTGGCAGCGGTTGCTCGCGCTGCGGCGGATAGCTCAGCACGCGGAACATGCTGATGTGCGCGTCGATCTTGTCGTCGAAGAAATTTTCCGGCAGCGAAAGGCCCAGCGCGAAGATGCGCATCAGCGAGCGCGAGAGATCGCTCATTGCCTCGAAGTAGCCCTCGTAGGCTTCGCGGAAGCCGTCGATCGGCGGCCAGCTGTTGGGCTCGAAGTGCGGGCCCGCGGCGGGGCCTCGGTGGTAGTCGTCGTCGGGCACGTTCGACGGGCCGACCGAGAACGATTCCTTCAGGTCGCCCGGCGCCGCTTCTTCGAGGCTGTACGACAGGCCCTCTTCGCCGACCGCGCTGTAGCCGCGCACCGCGTCTTCGCGCGGCCGGTCGACCTTGCGCTTCTCGGCCAGCGGCATGTCGAAGAACTTGCGCGACAGCGTGGACACGCGCGAGACCAGGTCCGCGGAAATGCCGTGGTTGGTGATGACCAGGAAGCCGATGCTGCGGCAGGCTTCGTCGACTTTCTTCGCGACCTCCGCCTTGCCTTCGGGGCTGCCGGCGAAGTAGGGTGCGAGATCGATGATGGGGACAGACAGAAGGGTCATGGACGTTCCTTGTGCTTGACACTGGCCAGCGCCATGCTGGCGACGTTCGTTCGTACTGCCCGTTCTCCATGCAACGTCTGTGCCAGTTGGACCAAATGGACAAATCGCTTTTGCCGCGTCAGCATGGTGCGCGGCGCGGGGCCTGCAAGCGGTCGTGGCGCAAGGCGATGCATGCTGGCCTTACAGTGGTGCGCCGCAATGCCGAAGGGCTTGCGGGTACGGCTCGTGCAAGCGTTTTGTTCGCAGCCGAATGAATCCGGAATCCAGAAGAAACGAGGGAAGATGCCGAAGACCAAGGCGCTGGCCGCAGCCAGCAGCTCCAGCAACACCACCACCAGCACCGACAAGCCGGCGCGCAAGCGCGCAAAGCCCGCGGTGCGCAGTGCGTCCGCGGTGAACCGCCGGCTGCGGCAGATCGAAGACAAGCGCAGCGCCATCCTCGGTGCCGCGCTGGGGCTGTTCTCGCGCTTCGGGCTGCACGGCACGTCGATCGACCAGGTGGCGGCACGCGCCGACGTGTCGAAGAGCAACCTGCTCTATTACTTCGCGAACAAGGAAGAGCTGTACGTCAACGTGCTGCGCGACCTGCTCGCGCTGTGGCTCGAACCGCTGCGCGGCTTCAGCGCCGAGCAGGACCCGGGCGAAGCCATCGGCGACTACATCCGGCGCAAGCTGGTGGTCTCGCGCGACCGGCCGGACGCCTCGCGTTTGTTCTGTCTTGAAATGATCCAGGGCGCGCCGCTGTTGCGCGATGAACTCGACCGCGAGCTGCGCACGCTGGTGGAGAAGAAATCGGAAGTCATCAAGGCCTGGGTCGCGGCCGGCAAGCTGGCGCCGGTCGATCCGCACCACCTGATCTTCGCGCTGTGGGCGGTCACGCAGCACTACGCGGATTTCGGGGTGCAGGTGCAGGCGCTGACGGGGCACACGCTGGACGACGCGGCGTTCTTCGAGCAGACGGTGGAGAACGTCCAGCGCATCGTGCTGCAGGGCATCACGCCACGCTGAATCTTGCCCCCTCTCCCCTTGGGGAGAGGGCTGGGGTGAGGGTTGCGGCATTGACGTCACTGCTGCTCTTGCCAGCGCCGCTGCCCCCTCACCCTAACCCTCTCCCCGAGGGGAGAGGGGACCAGAGGGGGAACTCAGTGCTGCGGCGGTACCGCGATCTCGTGATACCGGCGGTCGAAGTAGATCAACCCCTGCGCCGCCCCGCCGATGGCAATGGCCACCGCTTCGCAGAACAGCACGTCGTGCGTGCCCGCGTGCGTGGCGTGCAGCACGCGGCAGTCGAAGGACACGGCCGCGTCGTCGAGCATCGGCGAGCCGGTGGTCTTGCGGCTCCAGTTGCCGGCCGCGAAGCGTTCGTCCATCGGCGTCTTGCCGCCGAACAGCGTCGAGAGCGTCTGGTGCCCCGCGGCCAGCACGTTCACGCACAGCACGCCGTTGGCCTTGAAGGCCGGGTACACCGAGGCGGACCGGTTCAGG
Organism: Variovorax sp. KBW07; assembly: GCF_003852515.1. Lineage (GTDB taxonomy): Bacteria > Pseudomonadota > Gammaproteobacteria > Burkholderiales > Burkholderiaceae_C > Variovorax. The sequence goes on along the minus strand of NZ_QAJK01000114.1, from coordinate 30,719 downwards.
CACACCAGCAGCATCGGCGGCTCGTCGGTCACGCTGCACACGGCCGAGGCCGTGAAGCCGGCGCGGCCCGCGGGGCCGTCGGTGGTGATGATGTTGACCGCCGCGCCCAGCCGCGCCATCGCGTTGCGATAGTCGGCCTTGGGCAAGCCGGGTGGCAGGCCGGCGGGATTGTTCGATGCGGGGTTGTGGGAGGCCATCGAGTTCAGCATGTCGCGACGTTTTCTTCAGGCCAGCAGGCAGGCGTCGCCGAAGGGCAGCCGCGGCAGGCGGCCGAACACCTTCGACGCATCACCGTGGCCGAGGTTGATGAGGAAGTTGACGGTCCAGTCGGTGCCCTCGAAAAAAGCGGCATCGACCTTCGCCTTGTCGAAGCCCGACATCGGCCCGGCATCGAGGCCCACGGCGCGCGCCGCGAGCAGCAGGTAGCCGGCCTGCAGGCTGGCGTTGCGAAAGGCGGTTTCGTGCGCGGCCTCGGGGCTGCCGGTGAACCAGCTGCGCGCATCGGCATGCGGGAACAGCGTGGGCAGCTTGTCGTAGAACTTGCGGTCCCATGCGGCAATGACGGTGACCGGCGCGGCCATGGTCTTGTCGAGGTTGCCCTTGGAAAGCGCGGGCGCCAGGCGCTGCTTGCCTTCGGGCGTGCGCACGAACACGAAGCGCGCGGGCGAGCAGTTGGCCGATGTCGGGCCGAGGCTGGCCAGTGCGTAGACCTGCTGCAGTTGTGCATCGGACACCGGTTCACCGGTCCAGCCGTTGTGGCTGCGCGCGCCGGTGAAAAGAAGCGACAGGGCTGCGTCGTCGAGCGTGGATGTGGTGGTCATGCGGGAACTGTGGATGGGGCGGGTGTGCTCACCCGCGAGAGAAAGTCGAGCAGGCTGCGGTTGAAGGCATCGGCCTCGGTCACGCTGTGGGCATGGCCGCCGTGCGGCATGAAGTCGAGCGTCACGTCGCGCAGGCCATCGGCCAGGCGCTGCGAGCAGGTCCAGGGCACGAGCACGTCGTCTCTTGCGGCCGTCACCAGCGTGGGCACCGTGATGTCGGCAAGGTGCGCGTCGACGTCGAAGGCACGCAGTGCCGCGATGCGCGCACGCATGTTGGATTCGCCGGGGAAATGTGCGAAGGCGTGATCGACCTCGTCGGCCACGCGCTGTGCATGTTCGGCGCACCAGGCGGCGGGGTACAGGAAGATCGGTTGCGCTTCCACATACGCGCGTGCACCGAGCGCGCCGAGCAGCGCGAGCCGCGCATCGAAGCAGCGCGCCGAATGCGGATTCGGTTTCGACCATGCATTGATGAGCACCAGGCTCGCCACGCAGTCGGGCGCATCGAGCGCGAGCTGCAAGCCGACCAATCCGCCGAGCGCATGGCCCACGAAGTGGCACCGCGCCGTGTTCGTGGCATCGAGGATCTCGATCACGTCGAGCGCCATGTCGGCGATCGCGTAGTCGTCCTCGGGCAGCGCGTCGGGGCTGCGGCCCGTGCCGCGCTGGTCGTAGGCGAGGACGCGATGGCCCGCATCCACCAGCGCGCCGAGCTGGGGCTGCCAGAAGCCGGCCGAGCCGCCGAGGCCGGACGACAGCAGCACAGTGGCTGCCGCGTCCGACGGCCCATGCACCTCATAGTGCAGCGAGGTCATGAGACTCAGCCCTTGTTGCCGACGTGCGCGATCGAGGCAATCTCGATCAGCGCGTCGGGCTTCACGAGGCCGCACTGGATGCAGTAGCGCGCGGGCTTGGTGCCGGGAAAGAACTCGGCATACACCGCGTTGATCTTCGCGTAGTCGGCCCAGTCCTTGAGCATGATCTGGTTGAAGGTCACGTCGTCCATGGTGCCGCCGGCGGCCTCGACCACGCCCTGGATGGTGGTGAGCACGTGCCGCGCCTGCGCGGCGGCATCGCCCACATGGACCACGTTGTTGTCCTTGTCGAAGGGCAGGGTGCCCGACACGTAGAGCACGCCGTCGGCGAGCGTGCCCGGGACGTACGGGGCGAGCGGCACGCCGGTGCCGGGCGGGATGATGGCTTGCTTGGGCATTCGGGAACTCCTTGGAAGTGAATCAGGCAATGGCCGTGTCGGCTGTATTGGCCGTGGCGTTTTGGTGAACCGCCTGCGGCGCGAAGGTGCTGCAGAACTGCTCCACCGTGGAGACCCATCCGAAGAAGGTCTCGACGTTGTAGACCGAGGCTTGCTGGATGGCCGCGCCGCCCAGTTCGTGCGTCGCGTCTTCGAGCATCACGGCGAAATATTCGAGGTGGAAGGCATCGCGCAGCGTCGACTCGACGCACACGTTGGTGGCGATGCCGGTGAACACCAGGTGGCGAATGCCGCGTGCGCGCAGGGTGCTGTCGAGCGTGCTGTTGAAGAAGCCGCTGTAGCGCGTCTTGGGCACCACGATGTCGCCGGGCTGCGGTTTCATCGGGTCGATCAGCTCGTAGTCCCAGCCGCCCTTGGCGAGAAACTTGCCTTGCAGTTCGGGCCTGGCGCGCATGGTCTTGAGCGCGTTCGACTTGTGCCAGTTGGGCGAGCCCGGCCCGCCCGCTTCCACGTACGCCGCGTCCCAGCCGTTCTGCAAGAACACGACCAGCATGCCGGCCGAGCGGGCCGCCGCGATGGTGCGCGCGATGTTGGCGATGGTGCCTTGCGCACCCGAAATGTCGAAGCCGGCCGAATCGACATAGCCGCCGATCGACGCATAGGCGTTCTGCATGTCGACGACGATGAGGGCGGAGTCGGTGGCGTGCAGCGCGAGCGGCTCGGGCCGCGCGGGCAGCACCATCGGTGCGGGTGCGCCGGGCAGGCGCGGCGCGCCGACCGGCGTGGTCGAGGTGAGGGTGGCGTTGCGTGCGGGCGTGGTCATGTGCGCCTCTTTTCTCAAGCTGCGAGGCGCTCGGGTTCGACCTGCGAGGCCACCGGGCTTTGCACGTGCGCGCGGCTCTTCATGAGCGGCTGGATGCGCTCGCCGAAGGCTTCGACGCCCTGCACGAAATCGTCGAAGGTCAGCAGCACGCCTTCGGTGCCGGGCACCTCGGCCACTTCGTCGAGCAGGCGCGCGACGGTTGCGTAGGAGCCGACCAGCGTGCCCATGTTGATGTTCACGGCCGAGGTCGGGTCGGCCATCTGGCGCACGTTGGTGTCCGCCCCCGACTTGGTGTCGGCCGCGCCCTGCTGGCCCAGCCAGGCGATGGCCTCGTGGTCGGCGCCGGCCTTGTAGTGCTCCCACTTGGCGCGCGCGGCCTCGTCGGTTTCGTCGGCGATCACCATCATCAGCACGTAGGTGGTGACGTGGCGGCCGGTCTTGCGCGTGGCCTCGATGAGCTTTTCGGCGGCGGGCGCGAAGGCCTTGGGCGTGTTCACGCCCTTGCCGAAGCAGAAGTTGTAGTCGGCGTACTTCGCGGAAAAGTCCATGCCCGCATCGCTCTGGCCGGCGCAGATGACCTTCATGTCGGCCTGCGGTCGCGGGCTCAGGCGGCAGTCGTCCATCTGGAAGTGGTCGCCCTTGAAGTCGGACTGGCCCTTGCCCCACAGGTCGCGCAGCACCTGGATGTATTCGGACAGGTACTGGTAGCGCGTGCTGAAGAACTGGTCGCCGGGCCACATGCCCATCTGCGAGTACTCGGGCCGCTGCCAGCCGGTGACCAGGTTCAGGCCGAAGCGGCCGTTGGAGATCGAGTCGATGGTCGAGCCCATGCGCGCGACGATGGCCGGCGGCATGACCAGCGAGGCGGCCGTGGCGAAGAGCTTGATCTTCGTCGTGACCGCGGCGAGCCCGGCCATGAGCGTGAACGACTCGAGGTTGTGGTCCCAGAACTCGGTCTTGCCCCCGAAGCCGCGCAGCTTGATCATCGACAGCGCGAAGTCGACGCCGTAGCGCTCGGCTTTCAGGGTGATCTCTTTGTTGAGCTCGAAACTGGGCTTGTACTGCGGCGCATTTTCGGAAAGCAGCCAGCCGTTGTTGCCGATGGGAATGAAGATGCCGACGTTCATGAAAGGGCTCCTGTTGCGGGTTGCGAAGCTCCTTGCATGCGCCGTGCCAGTTGAATAAGTTCTTTCAAATCAATGGGTTGAGTTGTTTTGGAGGTTTGTGTTTGACCAAATGGTCCAAAACGGAGCGGACGAATCGAAGAGATTGCCGCGGCGCGGTGCGGGCCGGACCAAAGCGGTGCAGTGCCGCCGTCACGGACGGCGCGGCAAAATCACGCCATGCCCAAGACACCACTCCGCGCCGCAGCGGCCATCGGCGGCACCGCCGATGACGTCGAAGCCGCCTTCTACGAAGCGCTGCAACGCGGCGACATCGATGCGTTGATGGCCTGCTGGGCCGACGAAGACGAGGTGTTCTGCGTGCACCCCGGCGGCCCGCGCCTGGTGGGCGCCGTGGCGATCCGCCTGGCCTTCGAGCAGATGTTCAGCAATGGCGCCATCCATGCCCAGCCGGCGCGGGTGCGCAAGATCGAATCGCTCGCGAGCGCGGTGCACAACGTGCTGGAGCGCATCGAGGTGCTCACCGCCGAAGGCCCGCGCCATGCCTTCGTGCTGGCCACCAACGTCTATCACAAGACCGCGCAGGGCTGGCGCCTGGTGGCGCACCACGCGAGCCCCGGCAGCGCGCGCGAACCCGACGACGCGAACGATCCGCCCCAAACCCTGCATTGATCGATCGATGTCCTCCGCCGTTCTTTCTTCTTCCCCTGCCGCTTCATCTTCGCGTGCCTCGTCGATGGATTACGCGGCGCCGCGCTGGTTGCCCGGCGGCAACCTGCAGACGATCTGGGCGGCGCTCTACGCACGCCGCTTCGACGGGCCGGCACCGGTCTACCGGCGCGAGCGCTGGACCACGCCCGATGGCGACTTCGTCGATGTCGATTTCGTCGATGCGCCCGCGTCCGCTTCGGTGGCCAGGCCGCCGCTGCTGGTGCTGTTCCACGGGCTCGAAGGCTCTTCGCGCAGCCACTACGCCGAAGCCTTCGCGGCCTTTGCCGCGTCGCGCGGCATGGCGTTCGCGGTGCCGCACTTCCGCGGCTGCAGCGGCGAGCTGAACCTGGCGCCGCGCGCGTACCACTCGGGCGACTTCGAGGAAATCGGCTGGATCCTGGCGCGCATGCGCGAGCAGCACGTGCTGCGCGGCGGCGGGCCGGTGCTGGCCGCGGGCGTGTCGCTCGGCGGCAATGCGCTGATGCGCTGGGCCAGCGAAGCAGGGGACACGGCAGCCCGGACGGTGAGCGCAGTGGCCTCGGTGTGCGCGCCGCTCGACCTGGCGGCGGGAGGCGACGCCATCGGCCGGGGCTTCAACCGGCTGGTCTACACGCGCATGTTCCTGCAGACCATGAAGCCCAAGGCACTGGCCAAGCTGGCGCAGTTTCCGGGCCTGTTCGACCGCGACCGCCTGCTGGCCGCGCGCGACCTCTACACCTTCGACGACGTGTTCACCGCGCCGCTGCACGGCTTTCGCGACACCGAGGACTACTGGGCGCGGGGCTCGGCCAAGCCGCACCTGGACCGCATCCGCGTGCCGGCGCTGGTGGTGAATGCCCGCAACGACCCCTTCATTCCCGCGCGCAGCCTGCCGCGCCCCGGCGAGGTCGGGGCGCATGTCACGCTGTGGCAGCCCGGGCAGGGCGGCCACGTGGGCTTTCCGATGGGGCCGCCGCCGGCGCATGTGCGGGCCATGCCCGAGCAGGTCGGCGACTGGCTGCAGGTGCATGGCGGCGCATTGGCTGACGGTGCGGGCGCGCGGCCGGCGCGAGAATGACGCGTTATGGATGACATCGTCAAACAGGCGCTCGCCAAATGGCCCAACGTGCCCGACTGCTACGGCTGGCTGGGCCTGGACGCGCGCGGCAACTGGTACATGCGCGACGACCGTACGCAGGCCCAGGGCCCGTTCCGAGTGGCCAAGGGCTCGATGCTGCGGCACGACAAGCTGATCGACTTCATTCACCGCAACTACGAGCACGACGACGAAGGGCAGTGGTTCTTCCAGAACGGGCCGCAGCGCGTCTACGTGGAACTGGAGGCCGCGCCGCTGGTGTGGCGCGTGGCGCAAGAGGGCGATGGCTTCACGGTCACCTCGCACACCGGCAAGGCGGTCGACGTGTCGGCCTGCCTGCTGGACGAAGAGGGCCGGCTCTATCTTGTGGCTCCGATCGGGCTCGGACTGGTTCACACGCAGGACGTGGGCATTGCGGCCGAGGCTGTCGAACGCGGCCTCTGGACGCCCGAGCCTGTGCAGGCCAGCGAGCTGCCCGGCCGCTTCGGCCATGTGCTGAGCCCGGCGGCGCAGCATGCCGAGGCAGCGCCCGCGCTATCAAAACACTAGCCCGGGGTTTGCATCGCCCATGAAAAAAGCCGGCGCTGGGCCGGCTTTTTCGTTGGTGTGAGGAAACGCTTACTTGGCGACAGGAGCCGCAGCTGCTGCGGGTGCCGCAGCCGAAGCGCCTTCTGCAGGCGCTGCGGGCGTTGCCGCGGAAGCACCTTCCGCGGGCGCCGCCGCAGCCGGACGGTCCGGCACCGGGAACTTGCCGCCACCGGCGTTGGCCATGAAGACCACGGCACGGCCGATTTCGAGGTCTTCGAAGTCGCCGCCGCCCTGGGGAGGCATGGCGCCCTTGCCCTTCAGGGCGTGTTCGAGGAGGGTGGCATAGCCCTGGCCGATGCGAGGGCCCCAAGCCGCGGCATCGTTCAGGTGAGGCGCGCCGGGAATGCCGGGAGCGCCGTGGCAGGCCACGCATTGCGCCTTGAACACGGCCTCGCCAGCGGCGAGCGGCCGGTTGGCGTCGCGGATCTCGATGGCGCCGACCTTCTTCAGGCGCTCGGCCAGTTCGCGGTCGCGGGCTTCCTTGGTCACCCCGTAGAGCGCCATGTTGTCGCCCTCCGCGGTGCCCGAGGGCTTGGTGCCCGAGACCACGTAGGAGACAAGTCCCACGATGATCAGGATCGGGGCAATGAAGGAGAAAAATACCGCCAGCAGCAGTTGCTTCGGGTTCTTGATGGGCCCGGTGTGGGCTTCTTCTGTGGCCTGGTTATGCGGGTCTGCGCTCATGGCGTCCTCAAAATCGGGGGCTCGTCGGGGGGCTTTTTCTAACCAACCGGCGATTATAGAGAGGCCCCTTGCCCAAGCGGGCAATTGGCCTGCCGATATCGGACGCCGAAGCGTCTCAACCCTTGTCGCGTGTGGCCCAGCCGCCACCCAGCGTCTTGTACAGCGTGACCTGGTTCTGCAGTTGCAGCAGGCGCACGTTGACCGCCGATTGCTGCGCCGTGAACAGCGAACGCTGTGCGTCGAGCAGGTCGAGCGCACTGGCAATGCCGTTGCGATAGCGCAGGTCGGACAGCTTGAAGCGCACGCTTTCCGCATCGGCCTGGGCACGCTGTGCGCGCACCTGTTCGCCCAGCGTGGCGCGGCCCGCCAGTGCATCGGCCACTTCGCGGAAGGCGGTTTGCACCGACTTCTCGTACTGCGCCACGGCGATCTCGCGCCCGGCCTTCGCCGAGTTGAGCGTGGCGAAATTGCGACCCGCGTCGAAGATCGGCAGCGTGACCGTCGGCGCGAAGGACCAGGCCTTGGAGCCGCGATCGAACAGGCCCGAGAACTCGGTGCTGGCGGTGCCGATGCCGCTGGTGAGCGACACGCGCGGGAAGAAGTTGGCGCGGGCCGCGCCGATGTTGGCGTTGGCCGCAATCAGCTGCTGCTCGGCCGCGCGGATGTCGGGCCGCTCGGCCAGCAGGTCCGAAGGCAGGCCGGCCGGCACGTCGGGCATCGGCTTGATGCTGTCCAGGCCCTTGGCGCCGCCGGCGGTGGCTTCGGGCGGCACCGGTGCGCCCAGCAGCAGGGCCAGTGCGTTCTCGTCCTGCAGGCGTGCGCGCTGTTGCTGCGCGTAGGCGGCGCGTGCCGTTTCGGCGAGCGAGTTCGCGGCCTGGAAGTCGAGTTCCGACGACACGCCGTTGTCGAAGCGCATCTTGGTCAGGCGCACCGATTCGTCGCGCGTGACCATCGTCTGGCGCGTGAGCTCCAGCAGCTCGTCGTCGGCCAGCAGCGTGAGCCAGCCATTGGCGACCGAGGCGATCAGGCTGATCTGCACGGCCTTGCGCGTTTCTTCGGTGGCAAGGTACTGCGACAGCGCCTGGTCTTTCAGCGCGCGGATGCGGCCGAAGAAGTCCAGCTCCCAGGCCGTGAAGCCGAAGTTGACGCTGTACTGCGAGGCCACGCTGCCCGCGCTGGCGTCGAGTGCCTGCGCCGAGTTGGGGCTCGAGCGCGAGCCCGAACCCGTCAGGCCCAGCGCCGGAAACAGCGCCGAGCGCTCGATCTGGAACTGCGCGCGCGCCTGCTCGATGTTGAGCACCGACACCCGCAGGTCGCGGTTGTTGGCCAGCGCGGTCTGGATCAGGCCCGCCAGCCGCGGGTCGGCAAAGAAGTCCTGCCAGGGCAGGGCGGCCGAAGCCTGGCCGGCCGGTTGCGCCGGGTCACCCGGGTAGGTGGTCGGCACGGGCGCGGCGGGGCGCTCGTAGGTCGGGATCAGCGAGCAGCCGGCCAGCAGCATCGCTGCCGCCAGGGCTGTGGGAATCAGTTTCTTAGTCATGAGATTTCTCTTCCGTGATGCCGGCGGCTTCCGCATGCCGCTTGTCGGCCTCGTGCTGTCGCGCGCTGCCCTTGAACAGCGTGCGCACCACCACGAAGAACACCGGCACAAAGATCACCGCCAGGGCCGTACCCGTCACCATGCCGCCCAGCACGCCGGTGCCGATGGCACGCTGGCTGGCAGAACCGGCGCCCGAGGCGAGCACCAGCGGCACCACGCCCAGGCCGAAGGCCAGCGAGGTCATGATGATCGGGCGGAACCGCAGGTGGGCCGCGGCCAGCGCCGATTCGACGATGCCCTTGCCCTGCGCCTGCAGGTCTTTCGCGAACTCGATGATCAGAATCGCGTTCTTCGCGGAGAGGCCGATGATGGTGATCAGCCCCACCTGGAAGTACACGTCGTTCGAATAGGCCCGCAGCATGGTGGCCAGCAGCACGCCCAGCACGCCGAGCGGCACCACCAGGATCACCGCCAGCGGGATCGACCAGCTCTCGTACAGCGCGGCCAGGCACAGGAACACCGCCAGGATCGCGAAGCCGTACAGGATGATGGCCTGCGAACCCGCGAGCTTTTCTTCACGCGACTGGCCGGTCCACTCGTAGCCGAAGCCTTGCGGCAGCTGCGCGGCGAGCTTTTCCATCTCGGCCATCGCGGCCCCCGTGCTGAAGCCCGGGGCAGCGTCGCCGCTGATCCGCACGGCGGGGTAGCCGTTGTAGCGCACCGTCTGCGTGGCGCCCGTCACCCACTTGGTGGTGGCGAAGGCCGACAGCGGCACCGGCTGGCCCTGCGTGTTGGTGGCGTTCAGCCGCAGCAGGTCGTCGGGTTGCATGCGGGCCGGTGCGTCGGCCTGCACCACCACGCGCTGCAGGCGGCCGCGGTTCGGGAAGTCGTTGATGTAGCTCGAACCCAGGCCGGTCGACAGCGTGGCGTTGATCGCGTCGAAGCTCACGCCCAGGGCGTTCGCCTTGTCGCGGTCGATGTCGATCTGCAGCTGCGGCGCGTCTTCCAGGCCGTCGGGGCGAACCTGCGACAAAACCTTGCTCTGCGAGACCATGCCCAGCAACTGGTTGCGGGCGTTGATCAGCGCTTCGTGGCCCGCGCCCGAACGGTCTTGCAGTCGGAAGCTGAAGCCGCTGGCATTGCCCAGTTCGGGAATGGGTGGCGGGCTCAGCGGGTAGATGAAGGCATCGCGCACGCCCGACAGCGCACCGAAGGCACGGCCGGCCAGCGCGCTGGCCGAGTGGGCCGGGTCCTTGCGTTCTTCCCAGTCTTTCAGCGTCACGAAGGCAAGGCCGGCGTTCTGGCCCTGGCCCGAGAAGCTGAAGCCCATCACGCCCACCATGCTCTGCACTTCGGGTTGCTTCAGCATGAAGCCTTCGACCTGCTGCATGACGGCCAGTGCACGCTCTTGCGTCGCACCCGGCGGCAGCTGCACGTTGACCAGGATGTTGCCCTGGTCTTCTTCAGGCAGGAACGAGCTCGGCAGGCGCGAGTAGGTGAACACCACGGCGCCGATGATGGCGATGTAGATCACCAGGTAGCGCGCGGCGCGGCGCAGGATGCGCGCGACAACGCTTTCATAGCCCTTGGCCGTGCGCGTGAAGCCACGGTTGAACCAGCCGAAGAAGCCGGTCTTCTCGTGGTGGTGGCCCGCTTCGACAGGCTTGAGCAGCGTGGCGCACAGCGCCGGCGTGAGCGACAGCGCCATGAAGGCCGAGAAGCCGATCGACGCCACCATCACCGCCGAGAACTGGCGGTAGATGTTGCCGGTCGAACCCGCGAAGAACGCGAGCGGCACGAACACCGAGATCAGCACCACCGTCACGCCGATGATGGCGCCGGAGATCTGCTTCATGGCCTTGCGCGTGGCTTCGAGCGGCGACAGCCCCTCCTCGCTCATGATGCGCTCGACGTTCTCCACCACCACGATGGCGTCGTCCACCACGATACCGATCACCAGCACCATGCCGAACATGGTCAGCACGTTGATCGAGAAGCCCAGCGCCAGCAGCGTGGCAAAGGTGCCCAGCAGCGCGATAGGCACCACGATGGTCGGGATGATCGTGTAGCGCCAGTTCTGCAGGAACAGGAACATCACCACGAACACCAGCGCCACGGCTTCCAGCAGCGTCTTGACCACTTCGGTGATCGAGATCTGCACGAAGCGCGAGCTGTCGTACGGAATGGCCCACTTCACGCCCTTGGGGAAGAAGCGTTCCAGCTCGGCCATCTTGGCGCGGATCGCCTTGGCCGACTGCAGCGCGTTGCCGTTGGGCGTGGGCTGCACGCCGACGCCCACCGCCGGCACGCCGTTCAGGCGCGCGGAAGTGGCATACGACTGGCCGCCCAGCTCGACACGGGCCACGTCCTTCAGCCGCACGGTCGAGCCGTCGGTGTTGGCGCGCAGCACGATTTCCTTGAACTGGTCGACGTTGGCGAGCTGGCCGTTCACGACCACCGTGGCCGCGATGGCCTGGCCGGGAATGTTCGGCAGGTCGCCGATGGTGCCGGACGACACCTGGGCGTTCTGCGCGCGGATCGCGTTGTTGACGTCGGTCGGCGACAGGTTGAAGCCCTGCAGCTTGGCCGGATCGATCCAGATGCGCATTGCGTTTTCGGAGCCGAACAACTGGGCCTGGCCCACGCCGACCACGCGCTGAAGCTCGGGCACGACGTTGCGCGCGGCGTAGTCGCCGAGCGCCACCGGGTCGAAGTTCGGGTCGTCCGAAGACAGCATCACGAACATCAGGAAGTTGTTGCGCGACTTGTCCACGCGCACGCCTTGCTGCGTCACGGCGGCCGGCAGGCGCGGCGTCGCGCGCGACAGCCGGTTCTGCACGTCCACCTGCGCGAGGTCGTCGTTGGTGCCGGCTTCGAAGCTGATCGTGATGGTGCCGGTGCCGTCGGCCTGGGCCACCGATTCCATGTAGATCAGGCCCGGCGAGCCGTTCATTTCACGTTCGATGACGGACAGCACGCTGTCCTCGAGCGTCTGGGCCGAGGCGCCGGGGTAGGCGACGTTGATGACGATGGCGGGCGGTGCCACCGGCGGGTACTGCGAGATCGGCAGCTGGGTGATTGCCACGCCGCCCATCACCAGGATGAACAGTGCGATCACCCACGCGAAGATCGGGCGGTCGATAAAAAATTTGGCCATGCGGGCGCGCTCCTGATTACTTCTTCTCGGCCGTGGCCGGTGCCGGCTCGCCAGCCGGCTTTGCAGCGGCGGCGGCCGCTGGGGCCGCTGCCGCTGGTTGGGCCGCGGCATTCGGGTTCGGCTTGCTCCACGGCACGGCCTTCACCGGCGTGCCGGGCGGCATCATCTGCAGCTTCTGGAAGCCGTCGACCATCACCTGCTCGCCGGCCTTCAGGCCATCGAGCACCACCCACTGGTTGTCCTTGGCGGCGCTGATCTTCACGGTGCGCTTGCTGATCTTGCCGTCCTTGTCGACCACCGACACGGTGTCGCCCTGCTGGGTGCGCGTCACGGCCTGCTGCGGCAGCGTGATCGCGTTGGTGGCCTGCGCCTGCTCGAGCTTCACACGCACATACAGGCCGGGCAGCAGCTCGCCCTTGGGGTTGGGCACTTCGGCGCGCAGCGTGACCTGGCCCGTGGTCGAGTCGACCGTGAGGTCGGAGAACAGCAGCTTGCCTTCGAGCGGGTAGTCGGAGCCGTCTTCCAGCACCACGCGGATGGTTGCGGCTTCTTCGCCGCTCGCGCGCTTGTACTGGCCGGCGGCCACCGCGCGGCGCAGCTTCATCGCGTCGGAGGCCGACTGCGTGAAGTTGACGTACACGGGGTTGATCTGCTGCACCACGGCCAGCTCGGTGGCGTCGCCCTGGCCCACCAGCGCGCCTTCGGTCACCAGCGCGCGGCCGATGCGGCCAGCGATGGGCGAGGTCACGTCGGCGTAGCCGAGGTTGATCTTGGCGGTCTGCACGGCGGCGCGGCCGGCGGCCACGTCGGCTTCGGCCGTCTTGTACGAGGCTACGGCCGTCGCGTATTCCTGCTTGCTCACGGCATTGGCTTCGACCAGCGGCTTGTAGCGGTCGGCCAGCGCCTTGGCCTGCACGGCGTTGGCTTCGGCGCGCGCCAGCGTGGCTTGCGCGTTCTGCGAGGCGGCTACCAGCGGTGCGGGGTCGATGCGGAACAGCAACTGGCCGGCCTTCACGTCGCTGCCTTCGCGGAATTCGCGCTTGAGCAGGATGCCGGAGGCGCGGGCACGCACTTGTGCAACGCGCGAGGCTTCGAGGCGGCCGGGCAGTTCGGTCACCAGGCCGACATCGGCCGGCGCGGCAACCACCACGCCGACTTCGGGCGCCGGGTGGGCGCCACCGGCACCACCGCCGGGGCCAGCGGGCGCATCGCTCTTGCCGCAGCCCGCGAGGACCAGCAGAACGACGGCGGCCACGGTCGCGAGACGCGGCGAAAAGGACGATTGACGCGAGACATGCAGGAGAGGCATGCGATTCCTTTGAAGCGAAGACGGGAGACGGCGCGTTCGCGATGCGAACGGGAAGCCAGCATAAACAGCCGGGCCATCGGGAAAGTCCGCTAGTTTACATACATTCATGGATGTATAGTGACAGTGTGCAATGGCCCCACGATGAGTAAAGGGCGTTGCCTTTACAAATCAGGAGACTTGGTGGCACGTCGTACGAAGGAAGAAGCACTGGCTACGCGGCATCGCTTGCTCGATGCCGCGGAGTTGCTGTTTCAGGCGCAAGGCGTCTCGCAGACCTCGCTGCAGCAGATCGCGCAGCAGGCCGGGGCCACGCGCGGCGCCATCTATTGGCATTTCAAGGACAAGGCGGACCTGTTCAACGCGATGATGGAGCGCGTCATCCTGCCGCTGGAGTCCGGCCCGAAGTCCATGTGCTCGGCCGCCACCACGGAAGCCGACGATCCGCTGGCCGAAATCGAAGAGGGCCTGATCCACGCGCTGACCCTCATGACCACCGACCCCCAGGTGCGCCGCGTGTTCGACGTGGCCACCCACAAGGTCGAGTACACGCACGACATGGCGTCCGTCCAGCAGCGCCACCTCGATGCGCGCAACGCCTGCGTGGTCGACTTCGAAAAGGCGCTGCGGCTGGCCGCGCGGCGCCGCAACATCCGGCTGCCCGTGCCCGGCCCCGCGGCGGCGCAGGGGCTGCATGCCCTTATCAGCGGGCTCATCCAGAACTGGCTGCTCGACCCCGAGGCTTTCGACCTCGTGCCCATGGGGCGGCGCACATTCCGCGTCTATCTGGCGGGGCTTGGCTTCGATCGGGGTGCGTCCGGCACGGCGATCGAAGACGACGCCGAAACCACCGTCGCCTGATAGGCGATAATGCGTGGCTCCGGTGTTTGCCGGACCCTCTCTCGCTGTATTTCAACGGATAGAATTCGGCCCTCCGAAGGCTGAGATCCAGGTTCGATTCCTGGCGGCGGGACCATATTCCGAGACCCTCGCGTCTCGACATCAAGACACCAAGACTTCAAACCCGCTCCGCTTCCAGGCGCAGCGGGTTTTTCTTTGCCTCGGGCCAGGGCGCCTTGGGGCCGGTCAGGTCTTCAGCCTGTACCCCGTCTTGAAGATCCAGCGCACGGCGACCAAACACAGCACCAGGAACCCCAGCGTCACGCCCATGCTGATCGGCAGGCTGACGTCGGAAATGCCGTAGAAGCTCCAGCGGAATCCGCTGATCAGGTAGACCACCGGATTGAACAGCGAGACCGTCTGCCAGAACGGCGGCAGCATGTGGATCGAATAGAAGCTCCCGCCCAGGAAGGTCAGCGGCGTGACGATCATCAGGGGAATGATCTGCAGCTTTTCGAAGCCATCCGCCCACACGCCGATGATGAAACCGAACAGGCTGAACGTCACCGCGGTAAGCACCAGAAACGACACCATCCACACCGGGTGCGCGATCTCGTACGGCACGAACAGCCGGGCCGTGATCAATATGATGATCCCGAGAATGATCGACTTGCTGGCCGCCGCGCCCACATAGCCGCACACCACCTCCACATAAGAGACGGGGGCCGACAGCACCTCGTAGATGGTGCCCGAGAACTTGGGAAAGTAGATGCCGAACGAGGCATTCGAAATGCTCTGCGTCAGCAGCGACAGCATCACCAGGCCCGGGATGATGTACGCGCCGTAGGCAATGCCGTCGACATCCACCATGCGCGAGCCGATGGCCGAGCCGAACACCACGAAATACAGCGAGGTCGACAGCACGGGCGAGGCCACGCTCTGCATCAGCGTGCGCCACGTGCGCGCCATCTCGAACATGTAGATGGCGCGGATTGCGTGGATGTTCATGCTTGCCCCTTCACGAGGCTGACGAAGATTTCTTCCAGCGAGCTCTCGGATGAATACAGGTCCTTGAAGTCGATGCCCAGCTCGCCGAGCTGGCGCAACAGGCCGGCGATCTGGTTGTCGTCGCCCTGCTTGTCGAAGGTGTAGACCAGCGAGTGGCCGTCGTCGGCCAGGTCGAGCTGGTAGTTGCCGAGCGCTTCGGGAACAGCGGCCAGCGCGTTCCGAAGGCTCAGCGTCAATTGCTTCTTGCCGAGCTTCTTCATCAGCTCGGCCTTGTCTTCCACCAGGATCAGTTCGCCCTTGCGGATCACGCCGATGCGGTCGGCCATTTCCTCGGCCTCTTCGATGTAGTGCGTGGTCAGGATGATCGTCACGCCGCTCTCGCGCAGCTTGCGCACCATGTCCCACATGCCGCGGCGCAGCTCCACGTCGACGCCGGCGGTGGGCTCGTCGAGAAAAAGAATCCGGGGTTCGTGCGACAGCGCCTTGGCGATCATCACGCGGCGCTTCATGCCGCCCGAAAGCGCCATGATCTTGGTGTCTTTCTTGTCCCACAGGGACAGGTCGCGCAGCACTTTCTCTATATGGGCCGGGTTCGGCGGCAGGCCGAACAGGCCGCGGCTGAAACTCACCGTGCCCCATACGGTTTCGAAGGCGTCGGTGGCCAGCTCCTGCGGCACCAGCCCGATCTTCGTGCGCGCGGCGCGGAAGTCGGTGACGATGTCGTGCCCATCGGCCAGCACCTTGCCTTCGCTGGGGTTGACGATGCCGCAGATGATGCTGATCAGCGTCGTCTTGCCTGCCCCGTTGGGGCCGAGCAATGCGAATATTTCTCCCCGGTGAATGTCGAGGTCGACACGCTTGAGAGCCTGGAATCCGGACGCGTAGGTCTTGGAAAGCTGATTGACCGAGACGATAGGCGGCACGAGACCTCTTTGCTGTCTGGATGGGGAGCCCGGAATCTTACCCTCGGGTCCCTGGACCGTGCTGGGCGCGCCCGGGAAGGCCCGCGCCATCTCCCACAGCACACAGCACGCGGCCTCGTGCGCGCGCTTTTTTTCTAGTGCCCGTGGAACACCGGGAGCACATGGCTGCCGATTTCTTCCAGCACCTCCGCCACCGGCCGCTGGCAGCGCCGCAGGTGCAGGCCCATGTGCCGCACGCCGGCGTCGCGCATCGCTTCGAGTTCGGCGATCAACCCCCGGCGCCCCGTCATCACGCCGAAGTGATGCCGCGTGATGGGCGCATCGGGCTTTGCCAGCAGGTCGATGTGCATGAAGCTCGCATAGGGCTTGCCGGGCCCGGCCGCCGCATGCCATGCCTGCGTGCGCGGCAGGTGTTCCTGCGGTGTGCGCGGATACGCAAGCAGGCCGTCCATGTGCGCGCCGACCCATTCGAGCGATTGCTGCCCCAGCCCGGCCACCAGCAGCGACAGCGGCCGCGTCGGGCGCGGCAGTACCTGCAGGCCTTCGTCCCAGTCGTGGGATGTCCAGTGGCGCAGCATTTCGACCTGGCTGCGGAACGCATCGCCACGTGTGTCGAATGCCCGGCCAAACACCGGGTACTCCACGGGGCGGTCACCGCTGGCCACGCCCAGCAGCAGCCGGCCGTTGCTCAGTTGGTCCGCCGTGGCAGCGGCCTTCATCGTCAGCACGGGCTCGCGCAGCGGCAGCACCACGGCGGCCGTGCCGAGCAGGATGTTGCGCGTCGCGCCTGCCAGGAAGCCGAGGTAGGTGAACACCTCGAACACCTGCGCCGCATCGCCGAACTTCGGGTCGTACAGCGGCACGTCGCGCACCCACAGCGCCCGAAAGCCCTGCCGGTCCGCGAGTTGGGCCAGCGCCGCGTGCTGCGCGATGTCGGGCTCGCCGCGCAGCCGGCCGGTGCCTTGCCGCGCGGCCTCGCTCGAGGCGCACCAGTCGTTGTCCAGCGGCAGTTCGAGCCCGATGCTGAAGCCGCCGGCCAGCAGCCGCTCCAGCGCGGTGGTCACGCGGCCTCCGCGTAGGCAGGGTAGTCGGTGTAGCCCTTGCCGTCGCCGCCGTAGAAGGTTGCGTGCGCGTCGTAGTTGACGGGCGTGAGCGCGTGGCCCTGCGCAATGCGCGTCACGAAATCGGGGTTGGTAATGAAGGGCTGGCCGAAAGCGACGAGGTCGGCCAAGCCTTGCTGCAGAATTTCCTGCGCGCTTTCCTTGGTGTACTTGCCGGCCACCATGATCGGGTTGCGGTACAGCGCGCGTGCCTCCTTGCGGTAGGCCAGCGGCATCGGCGTGTAGCGCGAAATGTTCTCCGAGAAATGAATGTAGGCCAGGTCCATCGGCGCCAGCGCCTGCAGTGCCTTCAGCGTGACGGCGGGAATCTCCGGGTCTTCGTCGGCGTAGCCCTCGGTCACGAAGGGCGACACGCGAATGCCCACGCGGTCCGCGCCCACCTCGGTGGCCACGGCCTGCGTCACCTCGCGCAGCAGGCGGATGCGCTTGTCCTGCGTGCCGCCATACGCGTCGTCGCGCTGGTTGCTGTGCAGCCGCATGAACTGGTCGATCAGGTAGCCGTGGGCCGCATGCAGTTCCACGCCGTCGAAGCCGGCCGCAATGGCGTTGCGCGCCGCGGTGACGAAGTCGCCGATGGTGTCCTCGATGTCGGCGAGCGTCATGGCGCGCGGCACGCCGGTCTCGATCATTCCGAAGCCGCCTTCGGTCAGCGGGCCGTAGACCTTGTCCGGGTGCTTCACCGCCGAAGCCGACACCGGCGTGTGCCCCGAGATCGACGCGTGCGAGCGGCGGCCCACGTGCCAAAGCTGCACGAAGATGCGGCCGTTGCGGCGGTGCACCGCGTCGGTCACCTTCTTCCAGCCCGCCACTTGCGCGGGCGAGTAGATGCCGGGCGTCAGCGAATAGCCGCGGCCCACTTCGGAGATCGGCGTGCCCTCGCTCACGATCAGGCCGGCCCCCGCGCGCTGGGCGTAGTAGGTGGCCATCAGCTCGTTGGGCACGTCGCCCGGCTGGTCCGCGCGCGAGCGGGTCATGGGGGCCATGACGACCCGGTTGGCCAGTTGCAGGCGGCCGAATTGGTGGGGGGTGAACAGCATGCGTGTCTCCGTGGGTGATCGATGCTTCGACTCTAGGAAGACGTGGGCCTGTGAACTAGACTCACAAGCGGAATAACAGTTGTGAAATAACTTCGCATGGCCCGTCAGGAGATCAACCGTTCCGGCGAGATGGAAGTCTTCGTGCAGGTGGTCGATTCGCAGAGTTTTTCCGCCGCGGCCCGGCGGCTGTCGCTCACGCCGTCGGCGGTGAGCAAGCTGGTCGCACGGCTCGAAGCGCGGCTGGGCGCGCGCCTGCTGGTGCGCTCCACGCGCGGGCTGCACCTCACGCCCGAGGGGGCGAGCTTTCATGCGCGCGCACGCGGCATCCTCGACGCCATGGCCGAGGCCGAGCGCGAGGTGTCGCAGGCGGCCACGCCGCGCGGGCGCGTGCGCATCAACACCAACGTGCCCTTCGGCCGGCGCTGCCTGTTGCCGCTGATGGCGGAATTTCTTGCGCGCTGTCCGGAGATCTTCATCGACCTCGTGCTGACCGACCAGGTCGTGAACGTGCGAGAGGAAAAGACCGACATCGCCATCCGCACCGGCCCGCTGAAGGACTCGGGCCTGGTCAGCCGCGAGCTGGGCCAGAGCCGCTTCGCGGTGGTCGCATCGCCGGCGTACCTTCAAGGCCGAGAAGCGCCCGCGCATCCGGCCGACCTGGCCCGGCACAACTGCCTGGGCTTCGGCTTCATCCGCCACACGCAGGTCTGGCCCTTCGTCGATGCCGACGGTGCACGCCTGTCGGTGGTGCCGCGCGGCAACATGCATGTGAGCGACGGCGAGACCATGCGCGAGCTGGCGCTCGAAGGCGTGGGCCTGGCGCGGCTCGCGCGCTTCCACGTGGGCCGCGACATCGCCGAAGGGCGGCTCGTGCCGCTGCTGGAGCCCTTCAACCCCGGCGACACCGACCCGGTGCACGCCGTCTTCATCGGCCCCGGCAAGGAACTGCCGGCCCGCGTGCGCGCCGTGCTCGACTTCCTGTACGAGCGCGTGGTGCTCGACGAATAGCGCCGCCGGCGCCTTTTGTTTCAGCTGCGCGCGTTCTTCAGCACCAGCGGCGTGCCGGCCAGGAACGCGTCGACGCGAAAGCCGATGGCGCGGTCGAGGTCCTTGGGAATCGGTTGCTCGTACACCCACTTGCGCACGCCGATGTAGAACACGCTCGAGTGCATGGCCCACACCAGCTCCAGCTCGTCTTCTTCTTCCTGCGGCGTCTTCGGGTCGGGAATGTCGAAGCTGTGCCGCATCTCCGCGGCAATGACCTTGAAGTGCCGCTCGCGCAGCCGGCTCAGGTACTTCTGGTTGATGCCGCCGCGCGTCAGCCCGGCGAACATGAAGATGCGCACCCACTCGCTGCGCAGGATGAAGCGCGCGTAGTCCCGCAGGTAGCGCTTCAGGCGGTCGGCCAGCGGCACGGCGCGGTCGGCCAGCCACTCTTCCCACTCGGGGTTCCAGCGCCGCACGAAGATTTCTTCGTACACGCGATCGACCAGCGCCTCCTTGGTCGGGAAGTAGCGGTACAGCAGCGGCTGCGTGATGCCCAGCTCCTTGGCGAGGTCGCGCGTGCTGGCCTCGAAGCCGTGGCTTGCATAGAAGGCGATCGCGTTCTGCACGATCTGGTGTTCCCGGTCTTCCGGCGCGAGGCGCCGCCGCGCGACCGGGGCGGCCGCCTCGTCGGCAGCGGGTGCGGTGCTCGTCATGCGCATGGGCTTCCTGCTTTCATTTGATATTTTAATTATCGATTGAACATTAAAAGGGCGGAGGGAAGGGGCTCGCCGGGCCAGCGATGCGGCTCCCGCTGGCATGCATGTTAGGGGATCGCCAGGCCGCGGCACTGTTTCGCGACTCTTCCTATGGGAACGGGGCGATAAAAGGCCTGTGGCAGCCCATTGAAAGCAGCGGAAACATCGTGCCGATTTCTGTTTCGCTCAGCGCAACCTAGGGAAAACGAGAGGACGTCGCTGGATTCTTGCGATCTACTATTTATCAATCGATCATTTAAAAGGATTCGGAAATGCCCATCTCGCGGCTCGGTCACTACTCGGTGCGGACATCGCAGCTCGCCGCGTCCGTGCAGTTCTATACGCGGGTCCTCGGCCTGCGCGAAGGCTTTCGCCCGGCCTTCGATTTCCCGGGCGCCTGGCTCTACAACGGCGACGACGAAGCCGATTTCGGCGTGGTCCATCTCATCGGCATGGACGAGCGCAACCCCTCGGGCTTGCGCGACTACCTCGGCGACAGGGCCACGGCCAGCGGCACCGGCTCGCTCGATCACCTCGCATTCATCGCCACCGGCGTGGCCGAGTTCCGCCGGGGCCTGTCGCGCGAAGGCATTGCCTTTCGCGAGCGCACCGTGCCCGGCCTGCGCCTGCACCAGGTGTTCTTCGAAGACCCCTCGGGGGTCACGATCGAAATGAATTTCCCCGCGCACGAGGTCGCCTAGAACCCCGGCGCCTGCACGGCCGCACTGCTGCATTCCTGCTTCTGCCTTTCAACAAAACCGGAGACAAACCATGAACCCCACCTTCCGCCACACCCTTCGCCACGTCTTGCCCCTGGTGGCCTTCGTCGCCGCGGCCTCCGCCGTCTCGGTATCGAGCGCCGCCGAGACCTTCCTGCCCGCCTGCTACAAGCCGGCCGCCGGCGTCAGCACCACGGTGAGCTACCCCGCGCGCAAGGGCCCGTACCGCGTGGCGCTGGTCAACGGCCACACCGGCATTCCATGGCGCATGCAGATGATCCAGCAGACCCGCGCCTGGGCCGCGCGGCCCGACGTGGCCAAGGACATCAAGGAACTGAAGGTGGTCAGCACCGGTGCCGACGTGGCCAGCCAGATCGCCGCCATCGACAACTTCATCCAGGCCGGCTACGACGCCATCGCCTTCATCGCGGTCAACCCCAAGGCCTTCGATGCGGTGATCCGCCGCGCGAAGAAGGCGGGCACCGTGCTCGTGTCTTTCGACAACCCGGTCGACAGCCCCGACGTGCTGCGCATCACGCCCGAGTGGGTCGAGTTCGAGGGCGACATCAAGACCCAGGCCGTGGTCGACCTGATGCCCGTGAAGAAGGGCAAGCTGCTCGAAGTGCGCGGCCTGCCCGGCAACTCCACCGACCGCGACCGCCATGCGGGCGTGCGCAAGGTGCTCGACAAATACAAGGACATCTCGGTGGTCGAGGTCACCGGCAACTGGGACACCGGCACCGTGCAGAAGGTGGTGGCCGATGCCATCGCGGTCAACGGCAAGTTCGACGCGGTGGTCTGCCAGCACGGCTGCCGCGGCGTCACCAGCGCCATGAAGGCGGCCAACCATGCGCCGGTGCCGGTGGGCGGCGACGCGGAAAACGGCTTCGTCAAGGCGCTGATCGACCAGAAGATTCCCGGCATCTCGGTGTCCACCTCGCCGGGGCAGGGCCCGGTGGCCATGCGCGCGGCCATCGCGCTGCTGCAGGGGCAGACGCTGCCGTCGCTGGTGAACCTGCCCACGCCGAACGTGCTCACGAAGGACATGAAGCCCGGCGTCAACTACTTCCCCGACCTGCCGGACAGCTACGAAACGGTGTCTAGCTACGCCGCCTGCGGCATCAGCTTCACGCCCGACGAGATCAACAAGTTCAACCCGGACAACAACTGAGCCGGCGCACGCCCGCAAAGCCTGGAGATCCAGAGTGAACAACGACTATCTGCAACTGGTCGGCGTGAGCAAGCGCTACGGAGGCATCGCCGCGCTCAGCGACGTGTCCTTCAGCGCCGCGCGCGGGTCGATCCACGCCATCCTCGGCGAGAACGGGGCGGGCAAGAGCACGCTCATGAAGACGCTGGCCGGCGTGGTGCGGCCCGACGCCGGCGTGGTGCGGCTCGATGGCCGCGAACTGCGCATGACGGGCCCCGCGCAGGCGCTGGACGAAGGCATCGTCTGCATCTTCCAGGAGCTGTCGCTGGTGCCGCACCTGAGCGTGGCCGCCAACATCTGCCTGGCCAACCCGCCGCGCAACCGGCTCGGGCTGATCGATCCGCAGCGCCAGAACCAGATGGCGCGCGAGGCCCTGGCGCGCATCGGCTGCGACCGGCAGATCGACCTGCGCGAGCGCTGTATCGACCTGCCGCTGTCGCAGCGGCAGATCGTGGAAATCGCCAAGGCCGTGGTGCGCCGCCCGCGCGTGCTGATCCTCGACGAGGCCACCTCGGCGCTCACCGCGGAAGATGTGGAGAAGGTCATGCGCCTCCTGCGCACATTGCGCGAGGAAGGCACCTGCGTGCTCTTCATCTCGCACCGCATGCACGAGGTCGATGCGCTGGCCGACACCTGCTCGGTGTTTCGCAACGGCGAGCACGTCAGCACCTTTCCCGCGGGCACCAAGCCGCATGAAGAAATCGTGCGGCTCATGATCGGGCGGCCGATCGCGCAGGTGTATCCGCCCAAGCCCGAGCCGCTGCCCACGTCGGTGCGGCCCTACCTGCAGGTGAGCGGCCTGCGCTCGGGCGCGCAACTCAAGGGCGTCGAGCTTTCCGTGCGGCCCGGCGAGATCGTCGGCCTCGGCGGGCTCGACGGACAGGGCCAGCGCGAACTCATGCTGGCGCTGGCGGGCCTGCTGCGCGACGTGCGCGGCGACATCCGCATCGGCGAGCAGACCGCGCCGCCCGATGGCCCGCGCGGCGGCAGGCGCGAGGCCTACCGCATGGCGCTGATTCCGGAAGACCGCAAGACCGAAGGCCTGATGCTGGGCCAGTCGGTGCACGACAACCTCGGCGTTTCCGCGCTCGGGCGCATCAGCCGCTGGGGCGTGGTCGACCATGCCGCCGAGCAGGCGCTGGTTTCCGGGCTGGTGAAGACGCTGCAGATCAAGGCACCCGACACCCGCGTGGCCGTGTCCACGCTGTCGGGCGGCAACCAGCAGAAGGTGGTGCTGGCCAAGTGGCTCGCCACGCAGCCCCGGCTGCTGTTGCTGATGGACCCGACGCGCGGCGTCGACGTCGGCACCAAGCAGGAAATCTACCGCCTGTTCCGCGACCTGGCAGCCAAGGGCCTGGCCATTCTTTTCTATTCCACCGACTGCGACGAACTCATCGGCCTGTGCGACCGCGTGCTCGTGATGTACGACGGCCAGGTCCGTGCGTCGCTCGCGGGCGCAACGCTCACCGAAGAACAGATCCTCATGAACGCGATGAACCTCGGGCGCAAGGACGACGCGCCCGCCAACGACAGCCGGGTGCACGCCACGGCCTGGGAGTGCGCCGCATGAAATCCGCCTCGCTCCATCTGCGCCACCACGCGCGCACGCTGCTGGCGCTCGGCCTGCTGGCGGTGCTGCTGGTCGCCTTTCTTTCGATCCACCCGCGCGGCGCCTCGGCGGCGGTGCTCACGGCCTGGTCCAACCAGGGCGTGGCACTGGCGCTGGTGGCCATCGGGCAGACGCTGGTGGTGCTCACCAGCGGCATCGACATTTCCATCGGCGCCATCATGGCGCTCAGCAACTGCGTGGCCTCGGTGCTGGTGCAGGGCGACCCCGTGCAGGTCGCGCTGGGCGTGGCCGCGGTGCTGCTGGTGGGCACGCTGTGCGGCGTGGTGAACGGCATGGTCATCGTCTATGCGCGCATCCAGCCCATCGTCGCGACGCTGGCCACCGGCACCATCTACACCGGCGTTGCGCTGCTGGTGCGGCCCACGCCCGGCGGCGAGGTCGATGCGGGCCTGAGCGACGCCATGACCGGCACGCTGGGCGACCTCGTGCCCACCTCGCTCGTCGTGCTGGCCCTGGTGGTGCTGCTGGTGTGGGAGCCGCTGCGGCGCTCGCTCACCGGGCGCACGCTGTTCGCGCTCGGCTCGGCGGAGCAGGCGGCCTACATGTCGGGCCTGTCGGTCGACCGGGCCAAGATCGTGGCGTATGCCACGGCGGGCCTGTTCGCCGGAATGGGTGGGCTTTTCCTGGGCTTCCAGACGGCCAGCGGCGACGCCGCCATCGGCCTGCCGTACACCCTCAATTCGGTGGCCGCCGTGGTGCTCGGTGGTGCCGCGCTCAGCGGCGGCGTGGCCAGCGTGCTGGGCACCATCGCCGGCGCCTTCATGCTGCGCACCATCGGCAGCCTGATGTTCTTCACCGGCGTGCCGCCGCTCGCGCAGCCGTTGTTCGAGGGGCTGGTTCTGATCTGCGCCGTCGCGCTGGGCGCCGCGCGCTTGCTGCGCATCCGCAACCGACTGGAGATCTTCCGATGAGCACGCTCGCACTTCGCTCCCACCTGCGCACCCAACTGAAGACCCCGACCGGCGCCGTGCTGCTGGCGCTCGCGGCCTTGCTGCTGCTGGGCGGGGCGCTGAACAGCCAGTTCTTTTCGCCCACCTACCTGCTGCTGCAATTGCAGAGCGGCGCCTTCCTCGGCGTGATCGCGGCCGGCGCGACGCTGGTCATCCTGCTGGGGCACATCGACCTGTCGGTGCCCTGGACGCTGACCGTCGCGGCCACCGTGGGCACGGCCGTGGCGCGCGCCCAGGGCGGCGCGTGGGCCGAACTCGGCCCGCTGGCCGGCATTGCCGCCGGCGCGCTCATCGGGCTGCTGAACGGCGTGGGCGTGGCCTACCTGCGCATTCCCTCGCTGATATGGACGCTGGCGGTCAACACCATCCTGCTGGGCGCGGTGGCCTTCTACGCCGGCAACACCGTCATCTCGAGCGAGCCTTCGCCCGTCATGGCCGCGCTGGGCGCGGGCCGCAGCTTCGGCGTGCTGCCCAACGCGGTGCTGGTGTGGGTGGCGGTGTCGGTGCTGGTGGTGTGGGTGCTGCGCCGAACACTGATGGGGCGCTACATCTATGCGGTGGGCACGCGCGAGGTGGCTGCCCACATGTCGGGCATCGACACGCGCCGCGTGATCCTCGGCGCCTTCGTGGCCTCGGGCGTGTGCAGCGCCATCGCGGGGCTGCTGCTGGCGGGCTATGCGGGGCAGTCGTACCAGCGCATGGGCGACCCCTTCCTGTTGCCGGGCATCGCGGCGGTGGTGGTCGGCGGCACCAGCATCCTGGGCGGGCGCGGGCGCTACGGCGGCACCGTGGCCGGCGTGTTGCTGATCACGCTCATGAGCAGCATGCTGTCGCTCATGCACGTGCCCGAGGCCGTGAAGCAGATCTGCTACGGGCTCGTCATTGTCGTGATGGTCGGCCTCTACAGCCGCAGGCAGGGCGCCTGAGGCCCGAGACCCGAGTTCCCGCGCTGCATTCACATCCAAAGGAAACGTCATGTTCGACAAACGCGCACTCATCGTCGGCGTCACCGGCATTGTCGGCAACAACCTCGCACGCCAGCTGCTGGCCGAAGGCGGCTGGGAGGTGCATGGCATCTCGCGCAAGCCGCCGCTCGGCCTGTCGCGCGTGAAGCATGTCGCGGTCGACGTGCTCGACGCCGAGGCCACGCGCCAAGCGCTGGCCGACACCCGGCCCACGCACGTCTTCTTCTGCACCTGGACGCGCATGTCCAACGAGGCCGACAACTGCCGGGTCAACGGCGCCATGGTGCGCCACGTGCTCGATGCCGTGAGCGGCCCCGGGCAGGCGTCGGTGCGGCACGTGGCGCTGGTCACCGGCACCAAGAACTACCTCGGTCCGTTCGACATGTACGCGCGCAACCAGCCCGAGACCCCGTTCCGCGAAGACCAGCCACGCCTGCCCATCGACAACTTCTACTACGTGCAGGAAGACGTGGTGTTCGAGTTCGCGGCGCGCCATGGCTGGTCGTGGAGCGTGCACCGGCCGCACACCATCGTGGGCTATGCCGTGGGCAATGCCATGAACATCGGCGTCACGCTCGCGGTGTACGCCTCGGTCTGCAAGGCACACGGCAGGCCCTTTCTTTTTCCCGGCTCGCCGACGCAGCACGCGGGCCTCACCGACGTCACCGATGCGCGCCTGCTGGCGAAGCATCTGGCGTGGGCCGCCACCACGCCCGCCGCGCGCAACGAGGCCTTCAACGTGGCCAACGGCGACGTATTCCGCTGGAAGCGGCTGTGGGGCGTGATCGGCGGCCATTTCGGGCTGGAGGCCGCGCCGTACCCGGGCGAGCAGGTACCGCTGCAGCAGCAGATGGCCGACATGGCGCCGCTGTGGAACGGCCTGGTGCAGGCGCACCGGCTGCAGCCGCACGGCATCGACGAACTGGCCTCGGCCTGGCACACCGACCTTGACCTGGGCCGCCCCATGGAGTGCGTCAACGACATGAACAAGAGCCGACGCCTCGGCTTCGTGGGCTTCCAGGACACCGAGCGGTCGTTCCTCGACCTGTTCGACCAGCTGCGCCACGAACGAATCATTCCCTGAACACAGACAACGAACGGAGAACAACACCATGGACAAAGGCTTGAAGGATCGCGTCGCGATCGTCACGGGCGCCGGGGCCGGCATCGGCTTCGAGACCACGCGGCAATTCCTGGAGGCCGGCGCGCGCGTGGTCGCGGCCGACCTCGACACCTCGGCGCTGGAGGCACTGGCCAGCGACCGCCTGCACCCGGTGAAGGCCGACATGCGCGACGCCGATGCGGCCGAACGGCTCACCCGCGAAGCCCTGCAGCGCTTCGGGCAGATCGACATCCTCTTCAACAACGCGGGCGTGGCCACCGCGCGCGACGGCTTCCTGAAGATCAGCGACGAAGACTGGCAAGCCACCTTCAACCTGAACCTGATGGGCTACGTGCGCATGAGCCGCGCGGTGCTGCCGCACATGCTCGAACGCAAACGCGGCGCACTGGTTCACTGCGCGTCCGAGACCGGGCGCATTCCGCATCCGCTGTTGCCCGACTACAGCGTGTCGAAGGCCGCGATCCTGATGCTCTCGAAAATTCTTGCGACCGAGTTCACCGGCCAGGGCGTGCGCTCGAACGTGGTGTCGCCGGCGCACGTGCGCACCGCGCTGTGGGACCGGCCGGGCGGCTTTCTCGATTCGCTGGCGGCCAAGTACGGCTCCGGCCGCGAGGAAGCCGTCGACATCTTCCTGAAGACCGCGAACATTCCTTCGGGCCGGCTCGGCCGCCCTGAAGACGTGGCGGCGGCCGTGCTGTTCCTCGCTTCCGACCAGGCCGACTTCATCACCGGCGTGGAGCTGGCGGTGAACGGCGGCGTGACCAAGTTCGTGTGAGGGGCGTGCACATGCAACGTTTCGAACAGCGGGTGGTGCTGGTCACCGGCGCGGGCTCGGGCATCGGTGCCGCGGTTGCGCAGCGCCTGGCGCAAGAGGGTGCATCGGTGATCGTGGCGGACCGCGACCTGTCGGCGGCCACGGCCGTCGCGGCCTCGCTCGCGGCCGAGGGGCGGGGCGCCTTCGCCGTAGGCCTCGACGTGACGAACAGCGACGACATCGCCAGCGCCATCGAGTGCGTGCGTGCGCGCCACGGCCACCTCGACGCGCTCGTCAACAACGCGGGCATCCACCACGGCGGCAGTTTCGAAGACACCGACATGGCGCAATGGCGCCGGTTGATGGCGGTCAACGTCGAAGGCACGATGAGCCTGTCCCTGGCCGCGCTGCCGTTGCTCAAGGCGGCGGGCCGGCCCACGGCCATCGTCAACCTGTCGTCCATCTCCGGGCTGGGCGGCGACTTCGGGCAGGCCGCCTATGCCACCAGCAAGGGGGCCGTCACGCACCTCACGCGCAGCATGGCGCTAGACCTCGCCAAGTTTGGCATCCGCGTGAACGCGGTGTGCCCCGGCTCGGTAAGAACGCCGATGTTCGACGCGGCCATTGCGAAGCTCGACCCCGCGAAGGTCGAGGAAGCCTTTGCCAGGGCCTACCCGATGGGTCGCATCGCGGAGCCGGCCGAAATTGCCGCCGCCGTCGCGTTCCTCGCCTCGGACGATGCCTCGTTCGTCAACGGCGTGAACCTGCCCGTCGACGGCGGGCTCACGGCCCACAACGGCGCGCCGCGTTTCGACGGCTGAGGCCGGGCCGCTTTCTGCCTCGTCTTCTCCTCCTCACGAATTTCACCCACGACAACAGGACTCCCCATGGACCTCGGACTTGAAGGCGCACGCGCGCTCGTCACCGCATCGACCGGTGGCATCGGCCGCGAAATCGCTCGCACGCTGGCCCGCGAAGGCGCCACCGTCTACATCAACGGTCGCACCGCGCAGGCGGTCGATGCGGCCATTGCCGACCTGCGCGCGCGCACGCCGGGCGCGCGGCTCGAAGGGCTGGTGGCCGACAACGGCGGCGCGCAGGGTTGCGCCGAAACCATCGCGCTGCTGCCCGAACTCGACATCCTGGTGAACAACCTCGGCATCTACGAGGCCGTGCCCTTCACGCAGACCACCGATGCGCAGTGGCTCGAAAGCTTCGACGTGAACGTGATGAGCGGCGTGCGGCTTGGCCGCCACTACGTCCAGGGCATGCTCGCGCGCGGCAAGGGCCGCATCGTCTTCCTGTCGAGCGAGGCCGCCATCGCGCCCGCGCCGGAACTGCCGCACTACAGCGCCTCGAAGTCGATGACGCTGGCGGTCTCGCGCACGCTGGCGGAGCTGACCAAGGGCACCGCCGTCACGGTCAATGCCGTCGTGCCGGGTTCGACGCGCACCGAGGGCGTTCGGGTCTTCGTGCAGGGCCTGTTCCCCGAGCTTTCGTACGAAGAGGCCGAGCGGCGTTTCGTCGCGGAGAACCGCAGCACCTCGATCATCGCGCGGCTCATCGATCCCGCCGAGGTGGCCGACCTCGTGGCCTTCGTGTGCAGCCAGCGCGCGAGCGCCATCAACGGCGCGGCGCTGCGCGTGGACGGCGGCATCGTCCGCTCGATCTACTGATGAGCGGCACGCCTTCCTACAAGGCATTGCCGTACGCACCCTTCGACGGCCTGCTCGACTTTCGCGGCAAGACCGCGGTGGTGACGGGCGGCGGCGACGGCATCGGCCTTGCCATCGCGCGGCGCTTTGCCGAGGCGGGCGCACGCGTGGTCGTCGGCGACCTGCAGGCGGGCCGTACCGGCGAGCTCGCAGCCGAAGGGCTCGACGTGCGCCACGTGCCCACGGACGTGACCGTGCAGGAACAGGTCGACGGCCTGCTCGATGCGGCGATGGCTGCGCACGGCCGCATCGACGTCTTCGTGAACAACGCGGGCATCTATCCGCTGCGCCCGGTGGATGACGTCGACGGCGCCTTCTGGGACCGCATGTTCGCGGTGAACTGCAAGGCAATGTTCTTCGGCGCGCAGGCGGCCAGCCGCCGCATGAAGGCGCAAGGGCAGGGCGGCGCCATCGTCAATCTGTCGTCGATATGCGGCCACAAGCCCATGCCCAACCACTGCGCCTACGACGCGTCGAAGGGCGCCGTGCTGGCGATGACGCGCAACCTCGCGCTTGCACTGGCGCCGCACGGCATCCGCGTGAACTCCGTGTCGCCGGGGCTCACGGCCACGCCCGGCAACCTGAAGCCGGAACTGTTCCGCCAGCTGCAGGACAGCGGCGTGCTCGACCACATTCCGCTGCGCCGCCAGGCCGAACCTTTCGAGATTGCCAGCACCGTGCTGTTCCTGGCCTCGCCGATGGCGAGCTACGTGACGGGCACCGACCTGCTGGTGGACGGCGGCTGGTTCCTGCACGGCATCTGAACCGCGCCGCGCATTTCCTCTTCCTTTCTTTCTTTCTTTCTTTCTTTCTTTCTTTCTTCTCTTCACTCTTGTTCAACGACACATGAAAACCAAAGCCGCCGTCGCCTGGAAATCCGGAGCCCCGCTGACCATTGAAACCGTCGACCTCGACGGTCCCCGTTTCGGCGAAGTGCTGGTCGAGATCAAGGCCACCGGCATCTGCCACACCGACTACTACACGCTCTCGGGCGCCGACCCCGAAGGCATCTTCCCCGCCATCCTGGGCCACGAAGGCGCGGGCATCGTGGTCGACGTCGGCCCCGGCGTCACCACCCTGAAAAAGGGCGACCACGTCATCCCGCTGTACACGCCCGAATGCCGCCAGTGCAAGTTCTGCCTGAGCCGCAAGACCAACCTGTGCCAGCTCATCCGCGGCACGCAGGGCAAGGGCCAGATGCCCGACGGCACCTCGCGCTTCAGCCTCGATGGCCAGCCCATTGCTCACTACATGGGCACCAGCACCTTCAGCAACTACACCGTTGCGCCGGAAATCTCGCTCGCCAAGATCCGTGAAGACGCCCCTTTCGACAAGGTCTGCTACATCGGCTGCGGCGTCACCACCGGCATCGGTGCGGTGATCTTCACGGCCAAGGTGGAAGCCGGCGCCAACGTCGTGGTGTTCGGCCTCGGCGGCATCGGCCTCAATGTGATCCAGGGCGCCAAGATGGTGGGTGCCGACAAGATCATCGGCGTCGACCTGAACCCCGAGCGCGAGGCCATGGCCCGCAAGTTCGGCATGACGCACTTCATCAACCCGAAGGACACCGAGAACGTCGTCGATGCCATCGTGCAGCTGACCGACGGCGGCGCCGACTACAGCTTCGAGTGCATCGGCAACACCAAGGTGATGCGCCAGGCGCTGGAATGCACGCACAAGGGCTGGGGCCGCAGCATCATCATCGGCGTGGCCGAGGCGGGTGCGGAAATCAGCACGCGGCCGTTCCAGCTGGTCACCGGCCGCAAGTGGGAAGGCTCGGCCTTCGGCGGCGCACGCGGTCGCACCGACGTGCCGAAGATCGTCGACTGGTACATGGAAGGCAAGATCAACATCGACGACCTGATCACGCACACCATGCCGCTGGAGGACATCAACAAGGGCTTCGACCTGATGAAGCGCGGCGAGTCGATTCGCGGCGTGGT
>NZ_QAJK01000113.1 GCF_003852515.1 Variovorax sp. KBW07 | reverse complement strand
TGAGCGATGCCCTGAATGAACTTGAACAGCAGCACCAACGATCGCGCTACAACCGCACGTCCATCGAGCCGAAAGCGAACTAATTTCAGCCGTGCCAAGCCGAGCAACGGATCACGCTACAGAAGTTGCCTCGATGAAAGTGCGGCTCCTTGTCCGCGATCACATCGGCTTTCACGTTGCCGAACGTGCTCTCTGGCTTGTGCTTGATGCCGTCGTAGAACGCCTGGATGATGTCTTCCTTGAAGTGCTCGCTGCGCGGATGCGCCTGCACCACCTGCGTACGCTCCACCTCGCTGTACTCCGGGTAGGTCAGCCCCAGCACGTCCATCTCGACGCCGGCCGTCACCAGCGCCACCACCGGGTGCATGTGCTGCGGAATCCCTGGCGTTGTGTGCAGCGCGATCGCGGTCCACACCAGGTCGACCTCCTGCTGCGAGATCCCGTGGCCGCGCAGAAACTCGCGCGCCACATTCGCACCGTCGACCTCGAAGCGTTCATGCGCACTGCTGTGCTTTTGAAGCAGCCCCATGTCGTGGAACATCGCGCCGGCATAGAGCAGTTCAGCGTCGAAGGTCAGCCCACGGTGCTTTCCAGCCAGCGCGCCGAAGTAGTAGACGCGGCTCGAGTGATGAAAGAGCAGCGGCGGCGCCGTGTCACGAACCAGTTCCGTGATCTCGCGCGCGAGTTTGCTGTCGGGGATGCTTGCCCCTTCGATGGTGGTTGTCGTCAAGGCCATGTGGATTTCTCCTGTGAGTGTGGGAACAACTTTAGGAGTCGGCTACAGTGTCTTCAACAGACGTGAAGCGACGAATCAAGCCATTGCATCGCTGAAAGAGACACACGCATGTACGCACACACGCAAACAAACACGCCATGCGCGCAGCCACCAAGACCATCGCGATCCTCGCCATGCCCGGCGTTCAGCTACTGGACGTGTCAGGTCCGCTCGACGTGTTCGCCGAAGCCAACGTGCAAGCCCAAGCGAACGCCTACAGGCTGCTCGTCATCGCAAGTCGGCCAGGTGCCATTCGCAGTTCATCCGGCGTGCGGCTGATGCCCGATGCGCTCGTCGGCGAAGAAATCGAAGGCCCGATCCACACCCTGCTCGTGGCCGGAACGCCGCACGCAGCAAGCGCTGTTTCCGACGTCGGCGTCAACGCCTGGCTGCGCAAGCTCACGCCCAAGGTGCGCCGCTTTGGCTCCGTCTGCAGCGGCGCCTTCATCCTTGCGCAAGCGGGGCTGCTCCACGGCCGCCGCGTGACCACGCACTGGGCCGTGGCAGAGCAGTTGGCGCACGACTTCCCCTCGGTCATCGTCGATGCCGACGCGATCCACGTGCGTGATGGCCGGCTGCGTACCGCCGCTGGCGTGACCGCTGGCCTCGACCTCTCCCTGGCACTCGTCGAAGAAGACCTCGGTCGAGAGATCGCCGTGAAGGTCGCGGCGCAACTGGTGATGTTCTTCAAGCGCCCTGGCGGACAGATGCAGTTCAGCCGCAAGGGCGAAGCCGCACCCACGGGCCGGTCGGCGTTGCAAGAGGTTCAGCGTTGGGTCGCGGCGAACCCGTCGCTGGACCACAGCGTTGCGAGTCTCGCAAGCCGGATGGGCCTCAGTGGCCGCCATTTCGCGCGCCTGTTCAGCCAGGAGGTGGGCGTCACGCCCGCGGTGTGGGTGGAAGAAATACGCGTGGCCGCCGCGCGCCGCCTGCTGGAGGCCGGAGACGCCGCACCCAAGCAGGTGGCCTCCCAGTGCGGGTTCGCCGACGTCGACACGCTGCGGCGTGCATTCCAGCGCCAGGTCGGCATCACGCCGGCGGAGTACCGCAAGCGCTACGCGCGCGCCGCCGACTGACGGCGCGCGCTGCGCTGAACAGGCCAGCGCAAAAAGAAAAGAGCGGGTGCCCGATCAGTCCGGAATGACCGCCGTGACTTCGATCTCGATCTTCGCGCGGTGCTCGACCAGCGCCGCCACCTGCACGCAGGTCATGGCCGGGAAGTTGCGGCCCATCGCGTCGCGATAGACCGGGCCCAGCTCCGCGAGGCGCCGGCTGTATTCGTCGCGGTCCGTCACGTACCAGGTCATGCGCACCATGTGCTCGGGGTCCGCGCCGCCCGCGCGAAGCACTTCGGCGATGTTGCGCAGCGCCTGGCCGCATTGGTCGATGAAGTCGTCCGATTCGAACTGCTGCTGTGCGTTCCAGCCGATCTGGCCGCCGACATACAGCGTCGTGCCGCGCGCGGCAACGCCGTTTGCATAGCCCTTGGGAGGCAACCAGCCCTCGGGCTGAAGGAGTTTGTGGATCATGGTGTGGTGTTGTTCAGTTGTCTCAGTTTGAAGCGCTGGAGCTTGCCGGTCTCGGTGCGCGGAAGCACCGTCACGAACTCGATCTCGCGCGGATATTTGAACGGCGCAATGGTGGCCTTCACGTGGTCCTGCAGCGCCTTCACCAGTGCGGCGTCGCCCTCGTTGCCCGGCTTGAGCACACAGAAGGCCTTGACGATCATGCCGCGGTCGGCATCGGGCTTGCCGATCACGCCGCACTCGGCCACGGCCGGATGCTTGAGCAGCGCGTCTTCGACCTCGGGGCCGCCGACGTTGTAGCCGGCGGTGATGATCATGTCGTCGGCGCGCGCCTGGTAGAAGAAGTAGCCGTCGTCGTCCTGCACGAACGAATCGCCGGGGTAGTTCCAGCCGTTCTTCACGTAGTCGGCCTGGCGCGGATCGTCCAGGTAGCGGCAACCGACCGGCCCTTGCAATGCAAGCTTGCCGACGGTGCCGCGCGGCACTTCGTTGCCTTCGTCGTCCACCACTTTCGCGGTGAAGCCCGGCACCGCCTTGCCGACCGCGCCCTTGCGCACCTGGTCGCCCGCAGCGGAAATGTAGATGTGAAAAACCTCGGTGCCGCCGATGCCGTCGAGCATCTCGATGCCGGTGGTTTCCTTCCACAGCTGGCGCGTTGCATCGGGCAAGGCTTCGCCCGCGCTCACGCTGATGCGCAGCCCCGGCATGCCGTGCTGCCGAACGAACGGCGCCATCTGGCGATAGAAGGTCGGTGCCGTGTAGCAGATGGTCGCGCCGACCTGGTTGATCAGCTTCACCAGCCCCTCGGGCGTGAACGGTGCATCGGGAAAGTACACCGAGGCTCCGGCCCACATCGGGAAGATCAACAGGCCGCCGAGCCCGAAGGTGAAGGCCAGTGGCGGCGAGCCCACCACGATGTCGTCGCTGCGTGCCTGCAGCACATGCCGCGGCCAGGTTTCGCACATCGCGAGCACGTCGCGGTGCGTGGTGACCGGCGCCTTCGGCTTGCCGGTGGTGCCCGACGTGAAGGCGAGCAGCGCGATGTCGTCGGCCGCTGTGGGGCAGGCCGTGAACACGCCGCTCTTGCCTGCGGCACGCGCCGAAAGTGAATCGGGTGCGTCGGGCTTGTTGAATGCAATCACCGTGGCAAGCACCGGATGCGCCTGCTGCGCCGCCACCAGTTCGTCGAGCAGCCGTCCGTCGCACAGCGCGGCCACGGGCCTCGACTTCTCGATGATCTCGCCCAGCTCCTTCGCGCGCAGCAACGGCATGGTCGCCACCGCGATCAGTCCGGCCTTGACCACCGCGAGCCACGCCAGAGCCATTGCGACCGAGTTGCCACCGCGCAGCAGCACGCGGTTGCCGGGCACCAGCTTCAGGTCTTCGACCAGCACCTGCGCGATGCGATTGACCTCGACGGCCGCCTGCCTGTACGTCAGCGTGCCTTCGGGCGAACGCAGCATCGGCTTGTCGCCGAAACCCTTCGTGGCTGCCTTGTCGAGCAGCTCCTCCACCAGGTTCAACTGGTCGGGCAGTTGAAGCTCGGGCAGGTCGTAGCGAAAGACCGGCAGCTGCTGTGCAGGTGGCAGGCGGTCGTGAACGAAGCGGTCGACTTGGGCAGACACAGTATTTATCCCCGCAGAACGGATTTGCCGATGATCAGTTGTTGAACCTCCGTCGCGCCTTCGTAGATGCGCAGCGAGCGGATGTCGCGGTAGAGGCTTTCAATCTTCGTGCCAACCTTCACGCCCAGGCCGCCGTGCATCTGCAGTGCCATGTCGATCACGCGGCTTGCGTTTTCGGTGGCGCACATCTTGGCCATTGCCGCGGCAGCAGAGACGTCGCCCACTGCAGGCGCGCCGCGTCGTTCGGCGTCGTCGCGCATCCATGCGGCGCGGTAGGTGAGCAATGCGGCGCTGTCGATCAGCGCGGCCATCTCGCCGAGCTTGGCCTGCGTGAGCTGGAAGTCGGCGAGCGTCTGTCCGAACATGCGACGGCCCTTGGCGTGCGCAATTGCTTCGGCCAGTGCACGGCGTCCCATGCCGAGCGCGGCCGCGGCAACCGATGCGCGGAAGATGTCGAGCGTGCGCATCGCCAGCTTGAAGCCGCCGTTCAGTTCGCCCAGCTGTGCCGTGCGCGGCACGACGCAGTTGTCGAAGCGCAG
The DNA here is from genome assembly GCF_003852515.1 of Variovorax sp. KBW07. GTDB lineage: Bacteria > Pseudomonadota > Gammaproteobacteria > Burkholderiales > Burkholderiaceae_C > Variovorax. The sequence goes on along the minus strand of NZ_QAJK01000113.1, from coordinate 16,777 downwards.
CGTGGCCAACGGGTGCGGTGCCATCACGTCGATGTGCTCCGAGGTGTCGAGTCCGGGTGTCGTCGCATCGACGATGAACACGGTGATGCCGCGCGTGCCACCCGCGGGGTCGGTCTTGGCGAACACGCAATAGAAGTCGGCGATGCCGCCATTGCTGATCCAGGTCTTCTGGCCGTTCAACAGCCAGCCATCGGCCGTGGCCTCGGCGCGCATGGCCATCGCGGCCACATCGGAGCCCGCATCGGGTTCGCTGAGCGCGAAGGCCGCGATCTTCTCGCCCTTGCCTACCGCCGTCAGGTACCTCGATTGCTGCTCCGGCGTGCCCGCGAGCGTGATTGCACCGCTGCCCAGACCCTGCATCGCAAACGCGAAATCGGCCAGTGGCGAGTGGTAGCCCAGCGTTTCGCGCAGCAGCACGAGCGCGCGTGAATCGAGGCGCTCCAGCGCGCCGCCCGCGCTGCCGGGCACGGCGTAGCGCAGCCAGCCGCCATCACCCAGGCGGCGTACCCATTCGCGGCAGGCCGCGCGGTCGTCGCGTTCGTCGATCTCCTGTGCTGCGCACCAGGGCAGCAGGTCTTGCGCAAGCGCGCGATGCGCGTCGTCGAAGAACGGCAGCGCAAGGTGCGCTGTCGAAGGCGGTGCGGGAATCTTGCCCATCATGGTCTTCAGTCTCCGCCGAACACAGGCTTGCGCTTGGCCGCGAAGGCTTCGTACGCACGCTTGAAATCTTCGGTCTGCATGCAGATGGCCTGCGCCTGGGCTTCGGCTTCGATGGCCTGGTCGATGGTCATCGACCATTCCTGCGACAGCATGGTCTTGGTCATGCCGTGCGCGAAGCTCGGGCCTTCGGCCAGTTCGCGCGCCACCTTGGTGGCAGCCTCAAGCAGCGCATCGCTTTCGTGCAGTGCGTTGAAGAAGCCCCAGGCATGGCCCTCTTGCGCCGTCATCGCGCGGCCGGTGAACAGCAGTTCCGACGCACGGCCCTGGCCGATCACGCGCGGCAGCAGTGCGCAGGCGCCCATGTCCGCGCCGGCCAGGCCGACACGCGTGAAGAGGAAGGCGGTGCGCGTGGCGGGCGAGCCGTAGCGCAGGTCGCAGGCCAGCGCGATCATCGCGCCCGCACCGGCGCACACGCCGTCGATGGCACCGACGATCGGCTGCGGGCATGCGCGAATGGCTTTCACCAGGTCGCCCGTCATGCGCGTGAACTCGAGCAGCTCGGGCATGCGCATGCCGGTGAGCGGGCCGATGATCTCGTGCACGTCGCCACCCGAGCAGAAGTTGCCGCCAGCGCCGGTGACCACGATGGCCTTCACGTCGGTGGCGTAGTTCAGTGCGCGAAACAGGTCGCGCAGCTCCGCGTACGAATCGAAAGTGAGCGGGTTCTTGCGCTCGGGCCGGTTCAGCGTGATGGTGCCGACGCCAGCTTCGTAGCTCCATGCGAAGTGTTCGGCCTTGTAGGCAGCCTTTGCCTCGAATTGCGCGCGCATGGGATTGCCCGCACCGATGTAATGCTTCATTCGGCCTCCGCCAGTAGTTGGCTGTGTGAGTGTTGCTTGACCTTGCCGAGCAGCTTGTGCAGCTGCGCGATCTCCTTGCTGTTGAGGCCCGCGAAGGCCTCGACGATCCAGTCTTCATGCTGCTGCGCCATCTCGTTGAAGAGCTTGCGCCCGCGCGGCGTGAGGCGCACGCGCCAGGCGCGGCGGTCGCCCTCGACGTTGATGCGCTCCACCAGCCCTTCGGTCACCAGCTGGTCGGTGATGCCGGTGACGTTGCCGCCCGTGACCATCATCCGGCGCGAGAGCTCGTTCATCTTCAGCCCGTCGGGCGAACGCTCGAGCTGCGACATCAGGTCGAAGCGCGGCAGCGTGGTCGTGAACTGCGAGCGCAGTTCGTTGCGCACCTGTTTTTCGATGAGTTGTGTGCAGGTGAGCAGCCGCAGCCAGAGCCGCAGGGCTTCGGGGTGTTCGCTGTGCGCGCGCGCTTCGAGGTCCATGTCAGTGTGTCTCCTCGGTGTTCTGCGCCGCCAGCGCAGCGTTCGCCGCAGCGGCAATCTGCTGCTGCTTGGCGATCTCGCGGTACATCTGGTCGCGGCCGCTCAGGTACTGCTTCGGCCAGTCGACGTCGCGGCTCTGCAGCTTGGCGGCTTCGTGCAGCGTCCATGCGGGGTCGGCGAGGTGCGGGCGCGCAATGGCGCACAGGTCGGCGCGGCCCGCCGCGATGATGCTGTTGGCCTGGTCGGCGTCGGTGATCGCGCCCACGGCGATGGTCGAGATGCCGACCTCGTTGCGGATGCGGTCCGAGAACGGCGTCTGGTACATGCGGCCGTAGATGGGCTTGGCGGCGCGCGTGGTCTGGCCGGACGACACGTCGATGAAGTCGGCGCCGGCCTCCTTGAAGAGCCTGGCCACCACCACCGCATCGGCGTCGGTGTTGCCACCTGGCGCCCAGTCGTGCGCAGAGATGCGCACGCTCATCGGCTTGTCTTGCGGCCACACGGCGCGCATGGCGCGGAACACTTCGAGCGGATAGCGGCAGCGCGCTTCGATGTCGCCGCCGTATTCGTCGGTGCGCTGGTTCGTGAGCGGGCTGATGAAGGCCGACAACAGGTAGCCGTGGGCACAGTGCAGTTCGAGCCAATCGAAGCCGCACGCGACGGCGCGGCGGGTGGAGTCGACGAACTGGTCGCGCAGCGTGTCCATCTCGGCGCGCGTGATCGCGGCCGGCAGCTGGTTCTGTTCACCGTAGGGCAGCGCGCTGGCGCCCAGCAGCGGCCAGTTGCCGGTTTCGAGCGGTTCGTCGGTGCCTTCCCAGCCCACGCGCGTGGAGCCCTTGGGCCCGCTGTGGCCGAGCTGCATCGCGATCTTCGCGCTCGACTGGCTGTGCACGAAATCGACGATGCGCTTGAACGCCGCCTGCTGCGTGTCGTTGTACAGGCCGGTGCAGGCCGGCGTGATGCGGCCTTCGGGCGTTGGGCTCGTCATTTCGACGAACACCATCGCGGCGCCGCCGAGCGCGCGTGCGCCCAGGTGCACCAGCAGGAAGTCTTGCGGCACGCCATCGACCGCGCTGTAGGTGGCCATCGGCGACACCAGGATGCGGTTCTTCAGCGTGAGGCCGCGCACCTTGTACGGCATGAGCATCGGCGCCATCGCCTTGCCGCCGGCCAGCCATTGTTCGTAGCCGCCGAGCCATTGCGTGTCGCGCACGCGCAGGTTCTCGTGGCTGATGCGTTGCGAGCGCGTGAGCAGCGAATAGGCGAACTGCTCGATCTGCATGCCCGTGTAGCGCGGCACGTTCTCGAACCATTCGGTCGAGTTGCGCGCGGCGTTCTGGATCTTCAGCACCTCGACGCTGCGGCGCGCCTCGTAGCCTTCGAGCACATGGTCGACGGTGCCGCCTTGTTCGAATTCGTTCGCAAGGTCGATGGCGTCTTCCAGTGCGAGCTTGGTGCCCGAGCCGATCGAGAAGTGCGCCGTGTGCGCCGCGTCGCCCATCAGCACCACGGGCACCGAGCGGCCTTCGACGTCGATGCGGTGCGTCCAGCGCTCGCACACCACGCGCGGAAAACGGATCCAGTTGGCCGAGCCGCGCAGGTGCGTGGCGTTGCTGATCAGCGAGTGGCCGCCCAGGTACCTGGCGAACAGCTTTTCGCAGAAGGCAATGGCCTCGGCCTGCTCCATCTGGTCCAGGCCATGGGCCTTCCACACGGCCTCGGGCGTCTCGACGATGAAGGTCGATGTCTTGTCGTCGAACTGGTAGGCATGCGCCTGGAACCAGCCGTGCTCGGTCTGTTCGAAGGCGAAGGTGAAGGCGTCGAAAGTCTGGTTCGTGCCCAGCCACACGAAGCGGCACTCGCGCAGGTCGACGTCGGGCTTGAACACCTCGGCGTAGCGCTGGCGGATGCGGCTGTTCAGGCCGTCGCTGGCAATCACCAGGTCGGCGTTGTACTTCGCGGCAATCGCCTGGTCGTCGGTGGCGTCGGTCTCGAACACCAGGTCGACGCCCAGCGCGAGGCAGCGTTCCTGCAGGATGTTCAGCAGGCGCTTGCGGCCGATGCCGCAGAAGCCGTGGCCGCCCGAGCGCACCTGGCGGCCCTTGAAGAACACCTGGATGTCGTCCCAGTGGTGGAACTCATTGCCGATCAGCGCCGCGGTCTCGGCGTCGGCGGTGCGCAGGTTGCCCAGTGTCTGGTCGCTCAGCACCACGCCCCAGCCGAAGGTGTCGAAGGGGCGGTTGCGTTCGACCACCGTGATCTGCAGCGCCGGGTTGCGCGCCTTCATCAACAGGGCGAAGTACAGGCCCGCCGGGCCGCCACCGATGCACAGGATGCGCTGGAGGTCCGAAGCGGGAGCGGAGAGGGCTGGACTGAGGCTGTTCATGGTTGAATAGTTTAGGCATAAACAATCTGCTGTCAATCCAGGTTTCGTAACCGCCCGCGACGGGCCTCGCGCACAGGGATGCAAAGCCTTGTAAAAATCAATACCATGGGCCCCATGCAAAACTTGATACCCAAGATCGAGTCGCAGCTGGCTTCGCTGCCTGTTCCCATCGCGCTGGAGTTGCCAGATGGCCGGCGTGTTGCCCAGGCGGGGGCCCGCGTCACGCTGGCCTTCAAGGAGTGGGCGGTACTGGCCAAGCTGGCCGCCCGGCAGGTCGGCGCCATCGGCGAGGCCTACGTGGAAGGCAAGGTGCAGATCGAGGGCGCCATGCGCGACCTGATCGATGCCACCGTCGGCATGCTGCCCGGCAACCCCGCCGAAACCGACACCAGCTGGTGGAGCCGCCTGCAGCACCTGGCCAAGTCGCATGGCTCGCATTCGCTGCGCAAGGACGCGGCGCAGATCGAGTTCCACTACGACGTTTCCGACGACTTCTATGCGCTGTGGCTCGACCCCCGGCGGGTCTATTCGTGCGCCTATTTCCGCACGCCCGAGCTCACGCTGGCGCAGGCGCAGGAAGCCAAGCTCGACCACATCTGCCGCAAGCTCATGCTGCAGCCCGGCGAGCGCTACCTGGACATCGGCTCCGGCTGGGGCGCGCTGCTGCTGTGGGCGGCCGAGCACTACGGCGTGGATGCGACCGGCATCACGCTCTCGAAGAACCAGCACGCGCACGTGCAGCGGCTGATTGAGGAAAAAGGCCTACAGGGCCGCGTGCGCGTCGAGCTGCGCGACTACCGCGAGCTGTCGGCCGACCAGCCCTTCGACAAGATATCGTCGGTCGGCATGTTCGAGCACGTGGGCGCGGCCAACATGCCGACCTACTTCCGCAAGATCCATTCGCTGCTCAAGCCCGGCGGCCTGGTCATGAACCACGGCATTACCTCGGGCGAGCTCAACTACCGCCAGCTGGGCGCGGGCATGGGCGACTTCATCGAAAAATACATCTTCCCCGGCGGCGAGCTTCTGCACGTGACGCACGTGCTGCGCGAAACCGCGGCGGCCGGCCTGGAGATGGTCGACACCGAGAGCCTGCGGCCGCACTACGCGCGCACGCTCTGGGCCTGGTCGGACGCGCTCGAGGCACAGCTGGGCACGGCGCTCGAAGTGCTGCAGCGCAGCGGCGGCCGGCAGGGCGGCGAGAACGCCGAGCGCGTGCTGCGCGCCTACCGCCTGTACCTTGCGGGCTCGGCCATGAGCTTCGAGCAGGGCTGGATCTCGCTTCACCAGATGCTTTCCACCAAGCCCGACGGCAAGGTCGAGCATGGCGTTTTGCGCGGCGCGCAATCGGTGTACCCTTTTGCCCGTGACTACATCTACAAGTGAGTGAAAAAAACCATGCTCTATCGATTCCAGTCCCGGGCCTCCCCTGATTTCGTGATGCTCGAAGTGCATGCGCGCCAACTGCTCGACATCGTCGGCAAGTCGGCGGCGCCGCAAGGCATCATCACGGTCGAGCAGATTCCCGGCGCCATCTCCGCCCTCGAAGCGGCGCTGGCCCGCGAGGGCAGCAACGCCCACAACAACGACGACTACGCGGTCGAAGGCCATGCCGCCGACGCCGAGAAGCAACATGTAGGACTGCACCAGCGTGCAGCGCCCCTGCTTCACATGCTCAAGGATTCGCTGGCCGAAAAGAAGGACGTGACCTGGAAGACCTGAGGCCAGGCCCCCGGTTTTTCTTCAGTCGACCTTCGCGCCCGAGTCTTTCACCACCTTCGCCCACTTCACGTGTTCGCTGGCAATCAGCTTCGTGAAGTCGGCCGGTGAATTGCCGCTCGGGATCGCACCCTGGGCAAGCATCTTTTCCTTGATGGCCGGCGTGCCGAGCGACTTGGCCACTTCCTGCTGGATGCGGTTCACGATCTCGGGCGAGGTGCCGGCCGGTGCCAGCAGTCCGAACCACGAGCTGGCTTCATAGCCCTTGAGCGTGGGGCCGCCCACTTCTTCCACCGTCGGAACGTCGGGCAGCGCCGGCGAGCGCTGCGCGCTGGTCACGGCCAGCGCCGTCAGCTTGCCGGCCTTGATCTGCGCCATCGACGAGGGCAGGTTGTCATACATGACGTCGGCGTTGCCGCCCACCATGTCCAGCAGCGCCGGGCCCGAGCCCTTGTACGGAATGTGCGCCATGAACGTGCCCGTCATGCTCTTGAACAGCTCGCCCGCCAGGTGGATCGAGGTGCCGCTGCCGCTCGACGCCATGTTCAGCTTGCCGGGGTTGGCCTTGGCGTACTTGATGAAGTCCTGCACGTTGCGGATGTTCAGCGCCTTCGCTTTTTCGGCGTTCATTTCCATCACGTTCGGCACCGCGGCCACCAGCGTGATCGGCACGAAGTCCTTGATCGGGTCGAAGGGCAGCTTGGGGTACAGCGCGCGGTTGATGCCGTGCGTGCCCACCGTGCCCATCAGCAGCGTGTAGCCGTCGTTCGGCGCGCGCGCCACGATCTCGGCGCCCACGTTGCCGCCGGCACCCGCGCGGTTGTCGACGATGAACTGCTGGCCGAAGGCCTTCGACAGCTCGGGCGCCACGGCGCGCGCCAGGATGTCGGTGGTGCCGCCGGCCGCGAACGGCACGACGATGCGCACCGGCTTGGTCGGCCAGGTGCCCTGGGCCCACGAAGGGGCGGCCATCAGGGTGAGGGCCGTGGCCACCGAGGCCGCGAGCAGGGTCCGGCGATTGGAAAAAGAGAGAGAAGAGAAAGAAGTCATGCGCGCGTTTGTACAGGCGGACGCCGCGCGCGTCGCGAGTAAAAACCCCGCAGGGCCGCGGGTCAGGCCACCTGCATCCGCTGCGCGAAGTGCTCGTCGCGAAAGCGCGCCAGCACGAAGTCGATGAACACCCGCGTCTTCGGCGGCAGCAGCTTCTTGCTCGGGTAGTAGAGCCACACCGCGCCCGTTTCCTGGTGCCACTCGGGCAGCAGCCGCACCAGCTCGCCGCTGCGCAGGCCGCGCTCCACGAAAGGCATCGGGAGCATCGCCGCGCCCAGCCCCATCAGCGCCGCATGGGCAATGGCCTCGGGGTCGTTGAAGATCGCGCGCGGCCGCGGCAGGTCGACCGTGGCTTCTTCGCCGCTCTTCCTGTGCCGCAAGGTCCAGCTGCGCAGCCGGCCGGTGGGCGAAGAACGGCGCAGCAGCGTGTCGAGCGCGGCCAGGTCGGCGGGCCGCACGGGCATCGCGCGGCCCTTCAGGTACGCCGGCGCGGCCACCGCCACCACGTGGATGCGCGACAGCTCGCGCGCCACCAGCCCGGCCGACAGCTCGATGCCGCCGCCGATGGCCGCGTCGAAGCCTTCGCCCACCAGGTCGACCTGCTGGTTGTCGAAATGCCAGTCCGGCACGATGCCCGGGTAGCGCGTGAGGAAGTCGCCCATCATCGGCAGCACGTGCTCGCGTCCGAAGGCCTGGCCCATGCTCACCTTCAGCGTGCCGGTGGGCTGGCCGTCGTCGGTGTCGACGCCGGCCACCGCCGCTTGCAGCGTGGCCAGGGCGGGGCCGATCTGCGCCAGGAAGCGCTCGCCGCCTTCGGTCAGCGTGAGGCGCCGCGTGCTGCGTTGGAACAGCCGCATGCCGAGCCGCGCTTCGAGCCGCGCCACATTCTTGCTGACGGCCGCGGGCGTGAGGCCCAGCCGCCGCGCGGCGGTCGAGAAGCTGCCGCCTTCCGCGCTCTGCACGAAGGATTCGAGGTGATTGAGCGGTTCCATGGGCGCATTTTCCAACTCATCTTCAACTTTTGGTTGAAATTCATTGCGCCAATTGATGGCTACCGCAAAGGGAATGGAATCCCGACACTGAAGTCATTCCTCCACACACCGATCGGAAAAATCATGGCTTCCAACGTTTCCTCTTCCTCGTCTTCTTCTTCCGCCGCCGCTGTTCTGGCCGGCAAGGCCGCCTTCGTCACCGGCGGCTCGCGCGGCATCGGCGCGGCCATCGTTCGCCGGCTGGCACGCGACGGCGCCGCCGTGGCCTTCACTTACGTCAGCGCGCAGGCTGAAGCCGAAAAGCTGGTCGCCGAAATCAAGGCGGCCGGCGGCCGGGCATTGGCCATCCGCGCCGACGCCGGCGATGCCGCCGCGCTGTCGGCCGCCATTGCACAGGGCGCGAGCGCCTTCGACCGGCTCGACATCCTGGTGAACAACGCCGGCGTCTATCTCGGCGGCGATCTCGGCACCTTCCCGCTCGCGGACTTCGACCGCACCATCGACGTCAACGTGCGCGCCGTGTTCGTGGCCGCGCAGGCCGCCGCGCGCCTCATGGGCGACGGCGGGCGCATCGTCAACATCGGCAGCATCAACGCCGAGCGCGTGCTGGACGCGGGCGCCAGCGTCTACGCGATGAGCAAGGCCGCCATCGTCGGCCTCACGCGCGGCCTGGCGCGCGACCTGGGCGCGCGCGGCATCACGGTGAACAACGTGCAGCCGGGCCCGGTCGATACCGACATGAACCCCGCCACCGGTCCGCGCGCCGCTTCCATGCACGACGTGATGGTGCTGCCGCGCCATGGCCGCGCCGAAGAAATCGCCGGCATGGTCGCCTACCTCGTGGGCCCCGATGGCGGCTTCGTCACCGGCGCCAGCCTGAGCGTGGACGGCGGCTACACGGTCTGATCGCCGGCTTGTCCGGACTCCGGCGCGGCGCCGTCGGACACGCGTTCCACCGCCCGAATCAGCGTGTCCAGCGTGGCGCTCATGCGGGCCAGTTCTTCCGCATCGACGCCCGCGAACAGCTCGGCCTCGCGCGCCCGGCCGAGCACGTCGACGGTGGCATGCAGCGCCTTGCCGGCGGCCGTGAGGTAGAGCCGGCTGCAGCGCTGGTCGGTCGGGTCGCCCCGGCGCTGCACACGCTTGTGGCGCTTCAGGCCCGCCAGCGCGCGGCTCACCGCCATCTTGTCCAGGCCGGTGAGGTCGGCGACCTGCGTGCCCGTCAGCCCCGGCTGCGTGGCGAGCACCGCCAGCGTGCGCCACTCGTTCAGCGTGAGCTGGTGTTCGCGGCCCACGCGTTCATGAAACGGCCGCGCCGTGAGGTTGACCACCCGCACCAGCTTGAAGAACAGCGGGTCCATGGCGCGGTGTCGTATGGGTCGTCAGCCGAGCAGTTTTTTCGCCGCGGCCACGATGGCCTCCGTGCCGATGCGTGACTGCGCTTCCAGCACCGGCGCATAGCCGACCGGAATGCGAGGCGCGCCCAGCCGTGCCACGCGGCAGCCCGTGGCCTCCGCGGCGCTGGCTGCGATCTCGGCACCGAAGCCCGCCGCCTGCACCGCCTCGTGCACCACCAGCAGCCGACCCGTGCGCGCGCACGACGACAACACCGTCTCGCGGTCCCATGGCCACAGCGTGCGCAGGTCGATCAGGTCGACCGCAATGCCTTCGGCCGCCAGCGCATCGCACGCGGCGGCGCAGGCCTGCATCTGCCGGCTCCAGCTCACCAGCGTGAGCGCGTTGCCCTCGCGCACCCGTGCGGCCTTGCCGAGCGGCACGGCAATGTCTTCATCGACCTCGCCGCGCAGGCCCCACAGCGTCTTGTGCTCGATGTAGACCACCGGGTCGCCGCACTGCAGCGCGGCGCGCAGCAGGCCGTAGTTGTCCTGCGGTGTCGACGGGCTCACCACCACCACGCCCGGCAGGTGCGCGAACCAGGCTTCGAGCGATTGCGAATGCTGCGCCGCCGACGCATCCCAGATGCCGCCCGGCATGCGCGCCACCAGCGGCACGCGGCCCTGGCCGCCGAACATGAAGCGGTTCTTGGCGGCCTGGTTCACCAGCTCGTCCATGCCGCACAGCGCGAAGTCGACCACGCGCATCTCGACCACCGGCCGCAACCCCGCCAGCGCCATGCCCACGCCGGCGCCCATGATCGCGGCCTCGCTGATCGGCGTGTCGATCACGCGTTCGGTGCCAAAGGCCTGCTGCAGTCCCTTGTACTGGCCGAAGATGCCGCCGCGGCCCACGTCTTCGCCCAGCACGACCACGCGCGCATCGGCCTCCATTTCGCGCCGGATCGCGAGCACCGCGGCCTCGGAATAGCTCATCTCGTTCGTCGGTGACATCAGTGCCATTGCCCCGCTCCGGTGGTTTGCACGTCGGTGAAGGCGGCACTGGCGTCGGGCCAGGGCGCGGCGTCGGCCACCGCGAGCGCGGTGTCGACTTCGTCGCGCGTCGCGTTCTCGATGGCGTCCAGCGTGGCGGCGGCGATGCCGCTCGACAGCAGCCGGCCGCGTGCCCGCGCGATCGGGTCGGTTTCCAGCGCGGCCGCCAGTTCCGCCGCGTCGCGGTAGGCCGCGAGGTCGACCGACACGTGGCCCTTCACCCGGTAGGTCAGCGCATGCAGCAGGCGCGGCCCGCCGCCGGCGCGCACCTCGCCCACCAGCCGCGCGGCGGCTTCGTGCACCGCGAACACATCGTTGCCATCGACCTGCGTGGCCGCGATGTCCATCGACGCGGCGCGCGCCGAAGCACCGTCGCCGGCCGTCATCGGTCCGCTCGCGGTGGTCGCGCTCCAGCGGTTGTCTTCGCACACGAAGAGCACCGGCAGGTCGTACACGCGCGCCCAGTTCAGCGCTTCGAGAAAAGGCCCGCGGTTGATGGCGCCGTCGCCGAAGAAGCAGACCGTGATGTCGCCATTTTTCTTGAGCAGCTTCTGCGCATGCGCCGCGCCGACGGCAATCGGCAGGCCAGCCGCGACCACGCCGTTGGCGCCCAGCATGCCGACCGAGAAGTCCGCGATGTGCATCGAGCCGCCCTTGCCGCCGTTGAAGCCGGTGGCCTTGCCGAACAGCTCGCACATCATCCGCGCGAGGTCGGCGCCCTTGGCCAGCGTGTGGCCGTGGCCGCGGTGGGTGGAGGTGAGGTAGTCGCTGGTGCGCAGGTGCGCGCAAACGCCCGCTGGCACCGCTTCCTGTCCGGTCGAGAGGTGCAGCGGCCCGCGCACCTTGGCGGCGCCGGCGGCCTGCTGGCCATAGGCGCTCACGCCGCCCTGGCTGGCCGTTTCGGCGGCGTTCTCGAACGCGCGGATGCGCACCATGGTGCGGTACAGCGCCTCGCCGGCGCTGCCTGGAATGCTCGGGTCCATCTTGTCTCCAACGCTCTTGAAGCTGGCGTTCAGAGAAAAATCGTATCAAGCGAGAGGGAATCGGCTCATCGGGCTTACCCGGCGCGCCGTGCCGGGTTGTTGGTGCCCGGAGGTGCTTCGTCGCGCGCAGCGGCTTCGCGCTTCTTCTTTATTTATTCTTCTTAATTAATATAGTAGTAGTAGATAAGGGTAAACCCCTCCTGTGGACAGCCCGCTTTTTCCCTTGGCTGACAACGACTTGTCATGCCTGCGTCACTGTGCGCACCCGTGCTCTCGCCGTGTACCGGAAAAAAGAACAACTCGCCAGCGGCGGCTTCGACTGTGGACAACCAGGGCCTTGTGCCAGAACTGTCCCCAGAGTTTTCCCTGGGACGCGGTGCGCGGCGAATCCGTTGCGCGAATCCGCTACTCGGTGACGGCCACCGCCTCGACTTCGATCAACAGGTCGGGCCGCGCGAGCTTCGACACTTCCACCAGGCTGCATGCGGGCAGCGGCGCCGAGAAGAACCTGTCTCTTGCCGTGCGGAACGCCGCGAGCTGGGACACGTCGGTCAGGAACACCGTGAGCTTCACCACGTCGCCCAGACTGGCGTCGCTGGCCGCGAGCGCGGTGCGCAGGTTTTCGAACACCTGCGTCGCCTGCCGTTCCATGTCGTCCGGTCCGACCAGGCGGCCTTCAACGTCCAGCGCGATCTGGCCCGACACGTAGAGCGTGCGGCGCGCGACGACCTCCACCACATGGCTGTAGCCGGTCGGTGCGTGCAACGCGGGGGGATTCGAATGCTTCACTTTTTTCTCCAGGTTCAATGGGCCGCAGCATGCCGCATTCCGCTGATGCCGGCATGTGGCGGCGAGCGTGGGCGCGCGGTAGGCCTACACCGCCGAAAGACGAGCCAGCATTCCCTTGCAGGACAACAGCCCGACCCGCTTGCGCGCCGCCCGATTGGCGAATGCGTGTGGCATCGTCCTGCACTCCCCCGCTTCTAGCGTCCATGAATCTGCCCGGAGCACCTGTCCATGATCAAAATCGGCATCGTTGACGACCACGCCGTCGTCCGCACGGGCCTGAAGGCCTTCTTCTCAACCTTTGTCGACTTCCGGGTCGTCGGCGAAGCCGGCACCGGCCGCGAAGCCATCGACCTCGTGCGCACCGCCGAAATGGACGTGCTGGTGATGGACCTGTCCATGCCCGGCCAGAGCGGCATCGACGCGCTCGCCATGGTGCGCGCCAAGGCGCCGGACCTCGGCGTGCTTATCCTGAGCGGCTATCCCGAAGAGCACTACGCGGTCAACCTGATCCGCCAGGGCGCCTCGGGCTACCTCAACAAGGAATGCGAGCCGGAAGAAATCGCCAAGGCCATCCGCACCGTCGCGCTGGGGCGCCGCTACATCTCGGCCTCGGTCGCCGAGCTGCTGGCGGGCCAGCTGGAACGCAAGGACAGCGCGCCGCCGCACAAGCACCTGTCGGAGCGCGAGTTCCAGGTGTTCCTGAAGCTGGCCAAGGGCGAGTCGGTGGGCAGCATCGGCGAGGCGCTGTCGCTGTCGGTGAAGACCATCAGCACCTACCGCACGCGGCTCATGGAGAAGATGAATCTCTCCACCAACAGCGACCTGACCTACTACGCGATCAAGACGCAGCTGATCGATTGAACGTGCGGCGTGGCGCGGGCGGCGAGCCCGCGCCGTTCGACGACGGCAGCAGCAACGGCGGATGACTTTCGGCACTGGCGGCTGAGTTGGCGACCGCGCATCTTCGGGTAGCCTCCTTCGCTCTTGCCACCCGCCCGCTCGTTTCCATGCGCTTCCCGTTTCCCGCTTCCGCTTCTTCACCCGATCGACGCACGCACGCCATGGCGCCGGCCAGCGCATGCGAGGCGCAATGAACTGGCTCCGCACCGCCATCGCCATGGCCGCGCTCGCGGGCCTGGCCGTTGCCGGCTACTGGGGCGTGACCTACTTCAACCTCAACCCGACACGCGAAGTCGGCGCGGTGGTCGACGAGTTCAACGGCGTCAAGGTCTTCTACAACGGCGGCGTGAACAACTCCGAGGGCCGCAACCTGTACCGCGACGGCTACAACCTGGGCATCAAGTACCAGTGCGTGGAGTTCGTCAAACGCTACTACTTCGAGCGCTTCAGCCATCGCATGCCCGACCCCTATGGCCATGCCCGCGACTTCTTCGATCCGCGGGCGGCGCAGGGCGCGCTGAACGGCAAGCGCGCGCTCGTGCAGTACCGCAACGGGCAGTCCGAGAAGCCGCGCATCGACGACCTGATCGTGTTTGCGCCCACGCTCTTCAACCCCTACGGTCACGTCGCCATCGTGGCCGGCGTGACCGATCGCGAGGTCGAGATCGTCCAGCAGAACCCGGGCCCGTTCGCGGACAGCCGCGCGCGCTTTGCCATGGACACCACGCAAGGCCGGTGGACCGTGTCGGGCGGCACGCTCGGCTGGTTGCGCCCCGCGAGCGCACCGCCATCGCCACCGCCAGCGGTCGCTTCCGAGGCGCACTGATCCGACCCCGCGAGACCCGTTGAAAGCGGCGCGGCCGGCACTTTGCCCGCCCGCCGGTTTCGCCCTTCGCACCGTCCGGGAATTCCCGGATGCCAAGCCCATGGCGGCAATGGGATAGTTAGTTCGCCCTTCAAACTAACTAATTTCTTACACGGCTTTTCTTGTCGGGCGCACCAACACTGGAGAGACATCGATGCAACTGAAACACACCCTGGCCGCCATGGCTTTCGGTCTCACGGCCGTGGGCGCGCTGGCGCAGACCGTGGTCGGCGTGAGCTGGTCCAACTTCCAGGAAGAACGCTGGAAGACCGACGAAGCAGCGATCAAGGCCCAGCTCGAGAAGCTCGGTGCCAAGTACATCAGTGCCGATGCGGGCGGCTCGCCCGAGAAGCAGCTCGGCGACATCGAGGGCCTGATGTCCAAGGGCGCCAAGGCGCTCATCGTGCTGGCGATGGACAAGGACGCCATCCTGCCCGCCGTGACCAAGGCCACGCGCCAGAAGGTGCCCGTGGTGGCTTACGACCGGCTGATCGAGGCGCCCGGCGTCTTCTACATCACCTTCGACAACGTCGAGGTCGGCCGCATGGAGGCGCGCGAGGTGCTGAAGGTCAAGCCCAAGGGCAACTACGTGATCATCAAGGGCTCGCCGAGCGACCCCAACGCCGACTTCCTGCGCGCCGGCCAGCAAGAGGTGCTGGCGGACGCCATCAAGAAGGGCGACATCAAGATCGTCGGCGACGAATACACCGAAGGCTGGAAGCCCGAGGTCGCGCAGAAGAACATGGAGCAGATCCTCACCAAGAACGGCAACAAGGTCGATGCCGTGGTGGCTGCCAACGACGGCACGGCCGGCGGCGCCGTCGCGGCGCTCACGGCCAAGGGCCTGCGCGGCATTCCGGTGTCGGGCCAGGACGCCGACTTTGCCGCGCTCAACCGCATCGCGCTCGGCACGCAGACCGCCACCATCTGGAAAGACTCGCGCGAACTCGGCCGCGAAGCCGCCTCCGCCGCCGTGGCGCTCGCCGCCGGCAAGCCGGTCGACAAGGCCGCGCCGTGGGCCGGTGGTGCCAAGAAGATCTCGCTGTCGTCGCGCCTGCTGACGCCCGTGCCGATCACGCGCGACAACCTCGACGTGATCGTCAAGGCTGGCTGGATCAAGAAGGACGAGCTCTGCAAGGGCGCGACGGGTGCCAGCGCACCCGCGGCCTGCAAGTAAGCCAGCACGCAAGCCAGTGACTACCGGCTGAGTGAATGAATGAACGAGCGGACGCAAGCCGCTCGCCAGCCGGTCAGTCTTCAATCCGCGCCACACCGTGTCCAGCCGCCCCGTTTCACGAGGCCGGCTCGGGCAAGGCCGCGCTCCTGTTTCTAGGGGGACCTGTCAATGAGCAATGAAACTCCGGGCTGGTGGCGCCGCACCGGCATCGACCTGCGGCTGATCCTGATGTGCCTGCTGCTGGTGGCCATGGCCGTGGTCTTCAGCGTCATGTCGGGCGGCGTGTTTCTGTCGCCCGAAAACCTGTACAACGTCGCGCAGCAGACGGCCGTGGTCGGCATCGTGTCGACCGTCATGGTGCTGATCATCGTGGCACGCCACATCGACCTGTCGGTCGGATCGGTCATGGGCTTTGTCGGCGTGCTCATCGCCTACCTGCAATACACCTCGGGCTGGTCGTGGCCCACGGCCTGCCTCGCGGGGCTCGCGGTGGCGCTGCTGGTGTCGATCTACCAGGGCTGGCTGACCGCCGTGCTCGGCGTGCCGTCGTTCGTGGTCACGCTGGGTGGCCTCATGTCGTTCCGCGGCGCGGCCTTTCTGGTGGCCGACGGCAAGACGCAACCGGTGAACGACGAATTCTTCCAGCGCCTGGGCGGCGGCTACGACGGCGGCATCGGCACCACGGCAAGCTGGGTGCTCGCGGCGCTGGTGGCGTTGGTGCTGTTCGGCCGCATGGTGCAAAAGCGCCGCGCACGCCAGCGCTACGACATGCCGACCGAGGCGCTGTGGCTCGACGTGCTGCTGACGGCGGTGCCGGTGGCGGTGGTGTTCGGCTTTGCGGCGGTCATGAACAACTACCAGATCTCGTCCAAGAGCGAGCCGCAGGGCATCCCGATTCCGGTGCTGATCTGGGCCGTGGTGGCGATCGTGCTGTCGTTCATCGTGCACCGCACGCGCTTCGGCCGCTACGTGTTCGCGATGGGCGGCAACCCCGATGCAGCGGCGCTGGTGGGCATTCCGGTGAAGCGGGTGACGCTGATGCTGTTCGCGTTGCTGGCGGTGCTGGTCACCGTCGCGGCCATCGTGTCGATCGCGCGGCTGAATGCGGGCACCAATTCGTTGGGCACGGGCATGGAGCTGTACGTGATCGCGGCGGCGGTCATCGGCGGCACGGCGCTGGCGGGCGGCAGCGGTTCGATCTTCGGCTCGGTGCTGGGCGCGCTGATCATGCAGTCGCTGGACAGCGGCATGTTGCTGCTCGACGTACCCATCGGTAAGCGCATGGTGATCATCGGCCAGGTGCTGATCGTGGCTGTCGTGTTCGACGTGCTGTATCGCCGCAAATTCGGGGAGAACTAGGATGACTTTTGTTCTTTGCCTCGCGTTTGAGGGGCGTTGTTCAGGGCGACGCCCACGCCGACGGTGTGCTCTGCTCCGCGAATGTCCCCCGCTTCGCTCCTCCTTTATTTCGCTGCGCAGAGCACACCATCCGCGTGAGCGTCATCAGAGTGGTCGTTGATCAGCGGTACACCA
>NZ_QAJK01000112.1:12965-13225 GCF_003852515.1 Variovorax sp. KBW07 | reverse complement strand
GCTGAAGGCTGTTTCGTAGGTACCGTTGCTGTTTGGGTTTGTTCAGGGCGACGCCCACGCCGACGGTGTGCTCTGCTCCGCGAATGTCCCCCGCTTCGCTCCTCCTTTATTTCGCTGCGCAGAGCACACCGCCAGCGCGAGCGAGTTCAGAGCACCGGTTCAACAGCTGATAACCAGCAGCGTGCCCACCGTGCGACTGGCACCGGGTGCTCCCCGCAGCGAAATAAAGGAGGAGCGAAGCGGGGGACATTCGCGGAGGG
>NZ_QAJK01000112.1:0-12905 GCF_003852515.1 Variovorax sp. KBW07 | reverse complement strand
GGGTGCTCCCCGCAGCGAAATAAAGGAGGAGCGAAGCGGGGGACATTCGCGGAGGGGAGCACCCGGTGTCAGTCGCACGCGCCCCGAATGACTCCGCACCCGCCCCGAACAACAGCAGTCGCGCATCACGCGACGGAAACGACTCAGGCCCGACGCTTGCGAGCCGCAGGAGCCACCTTCACGGAAGGCACAACGAACAGCCGCTCGATCGATTGCCGCACATCCGCCTTCATGTCGGCGATCGCCTTGACGTCTCCCGAAAGGTGCTTCAGCAACGCCTGCTGAAACAGCCCGTCGAACAGCGCATACGTCGCCGGCGGCGACATGCCAGGTTGTTCGCCAGACAGCTCCGCGAAGCGGCTCATGATGCGCCAGATCATGTCTTCCAGGCTCTTGTCGATCTGCACCACGTCCGTTCGAAAAGCTTCCTCGAACAGCGCCTGCGAACGCAGGTCGTACCACAGGCGGTGCACGTGGCCTTCGTCGCGCAGCGTGTCCGCCAGGCTTTGCAGGAACCCGTCCATCAGCTCATCGAACGTCGTCGCGCTTTCCACCGCGTGGTCGTAGCGCTTCACGCAGCGCGCCTTGTACTGCTTCACGCTGCAGATGATCAGGTCGACCTTGTCGCTGAAATAGTAGTGGAGCACCCCGTGCGAGAACTCCGAGTTTTGCGCGATTTCCCGCAGGCTCGTGCGCGCATAGCCCAGCGCCGCCAGCGTTGTCAGGGCCGCTTCGCCCAGCTCGGCGCGCCGCTCCGAAAACTTGTCGATCCGTGCCTTCGGCACCCGCTCCGCGTGTTTCTTGACCCGTTGATGTGTCGTCATTTCAGCTGTGCCGCATGCCTGCCGGCACCATGTTTCTTGATAGTTGCAAACCATAGCACGCATGCGGGAGAACCCGCACTGGAGTGCATTGGATGCGATTTTATGGAATCTTGACACTCGTCAAAGAAAAACTTGACACACGTCAAGTCGATTTCTAGGATGACCGCTCCATCTCACAACATATCTACAGGAGACAAGTGATGGCCAAGTTCGACTTGAAAGGGCGCCGGGCCCTGGTGACTGGTGGTGCGCGCGGCATTGGCGCGGGCATTGCCGAAGCGCTGGCGGCGGCCGGCGCATCCGTGATGATTGGCGACGTGCTCGCCGACGTGGGCCGCGGCACCGCCGCGCGGCTCTCCGCCTCCGGGGCGAAGGTGGGCTTCGTTCCGCTCGACGTCACCAAAGATGCCGACTGGGCTTCGGCCACCGAAACCACCGTCAAGGAGCTGGGCGGTTTCGACATCCTGGTCAACAACGCCGGCATCGAGATCACTTCGCTGGTGATCGATGTCGATGGCGACGACCTGCGCCGCATGCTCGACGTCAACGTGGCCGGCACGCTGCTCGGCATGAAGCACGCGTTCCGCGCGATGCGGCCCGGCGGCAGCGCGGGCGGTGGCGGTGCCGTGGTCAACATCGCATCGGTGGCCGCCACCATCGCGTTCCCCGCCATTGCCGGCTACTCGGCCACCAAGTCGGCGGTCGACCGCGCAACGCGCGTCGCGGCCATGGAGTCCGGCAAGCTGGGCTACGGCGTGCGCGTCAACTGCATCTACCCGGGGTTGGTGCCCACCGACATGGGCATGAAGCTCGCCAGCGACATCGTGGCCGCGGGGCTTGCGCCCAGCGTCGAAGCCGCCGTGGGCGACGTGATCGGCCAGACGCCGCTCGGGCGGCTCGGCGAAATCGGCGACATGGCCGACGTGGTGGTCTTCCTCTGCTCCGACGCCGCCCGGTTCATCACCGGCGCGGGGCTCTCGGTGGACGGCGGCATGGGCATGTGAGCAATCAGCATCGATTAAAGGAGAGACAACATGAGCAGCAGCAACAAGAAGAAACCCGTCGTCGTCTACGGCGCCTCCGGCTACACCGGCCGCCTGATCTGCGAGTACCTGCGCGAGTACAACATCCCCTTCATTGCGGCGGGCCGCAGCGCGGAAAAACTCGAAGCGGCGATGAAGTCCAACGTGCCCGGCATCGAGACCGCGAGCTACGAGGTGGTGGAAGTGGCGCATTCGGTGGCGGCGCTCACCGAGCTCTTCACCGGTGCCTCGGTGGTGCTCAACACGGTGGGGCCTTTCGCCAAGTTCGGCCCCGAGGTCGTGCAGGCCTGCCTGGCCGCCGGATGCCACTACACGGACACCACGGGCGAGCAAGACTGGCTCATCACGCTCGAGCAGGAGTGGGGCGCCAGGTTCGCCGCCGCGGGCCTGCTGCTGTCTCCCGGCCTGGCGCAGATGTACACCACCGGCGAAATCGCGGCACAGCTGTGCCTGGAAACGCCGGGCCTCGACACGCTCGACATCGCCGTGTTCTGGGGCGGCAGCCCGACCATCGCATCGACCCAGACCATCCTGGTGAATGCGGCCACGTCGAAGGCCTACTACCTGGAGCAGAACGAGTACGTCGAATGGCAACCCGACGCGGGCCTGTACCACCTGTCGATTCCCGGCCAGCATGAAGCCGCGCTGGCGCTGCCCTGGGGCGGCACTTCGCACCCCGTGTGGTTCAAGCGCGATCCGCGCGTGGCCAACGTGAAGGTGCTCGGCGGGGTCTTCAACAAGCCGCTGATGCTGGGCGTGCCGCAGATCGTGGCGGCCGCGCTCAAGGCAACCGAGGGCATGAACGAAGAAGACCGTTATGCAGCCCTGGCCCAGACGGCGGCCGGCGTGATGAACACCATGCCTCCGCGCGAGAACCCGCGCATCAACAAGTCCGTCGATTCGGTGCATGCCTCCGGTCCGCTGGGCCGTGTGCACTGCGTGATCTTCGGCAACTGCAACTACAAGCAGACCGGCTTGCTGCAAGCCTATGCGGCCGCTTCGCTGCTGCAGCAGGCGCCGCGCCGCGCCGGCTTTGCCTCGGGTTGCCAGGCCTTCGGGCACCGCGAGCTGCTCGGCGCGCTGCGCAGCTTCGGACTGGTGCAGGAGCCCATGCTCACCCGGATGGGCTGACCCTCATGCGCCTCGTCGACTATCTGGACAAGGGCGCTTCGCTGGGTGCCGCCGCACCCTGCCTGCGCATGGGCGACGTGCTGTTGTCGTACGGGGACGTGCAGCGGTTCAGCCACCGCGTGGCCCGCGCGCTGCAGCGCAGCGGCATCGCGCCGGGCAGCAAGGTGGCGGTGCTGTCGAGCAACGACCCGATGGCCTTCGCCTGCGTGTTCGGGCTCTCGCGGGCCGCCGCCGTGTGGTGCCCGATCAACCCGCGCAACGAGGCGGCCGAGAACCGCTTCGTGCTCGATGCCTTCGACTGCAGTTGCCTGATTTTCCACAGCAACTACGCGCCGCTGGTCGAGCAGATGCGCGCCGACCTGCCGAAGGTGACGACGCTGGTGTGCATCGACAAGCCGATGCCCTTCGCTCCTTCGCTCGAGCAGTGGCTGGCCGATGCAGGCGACGCGCCCATCGATGTACCGGTGATCGACGACGTGGCGATGATCGCCGGCACCGGCGGCACCACCGGCCAGCCCAAGGGCGTGATGCTCTCGGGCCGCAACCTCGAAGCCATGTCGGCCTTGACGCTGATGGGCTACCCCTTCGAGGGGCGACCGGCCTACCTTGCGCTGGCGCCGCTCACGCATGCGGCCGGCGTGCTGTGCCTGCCGGTGATGGCACTGGGCGGGCAGGTGGTGATCATGCCCAAGCCCGACCTGGGCGAGTTTCTCGAACTGATCGGGCGGCACGGCATTACCCACACCTTCCTGCCGCCCACGCTGATCTACATGCTGCTGCAGCATCCGCAACTGGCGGCGACCAGGCTCGATTCGCTGCAATGCTTCTGGTACGGCGCGGCGCCCATGTCGGTCGCGCGGCTCGAGGAAGCGCTGCACAAGATCGGCCCGGTCATGGCGCAACTGTTTGGCCAGACCGAGGCGCCGATGATGATCTCGATGATGTCGCCGCGCGAGCACTTCAACGCCGACGGCTCGGTGGCGCGGCATCGCCTGGCGTCGGCGGGGCGGCCCGGCCCGCTGGTGCAGGTCGGCGTGATGAACGGCGACGGCGTGCTGCTGCCCACCGGCGAAAGCGGAGAGATCGTGGTGCGCGGCTCGCTCGTGATGCTGGGCTACTACAAGGATGCGAAGGCCACGCAGGAGGCCTCGCGCCACGGATGGCACCACACGGGCGACATCGGCTACCTCGATGCAGACGGCTTCCTGTACATCGTCGACCGTGCCAAGGACATGATCATCTCGGGCGGCTTCAACGTCTACTCCGCCGAGGTGGAGCAGGTGCTGATGCAGCACCCCGACATTCAAGACAGCGCCGTCGTCGGCCTGCCCGACGAGAAGTGGGGCGAGCGCGTGGTGGCGGTGCTGCAGCTGCATGCCGGCCGGCAGGTGGATGCGGAAGACATCAAGGCCTTCGTCAAGGCGCGTATTGGCAGCGTCAAGGCGCCCAAGCAGATCGAGGTGTGGGCCGACCTGCCGCGCTCCAAGGTGGGCAAGGTGCTGAAGAAGGAAGTGCGCGCCGCGCTGCTGCCGCCCCGGCCTTAGCGGCTGCGTTGCCTCAGTCGTGTCAGTCGCATCAGTCGCGCTGGTAGTGCGACTGGTGCGACTTTCGCAGCTCGAACTTCTGGATCTTGCCGGTCGACGTCATCGGCAGGGCCGGCAGGAAAATGATTTCCTTCGGCACCTCGAAGCCGCCGAGGTTCGCCTTGCAGTGCGCCGTGAGCGCCGCCGCGTCGAAGTCTTCGGGCGCATCGGGCCGGCGCGTCACGAAGGCCGTGATCGCCTCGCCCCAGTGGTCGTGCGGCAGCCCCACCACGGCCGCATTGAGCACGGCGGGGTGGCGCAGCAGCACCTCCTCGACCTTGATCGACGGCACGTTCTCGCCGCCCGACTTCACCATGTCCTTCAGCCGGTCCAGAAAGATCAGCTGCCCCTCGGCATCGAGCTTGCCCAGGTCGCCCGAGTGGTGCCAGCCGAAGCGCTGCACATGCGCGGTGGCCTCCGGGTCCTTGTAGTAGCCGAGCATCACGTTGGGCCCGCGAAAGACGATCTCGCCGACCTGATCGGGTCCGAGCAGCTCGCCGTCGTCGCCCATCACCGCGACCTCGTTGACCAGCGTGGCCACGCCCCAGTACGAACCGAAGCGCTTGCGCTGTTCCTCCGCCTCGAAGATGGTGGCGCCCGGGTACATCTCGGTCTGGCCCGAGACCAGCGCGAAGTTGGGGCAGAACTCGTCGAGCAGGCGCAGCAGCAGCGTGCGCGACATGGGCGCCATCGCATACACGCACAGCCGCAGGCTCGACAGGTCGCGCGCCGTGCGCTGCGGGTGCGCCAGCAATGCGCCGTACATCATCGGCAGGCCGACCATCACCGTGATCTTGTGGCGCTCGATGGCGCCGAGCACCGCGCCGGGGTCGAAGCCGCGCAAGATGACCAGCGTGCCGCCCACCGCCAGCGCCGACATCAGCACCGTGTGCTGGCCGCAATGAAACAGCGGCAGCACGCTGCTCCACACGTCGCGCCGCTCGGGGCTGCTGCCCCATTCGACCATGTTGCTCAGCAGCACCGAGTGCACCGAGGCGTGCGAATGCATCACGCCTTTCTGCCGGCCGGTGGTGCCGCTGGTGTACATGATGAGCGCGAGTTGGCCGCTGTCGATGGGCACGCCGGGCAGCGTCGAAGGGCCCTGGGCAATGGCCTCCTGCACCGTTGGAACGCCGGGCGGTGGCGTGTCGCCGTCGAGCACGCACAGCAGCGGCGCAATGCCGGCGCCATCGATCAACTGGCGCAGGTCGGGCCGGGCATGCAGCGCGGTGTCGATCACCAGGTGGCGCACTTCGGCATGCGCCAGGATGTAGCCGATGGCATCGGCCGCGAGCGCCGTATTGATCGGCACCCACACCAGCCCGGCCTTCTGGATGCCGAGCATGGCGACCACCATCTGGATCGAGTTGTTGCACAGCATGCCCACGCGCTCGCCGCTTGCAAGGCCCAGGCCCAGCAGGTGATGGGCAAAGCGGTTCGACGCCGCATCGAGCTCGCTGTAGGAAAGGCGGTGCTCGCCCTCGACCAGCGCGGTGCGCGCGCCGAAGCGGCGCGCGGAGCGGTGGATCACATCGCCCAGCGCAACGCGTGCGATGCGCTGGGCGAAGGCGGGGGCTGCCGGTGCGGTGGATGCAGCGGGGAAAGGGCTCTGGCTGGCGCTGGGCATGCTCTGTGTCTCCATTCTTCGTTCGGTGTGGGGCGCAGCCTAAGGCTGGCGGCCGCACCGCGTCTTGCGAAGAGTGGCTACACAGGCGCGTGCGAAAGCCAGCGGCTTCGCTGGTCCCCGCAAATCACCCGAAGGTCAGAAGCGTGCCTTGAGAAAGGCCGAAGGCCCTTGCAGGCGAACCTTCAGCCGCGTGTCGGCAAAGTTGTTTTCTCGTGTCAGGTCGATGTTGGTCACGCCATAGGCCAGCACCACGCCCACGTTCTTCACGGGAAACCACTCGACGCCGGCGGAGGCGTTGTAGATGTTGCCGTGGAAGCGGCCGTTGTTCTTCCACACGCCCGAGGCGTCGGCGAACAGCCGCAGGTCGGGCGTGATGGCGTGGCGCACGCCCACTTCGAGCAGCGGAGCGATGGCGTTGTCGCTCGAGCTCTCGCTGTAGGTGCCGACCTGCCCGTTCACCACGGCGGTGGCGCTCGCGCCGAGGGTCGCGCGGTAGTAGGCCGCGCCGGCGCCCAGGCCGAACACCGTGTTGCCGGTGCCCAGCCACCACTTGTACGAGAGCTTGGCGAAGTCCAGCTTGGTGTTGATGCTGGCGTTGCCGAAGGCATTCAGGGAGCCGAGGCCTCCGAACGAGTTGTTGCTTGCAACGCCGCCCGTGTAGTCGCGCTTGTACTGGTAGTAGTCGAACGAAATGCCCTGGCTGTCGCCGATGAGCATGTCGGCCGAGATGCGCGGCATGGTCACGCGGCCGGGCTTGATGTCGCCCGATTGCAGCGAGCCGTAGGGCGTGTTCACCGAGGCGTTGAACTTGGGGTCGGCACTGAAGGCGCCGACCGAGAGGCTGAAGCGGTCCAGCGCGGGCGACGGGTCGGCATGGGCCGGTGCCGCTGCAAAAAGAAACCCTGTACCGGCCAGTGCACCCAGTGCACCGAAAACGCCGAGCCGGCAGGCCCGGTCGAGGGGGCGGGAGCGAAGCAACAACATGAAAGGAATCCTTGAGAAGACAAAAAAATTGCCTCGGGCACCTGCGCGCGTTTCTCGTTGTTGCGCATGTGTCTTCCGGGCGTGGCTCCCTTTTGTTGACCCCCAAGTTAATAGTGGGCCAAGGGGCTTCCCATGCGCGAACTGCGGCTGTGCATGTAGGACGTTTTTGACGGAGGGGTACTGCCGCGTGCAGCGCTACAGTGCCGCATGCGCCAACACCTTTCCACCACCACCGGTCCCCAGCGTCTTCTCTATGGAGGCGTGGTCGGCGTCGCGGTCGCGCTCATGCCCTGGCCCGTGGCCGCCATGGCGCGCGGGCTGGCCGGCTGGTGCGCGGGCGTGCTGGTCTTCATGGTGCTGACGTGGTGGCTGGTGGAAACCTTCGATGCCCGGCGCACGCGCGAGCGCGCGCAGTCGATGGACCAGCCCAACATCGTGATCCTGGTGTCGATGCTGGTGGCCGTGGGCGTCAGCGTGACGGCCATCGCGATGATGCTGCAGCAGGTCAGGCAGATGGATGGCATCGAGCGCGCCGTGCACATCGCGCTGGGGCTGGTGGCGCTGGTGGGGTCGTGGCTCATGATGCATACGATCTACGCGTTTCACTACGCGCACCGCTACTACATCGACCAGAAGAGCGGCTCGCCCGATGGCGGGCTCGACTTCCCGGGCAAGGACGACCCGGACTACTTCGACTTCCTGTACTACTCGTACGTGATCGGCATGACCTCGCAGGTGTCGGACGTGCAGGCCACCTCGCGCGAGATGCGGCGCATCACGCTGTTCCACAGCGTGCTGGCGTTCGCTTTCAACATGCTGGTGCTGGCGTTGTCGGTGAACGTGGTGGCCGGGGCCGTCTAGGCCCGGCCACCGAGGGCAGCTTTCAGTCCGTCAGGTCTTCAGGCCGCGGGCTTGCGCGCGCCGCCCAGCTTCACGATGCCGGTCGACAAGGCCACGCCGCAGACGATCACCACCGCGCAGATCAGCATCCATTGCGTGATGTTCTCGCCCAGGAACACGGCGCCGTAGAAGAGCGCGAACACCGGCACGAGAAAGGTCACCGTCAGCGCGCGGGCAGGGCCGGCGCGTTCGATCAGGCGAAAGAACAGGATGTACGCCACGCCGGTGCAGGCGATGCCCAGCGCCAGCAGCGCGCCCCAGGCACGCAGGCTGGGCATTTGCGCGGGCCACAGCCAGATGGCGGGCAGCGCAAGGAACAGGGTGGCGCCGATCTGGCTGCCGGTGGCGGTGGTGAGCGCGGGCACGCCGGTCAGGTGGCGCCGCGTGGCGCTGGCCGAAATGCCGTAGCAGAGGCAGGCGCCCAGGCAGGCCAGCACGGCCCACAGCGCCGCGTTGCCGCTGGCGCCCGCATGCAGGCCGGCGCTGCGGCTGGCGAGCATGGCCACGCCGGTGAAGCCGATCACCAGGCCGACGATGCGCGAGCCGTTGGGGCGCTCGCGGAACCACGCCCATGCCACCAGCGCGCCGAACATCGGCGTGGTGGCATTGAGCACGGCCGCCAGCCCGGTGTTGATGGTCAGGAGCGCGAAACAGAACAGCGCGAACGGCATGCCCGAATTGAAGACGCCGACCGCAAGGCTGGCTTTCCAGTGCTTCGCCAGCGACGGGCCCTGGCCGCGCAGCAGCGCGATGGGCAACAGGAACAGCGCGGCAATCGCCACCCGCACGGCGGCCGTCGGCAGCGCACCGAACTCGGCCGCGCCGATGCGCATGAAGAGAAAAGACGCGCCCCAGAGCGCTCCGAGCAGCACCAGGTCGATGAGCCAGGCATTGGTGCTGGATGCGGCCGGTGTTGCGACGACGGTGTTGTTGTTCGTTGTGGTCATGCGTCTTTCAGTCAATCTTCTTCGGGTGGTTCTACAGCGCGCCTTCCAACTCCAGAAGCGCGGTTTTTCGATCGAGCCCGCCAGCGTAACCGGTCAGCGAGCCGTCCGCACCCAGCACGCGGTGGCAGGGCACGATCACGCTGATCGGGTTGCGTCCCACGGCCGCGCCCACCGCGCGCACGGCGGCCGGGTTGCCCACGTTCACGCTGAGCGCGCCATAGCTGGTGGTGGCGCCGGCCGGGATGGCCAGCAACTGCTGCCACACGCTCTGCTGGAACGCGGTGCCGTGCGACAGGTCGAGCTTCATGTCGAAGTTGTCGCGCTTGCCGGCGAAGTAGTCGTGCAGTTGCGCGGCCGCCTCGACCAGCGCCGGATGGTCGTCCTTGGCAATCCAGCCCACGGTGTCGGGCCAGTGGCGCTGCTGGTCGAACCAGACGCCGGCCAAGCCCTGGTCGGTGGCCGCCATGGTGATGCCGCCGAGCGGCGTGTCGATGTGCGAGGTGTAGATGACTTTGCTCTTGAACTTCATGACATTTCAGGCGGCAAGGCCTGCCGTTGTGATGTTGATGGGAGATTCCGTGGCCGCGGGTTCGGCGGCCGGCGAAGGTGACGGTGAGGAGGGCGCGTGCCAGGCGCGCAACACCGCGTAGCCGCGCCAGGGCCGCCACGCCTGCGAGGCTTCGGTGGCCGCGCGGGCGGTGGTAACGCCCAGCGCCTTCTGCAGCGCGACGTCGCCGGCCGGAAAGGCGTCGGGCCAGCGCAGTGCGCGCATGGCGATGTACTGCGCGGTCCAGGCACCGATGCCCGGCAGCTCCTGCAGCGCCGAGATGGTCGATGGCACGTCGGCCCCCGCGTGCAGGGCCAGCCTGCCGGCCGCGACCTCGCGGGCAACGGCCTGCAGCGCGGTCTGCCGCTGCCGCACGATGCCGAGCTGGCCCAGCGCGTCGCCGCTCGCCGCCGCAATGGCCGCGGGTGTGGGAAACAGCCGGTTCAGGCCTTCGACGGGCGTGGCGATGGCGTCGCCGAACGCCTCGACCAGCCGAGAGCCCAGCGTGCGCGCCGCGGCCACCGTGATCTGCTGGCCCAGCACCGCGCGCACCGCCAGCTCGAAGCCGTCGACCGTGCCCGGCACGCGCAAGCCGTCGCCGTGCGGAAAGGCCGCATGCAGCGCCGCGTTGATGGCCATGGGCTCGGCGTCGAGATCGAACATGGCGCGTGCGCGGCTGATCACGATGGGCAGCACGGCCGCGAGCGAATCGCTCACCGACAGCAGCATCTGCTCGCGCTCGATGTCGAAGCGCAGTTGCAGCCAGCCGGCATGCGTCTGCGCGCCTTGCTGCACGCGCAATGTGCGGGCCAGCTTCACGTAGGTGGGCGTGCTGCCCTTGGCGGGCTCCTTGCCGTCCGCGGTGGAGGCAAGCTCGACGCCGCGCAGCGCACGGCGCGCGAAGAAGGCGAGCATTGCGTGGGTGTCGTAGGGTGGCCGGAAACCCAGCCGCACTTCGATGGCCTTGCCTTCGCTGCTGCCGCCCTCGGCGGTGGCGCCACCGGCCCGCCGCAGCGCGCTCGGGTTGAGGCCGTAGTGCTCCACGAACGCCGCGTTGAACCGGCGCACGCTGGCAAAGCCGCTGGCCAGCGCCACCTGGGTCATCGGCAGCCGCGTGTCGGCAATCAACTGCTTGGCGGCCAGCAGGCGGCGCGTCTGCAGGTATTGCAGCGGCGACACGCCGAACTGCGCCTCGAAGATGCGCCGCAGGTGGCGGTCGCTCACGCCCAGGCGCGCCGCGATCTGCGCCGCGCCCGGACCGTCTTCAGACCACGCATCGGGCTCGTCGATCAGGCGTGCCGCCTGCAGTGCCAGGATGCGCGAAGCGTCTTCGGTCGACCAACTGGCCGCGCGCGGCGCCAGCTCGGGCCGGCAGCGCAGGCAGGGGCGAAAGCCCGCGGCCTCGGCCTGTGCCGCGTGGCGAAAGAACCGGCAGTTCTCGCGGCGCGGCAGCTTGACGCGGCAGACCGGCCGGCAATAGATGCCGGTGGAAGTCACGGCGGTGAAGAACGACCCGTCGAAGCGCGCGTCGTGCGTCTTCATCGCCAGGTAGCAGGCGTCGCTCTCGAGCGCTTCGGTGGGGGCGTGTGTGGTAGGCATGGGCAAATGATACGGTTTCGACTCGTTTCAACTGGCCGTTTTCGGACATGTGGGTGCACGGAGCGTTGCCTACAATGCCCCGTTCCAGATCCAACAGGTAAACGCCTTTCATGCAGCTCAGCGCGTCGATCTTCAAGGCCTACGACATTCGCGGCGTCGTGCCGGCCACCCTCGATGCCGAGGTGGCGGAAGCGCTTGGCAGGGCGTTCGGCAGCGCTGCCCGTGCCGCGGGCGAAAAGTCGGTGGCCGTGGGGCGCGATGGCCGCCTGTCGGGCCCCGCGCTGGTCGAGGCACTGATCAAGGGCCTGGTGGCCACCGGCGTCGAGGTGATCGACGTGGGCGCCGTCACCACGCCGATGCTGTACTTCGCGGCCCACACGCTGTGCACCAGCGGCATCCAGGTCACGGGCAGCCACAACCCGAAGGACTACAACGGTTTCAAGATGGTGCTGGCCGGCCGCGCCATTTACGGTGACGAAATCCAGGGCCTGCGCAAGACCATGGAAGAAGGCACGGCCAGGCTCGCACCCGGCGGCAGCGTGCGCAAGGTCGATGTGACCGATGCCTATGTGAAGCGCATTGCCGGCGACATCAAGCTGGCGCGCCCCATGAAGATCGTGGTCGACTCGGGCAACGGCATCGCGGGCGCCACGGCGCCGGCCATCTTCCGCGCCATCGGCTGCGAAGTGACGGAGCTGTTCAGCGAAGTCGATGGCGACTTTCCCAACCACCACCCCGACCCGAGCAAGCCCGAGAACCTGAAGGACCTGATGGCCGCGCTGGCATCGGGCGACGCCGAGCTTGGCCTGGCTTTCGACGGCGACGGCGACCGCCTGGGCATCGTCACCAAGGACGGCCAGAACATTTTTCCCGACCGCCAGATGCAGCTGTTTGCGCAGGACGTGCTGTCGCGCGTGCCGGGCGGCACGATCGTGTACGACGTGAAGTGCTCGCAGCGCCTGGCCCCGGCCATCGAGGCCGCGGGCGGCGTGCCGATGATCTACAAGACCGGCCATTCGCTGATCAAGGCGAAGATGAAGGAAATCGATTCGCCGTTGGGCGGCGAAATGAGCGGCCACATCTTCTTCAAGGAGCGCTGGTTCGGTTTCGACGATGGCACGTACGCCGGCTGCCGTCTGCTCGAAATTTTGAGCAAGAGCCCGAATGCGAGCGACGTATTGAACGCACTGCCCACGAGCTTTTCGACACCGGAACTGAGCGTGGCCTGCGCCGAAGGCGAGCCGCATGCGGTGGTCGACAAGCTGGTGAAGGACGCGAGCTTCGCGGCCCCGGCGAAGGTGTCGACCATCGACGGCCTGCGCGTTGATTGGCCCGATGGTTTCGGCCTGATCCGTGCGTCGAACACCACGCCGGTGCTGGTGCTGCGTTTCGAAGGCCAGACCGATGCGGCGCTGAAGCGCATCGAGACGCAGATGCTGGCGTTGTTGCGTACCGTCAAGCCCGATGCCAAGCTGGCTGAAGCTTCCCACTGACATGAAGACTTGTTTTTTTGATCGCCGCGTTGAGCGGTTGGTGTTTGGGGTGCGTCGTTCTGGGCGCAGCCGTTCAGGGCGCGCTCACGCCGACGGTGTGCTCTGCTCCGCGAATGTCCCCCGCTTCGCTCCTCCTTTATTTCGCTACGCAGAGCACACCGCCGGCGCAAGCGACATCAGAGCGGTCGTTGATCAGCGGTGCACCAGCAGCGCGTCCATGTGCGAAT
>NZ_QAJK01000111.1:1103-4987 GCF_003852515.1 Variovorax sp. KBW07 | reverse complement strand
GGTCACCACCGACGACGATTCACCCGGCAGGTTCACCAGGATGGCCGTGGTCGAGCCGCCGTATTGCGCGCCGTAGTAGATGCCCGCCAGCATGATCAGCGCGGCCACCGGCGGCAGCGCATAGGTCGCCGGCAGCAGCATCGCGATGGTGGCCACCGGGCCGATGCCCGGCAGCACGCCGATCAGCGTGCCGAGCAGGCAACCGACGAAGGCATACACAAGGTTCTGCGCGGTGAAGGCCACGCCGAAGCCGATCGAGAGATTGGTAATCAGGTCCATTTTTCTTGTGGATTTCTTGTTGTTCCGCGCGGGTCAGCCGGCGATGAAGGTGGGCCACACCTGGAACTGCAGCTTGAGCGCGACCACGAAGGCCAGGTAGCTGCCCAGCGCCAGCACGCTGGCCAGCACGGTCACGCCCTTCCAGCCGAAGTTGTCGCCCGCCAGGCTGGCAATGAAGGTCAGCGCGTAGATCGCGACGATCAGCCCCATCGACGGCAGGCCGATGCTCGGCAGGCCACCCAGCAGGACGCCGAACACCAGGTTGGCGCCGATGATGAACACCAGCGGTTTCCACGCGATGCGCCCGACGGGTTCGCCGTCTTCGGTCTCCACCGTCAATGCCTTGAGCGTGATCATCACGCCCATGAGCGCAATGAGGATGCCCACGATCAGCGGGAAATAGCCCGGGCCCATGCGGGCGCCGCTGCCGACGTTGTAGGTCGTGGCGCCCCATGCGAAGGCCACGCCGAAGGCGCTGAAAAGTACGCCCGAGCAGAAGTCTCTCTGACTCTTGATTCTCACCGTTGATGTCTCCTGGAACTTGGCACAAGACGTGCGCAGCCGATCCTAGGAATTCACGAGCCCGGTGTGTATGAACAAGACATTGCCGTTTGGCAATGTGGCGCGCGATGCGGTGCGGTGGGTGTCGTGCAGCGCGTTGCGCTTCAGTCGCCGGCCACCGGCAGGTCGATGCACACGCGAAGGCCCGGCGCGGCATCGACCAACTGCAGCCGGCCGCCATGCAGCGCGACCACGGCCTGCACGCTGGCCAGCCCCAGCCCATGCCCCGGCGTGCTGCGGTCCAGCCGGTGAAAGCGCACGCCGATGCGCTCGTGCTCGGCCGCGGGAATGCCCGGCCCGTTGTCCTGCACGAAAAGCTGCGCCCTGCCGTCCACCGTGTGCGTGCCGACGCGCACCGTGGCGCCGCTGCCCGCGTACTTGAGCGCGTTGTCGAGCAGGTTGGCGGCGGCGCCCGCGAGCAGATCGCGGTCACCCAGCGCCACCGCGATGTCGGCCGGCTCGCGCAGCAGCGCAATGCCCTGCGCCTCGGCCACCGCCTCGTAAAGCTCCACCACGTCATCGGCAATCACATGCAGCGCCACCGGCGCGAACTGCTGGCGCCGCGCGCCGGCCTCGACCTCGGCAATCTGCAGCAGCTTCTCGAACACCACCGCCAGTTCGTCGAGCTCGCGGATGGCGGTGGCCACCGCCTGGCGCTGCACGTTGTCGGCGCCCAGCTCCTGCTCGACCGCGCGCAGCCGCACCAGCACGCGCGTGAGCGGCGTGCGCAGGTTGTGGGCAATGGTGTTGGACACGTGGCGCACGCCGTCCATCAGCGACTGGATGCGGTCCAGCATCGCGTTGATGTCGTTCTCGAGCAGCGCGAATTCGTCTTCCTGCCCCGACGGCGCCACCCGCTCCTGCAGCTCGCCCGCCGCGATGCGCGCCGCCGTGCGCCGCACCGCGCCCACGCTGCGCTCCAGCTCCTGCCTGAAGACGAAGGTGCCGCCGATCAGCAGCAGCACCGCCACGATGCCCGCCGCCGCGCTTGCGCTGGCCACCAGCGATTCGATCGACTCCTGGTCGCGCAGGTCGTGGCCCACCACCAGCAGGCCGCCGTCGGGCAGGTGCCGCATCACGAGGTAGCCGATGGCGCTCTGGCCCGAGCGCACCACGCGCCGGTGCACGCCGTCGCCCGCATCGGGCGTCATCGAGGGCACCTGGTCGAGGTTGCCCGCGAGCTTGCGGCCTTCGCGGTCGGTGAGCAGGTAGATCTCGTTGTCGGAGTTGCGCCCGTCGGACAGCGCGAACCCGATTTCCCCCGCCACGCCGTCCGCGCCGCGTGCGTCGTAGCGCACCATCAGCTGCTGCACGCTGGTCGTCACCTGCCGCACCATGCGCTGCTGCAGCACACCCACGGTCTGCATGTAGACGATGGCCAGCGCGGCCAGCATGGTGATCGCGACGAGCAGGCCGTAGTAGAACGCGAGCCGGAAACCGACCGAGCGCCACAGCTGGCGCAAGGTCTTGATCATTGCCACGGGGCCCCGGTCGAGGGGGCATCGCCTTCGCCGCTGCCACCCCCGTTGTCGTCGATTTGCGCCAGCCGGTAGCCCACGCCGCGCAGCGTGTGGATCAGCGTCGGCGCGCCGCCGGCATCGAGCTTGCGGCGCAGGCGGCTCACCTGCACGTCGATCACGTTGGTCTGCGGATCGAACTGGTAGTCCCACACGGCTTCGAGCAGCATGGTGCGCGTGACCACCTGGCCCGGATGCATCATCAGGTAGGCCAGCAGGCGGAACTCGCGCGGCTGCAGCGCAACGGGGCGGCCGGCGCGCTCCACATGCCGCCGCGCCAGGTCGAGCGTCAGGTCGGCCATCCGCAGCATGCGGATCTCGGGGCCGGTGCGCGAGCGCCGCACCAGTGCCTCGGCACGCGCCGCCAGTTCGGAAAAGGCGAAGGGCTTGGCCAGGTAGTCGNNGCGCTGAGCACCAGCACCGGCGTTTTCTTGCCGAGCGCGCGCAGGGTCGAAAGAATCGAGAGGCCATCGACCTCGTTGGGCAGCATGCGGTCGAGGATCACCAGGTCCCACGACTCGCCCGTGGCGCGCGCCAGTGCATCGGTGCCATCGCGGCTGATCACGGCCACGTGGCCGAGCGAGCGAAAGCCGTCGGCAATGTAGCGGGCGTTGTCGGCGTCGTCCTCCACGATGAGGCAGCGCCACATGGCGGTCGGCCCCATCACTTCGGCGCCGCGGCGCCCTGGTGCAAGGCAACGCGCAGGGCCGTAGAGAAAGAGAAGGGGTCGGGGCGTGGCTGCGTTCTGGGGCTCATGGCGATGGAGTCGGCCGGTCGCCCGCCAGTGATCGGTGCGGGCGCCGCCGGGGCCATCCTAGCCGCGATTGAACCAGAGAAAGCGCCGCCGCTTCATTACCATTTGTCCATGTTGGCCGGCAGGCGCGGCGTGCGCCCTTCGCGTCAGCGCGGCGCGGCCGGACGGAACTGCAACTCGCCCGAAGGCGTGCGCTCGCAGGTGCCCATGAATGCATCGGCACGCGGACCGGGCGGCGCGGGGTGCGCGCCCTCGGGCTGTCCGTCGCACATGTCCCACGCGGCCATGGGCGGTGGTGGCCGATGGGTATCGAAAAAATACCGCGGCAGCCCTTCGCCGCGAAAGCCCGGTGGCGGGCCGTACGGCATGGGTGGCGGCAGCATGATGCAGCCCGCGAGGCTGGCCGTTGCCAGTGCCATCGGCAACGCCAGCGCCCTTGCGAGGTGTCGGATTTCGTGCGTCATTTCTTGAACACTCCTCTCGCGCCGCGCAGCCGAGCGGGGACGACGGAGCCCTTGCTCCGCCGCCGCGCCAGCCGCGCGTTGCGCCCTTTGCGTTTTCTTTCCTTCGCTCGTTCGTCCGTCGGTCAGCCTCAGAACGAGTGGCGGATACCGAAGTCGTAGCCCGTCGACGAACGCGGCAGGCCCGTGTAGCCCACGCCGGTGCTGCCATAGCCCGTGGTGCTCGCGGCCGTCAGGTCGCCTGTGTAGGCCGCGTCGTTGCGGTTGTTCACCCGCGCGACAGTGGCATAGAGCGCGGTGCGCTTCGACAGG
>NZ_QAJK01000111.1:753-1036 GCF_003852515.1 Variovorax sp. KBW07 | reverse complement strand
ATACGAAGCGCGGATCAGGCCCGCGCCCACCGGCATGCTCGCGCCCAGCAGGTAGCCCTTGTAGCTGTCGTGGCTGTTGCCGAGCAAGGTGTCGAACTTGTTCTGCACATTCGATATCTCGCCGAACAGCTTCACCGGCCCCAAGTCGTACGACGCGCCGAGGTTGACGGTCTGCACCTTGCGCGTGAGCGAGGTGGTGTCGACCGCCACGTTCTGCCCCACGGCCAGTGCCACGTCGAGCGGCCCGTTGGCATAGCCGAAGCGGCCACCGACATAACGGCCG
>NZ_QAJK01000111.1:0-571 GCF_003852515.1 Variovorax sp. KBW07 | reverse complement strand
CACGGTGTCGTTCCAGAAGGTGGCGGTGTAGTCGCGCCCCAGCCGCACTTCACCGAAGCCGCCGGAAAGACTGACGGTGGAACGGCGATTGAAGTTGGAGATGCCGTTGGCGCCATCGTCGTTGCTGATGGGTGCTTCGAGCCAGAAGCTGGCGGCCAATCCACCGCCCAGGTCTTCGGTGCCGCGGAAGCCGATGCGGCTGGAGTTGTAGCCGGAGTTGGCAAGGCTCCATTGGCTTTGCTTGCTGCTGGCACCGGTCACCGGGTCGCGCGAGGTGGCCGATTGGTAGCTCACGCCGGCATCGATGACGCCGAACAAGGTAACGGACGATTGGGCAGAGGCCAGGCCGGTAACGGCCAGTGCGGCGAGTGCCGTGAGGGATTTCTTCATTCAGGTTTCTCCGGTTTGAGCGGCTCTTCATCGAGCTGCTGGAACGGATGGTCTTGTCCAAATTTGGAGGAATCTGGTGGGGTGCCTTTCACTGTTGTTTTTGGGTGCACTGTTTTTTTGGGTGCTCTTGTTCGGGGTGACTTCGGGGTGACGGCGATGGGGGTTGTGTCCTGGGGTGGCC
>NZ_QAJK01000110.1 GCF_003852515.1 Variovorax sp. KBW07 | reverse complement strand
CCCAGAGGGGCCGAGTGCGCCATGCCGCGTACCGGGCGCGGGGGTGAACGAAGCCTCTGTACTCCTTTGATGCCGTCTGCCCTCACCCCAACCCTCTCCCAGAGGGAGAGGGAGTAGTACCCGCGACGGGCTCGAAGGGAGGGGGATCAACAACTGCTCTGATTGCGGCGATGAGGGTTGTGTCCTGGGGTGGCCGTTGAGGCACCGCCGAGCAGCGGAGCGACGGGCGGACAGGGCTCGCAGCTGTCTGAGGTTCTATGTTTTTTGCA
>NZ_QAJK01000011.1:36307-57946 GCF_003852515.1 Variovorax sp. KBW07 | reverse complement strand
CGCGCCCCGAATGACCCCGCACCCGGATCCAAACAGCCAAACAGCAGCGCCCAAGCACCCCACGGCCAGGCAAGGCGAAAAAGCCGGCAGCACTGAAGTCCCAAGGAGACACCCATGACAAAGACAGTCGACTTCTATTTCGACTTCGGCAGCCCCGCCGCCTACCTGGCCGCCACCCAACTGCCCCACGTGTGCGCCGACACCGGCGCCGAACTCGTGTGGAAACCCATGCTGCTGGGTGGCGTGTTCCAGGCCACCGGCAATCATTCGCCGGCCGAAATCAAGCCCAAGGGCCCGTACATGACCATCGACCTGCAGCGCTTTGCCAGGCGCTATGGCGTGCCCTACGAACACAACCCGTTCTTCCCCATCAACACCCTGCTGCTCATGCGCGGCGCCACCGGCATCCAGATGAAAGAGCCGGCGCGCTTTGGTGCGTACGTCGATGCGGTCTATCACGCGATGTGGGTCGAGCCCCGCAACCTCAACGACCCCGCGACCGTCGGCGCCGTCTTGCAAAATGCGGGCTTCGACGCCACTGCATTGCTTGCGTTGGCCGGCGCGCAAGAGGTGAAGGATCGCCTCAAGGCCGTCACGCAGGAGGCGGTGGAGCGCGGCGTGTTCGGGGCGCCCACCATGTTCGTCGGCAACCAGATGTTCTGGGGCCAGGACCGACTCGATTTCGTGCGCGAAGCACTGGTGGCCGCCTGACGACAACGACAGCGCAGGCGGCCCGTTTTCAATAGCCATTCAAGGACCATTCCCATGAGCGACATCCTCGTCCACACCGAAGCCGGTGTGATGACCCTGACCTTCAACCGCGTCGACAAGAAGAACTCGATCACCAGCGGCATGTATGCCGAACTGGCCGATGCCCTGGCCACCGCCGAGAGCGACGCCGCCGTGCGCTGCGTGCTGATCCAGGGCGACCCGACGATCTTCAGCGCGGGCAACGACATCGGCGACTTTCTCAACGCGCCGCCCGCCAACCAGGAGTCGCCGGTGTTCCGCTTCCTGCGCGGCATCGCGACCTTTCCCAAGCCCATCGTCGCGGCCGTCTGCGGCCCGGCCGTGGGCATCGGCACCACGATGCTGTTCCACTGCGACCTGGTTTACGCGGGCGACAACGCGGCCTTCTCCATGCCTTTCGTGAACCTGGGCCTGTGCCCCGAAGCGGCGTCGAGCCTGCTGGTGCCGCAGATGCTGGGCTACCACCGCGCGGCCGAAGCGCTGCTGCTGGGCGAGCCCTTCATGGCCGAGGCCGCGCTCGAAGTGGGCCTGGTCAACCGCGTGGTGCCGCCGACCGAGGCGAACGCGATTGCGCAGACCCAGGCCCGCAAGCTCGCGGCCAAGCCGCTGAGCGCGCTGGTGGAAACCAAGCGCCTGCTGAAGAAGGGCCAGATGCCCGCCGTGCTCGAGCGCATGGGCGAAGAGGGCGCGAGCTTCGGCCGCATGCTGCGCGAACCGGCCGCCAAGGAGGCGTTCGGCGCCTTCATGGAGAAGCGCAAGCCCGACTTCTCGAAGGTCTGAAGACCTGCTTTTCCGGCCTGCACGCGTACACTGTCCGACGTGCAAGCCGAAGAGACAAGACTGCCCGCAACGCCCATCCAGTGGGCAACTGATGCTACTGAAAAAGTAGCATCCCAACCGACGCGCAGGCGTACTTTGGGCCTGCTTGCAAGCGCCCTGGCGGCGCCTTCGCTGGCCCTGGCGCGCGTTCGGCCGCTGCGCATCGGCGTCATCGGCTCGTGGTCCGGTCCCTATGCGGGCGGTGGCCGGCAGTTCGATGCCGGCATGTCGGTCTGGCTGGCGGCGCACAACCAGCACATCGCGGGCCGGCCGGTCGAGCTGCTGCGGCGCGACGTGCCGGGCAGCGCGCCCGACCAGGCGCGGCGCCACGCGCAAGACCTCGTGGAAAGCGAACGCGTCGACCTGCTGGCGGGGCTGGACTTCAGCTCCAACGCCTATGCCGTCGGCAGCGTCGCCACGCAGGCGAAGATTCCGGTCGTGGTGATGAACGCGGCGTCGTCGGGCATCACGGCGCGCTGTCCTTTTGCCGTGCGCGTGTCTTTCACCATCGCCCAGGTCACGCTGCCATTGGCGCGCTGGGCACTGCAGCAGGGCCTGCGCGACGTGTGCACGGTGGTGGCCGACTACGCCTCGGGCGTCGATGCCGAAAGCGCCTTCGTGTCGGGCTTCACCGCGGGCGGCGGGCGTATCGGCGCCATGCTGCGCGTGCCGCTGGCCACGCTCGACTACTCGGCCTACATGCTGCGCCTGCGTGAGCTCAAGCCGCAGGCGGTGTTCTTCTTCCTGCCCTCGGGGCAGATGCCGACCAGCTTCCTGAAATTCTGGCGCGACCGCGGCATGGCCGACACCGGCATCCGCCTGCTGGCGACCGGCGATGCCACCGACGACAACTACCTTCAGGGCGTCGGCGAGCTGGCCGATGGCCTCGTCACCAGCCACCACTATTCGTTCGCGCACGAGTCGCCGGCCAACCGCCGCTTCACGGGTGTCTTCGAGACGGAGTACGGCAGCCACTTGCGGCCGGGCTACTTCGCGGTGGCGGCGCACGATGCGCTGGCCGCCATCGATGCCGCGATGAGTTCGCCCGCCGCGCGCGGTGGTGGCGGTTTGAGCGGGGAGCGGCTGGTCGATGCGTTCCGCGGCCTGAAGCTCGACAGCCCGCGCGGCCCGGTCGAGATCGATGCCCACACGCGCGACGTCGTGCAGACCGTCTACATCCGCCGCGTCGAGCGGCAGGACGGGCGCTGGGTCAACCGCGAGTTCGAGCGCTTCGAGCGGGTGCGCGACCCAGGCGTGTGAGCCGTCGCTGGCCGGCGGCGTGGCTCAGGGCTGCTGTTCTATGGGTCGAGGACGGCCGTTGTCGTCGATGGCCACGTAGGTGAACGTGGCCTGCGTCACCTTGATGTACTCGCCCTGCGCCCGGAAGCGTTCGGCAAACACTTCGACCGTGACCGTGACCGAGGTGCGCCCGATGCGCACCAGCTTCGAATAGAACGAGAGGATGTCGCCCAGCCGCACCGGCTGCTTGAAGATGAATTCGTTCACTGCCACCGTGGCCTGCCGGCCCTTGGCGTAGCGCGCCGGAATGACCGAGCCGGCCAGGTCGCACTGGGCCATGACCCAGCCGCCGAAGATGTCGCCGTTGGCATTGCAGTCGGCCGGCATCGGAATGACCTTGAGCACCAGCTCCATGTCGGTGGGCAGGCTCTTGAGGGTGGCTGCGGCGGCAGCACTGGAAGTATCGGACATGGGCACAATCTGCAACAAACAACAACCACGATTGTCCCTCATGCGCCGCAGCGGCGAAGCCCCTACCCCCTCGCCCTCTACCTCCCAGACCGTCTCCGGCCATCCGCCGGCGACCAGCGACCGTTCCGACTGGGCGACGCTGCGCCGGCTGTTCCCCTACCTCTGGCAGTACAAGTGGCGGGTGATGGCCGCGCTCACGTTCATGGTGGGCGCCAAGGTGGCCAACGTGGGCGTGCCGGTGCTGCTGAAGAACCTCATCGACACGATGACGCCCAAGCCCGACATGGCCCAGGCGTTGCTGATCGTGCCCATCGGGCTGCTGCTGGCCTATGGGCTGCTGCGCTTTTCAACCGCGCTGTTCGGCGAACTGCGCGAGCTGATCTTCGCCAAGGCCACCGAAGGCACGGCGCGGCAGATCGCGCTGGAGGTGTTCGGCCACCTGCACGCGCTGAGCCTGCGCTTTCACCTGGAGCGCCAGACCGGCGGCATGACGCGCGACATCGAGCGCGGCACGCGCGGCGTGCACTCGCTCATTTCGATGTCGCTCTACAGCATCGTGCCGACCCTCATCGAGCTGGTGCTGGTGCTCACCATCCTGGGCGTGAAGTTCGATTCGCTGTTCGTCTGGATCACGGTGGCCGCGCTGGTGCTGTACATCGGCTTCACGGTCACGGTGACCGAGTGGCGCACGCAGTTCCGCAAGACCATGAACGAGCTCGACTCCATGGCGCAGAGCCGCGCGGTCGATTCGCTGCTGAACTACGAAACCGTCAAGTACTTCAACAACGAGGAGTTCGAGGCCAGGCGCTACGACGCCAGCCTCGACCGCTACCGCAAGGCGGCCATCAAGAGCCAGCGCACGCTGAGCATGCTCAACACCGGCCAGCAGCTGCTGATTGCCGTCAGCCTGGTGCTCATGCTGTGGCGCGCCACGTCGGGCGTGGTCGAAGGGCGCATGACGCTGGGCGACCTGGTGATGGTCAACGCCTTCATGATCCAGCTCTACATTCCGCTCAACTTCCTGGGCGTGATCTACCGCGAGATCAAGCAGAGCCTGACCGACCTGGACAAGATGTTCGTGCTGATGGAGAAAGAGCGCGAGGTGCGCGATGCGCCCGGTGCGCAGCCGCTGGCTGGCGCCGACTCCACCATCCGCTTTGAAGACGTCAGCTTTGCCTACGAACCCGCGCGCCCCATCCTCAAGCACGTGAGCTTCGAGATTCCCGCTGGCAAGACAGTGGCCGTGGTCGGCCCTTCAGGCTCGGGCAAGTCCACGCTCGCGCGACTGCTGTACCGCTTCTACGACGTGCAGCAGGGCCGCATCACCATCGGCGGCGAAGACATTCGCGAGGTCACGCAATCGAGCGTGCGCCGCGCCATCGGCATCGTGCCGCAGGACACGGTGCTGTTCAACGACACGGTCGAATACAACATCGCCTACGGCCGACCCGGTGCGAGCCGCGAAGAGGTCGAGGCCGCCGCACGCGCCGCGCGCATCCACGACTTCATCTCGGCCACGCCCAAGGGCTACGAGACGACGGTGGGCGAGCGCGGCCTGAAGCTTTCGGGCGGCGAAAAGCAGCGCGTGGCCATCGCGCGCACGCTGCTGAAGAACCCGCCCATCGTGATCTTCGACGAGGCCACCTCGGCGCTCGACTCGGCCAACGAACGCGCGATCCAGTCCGAGCTGAAAAGCGCGGCGCAGGACAAGACCACGCTGGTCATTGCGCACCGCCTTTCCACGGTGGTCGACGCGCACGAGATCCTGGTGCTCGAATCGGGCGTGATCGTCGAGCGCGGCACGCATGCCGAGTTGCTGGCCCGGCAGGGCCGCTATGCGCAGATGTGGGCTTTGCAGAAGAGCGAGGCAGTGCCTCTGCTCTAGCCCGATCATTCGTTCCTACTTTCCTTCTTCTCTTTTCACCGAACCCAGGAGTTCAGACGTGTCGACCAAGATTCCCCTGCTGGTGCTCAACAGCCTCTCGAGCGCTCACCAGGCCCAGATTGCCGAGGTCTATGACCTGACCTATGCCTTCGGCGCCGCCGAGCGTGCCGCCGCGATTGCCGAGCACGGCAAGAAATTCCGCGCGGTGCTGACCATCGGCGTCATCGGCATCACGCCCGAGGAAATCGCGGCCATGCCGGCGGTGGAACTGATCTGCTGCCTGGGCGCGGGCTACGAGGGCGTGCCGCTCGACGTGACGCGCGCGCGCGGCATTGCCACGGCCAACGGCGCCGGCACCAACGACGACTGCGTGGCCGACCATGCCATGGGCCTGCTGATCGGCATCGTGCGCGAGTTCCGCAAGCTCGACCGCCTGTGCCGCGAAGGCGTGTGGCGCGAAGCCATTCCGCAGCCGGCCAACGTGTCGGGCAAGAAGCTGGGCATCCTGGGCCTGGGCACCATCGGCCAGAAGATCGCCAAGCGGGCGGCGGCCTTCGACATGGAGGTCGGCTATCACAACCGCAAGCCGCGCGAGGGTTCGACGCACCGCTACTTCGGCGACCTGAAGTCGCTGGCGGCGTGGGCCGACTTCCTGGTGCTGGTGGCGCCGGGCGGACCGGCAACACGCCATCTCGTCAACGCCGAGGTGCTCGATGCACTGGGGCCACAGGGCTACCTGGTGAGCATCGGCCGCGGCAG
Source organism: Variovorax sp. KBW07 (assembly GCF_003852515.1). Taxonomy (GTDB): domain Bacteria; phylum Pseudomonadota; class Gammaproteobacteria; order Burkholderiales; family Burkholderiaceae_C; genus Variovorax. Next base: position 52,023 of record NZ_QAJK01000011.1, on the reverse strand, counting down.
CGTGGTCGATACCGAGGCCCTGGGCGCCGCGCTGCGCGAGCACCGCATCGCGGGCGCCGGCGTCGACGTGTACGAGAGCGAACCCAAGCGGCCCGAACCGCTGGTCGGGCTCGATAACGTGCTGCTGACGCCGCACATGGCGGGCTGGTCGCCCGAGGCGACGCAGAAGTCGGTCAACCATTTCCTGGCGAATGCCGAAGGGCACTTCGCGGGGCGCGGCGTTCTCACGCCGATCTGATGCATTGCTCCTTCCCCCTCTGGGGGAAGGCTGGGATGGGGGCGGGCAGAGCGCCCCAAGGATGCGCCGCTTGCCCCCACCCCAGCCCTCCCCCGGGAGGGGAGGGAGTCAAGCCAATGCAGGGGGACGTTGCGCGCCCCAGCCGCACGCCTGGTCATACGCATGCCCCAGCCGCAGCACGTCGAGGTCCGCATGGATCGGCCCGGCCAGTTGCAGGCCCATCGGCAGGCCGCCTTCGCCGAAGCCGGCACGCACATTGAGCGTCGGCAGGCCGGCGAGCGTGAAGGGCGTGACGATTTCCATCCAGCGGTGGTACGTGTCGCTCTTCACGCCGTTCACTTCGGAGGGCCAGTGCAGCTCGGCATCGAAAGGAAACACCTGCGCCGTCGGTGCCACGACGAAATCGAAGCGCTCGAACAGCCGAAGAAAAGCACGGTACACGTTCGACCGGTAGATCGAGGCCTGGTACAGCGAGGCCGAATCCAGGTGCCGGCTCTGCTCTATTTCCCACTGCGCCTCGGGCTTGAGCTGCGCGAACAGCTTGGGGTCGCTCATGTAGGCCCCGAGCTTGCCGCCCACCAGCAGTTGCCGCAGCCGCAGCCACGCGCTCCAGTTGTGTTCGCGCGGCACGTCGAGCGTGCAGGGCTCCACGTCGCAGCCGATGGCGCGGAAGGTGTCCAGCGATTTTTCGCCGAGTTCGCGCACGCCGGGCGCCAGCGGCAGGTCGGGCCAGATGCTGCCGAGCCAGCCGATGCGCAGGCCCTTGCCGTCGCCGTCGAGCCGCAATGCATCGGGCGAGGGCAGGGCGTGAGGCGACGACAGCGGCACGCGTCCGTCGAAGCCGGCCTGCACCGCCAGCAGCCGCGCCGCGTCTTCCACCGTGCGGGCCATCGGGCCTTCGCAGCCGAGCTGCTGGAAGAACAGCTCCTGCTCGGGGTCGCCGGGCACGCGGCCGCGCGAAGGCCGCATGCCGATCACGTTGTTGAAGGCCGCGGGGTTGCGCAGCGATCCCATCATGTCGCTGCCGTCGGCCACCGGCAGCATGCCCAGGGCCAGCGCCACGGCAGCGCCGCCGCTGCTGCCGCCGGCGCTGCGCCCGGGCGCGTAGGCGTTGCGGGTGATGCCGAACACCGTGTTGTAGGTGTGCGAGCCCAGGCCGAATTCGGGCGTGTTGGTCTTGCCGATGACGATGGCGCCGGCCGCGCGCATGCGCGCCACGTGCAGGCTGTCGGTGCGCGCCGGCGAGCGCGGCGACAGCGGCGAGCCCATCGAGGTCGGCAGGCCGGTGGCATGGCTCAGGTCTTTCACCGCCAGCGGAAAGCCGTGCATCCAGCCGCGCCGTTCGCCGCGCGCCAGTTCGGCGTCGCGCTCGCCGGCCTCGGCCAGCAGCTGCGCCGGCTCGCGCAGGGAAACGATGGCGTTGAAGCGCGGGTTCAGCGCCTCGATGCGGGCCAGCGAGGCTTGCATCACTTCATGGCAAGACACCTCGCGCGCGGCAATGCGGCGCGAAAGCTCGGTGGCGCTGAGGTCGGGCAGGTCGGTGGAAGGCATGTGGCGAATGCGGGAAAAGGAGGGGGCGTCCAGTATGTCGCGGCGCTCGCATAATCGCCGCGTATGGAAACAAAGTGGCTCGAAGACTTCATCAGCCTTGCTGAGACCCGCAGCTTCAGTCGCTCGGCCCAGTTGAGGCATGTCACCCAGCCGGCGTTCTCGCGCCGCATCCAGGCCCTCGAGGGATGGGCCGGCACCGATCTGGTCGATCGCAGCTCGTACCCCACGCGCCTGACGCCCGCGGGCCAGACGCTCTACAGCCAGGCCATCGAGATGCTGCAGTCGCTGCAGAGCACGCGCGCCATGCTGCGCGGCCACTCGGCCGCCGGGCAGGACGTGATCGAAATTGCGGTGCCGCACACGCTGGCCTTTACCTTCTTCCCCTCGTGGGTGACCAGCCTGCGCGAGCATTTCGGGCCGATCAAGAGCCGGCTCATTGCGCTGAACGTGCACGACGCGGTGCTGCGGCTGGTCGAAGGCAGCTGCGACCTGCTCATTGCCTACCACCACCCCTCGCAGCCGCTGCAGCTCGACGCCAACAAGTACGAGATGGTCAGCCTGGGCGAGGAAACCGTGGCGCCCTGGGTCAAGGCCGATGCCGAAGGCGCGCCGCGCTACCGGCTGCCCGGCCGGCCCGGCCAGCCGCTGCCCTACCTGGGCTATGCGCCCGGTGCCTACCTGGGCCGCGTGGTCGACCAGTTGCTGAAAGAGTCGGGCACCGCCATTCACCTGGACCGCGTGTATGAAACCGACATGGCCGAAGGCCTGAAGGTGATGGCGCTCGAAGGCCACGGCATTGCCTTCCTGCCCCAGAGCGCGGTGCGCAAGGAGATCAAGGCGCGCAAGCTGGTGAGCGCGCTGCCGCCCGAGATCGACAGCCTCGAAGCCACCATGGAGATTCGCGCCTACCGCGAGCGGCCCACCGCGCCGGCCCCGGTGAAGACCGGCAGCGGACGCGCCGCCAAGAGCGCCGGCGCCAGCACCGTCGCCGACAGCCTGCAGCCCAAGCGCACGGCCGATGCCTTGTGGTCATACCTTGTCGGCACGCAGCCGCCGCATTAACCTGAGCGACCCACCACACGGATTTGTGCACTGCACAATCTATAAATGCCGCGCATAAGCCTCCCCGCAAACGGCATTGGCGCCCTGGCTCCGGCGCCACTACAGTCGCGGCAGTTTTTTGCCGCTGTCACAAGCACCCCACCCGGCACGCGCCACACGCGTGCTTTTTTTTAAGCCGAGGAAACCGTATGAGCTCCAATTTCCGGACCGAACACGACTTCCTCGGCGAGAAGCAGATTCCTGCCGCCGCCTACTGGGGCGTGCACACGGCGCGTGCCGTCGAGAACTTTGCCATCTCGGGCACCCGCATCTCGGCCATGCCCGACCTGATCCGCGCGTTAGCCTACGTCAAGAAGGCGGCCACCCGCGCCAACGCCGACCTGGGCGCCATCGACCGCGACCGCGCCGCCGCCATCATCCTGGCCTGCGAGGACATCATCGATGGCAAGCTGCTCGGCGAGTTCGTGGTCGACGTCATCCAGGGCGGCGCCGGCACCTCGACCAACATGAACGCCAACGAGGTCATCTGCAACCTCGCGCTGGAAAAGCTGGGCCACGAGAAGGCGCGCTACGACGTGCTGCACCCCAACGACCACGTGAATGCCTCGCAGAGCACCAACGACGTCTACCCGACGGCGGTGCGGCTGGCGCTGTGGTTCGCCATCGGCCGGCTGCTCGAAGCCATGGCCGCGCTGCGCCGCAGCTTCGAGGCCAAGGCGCTGGAGTTCAAGGACGTCCTGAAGATCGGCCGCACCCAGCTGCAAGATGCCGTGCCCATGACGCTGGGCCAGGAGTTCCTGACCTACGCCATCATGATCGGCGAAGACGAGGCCCGGCTGGGCGAGGCCCGCGCGCTCATCGAGGAAATCAACCTTGGCGCCACCGCCATCGGCACCGGCATCAACGCGCCGCTCGGCTATGCCAACCTGGCGTGCCAGTACCTCGCCGAGCAGACCGGCGTGCCGCTCAAGCAGGCCGCCAACCTCATCGAGGCCACGCAGGACACCGGCGCCTTCGTGCAGTTGTCGGGCGTGTTGAAGCGCGTGGCGACCAAGCTCAGCAAGACCTGCAACGACCTGCGCCTGCTGTCCAGCGGCCCGCAGGCCGGCTTCGGCGAAATCCGGCTGCCGGCGCGGCAGGCCGGCTCGTCGATCATGCCGGGCAAGGTCAACCCCGTGATTCCGGAAGTCATGAACCAGGTGGCCTTCGAGGTCATCGGCAACGACATCACCGTGACCATGGCGTCCGAGGCCGGGCAGCTGCAGCTCAATGCCTTCGAGCCGATCATGGGCTGGAGCCTGTTCAAGAGCATCCAGCACCTGGGCAACGCCTGCGCCACGCTGCGCACCAACTGCGTCGACGGCATCGAGGCCAACCGCGAGTTCCTGGCCAAGCGGGTGCGCGAGTCTGTCACGCTGGTCACCGCGCTCAACCCGCTCATCGGCTACGAGAAAGCGGCCCTCATCGCCAAGACGGCGCTGGCCACCGGCGGGCCGATCGACCTGGTGGCCGAGTCGCTGGGCATCATGACCCGCGCCGAGATGGAGGCGCTGCTCGTGCCCGAGAATCTGACCCAGCCGGTCCGCCTGTCGGCCGCGCCGGTTCCTCCAGGGGCCGAGCCGTCGGGCGCCACTTCGGGCACAAAGGCTGCTTAGTGAAAGTCGGACAATGCCAGGAGGCAGGATCGCACCAGGCTGGCGCTGCAATGCGCGCGGCCGGTGCAGCGTGCGCGGACATGCACCGGGTTGGTCCGGGTATCACGCAAAATGTGAATGTCTAGAATTTCGTTGTATCTGTTTCAGTCACCCTCAGGAGTTTTCTGTATGAAAAAACAAGTAATGGCATTGGCAATCGCGGCGATCGCCACCAGCGGCGCCTTCGCTCAGGCCAATGACACCCTGGCCAAGATCAAGGCCTCGGGCACCATCACCGAAGGCGTGCGTGAATCGTCCGGCCTGTCGTACACGCTGGGCAACGGCCAGTACACCGGTTTCCACTACGACGTCTGCGCCAACATCATCAAGGACCTCGAGAAGGCCGCTGGCAAGAAGCTCGAAGTCAAGTTCCAGCCCGTCACCTCGCAAAACCGCATTCCGCTCGTGCAGAACGGTACCGTCGACATCGAGTGCGGCTCGACCACCAACAACGCCACCCGCCAGAAGGACGTGGCTTTCGGCGTGACCACCTACGTCGAAGAAACCAAGATCGTCGTCAAGGCCAACTCGGGCATCAACTCGCTGGCCGACCTGAAGGACAAGACGGTTGCCACCACCACCGGCACCACGCCCCTGCAAACCGTGCGCAAGCAGAAGCGCGCCGAAAACCTGACCTTCAAGGAGGTCTACGGCAAGGACCACGCCGACAGCTTCCTGCTGCTCGAAACCGGCCGTGCCGACGCCTTCGTGATGGACGGTTCCATCCTGGCTGCCCTGGCCGCCAAGTCGAAGTCGCCCAAGGACTACAAGATCCTGAACGACGTGCTGGCCGTGGAACCCATCGGCATCATGATCCGCAAGGACGACCCCGCCTTCAAGAAGGTCGTGGACGACAGCATCAAGGCACAGGCCAAGTCGGGCGAACTGGCCAAGCTCTATGACAAGTGGTTCCTGAAGCCGATTCCCCCTGCAGGCGTGACCATCGGCCTGCCGCTGGGCGAAGCCACCAAGAACGCCTGGGCCAACCCGAACGACAAGCCCGCGGAAGACTACGTCACCAAGGAATAAGCGTCGCGTCGCTGCGCGAATGACGCCCACCTTTCGCGGTGGGCGTTTCTTTTCAAGGGACTGGTTTTTTTGAGACGGTGAAGGAGTAGAAAAATGGGCAACTGGGATTGGCAGGTCTTCCTTAGGGATCCCGGGGGAGACTATCCGACATACTGGCAGTGGATGATGTCGGCGTGGGGCTGGACCGTGTCGGTCGCATTGCTGGCGCTGATCGTCGCCCTGGTGCTGGGCTCGCTCGTCGGCATCATCCGCACGCTGCCCGACAGCCCGTGGCTGGTGCGTTTCGGCAATGCCTGGGTCGAGCTGTTCCGCAACATCCCGCTGCTGGTGCAGATCTTCCTTTGGTACCACGTCATTCCGGCGCTCATTCCCCCCATGAAGAGCGTGCCGAGCTTCGTTCTGGTGGTGCTGGCGCTGGGCTTCTTCACATCCGCGCGCATTGCCGAACAGGTGCGCTCCGGCATCCAGGCGCTGCCCAAGGGCCAGCGCTATGCGGGCATGGCGGTGGGCTTCACCACGGTGCAGTACTACCGCTACGTGATCCTGCCGATGGCCTACCGCATCATCATCCCGCCGCTCACCAGCGAGACGATGAACATCTTCAAGAATTCGTCCGTCGCGTTTGCCGTGTCGGTCACCGAGCTCACCATGTTCGCCATGCAGGCGCAGGAAGAAACCTCGCGCGGCATCGAGGTCTACCTCGCGGTGACCGCGTGCTACGTGGTGTCGGCCCTGGCCATCAACCGGCTCATGGCGTACATCGAGAAGAAGACCCGCGTGCCGGGCTTCATCGTGTCGGCCAGCGCCGGCGGCGGAGGCCACTGACATGATGAATCTCGACCTGTCGTTCTACAACTGGGACGTCATCAGCAACTTCGTCATCAAGGGCTTCTACTTCAGCATCATGCTGACCGTGGTGGCCACCATCGGCGGCGTGATCTTCGGCACCATCCTGGCGCTCATGCGGCTGTCGGGCAAGAAGTGGCTCGACGCACCCGCGGCGCTGTACGTCAACGGCATGCGCAGCATTCCGCTGGTGATGGTGATCCTGTGGTTCTTCCTGCTGGTGCCGGCGTCGTTCTACTCGCTGTTCGGTTCGGTCGGTTCCAACTACCGCTCCGAAATCTCGGCCGTGATCACCTTCGTCGCGTTCGAGGCCGCCTACTTCAGCGAGATCATGCGCGCGGGCATCCAGTCGATTCCGCGCGGCCAGGTCAATGCGGGCCAGGCGGTCGGCATGACCTACGGCCAGAACATGCGCCTCGTGGTGCTGCCGCAGGCCTTCCGCAACATGCTGCCGGTGCTGCTCACGCAGACCATCATCCTGTTCCAGGATACGTCGCTGGTGTATGCCATCGGTGCCTACGACATGCTCAAGGGCTTCGAGACCGCGGGCAAGAACTTCGGCCGTCCGATCGAGGCCTACCTGCTTGCCGCCGTCGTGTACTTCGTCATGTGCTATGCCCTTTCGTGGCTGGTGAAACGCCTGCACAAGAAAATCGCCATCATTCGCTGATTGATCGATTGACTGGTTGAACTGAACCGGAGAGAAACAAATGTCCGAAAAAATGATTGAAATCAAGAACGTCTCCAAGTGGTACGGCCCGGTGCAGGTGCTCAACGACTGCTCGGTGAACATCTCCAAGGGCGACGTGGTGGTGGTGTGCGGCCCGTCGGGTTCCGGCAAGTCCACGCTCATCAAGACCGTGAACGCGCTCGAGCCCTTCCAGAAGGGCGAGATCACCGTCAACGGCATTCCGCTGCACGACCCCAAGACCAACCTGCCCAAGCTGCGCTCCAAGGTCGGCATGGTGTTCCAGCACTTCGAGCTGTTCCCCCACCTCTCGGTGACCGAGAACCTCACCATCGCGCAGATCAAGGTGCTGGGCCGCACGGCGGATGAAGCCAAGGTGCGTGGCCTGAAGATGCTCGACCGCGTGGGCCTCATGGCGCACAAGGACAAGTTCCCGGGCCAGCTCTCGGGCGGCCAGCAACAGCGCGTGGCCATTGCCCGTGCGCTGTCGATGGACCCCATCGTGATGCTGTTCGACGAACCCACGTCGGCACTCGACCCTGAAATGGTCGGCGAAGTGCTCGACGTGATGGTGGCCCTGGCCAAGGAAGGCATGACCATGATGGTGGTCACGCACGAAATGGCTTTCGCCCGCAAGGTCGCCAGCCGCGTGATCTTCATCGACGTGGGCGGCAAGATCCTGGAAGACTGCCCGAAGGACGAGTTCTTCAACCACCCCGAGAACCGTCAGCCGCGCACCAAGGACTTCCTCAACAAGATCCTGCAGCACTGACCGATTCGCTGCGGCTCAAGAAAGACGAAAGCCACGCTGTTTTGCAGCGTGGCTTTTTTCATGGGCGAGAGGCGACGGGCAAGGCCTTGTCGAAGAAGGCCGGTATCTCCTGGCCCAGGCGCGCCAGGAAGGCCTTGCGGTCGAAGCCCGGCGGGTCGTCCGCGATGTTCCCGTCGTCGGTCTGGATGGCCATGGCCGGTGTGTCCATGAACGCGAAGTGCCAGGCGTCGGGAACGCGGTGCAGCTCGGCCTTGGGCATGTTCCGCGCAATCCATTCGGCATGGAAGCGCGGCACGAGGAACCGGTCTTTCTCCGCCTCGTAGATCTGCGTGGGAACGCGCACGTCCGCGAGCGACGCCGCGGTGAACGGAACGCCCGCCGGCGCCAGCAACACGATCGCGCGCACCCGTGGGTCGCGCAACGAGGGCAGGAGCGACGCCGGTGCCGCTGCGGGTGTCACGGTCTGTTGTGCAGCAGGCGCGTTGTTCCGGTTCACGCCGCAGAAGATCGGGTCCGCCGCGCGCTCGTCCTCGCAATGCTTGCGGATGCGCGACAGGTCGGCCTGCCCGCCCGCCAGTGCCAGCACGGTATAGCCGCCGGCCGAGTGGCCCACCGCGCCAATGCGAAAGCCTTCCGCGTCGCTGGCGATCCGGTCTTTCCACTGCGGGTCTTGCAGCAGCGCGTCGATCACGCGCGACACCTGCTTCGGCCGTTCCGTGAAGTAGGCCGCGGCACCCTTCTTCAGCAGCGAACCGTCTTGCCAGTTGTCGCCCGGGTGGCGCAGGGCCGCGACCAGGTAGCCGTCCCGCGCGAGTGCTTCGGCAATGCTGCCATGGCCCAGCTCCGTGCCGCCGACGCCGTGGCTCAGCACGATCAATCCCTTGACCTTGTCCTCGGGCGCTGCCTGGATGGCCGCCTGCACCGTGAACGGCCCCATCGGCGTCGCGCGGGCCGTCGCCTGGGTCGGGTAGTAGAGCGCGACCACGGTCGGCGCGGCGTCGGGCGTGGCGCCCGGAATGCTGATCTGTCGCCAGCCTGCCTGGGCGGCAAGGAGCTGGAACGACACCAGCAGGCCCGAGGCGAGCAGCAGGGTCTGGCGGATGGCAATGCGCATGGCGGGTCTCCTGGGCGGATCGATGGAATGCGCATGGTTGCCGCGCAGGGTTGCGGCCGCCACGGGTTTGCGATGAAGTGCGCGAAAGGCGGTGCGAAGCGACGGGCTGGCGCGCCGCGTTGTGGGGCGCTCGTCCGATCCAGCCGATGGGCCCGCGGTTGCCTCTGCCGCATCGGGTTTCGTGCGACCATCTCCAGCGGCCGCTGAAGACCCAAATACGGAACCCGATCCCATGCAGAAGAGACAGATGAAGCGGATCGTCCTGCGCGCTGCCGTTGCGGCACTCGCCGGTTGTGCCTCACGATGACGGAAGGTGGACTCCGTTGAAATTCTTCAAGTTGTTCCTTGTGATCGTGGACACGCTCTACGTCGGGACTGTCAAAAAGGAGGTCGGTTGATGCGACGCATTCTCTTGGCGCTTTCGCTCTTCTACCTGCCCGTTGCAGATGTACAGGCGGCCCGGGTCGATCAGCTCATCGAAGAGATGGCCCGACGCAATCGTGCCCAGGATGCTGCTGAGCGTCGTGAGGAAGAGGCGGAGGAACGGCGCCGCGCACGAACCGAGGCGGACTCGGTACCCGCACAGCGCAAGCCCGAGCGGCGTGCTGCCAGTCCAGAGCGAGCCAGTAAGGCCGAGCCCAGGGCAACACGAGCCAACGTGACACACGGCACGCCTCGTGAAGCCTATCGATCTGGTGGGCGTAGCTCTGACGGGTGCGGCGGCCGCGGCGGGCCCGGTTGGCGCAAGCCGAATGGCAAGTGCGCGAGCTGGCGGGACTGATGTCCAGTCATTCTCTTTCTTGGTCTGTCGAGTCGTCTACTTCGGGGCCTTCTCTGGGACGTGCCGCAAGGCTAAAGTCGGCCCGAAGCCGACGTTCAACAAGGAATCCAAGATGGCTGAATATGAATCTCAAGGCGAGTGGCTGGTGTCTTTGCCACCCAATCACCAAGTTCTTTTCCTGACAGCACTCAGCCACTCACTGACTATCGCTGGCCGCGACAGCTATGTCCCTCAGACGGAAGAACTCGAGCACCCCACTCATCTTCGCCAGATCAACGAAATCCAACATCGCGTCGCAGCCTGCACGTATGAACTTCTTGTCAATCATTCGACAGAGAGTTTTCAGCGCTCCATCGCTCGGCTTGTGCTCGATCAATCTGACCACAAGCTGCAGGCCAACATGCAGTGGGCGTGGCGAACCGCCAAACAAAGAGTATCGACAGACGCGGACATTGCGGCGCCCAACTATATGAACTCCGCGAATAGCTCCGAAACGCTGTGGGTTGGGGCCCTTTCCGACGACGACTGCATCCGATTCATGGTGCTGCTCGCGCACGGGTTGACGATCGGGCAGAGGGTGCTTTGCCATGAGAAGAATGTCGAAGGGGTGAAGCAGCTCAATGAGGCTGGTCATCAGGTCGCAGGGCTGCTCGTTGATCACTTCAACGGCCGCACGCGGCCGCTGTTTGAGCCATTCTTGTTCAGGCTGACTGATGCGCAAGCGCGCATTCAAGGTGATCAGGCTTGGGCTTATGCGAAGAGCCACTTTGGCGCCTGAGGGCCAGGGGCGGGCCTTCTCAAGGCTGCGGGATTTGGGGGCGAAGCGCCTTATATTGCGGCATGCCTTATCGAGTTCGATTTCCTGGCGCATACCTCTTTGCTCGCGCATCCAATACGAACAGCGGGTGGTGGATGGCCGAGGTTCTCCGCGCTTGTCATCGGGTCGCTATCGATGCGAAATCTATCGAGATCATCGATGAAGAACAGGCTGCCGTTGCTCGGGATCTTGCTGGCGTCGTCTTGAAAATCTGCGAGCAGTTGTCACCTGAAACCATCAGGCGCCTTTTAGAGGAGATTCAAACTGGCTGCCCAAAGGGCGTATCAGCGTGGCTGATAAAGGGGGCCTCACCAGCAGACTTCGCCCTCGATTCCGAGGACATCTCGACCGAATACTTCCGTCATGAGTTCGCAGTGGACAGCAACATGATCCACCATGCAGAAAGCTGCGCAAGGTTGACGCACCACGCTACTGGCTGGAGCGCGCGAAGCACCGCGCATCGCTCGAGGGCTCTCAACTTCGAAGAGGCGCTCTTCCTTCTGGAGTCCCTTGTGAGGAGCGGCTCCGAAGACGCATAGGACGGCCGTCTTCGGCCACTACCTGCTGCTCAACGGTCAACGTCTGCTGGGCGTTCGCTGACTGAGGCACGCGCGATAGCGGCTTCAAGGCTTGCCACCAACGCCTTTGCCTGCTCGACGTTCAACTCGATCTCCGTGTTCGCAGTTACAGAATCGTCTGCGAGCACTTCGTCAGACTGCTTGCCGGAAATGTCGAGATCAGGGTGGATTTGCCAGGTCTCGAGGTTGATGTGGCCGGGGTGAATGTTCGCAGTGACCTCCAAGAATCCCTGCCGATAGCGAACATCGTTGAAGCAGATCTTGTTGGCGCCCATATCAATAGCTTTCGTTAGGGAGCGTGAGAATAGCTCAGGGGTTGTCATCACCAGCTTTGCTGGAAGGCTACTTCCGGGTTGGGTCCGCTGCAGTCTTTCGACCCTCACCAAATCCGCCAATCACGCGCGATGCAACTCAAGGCAGCCGCGCAATCCGCTCCGTCAGCAAATCAAAAAACCCCTGCGCATCGCCATCCACGATCCAGTTCACGTTGGCGCTCCGCTTCAGGCTGCCATGCCAGTCGGCCACCGTCTGGCCGAAACCCATGCCCTCGCGGCTGTCGATTTCGACGTTGATTCGGCGCCCCCTGAAGAGCGAAGGCTGCAGCAGGTAGGCGGTCACCGTGGCGTCGTGCACCGGCCCGCCGGGCATGTCGTAGTGCTTCATCTCCTGCGGCGCATAGGCATCGAGGATGTCGGCGACGATGCGCCCCGCCTCGTTGCCCAGTTGGCGCAGCCGCGCGATGCGCGCGTCGCTCGTGAGGATCTTGTGCGTCACGTCCAGCGGCAGCATGGTGATCGGCACGCCGCTCTTCAGCACCGCTTCCGCGGCATGCGGATCGGCGAACACATTGAACTCGGCCACCGGCGTGATGTTGCCGCCGTTGAAATGCGCGCCCGCCATGAGCACCAGTTCGCGCAGGCCGCGCACGATGTCGGGGGCTTGTGCCAGGGCCAGCGCCAGGTTGGTCTGCGGGCCGAGCATGGCGAGGGTCACGCTTTTCTCGGGCGCGGCGCGCAGCATGCCGACGAGGTAGTCGACCGCATGGCCTTCGGCCAGCGGCGTGGCGGGCTCGTGCACTTCGACGCCGGTGATGCCTTCGCGGCCGTGGATGTTGGCCGCGTAGATCGGCGTGCGCTGCAACGGCCGCTGCGCGCCCGCATACACCGGGATCTCGGGCCGCCCGGCCCACTCGCAGGCCAGGCGCGCGTTGCGCGAGGTCTTCGACAGCGGCACGTTGCCGGCGACCGTGGTCAGTGCCTGAACCTTCAGCCGCTCGGGCGAGGCGAGGGCGAACAGCAGTGCGATCACGTCGTCGGCACCGGGGTCGGTGTCGATGACGAGCGTGTGCACCTCGGCATCGCCGGGCGCAGTGGACGCAGCGGATGCAGTGGACATGACAAAACTCCTTGCAGGCGCGGCGAAAAGCGCGCGATGCAAGGCAGTCTGCCAGAGCTTCAGCCGCGCAGCCGGTGCGCGAAGAACGAAAGAATCTCGTCGCGCGCCGCCACCGTCGGCTGGCCCGCCTCGTCGATCAGGTGGGCCGTCACCACGCTGTGCGGGCTGGCGACCACCTTGTCGAAGAAGGGCGGCGTTTGCGGGTTGGCCGCGCTGTCGGGGAGCACGCGCGCGACGAAGCGCGGCCCCAGCGCCTGGGCAAAGGCGGCGAAGCGCTCGGCCTTGCAATGCTTGTCGCCGTCGAAGCGGTAGGCCATCACCGTCAGGTCTTCGCGCTCGAGGCGCGCGCGCACCGCCGTCAATTCTTCGGGCGCCATGTTCATGCCGGCGGGGTTGTCCATGGGCAGCGAAGGCTGGCACACCACGGGCGCGAGCATCGCGGGCTCCAGCATCATCGACAGCGCGAAGTTGCCGGTGAAGCACATGCCGATGGCACCCACGCCGGGGCCTCCCGATTCTTCATGCGCGAGGCGCGCGAGGGCGCGCAGCCACTGCGTGACCGGGCTCGATTCATTCGACGCAAAGGCACGGAACTCCGCGCTGACGCAGGCCCGCTTGAACGTGGCGATGCCTTCCTCGACACCGGGCACGGCCCCGTCGCGGCCGAACAGCGAAGGCATGTAGACGGTGAAGCCCGCGTCGCGCACCCAGCGGCTGAAGCGCGCGACGTGCGGGCTGATGCCGGGCATCTCGGTCATGACGATCACAGCGGGCCCGGTGCCCATCACATGGACCACCTTGGTCACGCCGTCGAGGGTGATGGAACGGGGCTCGAAGTCGGTCAGCGGGTCGTCCTGCAGCATGGATGCGTCTTCCTGGTGAGGTAGGAGGGATGGAGAAGATGGGATGGGGTCGTCGCTTGTATTGAAGCGGATGCAACGCCAGAATGGCAGTGTCTGATTTGACTGTTTTGAAGCGTTATCCGACATGAACGATTTCACCGTCCTGATTCTGGAAGGCGCCTACGCCAGCAGCGTGGCGGTCACGCGAGACATGCTCGCCGCGGCTGCTGCATTGGCGCCACGCGTGGGCGTGGCCGCGCCGCGGTGGCGGCTGTGCTCGCTCGCGGGCGGGCCGGTGCGGCTGCAGGGTGGCATGACGATCGACACCGACAGGCTGCCTGCAAGGCCCAGGGACGACCGCTCGACCTGGGTGCTGCCGGGGCTGGGGCTGAACACGGCATCGGAAGTCCGCCGGCGCCTCGAAGACGCCGATGTGGCATTGGCCGTAGCAAGCCTCACGCGGCATGCCCGTGCCGGCGGCCCCATCGCCGCTTCATGCTCCGCGGTGTTCCTGCTGCACACCGCGGGGCTGCTGCAGGGCCGGCGCGCCACCACGTCGTGGTGGCATGCGCCGCTGCTTCAGTCCATGTCGCCCGACTGCACCGTCGATGCCGACCGCATGGTGTGCGCCGATGGCCCGGTGGTCACGGCCGGCGCCGCATTCGCGCAGACCGACCTCATGCTGCACCTGCTGCGCGAGCGCTTCGGCAACGCGCTGGCCGAGCTGGTGTCGCGCATGCTGCTGATCGACGGACGCCAGGCCCAGGCGCCGTTCATCGTGCCCGAGGCCATGGCCAGCGGCAACGACCTGGTGGCGAAAGTTGCTGCGCGCATCGAGTCCGCGCTGCCGGCGCCGCCGACGGTGAGCGCGCTGGCCAGCGAGTTCTGCATGTCCGAGCGCACGCTGTCGCGACACATCCAGAAAGCCACGGGAAAGAGCACGCAGGCGCTGGTGCTGGGCGTCAGGCTGCGCCGCGCCCGGGCCCTGCTCGAAACCAGCCGCATGACGGTCGAGCAGGTGGCCGGCGCCGTGGGCTACCAGGACGCCACGGCACTGCGGCGCCTGATGAAGAAGGTGACCGGCGCAAACCCGAGCCGGTACCGTTGCTGAAGCAGGCGCGCGGCTTACCGCACGCCCAAGCTGCGCACTGCCAATTACTTCTGTCGCGCGGCAATCGCCTTCTCGGCCTTCGCCACGAGGTCGGCACCCACGGTCGACTTCCACTTGTCGTACACCGGCCGTGTCGCCTTCACGAAGACGTCGCGCTCCGCCGGCGTGAGTTGGGTCACCGTCACGCCCATGGCGGCGATGTCCTTGAACACCGGCTTGTCGGCTTCCACGAGGCCCTTGCGAGCGATCGAGATTTCCTGCTTGCCTGCATCGATGGCGGCCTGGCGCACGATGGCCTGGTCGGCCGGCGTCCACGAGGCCCAGATTTCCTTGTTGACCACGAACACCAGCGGGTCGGCCACGTAGCCCCAGGCGGTAACGAACTTCTGGCCGACCGTGTGCATCTTGAGCACGGTGAACAGGAACAGCGGGTTCTCTTGCCCATCGACCGCGCCGCTGGCGAGCGCGGGTTGCGCATCGGCCCAGCTCATCTGCGTGGGGTTGGCGCCGAGCGCGGTGAACATGTCCGAATAGATGGGCGAGCCGACCACGCGGATCTTCATGCCCTTCATGTCGGCCGGCGACTTGATGGGCTTCTTGGAGTTGGTGAGTTCGCGGTAGCCGTTCTCGCCCCACGCGAGCGGCACCACGCCGGCCTTCTCGAGGGTCTTGAACATGTCCTTGCCGACGTCGCCCTGCGTGAGCGCATCGATGGCGGCGTAGTCGGGCATGAGGAAGGGCATGGAGAACAGGTTGAGCTGCTTGACCTGCGGCGACCAGTTGATGGTGGAGCCCACGGCCATGTCGATGACGCCCTGGCGCAACGCGCTGAACTCGCGGGTCTGGTCGCCTTGAATGAGCGAGACGCCGGGGTAGAGCTTGATGTTGATGCGGCCCTGGGTGCGCTCCTTGACGATGTCGGCCCAGATTTTTCCGGCCTGGCCCCAGGGGGTGGGCGGGCCGAGGACGAGGGACATCTTGTATTCGGGCTTGTAGGCGGCCTGCGCCATGGCGCCGGTCGAGAACAAGCCAAGGGCGGTCGCGGCGGCGGCGAGGCCGAGCAGGGTGCGGCGGAATTTCATGAGAGTGTCTCCTTGTTGTTCGAACGTGAATGGGTTCGGGGGTATTGGCTGGAACGCTGGCTGGTGTTGTGGTTGTTGTTCGGGTGCGGGTGCGGGGTCATCTTTGGCGCGTGCGA
>NZ_QAJK01000011.1:0-36232 GCF_003852515.1 Variovorax sp. KBW07 | reverse complement strand
CCGTCGGCGTGAGCGTCGCCCTGAAGAACAGCAGCTCCCAGACCCAACACAACACGGCGAACAGAAGAGCAGCCCCGCATCCCGCTCAGTACCCCAGCTTGCGAGGCAACCACAGCGCGAGTTCCGGGAAGGCGATCACCAGCACCATCACCACGAACATCGAGAACAGCATCCAGCCCACCCAGCGTACCGTCTCTTCCATGCGTACGTTCGCGATGCGGCACGACACCATCAGGTTCACCGCGAGGGGCGGCGTGAACTGGCCCAGGGCCACCTTCAGCGTCAGGATCACCCCGAACCACACCGGGTCCCACTTGTAGTGCTGCACGATCGGCAACAGCAGCGGCACGAAGATCAGGAAGATCGACACGCCGTCCAGGAACATGCCCACAGTGATCAGCAGCAGGATCAGCAGCGCCAGGATGCCGTACTCGCCCAGGCCCGAATTCACGATCGCGCGCGTCACCGGATCGATCACGCCCAGCGTCGACAGCGAGTACGCGAAGATGCCCGCCAGCGACACCACCAGCAGGATCACCGCCGACAGTTCGCCCGACTCGCGCAAGATCACGAACAGGTCGCGCACCTTGATCGTCCGGTGGATGCACATGCCCACGAACAGGCCGTAGAACACCGCCACCACCGCCGCTTCGGTCGGCGTGAACCAGCCCGCGCGCATGCCGCCCAGAATCAAGACCGGTGCCGCCAGGCCCCAGGTCGCTTCGCGGAAACTCTTCCAGAACGGCGGGCGCGGCAACGTCGATTCGAGCGCGCCCATCTTGTGCTTGCGGGCCAGCCACACCGCCGGAATCATCAGCGCCAGGCCGGCCATGATGCCGGGGATCATGCCGGCCGCGAACAGTGCCGGCACCGAGGCGCCGGGCACCAGCACCGAGTACACGATGAACGCGACCGACGGCGGGATCAGGATGTCGGTGGCCGCCGCGGCGCCCACCACGCTGGCCGAGAAGGCCGGCGGGTAGCCGGCGCGCGACATGGCGGCGATCATCACCGCGCCCACGGCGGCGGCGTTGGCCGGGCCCGAGCCCGAGATGCCGCCCAGGAACATCGCCACCGCAATCGCCACCAGCGGCAGCATGCCGGGGCCGCGGCCCACGATGGCAATCGCGAAGTTGACCAGGCGCAGCGCCACGCCCGAGCGGTCGAAGATGGAGCCGACCAGCACGAACATCGGAATCGCCAGCAGCGGGTACTTGCCCAGGCCTGCATAGAAGTTCTGTGGCACGGCCAGCAGGCCGAACCATTGCGCGTCGCCATTCGCCAGCGCAATGCAGGCAGCGCCGGCCAGGCCCAGCGCGGCGCCGATGGGCACGCCCACCAGCATCATCGCGACGAAGGCGACAAAGAGCAGCGTGGCGATCACTTGGCGTCGCCCTTGCCGTCGTTCTTCTTGCCCGTGGCAGCGGGCGCGTCGGACTTGTAGTTGGTCTTGCGGCCGCGGCGAACCATCAGCCCGACCGCGCGCAGCGCGATGGCAAACGACACGATCGGCAGCCAGATCGAATACCACCAGGCCGGCAGGCCGATGCCCGGCGTGGTTTCTTCAAAACGGTAGTCGTCCCACACCATGCGGATGCTGAGCGCGCCGATCAGCGTGAACAAGATGGCGATCATCAGCGCGCCGAACTGCGCGAGCCGCTTGCGCCGCGCCATCGATCCGCTCTCCGAAAAGTATTCGATGCGGATGTGCCTGTCGCGCGCCACGGCGGCCGAGCCGGCCACCAGCGCCAGCATGATCATCAGGAACACCGAGAACTCTTCGGTCCAGGCAAAGGACGAGTCGGTGAAGTAGCGCACCAGCACGTTGGCAAAGGTGATGAGCGCCAGCGCGCCCATGATGATGACCGTGAGCCAGTCCTCGATGGCAAGCGGGGCCTTGGTGGGCTCGTCGGCGGCTTCGATGTCGGGGGGGATGGGGCTGGCGGCGTCCAGCGTGGGGCCGGACTCGGGTGGAGTTGTCATCGCGGGAAGGTCAGTGAGGCAAACGCCATGTCACCGGGCGGACGCCGGGACGCGTTCCGTACACCTCGACAGGGAAACAGTTGCCGATGCTAGGGGGTCAATGACCACTCATGTATCGGGGGTTTCCTTAGCTGCGGGGGCTGCAGAGCGGCTTTCAGGACGTGTGCATAGGGCGCCGGGGAATGTCTCTCGCCCTTCGGGCTCTCTCCTTTATTTCGCTGCGGGGAGCACCCGGTGCCCTGTGCACGATGAGTGCGGCTGTGGGGTTGGTGGTTGCTGTGGCGGATTGCAGATGGACGTGCGGGGGCGTACCACTGAGCTTTCGTGAGAGACGGGCGGGGGCAAGTAGAAGTCCGAAGGGCTGGTATCGGGCGCGGTCAGCGTTTTGTGTATCTGTCTTTTTTCGAGGTGTAGCGAAATCAAACGCGCCCACCCACGCCTTTGAATTTCTCTACGAAGGCGGCGAGTTTCTGAAACACGCTCTGCTTTTTGATCAGGTATTGAGGATTCAGGGGACTCATCTTGGGAAGAACAGCATTGAGTTCCGTGCCGTTGTCACTTGCAAACTCTCGTTTCAGCGAGGTGGTGATATAGCGCTTGGCCGCTTCCGTGTTCAGGTTCTCGGCGTTGATCAGCTCTTGCGCCTCTCGCTGTAGCTCTGCTTGAGCAAAGATGAAAAAGGCGTCTATCACACTGGCTTTCTCACCCATCTGATCCAGGTCAGTCTGGTTGATGAAGTCGACCAGCAAGCTCTCCTTGGCACGGTTGCCCAGGCTCGCGCGTATCACCCGACGCACATCTTCTACCAGCGCGACCTTGTCCTTCACCTTCCTGTTGTTCTCAAAAATCAGTTCCAGGATGTAGTCGAGGTTGATTTCTTGTGACCTCAGCAGGTCGACCTCAAAGACCACGTCGTCCCAGTCGATGGCGGACTTCTCCTTTTCGCTTGAAGACTTTTCCCGTCGCAGCCAGTCACGAACGTCGTTGTAGGCTGAGCGGTAGTCCTGAATCTTTCGCTCAGCGGGGATCTTGACTTCTTGCAGCACGGCCAATGCATCATCATCCAGATAGTGCTTGGCCTTGAATGCGTCAACAGCCGCCGGGTCACTCATGTCCAGGCTTTGAATGGCCTTCAGGCTGGCGAATTCGTCGTAGTTCTGCAGGACGTTCTCCACGCGCAGATATTCACCAAACAGCTTCGCGAAGGCCTTCCTGTCCGACTCCTTCTCAATGGCTGCAGGATCAGGAAAACGCTGCTCCAGCTCCGTCACCACGTCCACAAAACCGCGACGCGCCTCTCCGGTCACCGCGTCGGTGAATCCGACCATGTATTCCTCGTAGCTCTTCTCCAGCACCACGTTCTTGGTGTTCTTGTCGCCAAACAAGGTGATGGCATCGATCGTCGCCTGCTCCAAGTCGCGGAAGGTGACGATGTTGCCGAAGGTTTTGGTGGCGTCAAAGATCCGGTTGGTACGCGAGTACGCCTGCATCAAGCCGTGATAGCGCAGGTTCTTGTCCACAAACAAGGTGTTCAGCGTGGGCGCATCAAAGCCGGTCAGGAACATGCCCACCACGATCAGCAGGTCGATCTCTTTGGCTTTGACCTGTTTGGCCAGATCGCGGTAGTAGTTCTGGAACCCGTTGCTGTCGACACTGAAGTTAGTTTTGAAGAGCGCGTTGTAGTCTGCTATGGCCGCGCTCAGGAACTCCTTGGCGCTGCTGTTCATGGCCGACACATCAAAGCTTTCGTCCTGAATTTCGCCCGCTGCCTCTTGCTCTTCGTTGGCAGCAAACGAGAAGATGGTGGCCACTTTCAGAGGCCTATCGCTGCCCTTCTGTAGCGTCTTAAATGCTTCGTAGTACAGCTTGGCGGCATCTACGCTGCTCACTGCAAACATGGCATTGAAGCCTTTGCCTGCCTGATAACCACCTACTTGCAGGCGATGGGTTTTCTGCCGGAAGTTGTTCAGGATGTACTGGGTGATCTCGCGGATGCGGTCGACGTGCAGCAGTGCCTGCTTGTTCTCTGCGGCGCTGAGCTTTTTCTCGTCCTGCTCGGCTTCGATGGCCTTGAATTGCGGGCGCACATCGTTGTAGTCCACCTTGAACTTCAGCACCTTTTCATCGCGAATGGCATCGGTGATCACGTACGAATGCAGCTCACGTCCAAAGACACTGGCGGTGGTTTCCGCGCCCAGGGCGTTTTGCGGGAGGATCGGCGTGCCGGTGAAGCCAAACTGATAGAACTTCTTGAACTTCTTCTTCAGGTTTTTCTGTGCTTCCCCAAACTGGCTGCGGTGGCACTCATCAAATATAAAAACCACCTGCTTGCCGTAGACAGGCAGGTCGCTCTCACTCTTCATCAGGTTGTTGAGTTTCTGGATCGTTGTGACGATGATCTTGTCGTCGTCCTTGTCCAGATTGCGCTTGAGGCCAGCAGTGCTGTCCGAGCCATTCACGCTGTCCGGTGAGAAGCGCTGGTATTCCTTCATGGTCTGGTAGTCCAGATCCTTACGGTCAACCACAAAGAACACCTTGTCGATGAAATCCAGCTCGGTGGCCAGGCGAGCCGCCTTGAAACTGGTGAGCGTCTTCCCGGAGCCGGTGGTGTGCCAAATGAACCCACCGCCCTCCAGCGCGCTCCAGCTCTTGGCCTGATAGGCGCTGTTGATCTTCCACAGAATGCGCTCGGTAGCGGCGATCTGGTACGGGCGCATCACCAGCAACGTGTTGCTCGTATCGAAAACCGAGTAGCGCAGCAGCACCTTCAACAGCACATCTTTCTGGAAGAAGGTGGCGGTGAAATCTTTCAGGTCTTTGATCAGGCTGTTGTCGGCCTTCGCCCAGTTCATGGTGAAGTCGAAGCTGTTCTTGTTGCGCTGGGTGGTGTTGGCAAAGTAGCGGCTGTCGGTGCCGTTGGTGATCACAAACAGCTGCAAGAACTTGAACAAGGACTGCGCGCCGTTGAAGCTTTCCTTGCTGTACCGGTGCACCTGATTGAAGGCCTCGCGAATCGCCACACCGCGCCTCTTCAGTTCCACCTGTACCAGCGGCAAGCCATTGACCAGAATCGTCACGTCATAGCGGTTGGCATGCGTGCCAGCCTGCTCAAACTGCTTGATGACCTGCACCTTGTTGCGGGCGATGTTCTTTTTGTCCAGCAAGTAGATGTTCTGGATATGTCCATCGTCGAAGACAAAGTCGTGGACGTAGTCGTCGTGAACCTTGCGGGTTTTCTCGACAATTCCATCGCTGGGCTTGTCCAGCCAGTTCTCAACAAAGCGCTGCCATTCAAGGTCGAAGAATTGCACGTTGTTGAGCGCCTGCAACTGCAAGCGAACATTGGCCAACAAGGCCTCGGGCGTGTTCAGGCCCAGCGGCGCCTCATAGCCCTGTTGAACCAGATCCTGAATGAGCTCACGCTCCAGATCGCTCTCGCTCTGGTAGCTCTCGTTGATCTGCCAGTCTTTGGTGTACCTGTCCAGAACGATGAAGTTTCTGGATTCGGCAATGGTCTTGTAGTCACTCATTGGGCTTGCTCTCATCGTCCTGGATCAGCGCTGTCAGCTCGTTCTCAATCTCCTGCACGGTCGGCAACTGCGACCGCACCGACAAGGGAATGTCTTTGGTGATGAACGAACTCACGCCCATCGGTTTGTTGATGTCGCGCAGCGCGTACTCCACGTCCAGCTTGTCCTTGTCTTTGCACAGGATCAGGCCGATGGTCGGCTGGTCACCCTCGGCGCGCAGCTGATCGTCCACCGCCGAAAGGTAGAAATTGAGCTTGCCAACGTACTCGGGTTTGAACGCGCCCGCCTTCAGCTCAATCACCACGTAGCACTTCAGGCGTGCGTGATAGAACAGCAAATCCAGAAAGTAGTCCCGTCCATTTACGGCCAACGGGTACTGCCTGCCGAGAAAGGCAAAGCCCTTGCCCAGCTCCAGCAGAAACCGGGTGATCTGCGCGACCAACTGGTTCTCGATGTCGCGCTCTACCGCCTGCGGCGCCAGGGTCAGGAAGTCAAAGACATACGGATCTTTCAGGCTTTGCTGCACCAGCTCTGACTGGAGTGCAGGCAGGGTCTTGGCAAAGTTGCCTACCGCCTGACCCGCACGCTCATGAAAGCGCTGCTCGATCTGCCACTCCAGCACCGTGCGGCTCCAGCCGTGTTCAATGCAGGCCTGCGCATACAGCAACACCAGCTCCACCGACTTCACCTTGGCCAGCAGGGTGCGCACATGCCCCCAAGGCATTTGTCCCACGGGCTGTGGGACAACTTCAAACCGAGGGCTGAAGAAGGCATAGAACTGCCGCATGGCAAACAGGCTGGTGCGCGAGAAGCCCTTCATGCCGGGGTAGCTGGCTTGCAAGTCCAGCGCCATTTGCTCCACCACCGCCGAGCCCCAGGCGCGTTCGCGTTGCCAGGCGTCCAGCTGGCGGCCAATGTCCCAGTACAGGCCCAGCAATTCGGCGTTTACCGCCAGCACGGCGCGGGTTTGTGATGCCTGAATGCGCTGCTTTATGGCGGCAATGGCCTGCCGATAGTCGGTGTGCTGGGTGATATCGGTCATGCCCTCAGACTCCTTGCTGCTGCCAGAAGCGATGGCGCTCGATAACGTGCTTCACCAATTTCTCCAGAACCTGCTTCTCTTCCGGTTTCAGTGGTGATACTTCTTCGGCAGCATGCTTCGAATGACTTGAGAAGTTCACAATTCGTTTTGCATATGGACTAGACAAGCCCTCATCTGCTTCTGGCAAAAGCAGTTCCCATCTCTTGTAACCGAGAAATGTTGCAGTCTTTTCAAGAATATTCCGAAGTAGGTTGAAATGATATTTTTCAACCTTCCCACTTTTTATTGCATCCTCAAGCTGTGCTATCAAGTGCAGATGATATGCAAACGGAGAATCGTTTGGTTGCTCCGCTAAATGAAGACTGCCGTCTTCATTTTTTTCCAAACGAGACTTGCTGAACCATTTGGATTTCCAGCTGTATCGCTCGGTTTTTTCATCGCTGCCGAATTCATTGCAAAGAACATTGAAAAATAGTGGGTTGTGCGTCGTGACTATAAAGTTGACATTGGATTTATTTGATTTAATCAGTTGCGCCAAGTCTACCGCTAGCTGGATCAGATGATTGTCATCCAGGGAGCTGACAGGATCGTCAACGAACACATATTCCAGGTTGTCAAATGGGGTCGTTTCAGGGTAGTCAGGCTGAACGTCGTTCAGTGTCGAAATCGCCTGTTCAAGCAGCGTGAAAAAAATGCTCCAGATGAAGTTGCTTTCTTCACCTTTGGAGATTTTCAGATTTCCAGCATGTTCATCATTGCCGCCCTCCAGCGAGAAAGTCACCTCCGAAAATGCTTTGACTGCGACCTCGTGACCGTTCTTGTCATTGAATTTGTATTCTTCATTGAATCGTGGCGTGAGTTTTTCGTTGGCGTAACGCTGAAAATTCGTAACGATATTCCGGTCCTGACCTTGCTCCTCCAGCACCCATCGAGTGAACGAATTAGGGCGGATTAGCAGTTTTGGTTCGGCGTCAAATGCCAGATCATTATCCCAATAGAACAAATCTTCCGTAAATGCGCTGTAATAAAGAATTTTCTTGCTTGCCAACTCAGAGCGCTGTGTGTCTTCATCTCCTGTTGTCGGTGGGAACAACTCTTTGAATTCTCGTGAAAGGCGCGTCTTACCCGTGCCATTGAAGGCATAGATGAGTTGAATCTTTGGGAGAGGTTTGACCTCTTCTACTAACTTCGTTTTCTCAGGGACAGTTTTTTGAACCGTCTTGGGCGTGCTCAGTTGTTGGGCGATTTCCTTGAGCGTCTTACCCATGTTATGCCTCCATCTCTTCCGGCTTGGGAAAACTCAACAACATTTCGCGGTAATACTCATACTGCTTCTGACGTAGTTCGATTTCGTGGGGCAAGCCTTTAGTGAGGGAGTTGGTCAGCGCGTCGAACTTGTCGAGAATGGCGACGATTCTGGCTTGTTCCGCCAATGATTTTTCTGGGTCATCTGGGTGCGGAACAGGAATGGCAATCTTGGAGAAGCCATTGATTAATAACGTGTTGACCTTAGTTCTAGCAATGTATTTGGCCTTCTCGGCAACGAACGACGAAGTTTGCATGCAATAGGAAACAAACTTCGGGTTCATAGAATGCCGAAAAGCGTAGCAGTGGTCATGAATAGCCACTTTCTCGTTGCCAAGCCATGCGACGGCTTTGCCGACATCCTCTACGGTCTCCCCAACATCGGTTATTACGACATCCCCCGGCTCCGCAAAGCGCAGCGTTTCTGCCAAGTCACTTCCAACTTGAGAAAAGGCTTCGTCTGCAAAAACGCCGTATCGGGTGTATATCTCGCCGTAGTGAATGACGTGAATGCCATTTTCCACGTAGTCGGCCTTGGTAAATCGCTTGCCACGAATAAATTTTCCGATATCACTTAGCGATTTCCATTTGACGTTTTTGCCTTCAAAGCGCAATAAATCGTCGCGATAGTGCTTGTATTGTATCTTTCGGGCTGTAAGCTCGGCTGTAAGCTCGGCTGTAAGCTCGGTGAAGGTGTCCAGTATGCGAACGATTTCAGCTTGAATTTCAAACGATTTCTTAGGATTTTCTGGGCAGGGGATCGGAAGCTTAAATTCTTTTACTTTTGCGTCAGAAATTGCAGGATATGCCGATCCATTTTGATTTTCTTCGACGTATGTATTGAAATTATTTGACGCAATCCAATGCAATATCCATTGAGGCAGTACTGCATTTTTCTTGGCGCGTAAAACACAATAGCCGGTGCTCGCAACCTCGCCGGCGTACTCGTCTCCAATTAAGCAATATCGTTGTTGAGTTGGGCGGGTCGTCGCAAAAATCACATCGCTTTTTTCAACAAGCTTTTGCGCCCGACTTGGTGCATTGCTTGAGTTAATTTCGGCGGTAGCGGAAATCTTTTTGGTTTCGATGTTTACAGATGTAAGATCAATGTAGCGATAGGTGCGGTTCGCATCACGCCACCTGATATTGGCAGTGGGCAGAGTGACTTCCCCCAGCGTCTTCCATTCCACAGCTACCCCATCCAACAGCTTCTCCAAGAAGCCCGTGGCGCTCATGCCTCCAACTCCTCGCTGTCGATCTCGGCCACGATGGCATCAATGTCTTTGCGTAGCCGGTCAATTCGGGCAACCGTAGTTTTCAGCTCAGCATTGAGCTTCGCTATGTCCACTACTTCGCGGTTGTCCTTGGCCTCCACATAGCTACTGACAGACAGGTTGTATTCGTTGGCCGTGACGTTCTCTAAAGAGATGGATTGGGCGAAGTGCTCCACATTCGCCTTGCTGTCGAACACCTGCATGATCTGTTCGATGTGCTTGTCCTGCAGCACGTTGTTGTTGGTTTCTTTCTTGAACAGTCCGCTGGCGTCGATGAACTGGGTGGTGGTGTCGGTCTTGTGTTTGGACAGCACCAGAATGTTCACTGCGATGGTGGTGCCGTAGAACAGGTTGGGCGCCAGCGAGATCACCGTTTCCACATAGTTGTTGTCCACCAGGTATTGGCGAATCTTCTGCTCGGCACCGCTCCGGTAAAAAATGCCGGGGAAGCAGACGATGGCAGCGCGGCCTTTGCTGGAGAGGTAGCTCAGCGCGTGCAGCACAAAAGCAAAGTCGGCTTTGGACTTGGGCGCGAGCACGCCGGCCGGGGCAAAGCGGTCGTCGTTGATCAGAGTGGGGTCGTCCGAACCTTTCCACTTCACCGAGTACGGTGGGTTGGAGACGATGGCGTCAAAAGGCTTCTCGTCACCGAAATGAGGGTCGATGAGGGTGTCGCCCAGCTGGATGTTGAACTTGTCGTAGTTGACGTTGTGCAGGAACATGTTCATCCGCGCCAGGTTGTATGTGGTGTGGTTGAGTTCCTGACCGAAAAAACCGTCTTCAATGATGTGTTGATCGAAGTGCTTCTTGGCTTGCAGCAGCAGCGAGCCAGAGCCGCAGGCCGGGTCGTAAATCTTGTTGATGCTGATCTGCTTATGCATGGCGAGCTGGGCGATCAGCTTGGAGACCTGCTGCGGCGTGAAGAACTCGCCGCCCGACTTGCCGGCGTTGGCGGCGTAGTTGGAGATGAGGTACTCGTAGGCGTCGCCAAACAGGTCGATGTGCTTGTCGTCAAAATGGCCAAAGTCCAGCTCGGCAACGCCTTTGAGCACGGCAGTCAAGCGAGCATTCTTGTCTCTGACCGTGTTGCCCAGGCGGTTGCTGGTGGTGTTGAAGTCGGCAAACAGGCCTCGGATGTCGCGCTCCGACGGGTAGCCGATGGCAGAGTTTTCAATGTCAGAGAAGATGACGGCCAGGCCGGTATTCAGGCTTTCGTTGGTATTGGCGCTGGCGGCCACGTTGGCAAACAACTGGCTGGGGTAGATGAAGTAGCCCTTGGTCTTGACGGCGTCGTCCCGGATTTCCGGTGTGATGACCTCATCGGAAAGCCCCGCGTAGCGAACGCTTTCGTCACCGCCTTCGATGTAGGCCGCGAAGTTTTCACTGATGAAGCGGTAGAACAGGGCACCAAGCACGTATTGCTTGAAGTCCCAGCCGTCGACTGCGCCACGGACATCGTTGGCGATCTGCCAAATGCGGCGTTGGAGTTCGGCACGTTGTTGGATGCTGGTCATGGGATTTTCTGGATTCGATTTGATCTTGCAAGCGGGCCCGATTCGAGAGCTTCTTGAGCATTGTCGAGAGCAATGCCAATGGTCTCGACGGTGGACAGGTCTTCGAGCCGCGTGCGAGTCTACGCGGGCTTTACACATACCCCGGCTGTCTCCTTTGTGTCGGTCAGTATGAAGTAGGGCCGCCGCCCGCGACCGACTGCAATCGCTGCAAACCAGATGCACGCATTGCCTGTTGACGATCAGCAGGGAGCGCCTCGTTGCACTCAAAACCTACCCCACAGGCAACCTCAACCGAACCGAATCCCTCCAGCACAAAGGCTTCAGCCGTCGTACCCCAAAGAACCCGTTCACCAGAGCGGGCCGCGAACCCCGCAGCCCGCAGACCAGCCGCTAACCGCCGGTCTCAAGCGCCCCACGTCGCGCCTTCTCGCTCACCTGAAACAACTCCCTCGCCTTGCGCGCCAGTTCTGCCGCAAGCCAAAGCAGGTTGTCCAGTTGTCGAGGCCCTTCACCGCTGCACCAGTCGATGTCTTCCCCGTGGCAGACCCACAGCAGGGCTTCGAGTTGAGAGAGGGTGTTTTCGAGAAGATCCGCCGGGTCTTGGGCGTTTTCTTCGAAAGCTACCGGCGTGCGGGGCCGGGCTATAGTCTTGGTAGCCATTTTTGTGCGGTTCCTTTCGGGGGTGTGCACGAACTTGGTTAGACGGTCGGGGTGCTCGTAACACCCTGGCCGTCGCCTTTTGATACCTCGCATCTGCATCGCTGCTTTCGCACCGACAACCTGCCGCGAGGCAAGCAGCCTTCAAACATTCAATGCTTTGTGTGTGTCGCGCCTTCCGCTTCCCCTTGTTGGGGTATCGAGTGACAGGGGCATCCACTCTAGAGAAGAACCCG
Source organism: Variovorax sp. KBW07 (assembly GCF_003852515.1). GTDB lineage: Bacteria > Pseudomonadota > Gammaproteobacteria > Burkholderiales > Burkholderiaceae_C > Variovorax. The sequence continues at coordinate 24,691 of NZ_QAJK01000011.1, read as the reverse complement.
GCGAAGTAGCCGGTTCATGCGGCACGAAGTCTCGGCGACCGCCAACAAATACAGCTTCCGCAATGCGCTGCGCGGGGACCTCGTGAGCGCGTCCCCGGATGCGAGCAGAAGGACTCAGTCCATCCAGGACCGCGCCCGGTCCAGGTGCTCGCGGCACTCGCGCACCATGCGCTCCAGCAGTTCCGCGCAGGTCGGAATGTCGTCGATCAGGCCGATGCACTGGCCGGCCGACACCACGCCGTTGTTCACCTCGCCCGACTCCAGCGCCGCACGGCCGCGCGCACCGGCGACCAGCGGGCGCACTTCCTCGAACTCGCAACCACCGGGGCGGTTCTCGGTGGCCACCACTTCTTCGGAGATGGCGTTGCGGAACACGCGCGCGGTGTTGCGCATGGTGCGAAACATCAGCTTGGTGTCGCGCTCTGTCGCATCGACCAGCGCCTGCTTGATGTTGTCGTGGATCGGCGCTTCCTTTGTCACGCAAAAGCGCGTGCCCATGTTGATGCCCTCGGCGCCCAGCGCCAGCGCCGCAGCCATGCCGCGCCCGTCGGCGATGCCGCCCGACGCGATGATCGGAATGCGCAGCTTGCGCGCGGCGATGGGCAGCAGCACGAGGCCGGGCACGTCGTCTTCGCCCGGATGGCCCGCGCACTCGAAGCCGTCGACCGACACCGCATCGACGCCATTGCGTTCCGCAGACAGCGCATGGCGCACCGAGGTGCACTTGTGCACGATCTTCACGTCATGGCGCTTCAGTGCTTCGATGAAGTCCTTCGGGCTGTTGCCCGCGGTCTCGACGATCTTGATGCCGCTGTCGATGATGGCCTGCACGTACTCGGCATACGGCGGCGGCTTCACCGCCGGCAGGATGGTGAGGTTCACGCCGAAGGGCTTGTCGGTGAGCGTGCGGGTGCGCGCGATCTCGTTGCGCAGGTCGTCGGGCGTGGGCTGCGTGAGCGCGGTCACGATGCCCAGGCCGCCGGCGTTCGACACGGCCGCGGCCAGCTCGGCGCGGCCCACCCATTGCATGCCGCCCTGAATGATGGGGTAGCGAATGCCGAGCAGCTCGGTGATGCGGGTCTTCATCTCTTCGCGGTCCTCTTACAACGCCTTGACGAGTTCGGGCACGGCCACGAACAGGTCGACCACGAGGCCGTAGTCGGCCACCGAGAAGATCGGTGCCTCTTCGTCCTTGTTGATCGCGACGATCACCTTGGAGTCCTTCATGCCGGCCAAATGCTGGATCGCGCCCGAGATGCCGGCTGCGATGTACAGCTGCGGCGCAACGATCTTGCCGGTCTGGCCCACTTGCCAGTCGTTCGGCGCGTAGCCCGCGTCGACGGCTGCGCGGCTGGCGCCCAGGCCCGCGTTCAGCTTGTCGGCCAGCGGGGCCATCACTTCGGTGAACTTCTCGGCGCTGCCGAGAGCTCGGCCACCGGAAACGATGATCTTCGCGGCGGTCAGTTCGGGGCGTTCGCTCTTCGTGACTTCACGGCCGACGAAGGTGCTCTTGCCGCTGTCTGCCACGCCTTCGGCGGTTTCAACGGTGGCGTTGCCACCGGTGGCGGCTGCGGCGTCGAAGCCGGTCGTGCGAACCGTGATCACCTTGGTGGCGTCGCTGCTCTGCACGGTGGCAATCGCGTTGCCGGCGTAGATCGGGCGCTCGAAGGTGTCGGGGCTGTCCACCTTGGTGATGTCGCTGATCTGCGCCACATCCAGCTTGGCGGCCACGCGCGGTGCGACGTTCTTGCCGTTGGCGGTCGAGGGGAACAGGATGTGGCTGTAGTTGCCGGCGATCGCAAGAACTTGCGCCGCAACGTTCTCGGCGAGGTTTTCTGCGAGGGATGCGCTGTCTGCAGCGATCACCTTGGAAACGCCCACGATCTGGGCTGCGGCCTTGGCAGCTTCTGCTGCGTTGGCACCGGCCACGAGCACGTGGACGTCGCCACCGCAAGCCAGCGCTGCGGTCACGGTGTTGAGGGTGGCCGGCTTGATGCTGGCGTGGTCGTGTTCGGCAATGACGAGTGCGGTCATGTTCGTTTCTTCCTCAGATCACTTTGGCTTCGTTCTTGAGCTTGTCCACCAGGGTGGCAACGTCAGGCACCTTGATGCCGGCGCCACGCTTGGGCGGCTCGCTGACCTTCAGGGTCTTCAGGCGCGGCTTGACGTCCACGCCCAGGTCTTCAGGCTTGAAGGTGTCCAGCTGCTTCTTCTTGGCCTTCATGATGTTGGGCAAGGTGACGTAGCGCGGCTCGTTCAGGCGCAGGTCGGTCGTGATGACGGCCGGCAGGCTGAGAGAAATGGTTTCCAGGCCGCCGTCGACTTCGCGCGTGACAGTGGCTTTGTCGCCGGCCACTTCGACCTTCGAGGCGAAGGTGGCTTGCGGCAGGTCGGCCAGCGCAGCCAGCATCTGGCCGGTCTGGTTGGCGTCGTCGTCGATGGCCTGCTTGCCCAGGATGATCAATTGGGGCTGTTCCTTGTCGACCAGCGCCTTGAGCAGCTTGGCCACGGCCAGCGGCTGCAGCTCTTCGGTGGTCTCGACCAGGATGCCGCGGTCGGCGCCGATGGCCATGGCGGTGCGCAGGGTTTCCTGGCACTTGGCATCGCCGCACGACACGGCGATGACTTCGGTGACCACGCCCTTTTCCTTCAGGCGAACCGCTTCTTCAACGGCAATCTCGTCGAAGGGGTTCATGCTCATCTTGACGTTGGCAATGTCCACCCCGGTGCCGTCGCTCTTCACGCGCACCTTCACGTTGTAATCGACGACCCGTTTGACAGGTACCAGAACCTTCATGGCTGTTCCTTTGAATGACTGAAGAATGAGTTACTCGAGCTTGGCGCCCGATTGCTTGATGAGGCGCTCCCACACCGGGCGCTCCTGCTTCCAGGCAGCGGCAAAGAGTTCGGGCGAGCTGTCCTTGATCTCGAAGCCCATGGCGGCCACGCGTTCGCGCACGTCGGGCTGTTGCGTGGCCTTGCGCACTTCCTCGGCAATGCGGTCCACGATGGGCTTGGGCGTCTTGGCGGGCACGGCAATGGCCAGCCAGCCGGTCACGCGATAGGCCTCGTCCTTCAGGCCCTGCTCGGCGAGCGTGGGCACATTGGGCAGCGTGCTCATGCGGCGTTCGCCGCTCACGCCGATGGCCCTGACCTTGCCCGCGTCGATGTGCGGCTTGGCCACCAGCGCGCTGGCATAGGCCATCTGGATCTGGCCGCCGATCAGGTCCTGCATCATCGGCGCCTCGCCCTTGTAGGCGACGTGGTTCATGTCGGCCTGCTGCGTGAGGCTCATGTGCGCGCCGGCCAGGTGCGGGTAGGCGCCCACGCCGTACGAACCGTAGGCCACCTTGCCCTTGTGGGCGGTGACGTACTTCAGCAGCTCGGGCCCGGTCTTGGCCGGCACGCTGGGGTGCACCACCAGCACCAGCGGCGCCATCGCGATCTGGTAGACCAGCGTCAGGTCGCGCTGCGTGTCGTAGGGCAGCTTCTCGTAGAGAAACTCGTTGGTCATCAGCGAGTTGCTGAGCGACAGCACCATGGTGTAGCCATCGGGCGGGGACTTGGCGACCGCGTCGGTGCCGATGATGCCGGCCGCGCCGGGCTTGTTGTCGATGACGATGGGCTGGCCCAGGCCGGCCGCCATCTTCTGGCCCAGCACGCGCGCCAGCACGTCGGTCGCGCCGCCGGCCTGGAAGGGCACGACCATGCGGATCGGCTTGTTCGGGTACGTCGCCTGCGCGTGGGCCGGTGCATGCGCCAGCGCGAACAGCGCGGCGGTCGATGCGGCGGCGCACAGCAGGGTGCGGCGATTCGAGGATGAATGGGTCATGGTTTGTCTCCCGTTGGTTTCAGAAACTCTTTGAGCAGGAAGCCGCCTGCTGGGGCGTTGCCGCGGCGTCGCCGCAGCGTCGATTCGGGCCTCACTTCAGCGCGATGCGCGTCTTGAAGGGCAGCGGAGCCAGCGCCTTCTGCAGCCGCTCCTGCAATGCCGCGGCCAGCGTGCCCGCCGCGGCGGCGTCGATCCGCACGCGCACCAGGTTCTCGCCCTCGGTCTCCACCGAAGGCCGCGCCACATCGCCGGCGCCGAGTTCGGCGCACACCTCGGCGACCGTCGCGGCCACCACCTGGCGCGCGGCCATGGCGCGCAGTTCGGGCTTGTAGATTTTTCCGACGTTGGTCATCGGCATGGCGCCGATCACCGACACCCACTTGGGCCTGGCCGGTGCCTCGTCCACGCGCGCGGCGGTGAAGGCCAGCAGTTCTTCTTCGGTGGCCGAGGCGCCGGGCACCAGCGTCGCGAAGATCACCGGCAGTTCGCCTGCATAGGCATCGGGTGCGCCCACCGCGGCGCACAGTTGCACGGCCGGGTGCGCGCCCAGCGCGTCTTCGATGGTCTTGGGGTCGATGTTGTGGCCGCTGCGAATGATCAGGTCCTTGGAGCGGCCCGTGAGGTTGAGCCGCTGCTCGCTGTCGATCCAGCCCAGGTCGCCGGTGGCAAGCCAGCCGTCGGCCGTGAAGGCCTTGGCGTTGTCCGCAGGGTCGACGAAACCCGAGAACACGTTGGGCGACTTGAACAGCACCATGCCCTGCTCGCCGGTTGGCATCTCGCGGTCGCTCGCGTTGCCGTTCTCGTCGAGCGCCACGATGCGCACCTGCATGTACGGCAGCCGGAAGCCGACGCAGCCCGCGGGCCCGTTCACGCCCGGCGGCGTGATGGTCGAGATGCCGGCCATCTCGGTCATGCCCAGGCTCTCGTGCACGTGCAGGCCGAACAGCCGCTCGAAGCGCGCGGCCAGTTCGGGCGCGAGCACGGCGGCGCCGGTGCGGCAGTAGGTAATCGATGAAATGTCCGCGCCGTTCAGCGGCACGTTGGCCAGCGCCGCGAGCACGGTGGGCACGGCCGACAGCGAGGTCGGCCGGTACTTCGCCACCAGCTGCCAGTAGTTGGCCAGCACTTCCTTGTTGCGCAGCAGCGAGGTGGTGGGAATGATCACCTCCACGCCCGCCGACAGCGACGACAGCGAAGCCGGCAGCACACCCGCCACATGGAACAGCGGGTAGCCGTTGATGGAGATGCCTTGCTCGTTCATGCCCGCGACCTGCACGCTGGCCCAGGCGGTGAACACCTGCGCGCCGTGGCTGTGGCGCGCGAGCTTGGGCGCGCCCGTGGTGCCGCCGGTGTGAAAGTACGCGGCAATGTCGGAAGGCGCGATGTCGCGGCCGCTCACGAGCCGGTCGTTCGGTTGCGCGGCGCGCAGCACATCGAACTCGGCCACGCCTTCGGGCAGCACACCGGCTGCGCCCGGTGCCTCGTCGTGCGGCGCCACGCGCAGCACGGTGGTGAGCGTGGGCACCTGCCCGCGCAGGCGCATGGCCTTCGACCACATGCCCGACTCGTTGTCGGAGCCGTAGGCGATCAGCACCTTGGCGCGGCCCGCCGTCATCAGCGCCACCAGCTTCTCGTCGGTCAGCAGCGGGTTGAGCGGCTGCACGATGCCGGCCGCTTCGCCGCCCCACAGTGCCAGGTGGTACTCGAGGCAACCGGGCAGCAGCACCGCCACCGCATCGTCCGGCCCCACGCCCAGCGTGTGCAGCAGGTTGGCGGTCTGGTGAATGCGCGACAGCAGCTCGGCGTACGACCAGCGGATCGGCTCGTCCGCCGGGTTGCCGGTGCGCAGGAAGGTCAGCGCGGTCTTGTCGCCGAAGGCCGCGCCCGCGTTGCGAAAGATTTCGTAGGTGCTGCGCACCGTCAGCGCCTGTTCGAGCGGCGTTTGTTCGAGCCGCTCGATGTCCGCCAGGCTGCGCACGGAAAAGGCGGGGCGGAAGGGCGCGCCGACCGGCGTCTTGTAGTTGTTGTTGTTCTTGTTGTTGTCGTGCGTGTCTGTCATGTCTGTCTCCTTGAGGGTGTCGCCACTTGCCGCCGGGGCCGCCCGTTGTTTTACTGGTTCGTGATGTGGTTGTCGCGAATGACCTTGCCCCAGCGTTCGAAGTCCTGGCGCATGCGTTCGCCGGTCTGCTCGGGCGTGCGGTAGGCCGCGAACGAGCCCACGCTTTCGAGCTTCTCCTGCACCTGCTTGTCGGCCAGCGCGGTCTTCAGTTCGGCGCTCATGCGGTCGATCACTTCCTTCGGCGTGCCGGCGGGCGCCAGCAGGCCGCCCCACGAGGTCGCGTCGAAGCCGGGGAAGCCCTGCTCGGCCACCGTCTTCACGTCGGGCAGCAGGCTCACGCGCTGGCCCGAGCCCACCGCGATGGCGCGCAGCTTGCCGGCCTTGATGTGCGGCAGCACGCCCACGAGGTCGGAGAACATGGCGGGCACCTGGCCGCCGATCAGGTCGGTCACGGCCGGCGCGCTGCCGCGGTAGGGCACGTGCTGCATGTCGAACTTGCCGATGGTCTTCAGCTGCTCGGTCGTCAGGTGGCCGAAGCTGCCGGCGCCGGCCGTCGTGTAGTTGAGCTTGCCGCCCTCGGCCTTGGCCTTGGCGATCAGGCCCTGCAGGTTGTTGACCTCGGGCAGCGATTTCGGGTTGACCACCAGCACGATCGGCAGGTCGTACACCGAGCCCACGGGCGTGAAGTTCTTGAAGATGTCGTAGCCGGTCGGGCCGTACAGGTGCGAGGCCAGCAGCGTGGGCGTGGCCAGCATCACGAAGGTGTAGCCGTCCGGCGCGGCGCGCGCGGCTGCGGCGGCGCCCACGGTGCCCGAGGCACCGCTGCGGTTGTCGACCAGGATGTTCTGCTTGAGCGCGATCGACATCTTCTGCGCCACGATGCGCGAGGCCACGTCGGTCGGGCCGCCGGGCGGAAAGGGCACGATCAGCGTGATCGGCTTGGCGGGCCAGGCTTGAGCGAAAGCGGTGCCGGCCACCAGCGGAAGGGCCAGGGCGAGGAGTGCACGGCGAAGGGGACTGCGGAGGGAACGGAAAGCGAGGGAGGCCATGGACTTCTTCAATTCAGGGAGCGGGGGAGCAAGGGAGCTCGGGATCGGAAATGCGGAGCGTCTGCTTCAGACGACGCCGCTCGTTTTCAGCGCGGCCAGCTTTTCATCCGACAGGCCGAGCAGGGACTTCAGCACGTCGTGCGTGCCTTCGCCCAGGGTGGGCGGCGCGCTGCGCACGGGCAGGCGCTCGCCATCGAAACGGTAGGGCGGTGCGAGCACGTTGACCGTGCCGGCCACCGGGTGCGGCTGCGTGGTCACGAGGCCGGCATCGGTCGCGCGCTTCGATTGCAGCGCTTCCAGCAGGCCGAGCACTTCGCCGCATGGAATGCCCGAGGCGGTGAGCTTGGCGAGCAGGTCGGCGCGCTTGCGCTTGGCCAGTTCGGCGTGCAGCTCGGGCAGCAGCGCTTCGCGGTTGGCCGAGCGCAGGATGTTGGTCTTGAAGCGCTCGTCGGCCGCGAGGTCGGGCCGCTCGATCACGTCGGTGCAGAAGCGCGCGAACTGCGCGTTGTTGCCCACGGTGATGACCAGCGGGCCATCGGCCGCATCGAACACGCCGTACGGCACGATCGACGGATGCGAGTTGCCGTAGCGCGGCGGGTCTTCGCCCATCAGCAGCGCTTCGAGGCCGTAGTAGGCGGTGATCATCAGGCCGCAGTCGAACAGCGCCATCTCCACATGCCGGCCCTTGCCGGTCTTCTCACGCTGGTAGAGCGCGGCCAGGATGGCCTGCGCCGAGTACATGCCGGTGAACAGGTCGACGGCCGCCACGCCGAACTTCAGCGGTGGCTGGTTGGCTTCGCCGTTCAGCGCCATCAGGCCCGCTTCGCCCTGCACCACGAGGTCATAACCCGGGCGCGCGGCTTCGGGGCCGGTGCGGTCGTAGCCCGAGATCGAGCAGTAGATGAGGCCCGGCTGTTCCTTGCTCAACTGCTCGTAGCCCAGGCCCAGCTTGTCGATGCCGCCGAACTTGAAGTTCTGGATCACCACGTCGCACTGCTTCGCAAGATCGCGCGCGATCTGCTGGCCTTCGGGCGTCTGCAGGTCGAGCGTGACGGAGCGCTTGTTGCGGTTCACGCTGTTGAAGTAGGCGGTCTCGGTCTTGCCGACGCGCAGGCCCCAGTCGCGCGTGTCGTCGCCGCGGCCCGGGTGCTCGACCTTGATCACTTCGGCGCCCATGTCCGCCAGCACCATGCCGCACCAGGGGCCCGCGAGGATGCGGGACAGATCGAGGACGCGCACACCGGCAAGCGGCAGCGAGGAATTCAGCGAGGACATGGCGACTCCAGAGAAACGAGAACCCCCGCACCCGTGTGCGGGAGAAAGGTGCTTGCGAACGGCGTCAGGACGCGTCCGGCTTGCGATGGCGCAGCGCGACGAAGTCGGCCGGCCGCTTGGCGAAGAAAGCGCCGATACCTTCGGCCGCTTCCGCATCGGCCTGCGCTTCGACCATGTAGACGGCTTCCAGTTCCAGCTGTTCTTCGAGCGACGCGCGATGCGCCTGCCGGCACAGCGTCTTGATGCGCGCGCTTGCGCGTTGCGGGCCGTTCGCCACCTTGGCCGCGAGCGCGATGGCCTCGGCCAGCGCGGCGCCCTTGTCGGTCAGGCGATTGACGGCGCCCAGCGCGTGCAGGCGCTCGGCCGGCATGCGGTCGCCGGTCAGGCACATCTCGGTCAGCACCTGGCGCGAGACGAACTCCGACAGGAAGGCCGTGGCGCCGCCGTCCGGCGTGAGGCCGACCTTGACGTAGGCCACGGTGTAGAACGCATCGCGCGCCGACACCAGCATGTCGCAGGCCAGCGCCATCGACAGGCCCGCGCCCGCTGCGCCGCCTTCGACGGCCGCGATGACGGGCTTGCCGCAATCGCGGATCGCGCGGATCAGGTTGTGCAGGCCTTCGAGCTTTTCGCGGCGCTCCGAAGCGGGCAGCCCGCGGCGCTTGGCCAGCAGGTTCAGGTCGCCGCCCGAGCAGAAGAAATCGCCCGCACCGGTGAAGACGATGGCGCCGACTTCGGGGTCGTTCTGCGCGTCGGCGAGGGCGGCCGACAGCTCGGCGTACAGCGTCGGCGTGATCGCGTTGCGCGCGCCGGGGTTGCTGTTGGTCAGGATGCGGACCGCGCCCTGCTGCGAGATCAGAACGGTCTTTGCGTCGCTCATGCCGCCAGCTCCTTGCCCAGCGCAATGTAGCGCTGCAGGTGGTGGTCTTCGTCGCCCAGCTGGTGGTCGATCATCACGAGGCGCTTGGCGTAGTGCGGCAGCGGCAGCTCCCACGTCATGCCGATGCCACCGTGCATCTGGATGCTTTCTTCGGCCACCAGCGCGCCGATGCGGCCGATGCTGAACTTGGCGGCCGACAGCGCGCGCTCGCGTGCCACGCGGTCGGTGCCGTCGATGGCGGCTGCGGCGTTGATGACGGCCGAGCGGGCCTGTTCGATTTCCAGCAGCAGGTCGGCCATGCGGTGCTGCAGTGCCTGGAAGCTGCCGATCAAGATGCCGAACTGCTTGCGCGTGCGCAGGTACTCCAGCGTGGCTGTCTTGGCAGCTTCCATCGCGCCCACGGCTTCGGCGCACAGCGCGAGCACGCCGCGGCCGATGGCGCGTTCCAGCGTCGCGGCGCCCTGGCCTTCGGCGCCGAGCAATGCATCGGCGCCGAGCTTCACGCCGTCGAGCGTGAGTTCGGCGACACGGCCACCGTCGATGGCGGGGCAGCCGCGCACCGAAAGGCCCGCGGTCTTTGCAGGCACCAGGAACAGCGAGATGCCGGCTTCGTCGTCCACGTTGCCCGAGGTGCGCGCCGAGACAAGGAACAGGTCGGCCTGTTCGCCCTGCGGCACCACGGCCTTGGCGCCGTTCAGCACCCAGCCATCGCCGCTGCGCCCGGCCTTCGTCGCCACGCGCGTGCGCTCGTAGTGCGTGTCGGCTTCGTCGTGCGCAAAGGCCGCGACAGTGGCGCCGTTGATGATGTCGCCGAGCTTTTCTTTCTGTGCGTCGTTGCCGGCCGCGCTGAGCGCTTCGCCGACCATCACCGCACCCAGCAGCGGCTCGACCACGAGGCCGCGGCCCAGTGCCTCGAAGACCACGGCAATGTCGAAGCCGCCGCCGCCGAAGCCGCCATCGGCTTCGCTGAACAGCGCGCCGATCACGCCCAGCTCTGCGAAATTCTGCAAGATCTCCTTGCTGAAACCGTGCGCGGACTTCGCGATGCGGTCGCGCGCGTCGAAGGCGTACTGCTCGGCGATGAAGCGGTTCAGACTGTCGGCGAGCATGCGCCGGTCTTCGGTGTGTTCGAAGTTCATTGCATGTCTCCTTACAGGCCCAGGATCATCTTGCTGATGATGTTCTTCTGGATTTCATTGGAGCCGCCGAAGATCGACAGCTTGCGGTTGTTGAAGTAGCGCGCGGCGGCTGCCTTGGCGTAAGACGGGCCGAAGGTCTCGCCCCCGTTTTCGGTGTAGCCGTCCTGCAATGCTTCCGCAACGAAGGGGCGGCCGTAGACGCCCATGGCACGACGGGCCAGCGAAGAAATTTCCTGGCGGATCTCGGTGCCGCGAATCTTCAGCATGGAGCTTTCCGCACCGGGCACGCCACCACCGGCCACTGCCGCGATCACGCGCAGGTTGGTGGTCTTCATGTTCTCCAGGTCGATCTCCACACGCGCCATGCGTGCGGCAAACGCCGGGTCTTCGTTCAACGGCTTGCCGTTTTTCGTCTGCTTTGCGGCGATGCCCTTGAGCTGTTCGAGCGCGGCCACCGAGAAGCCCACGCCCGCGATGTTGGTGCGCTCGTAGGTCAGCAGGTACTTGGCGCAGGTCCAGCCCTTGTTCTCTTCGCCCACGAGGTTCTCGGCCGGTACGCGCACGTCGGAGAAGAACACCTCGTTGACTTCATGCTCGCCGTCGAGCGTGATGATCGGGCGCACTTCGACGCCGGGCGAGGTCATGTCGATCAGCAAGAAGCTGATGCCCTCCTGCTTCTTCGCCTCGCGGTTGGTGCGCACCAGGCAGAAGATCATGTTGGCGTGCTGGCCCAGCGTGGTCCAGGTCTTCTGGCCGTTCACGATGTAGTGGTCGCCTTGCGCGTCGATGCCGCGCACGGCCGAGGTTTTTACCGCGGCCAGGTCGGAGCCCGCGCCGGGTTCCGAATAGCCCTGGCACCACCAGTCGGCACCATTCAGGATGCGCGGCAGCCAGCGCTGCTTCTGCGCCTCGTTGCCGTACTTGATGAGCACCGGGCCCAGCATGTTCACGCCGAAGGGCACGATGCGCGGCGCGAAGGCCAGGGCGCATTCGTGCTCGAAGATGAACTTCTCCACCGCCGTCCAGCCCGGTCCGCCGTACTGCTCGGGCCAGTGGTTGGCGAGCCAGCCGCGCGCGTTGAGGATGGCGTGCCATTCCTGCATGTCGGCCTTGCTGAGAATCTGGCCGCCGCTGACCTTGGCCGAGAGGCGCGCGGGCAGCTTGTCGGCGAGGAAGGCGCGCACTTCGGCGCGGAAGGCTTCTTCTTCGGGAGTGAAGTTCAGGTCCATCGCAGTTCCTCAGTAGATTTCAAAGAGGCCGGCCGCGCCCATGCCGCCGGCGATGCACATCGTGACCACGGCGTACTTCGCGCCACGGCGCTTGCCCTCGATCAGCACGTGGCCCGCCAGGCGCGCGCCGGTCATGCCGAAGGGGTGGCCGATGGAGATGGCGCCACCGTCCACGTTCAGGCGTTCCGACGGAATGCCCAGCTTGTCCTGGCAGTAGATCGACTGCGAGGCAAAGGCTTCGTTGAGTTCCCACAGGTCGATGTCATCGACCTTCAGGCCGTGGCGCGCGAGCAGCTTGGGAATCGCGAAGACCGGGCCGATGCCCATTTCGTCGGGCTCGCAACCGGCCACGGCCAGGCCGCGGAAGGCACCCAGCGGCTTGATGTTGGCGCGCTCTGCGTCCCTGGCTTCCATCAGCACGCAGGCCGAGGCGCCATCGGACAGCTGCGAAGCGTTGCCGGCGGTGATGAACTTGTCTTCGCCCATCACCGGCTTCAGCTTGGCAAGCGCTTCGTAGGTGGTGCCGCGGCGGTTGCAGTTGTCTTCGGTGGCGGTGACTTCGCGGTGCGTCACTTCCTTCGTGTCCTTGTCGGTCACGGCCATGGTGGTGGTGCAAGAGACGATCTCGTCCTTGTAGCGGCCGGCCAGTTGCGCTTCTTCGGTCTTGCGCTGGCTCTCGGCGGAGAAACGGTCCTGCGCTTCGCGGCTGATGTTGTAGCGCTTGGCCACGATGTCGGCGGTGTCGATCATCGCCATGTACAGCGCGGGCTTGTGCTCGACGATCCACGGGTCCAGGCTGAGGTCGCCGCCATCGCCGGGGCTGCGGCCACGGATCTGCGAGATGCTCTCGACGCCGCCCGCGATCATGGCCGGAGCGCCGTCCACCACGATGCGGCCTGCTGCCATGGCAATGGCCTGCAGGCCCGAGGCGCAGAAGCGGTTCACCGTGGTGCCGGCAATGCTGATGGGCAGGCCCGCGCGGACGATGCTCTGGCGCGCGATGTTGCGGCCGGTCGTGCCTTCGGGGTAGCCGCAGCCGAGGATCGCGTCTTCGATCAGCGCGGGGTCCAGGCCCGAGCGTTCGACCGCGGCCTTGACCGCGAAGGCCGCCAGCGTGGCGCCGGGGGTGATGTTGAATTCGCCGCGGTGCGCCTTGGTGAGCGGGGTGCGGGCGGTGGAAACGATGACGGCTTCACGCATGGGGATGACTCCTTGATGGACGGGCCCGGACGGACTCGGATGAACTCTTGTTACTCGGACTTGTTCAGGCTGGCGAAATCGGCACCTTGTGCAACCAGCTCGACCAGCAGCGGCGACGGCTTCCAGAAGATCGGGTCTTCCTTGGCGAACTCGCGGATGTCGGCCAGCACCTTGGGCAGGCCCACGGTGTCGGCGTACTTCATGGGGCCGCCGCGGTGGCGCGGGAAGCCGTAGCCGTAGAGAAAGGTCACGTCCACGTCGAGCGGGCGCAGCGCGATGCGCTGCAGCACGACGTTGGCGCCTTCATTGACCATCGCGGCCATGTAGCGGCGCATGATTTCTTCTTCGGTGAAGGCGCGCGGCTTGATGCCGGCGCGCTCGCGCTCGGCGTCGATGATGGCCAGCACCTCGGGGTCGGGCACGCCGGTGCGTGCGCCTTCGGGGTACAGGTAGTAGCCGCGCTGCGTCTTCTGGCCGAACCAGCCGCGCTCGCAGATGCGGTCGGCCACCTGCACGTAGCGCGCCTGCGGGTCGCGCGTGGCGGCCTTGCGCTTGCGCGTGGCCCAGCCGATGTCGCCGCCGGCCAGGTCCGACACCTGGAACGGGCCCATCGGGTAGCCGAAGTTGCGCACGGCTGCGTCGATGTCGTAGGGCGAGGCGCCGTCTTCCATCATGTGGTCGGCGGCCTGGCGGTACACGGCCAGGATGCGGTTGCCGATGAAGCCGTCGCACACGCCGGCGCGCACCGGCACCTTCTTGAGCTTCTTGGCCAGCTCGAAGCCGGTGGCCACCACGTCGGCGCTGACCTTGGCGGGCACCACGATCTCGAGCAGCTTCATGATGTTGGCCGGCGAGAAGAAGTGCAGGCCCACCACGTCCTGCGGACGCGAGATGCTGGCCGCGATCTCGTCGATGTCCAGGTACGAGGTGTTGGTGGCCAGCACCGCGCCCTTCTTGCACACGCGGTCGAGTTCGGCGAACACGGCCTTCTTGACCGACATGTCCTCGAACACGGCCTCGACCACGATGTCGGCCTGCGCCAGCGCGTCGTAGCTGGTGGAGCCCGAGAAGCGCGCCATGACGGCGGCCTTGGCCTCGGGCGTCATGCGGCCCTTCTTGATGAGGCCGTCGTACACCTTCTCGACATTGGCGCGGCCGCGCGCGAGCTGGGTGTCGTCGCGCTCGATCATGGTCACGGGCATGCCCGCGTCGAGCATGGCCACGGCAATGCCCGCGCCCATGGTGCCGCCGCCGACGATGCCGGCCGCTTCGAGCGGGCGCGGGCTGGCCGACCGGGTTTCGGGCGCCTTCAGCACTTCGCGCTCGGCGAAGAAGGCGTGGATCAGGCCGGCGCGCTGCGGGCTGTCGATGCACTGCAGGAACAGCTTGCGCTCCAGCGCCATGCCTTCGTCGAAGGGCAGCGAGAGCGCGGCCTCGACGGCGTCGATGATCTTCATCGGCGAGAACAGGCCACGGCTCTTCTTCGCGGTGTCGGCGCGCGCGGCTTCGAGGGCGGCGCGGCTGGCTTCCTTGTCGGCCAGCGCGGTGGCTTCGCGGGTGCGACGCACCGGCGCCTTGGCGGCGATCAGTTCCTTCGCGTAGGCGATGCCTTCGGCGCGCGCGTCCGCTTCGGTGCCCAGGCGGTCGACGAGGCCGAGCGACAGCGCTTCTTTCGCGCCCGCATGGCGGCCGCTGAGCATCAACTCCAGCGCGGGCTTCACGCCGATGAGGCGCGGCGTGCGCTGCGTGCCACCCGAGCCTGGCAGCAGGCCGAGCGCCACTTCGGGCAGGCCCAGCTTGGCCGTGGGCGAGGCGATGCGGTAATGCGCCGACAGCGCCACTTCGAGCCCGCCGCCCAGCGCGGCGCCATGGATGGCTGCGACCACCGGCTTGGCGCAGTTCTCGATGCGCAGGCACGCCTGGGGCAGCGACGGCGGCTGCGGTGCCTGGCCGAATTCGCGGATGTCGGCGCCGGCAATGAAGTTGCGGCCCGCGCCCACGATCAGCACCGCGGCGGCGGCGCTGTCAGCTTCGGCCGCGTCGATGGCGGCCACCAGGCCGCGACGCACATCCACGCCCAGGGCGTTGACGGGCGGGTTGTCGATGGTCACCACGAACACGTCGCCAAGACGCTCGAAGGTGACGGGACCGGAAGACGTGGAAGGGCTGGGGGTTGTGGTGGCCATGTGCTTGTCTCTTGCGTTGGCGGGCCCTGCGGATGCGAATGCGGATGCAGGTGCGAGGGGCCCGAGGCTCTGGGGGTGAACCCGGCATTCTTGGCCCGCATCGCGGCTTTGACAATTGCATAGACGGTTGACAGACTGTCAAAGAATTTTTGACACAATCGGGCGCATGGACCTGCAATCGCTGACCCTGCTGGTGGAAATACTCGATGCCGGCAACCTGAGCGCGGCGGCGCGCCGGCTCAAGATGAGCCGGGCCAACGTCAGCTACCACCTGAACCAGCTGGAGCGCTCGGTCGGTGCGCAACTGGTGCGGCGCACCACCCGGCGCGCCGAGGCGACCGAGATCGGCCTGCGGCTGTACCAGCACGGCGTGGCCATTCAGGGCGAGCTGCTGGCCGCGCGCGAGTCGGTCACCGCGCTGGGGCAGGGCCTGCAGGGGCGCGTGCGGCTGAGCGTGCCCAGCGGCTACGGGCAGCTGGTCATGGCCGACTGGCTGATCGACTTCAAGCGGCAGTACCCCGGCATCGTGCTCGACGTGGTGTTCGAGAACCGCATCGAAGACCTGCTGCGCGACGAGGTCGACATCGCCATCCGCGTGGTGCCCGAGCCGCCGCAGAACCTGGTGGCGCGCGAGCTGGGGCCGGTGCGCTATGTGGCGTGCGCGTCGAGCGACTACGCGCGCAGGAACCCGCTGCCCGTGCAGCTGGACGAGCTGCAGGGCGCGCCGGTGGTCACCGCTGCCGTCATAGGCCGGCAGCTGCGCGTGTCGGCCTATCAAGGCGAGACAAGGCGCGAGGTGATCCTGGAGCCGACGCTGATTTCAGAAAACTTCCTGTTCCTGCGCCAGGCCATCCTGGCGGGCCTGGGCATCGGGCTGGTGCCCGACTACGTGGTGCAGGAAGACGTGCGCAAGGGCGACGTGGTGACCACGCTGGACGACTGGCGCCTGAGCATTTTCGGTACGCAGATGTTCATGCTCTACATGCCGAACCGCCAGCACACGCGGGCGATCCGGACGTTCATTGATTTCATCCTGGAGCGGGTGCGGGCGCCGGAGTGAGCGCAGGGCGTCGGCGCCCGCATCGTGCGCATCGTGCTCAGGGGAGGGTGCGGTAGGTGGTGCGTTCCGACGTGCTCTGGCCCGTGGTCACCACCAGCCGGCCGTTGACGACGGCCATGCCCGGCGCATCGCCCATGGAGGTGGTGCGGGGGCGTTCGAACTGCCAGTTGACCAGGTCGGTGGTCGAGACGGCGTCCTTGGCCGGACCGGTGTAGCCCTCGACGAAGCTCGGGCTGATGAACAACCGGCCGTTGAGCACCGCGCACTGCGCGCTGCCCTTGGGGAAGCTCGTCGGGAAGCCGCTGGCCATCTTGAACGTGGCACCACCGTCGGTGGACGTGGCGACCTGGTCGCCGACCAGCAGCAGCGAGCCCTTCCAGTCCAGCGCGCAGGTCGGCTTGCCGAGTTCGGCGGGCAGCCCTTGCGACACCTGCGTCCAGTTGACGCCGTCGTCGTCGGACCTCCACACGTTGCGCATGTCGCCGGCGGCGGTGCGGCCAGCGGCCACGAACAGCGTGCTGCCGACCTTGGCCATCACGTGGTTCGCGCGGCCGGGAAACTGGGCGGCGGCGGTTTTCTGCGTCCAGGTGGTGCCGTCGAATTTCCAGACGTGGTTCAGGTACGTGCCGACCGAGGGGGTCGCGCTGGCATCCTGTCCGCCGCTCAGGTAGATGGCGCTGCCGTCGCTTGCCAATGCAAAGCCCCGGTTCAATGGCGTGATTGCCTGGGGCGTGTTCACCAGGGTCCAGAAGGTGCCGATGTCGGCCGAGGTCCATGTCTCCATCACCTGGGTGTATTGGCCGGCCGTGACCACGAAGGGCGCACCGCCGAGGGAGCTCAGCGCGAAGTCCCTGAGGAAGCCGGGCGACTTCTGCGCGGCTTCCCAGCCCGAGTAGTGCAGCGTGGCCGGGTCGATCACCGTGAACTTGTAGGGCAGTTGCCAGGGCGAGCCCTCGACGGGCTGCGAGCAGGTCAGCGGGTTGGCGTCAAAGCAGACCCGCACCTCGAAGTTGCCGGTGTAGGTGCCCGCGGCCAGCGCGGGGTTCGTGTTCAGGGTGGCGGTGTACTGCAGGCCGGCGCTCGAGATCTTCACGTTGGAAGTGATCACTCCCTTGGTGTCGATGATCGCGACATTCACGGGCGCCGAGATCACCTTGCTCGACGTCGCGGTAACGAAGAAGGTCTTGGGCGTATTGGGGAACAGCGTGAGCTCGACCGGCGACGGGTTGAACGTGAGCCACGCACCAGCCGTATTGACGGGTGGGGGCGCAACGCCGCCCGGGAGCACGGGAAAACCACCACCACCGCCTCCTCCGCCGCCCCCACCGCCGCACGAAGCGATCAAAGAGGACAGGACGAGCACGCCCAACGAGGCGGCAAAGCGCTTCTTCATTTGTTGTCTACCTTTGCAAGATCGGTCAGTTCCCGGAAGCCGGCCACTGACCAACCTCCTCCCGTGCCGCATCGACATGCCCGCACGCGGTGGGTGGTGCGGGAAACAGCAGATCCCGCGCATCCCCTCAGATGCCCGGAATCGACGGTGTGTCGAATGAACGACGACCGTGCTACATGTTGATACAGCGGGCGGGATCGTATCCAGCCGGCTGGAGAAAGACAAGGCCGAAAGGCGGAGCCGGCTCAGCCGAGCCGGCGCTCCCGGTTCGTGGTCTTGTAGTGGCTCGCCTTGTCCACGTACATGGCCCGGTCGGCCCGCTGCAGCGCCGCTTCAAGCGGCTCGCCCGCGTGGCAGGTCGCCAGCCCGATGGCCAGGCTCAGCGCGTGGCCGCTCTGGCCCGCGTGGAACTGGTTGTTCATTTCCAGCAGCGTCAGGATGCGCTCGCGCATGGCCTCGGCGCCACGCTCGTCGGTCATGGGCAGCAGCACCGCGAACTCGTCGCCGCCGATGCGCGCGGGCCAGGCCGGCGGCGCGACCGCCTTGTCGAGCACCTCGCCCATGCGGCGCAGCAACGAGTCGCCGGCGGCGTGGCCTTCCTGGTCGTTGAGCTGCTTCAGGCCGTTGAGGTCGATGGCCACGATCGACACCGGCCACGGTCCCTTGCGCGACAGCCGGTTGAGCTCCTCGGTGTAGTAGGTGCGGTTGCACAGCTGCGTGAGCACGTCGTGCTTGCCCAGGTATTCGAGGTACGCCTCGGCCTTCTTGCGCGCCGTGATGTCGACCAGCGACACCAGCACCAGGTCCCACGTGTCGAGCCGGTCTTCCTGCACCGCGAACTGCATGTGGATGTTGAGCACCTCGCCCGACAGCGCGTAGTTGAGCACCTCGCGCTGCTGCACGGTCTTGCCGTTCCACAGGTCTTGCAGTTGCTCGGCGAACGACTCGCGCATCTCGTCGCGGAAGACGAGCTGGATGTTGCCCAGCAGCGTCTGCAGGTCGGGCGCGCCGAACATGCGCAGGGTTTCGTGGTTCACGTCGATCACGCGAATCTCCTGCATGCAGCGCGTGACGAACTCCGGGTGCACCTTGATGAAGGTGGCGAAGTCGGTAATGCCGCGCGTGCGGATGCTCTGCAGCAGGTTGCGCACGGCGCTGAAGTCTTCCACCCACAGCGAGACGGGCGAGCGGTCGAACAGGCTGCGCGCGTACTGCTCGCTTTCGTCGCGCCGGCGTTGCGCGGCCACGCGCTCGGTGACGTCGTCGAGCGACACCAGCACGCGGTCCCAGGTGGCTTCGTGGCCGGGCAGCACGCGGGCCCGCACGCGCACGTCGAGCCGCCGGCCGTCGAGCGCGTAGTTGACGGTCTCGCTCTCGAAGGTGAGCTGGCCGCGCCACAGCTGGTTGAGCTCGTGCACCACGGTGGCCGACATGTCGCCGCGGAACACGCTGCCCAGTGCGCCCAGCAGCGCCTCCTGGCTGTCGGCGGCAAACAGCTTGAGCGTGTGCTGGTTGACGCGCAGCACCTTGAGCGAGGCCATGCAGTCGCGCACGCGCTGCGGGTCTTCGGCCAGGAAGGCGACCAGGTCGGTCACGCCCTGCGCGCGCCAGCCGTCGAGCATGCGCCGCAGTTCGCCGTAGTCCTCGAGCCAGAGGGACACCGGTGCCAGGTCGAACATGGCATCGAGGTCGGTGGACGGGGAAATGTCGGACGCGGGGGCGGACAGGACCATCGGGCGGGCTTTCGGAGAAAAGCGGCGGCGGCCACGGCGGGTGGACGCCTGCAAACTGGAGTCTTAATTATTAACTGGTATTAACAGTCACTCACAACGTAAACGACCGATGCGTTGCCGCGCCACATCAGCGGCTGTAAAGACCCACCACGCTCTGCCCGCCCAGTGCATGGCCCTTGAGCGCGGCCAGCAGCGCGTCGCGCGACAGGCCGGCCGGCAGCGCGCCCGGTGCGAGGTCGGACGCGACCACCGTCAGCACGTAGTGGTGCGGATGGTCGCCCACCGGTGGGCACATGCCGCGGTAGGCGGCGGCGCCGGCGACGTTCGGGCCGAGGGTGAAGTCAGCGCCCGGTTGCGCTTCGCCCGCCTTGAGCTGGCCGCGCTCGGCCGCGATGTTGTAGGCCACCCAGTGCGACACGCCCAGGCCGGCCGCGCCATCGGGGTCGGACAGCAGCACGGCCACCGACTTCGCCTTGGCCGGCAGGTTGTGCCAGGCCACCGGCATCGAGATGTTCTTGCCGCCGCAATCGCCCACGCCGGCATGCTCGGCCGGAATGGGCGTGTTGTCGGCAAAGGCACTGGAGGTGACCTTCAGGCCCGTGGGCGCCTTGCCGCCGGTGGTGGTGGCGGGTTGCATGGCGGTGCAGCCCGCAAGAAGGCCGAGGCCGGCGAGCGCGAGGGCCGCAGCCGGGAGGATGTGAGGGCGGGCGTGGCGCATGGCGATGTTTCTCTTGGAAGGGGTTGTCGTTGTCATCGGGCGCGCGCGCTTGCGGGTTCGCTCAGCCACACGCTGCCATCGGTTGTTTCGTGCACGGCCAGCGGCGTCAGGCGCGCACCGCGGCAGGGGCCGCCGACGCACTTGCCGGTGTCGGGCTCGAAGATCGCGCCGTGCCGCGCGCACATGAGAAAGCGGCCCGATCTTTCGAGCACCTGGCCCTCGAAGTCGAGCGGGCCACCCGCGTGGGGGCATTGGTTCAGGTAGCCGTACACGGCGCCGTGCCAGCGCACCGCGAAGGCCGGCACGCCGTCCGGCGCGGTGAAGGTGGCGGCCAGGCCGCCTTCGTCGAGGGCTGCGGAAATCAGTCGGGGCGCAGCGGGGTCCGCTTTTGTGGCGTTGTCGGGTTCGGCAAGTGGTGTCATCGGTGGCAGAGCGTAGCCAAGCTTCATCGGCCCTGCAACGCGGTGCCTTGCACACCCATCCCGGCTACGCCATCCGGCGGATAGACGTGGCACGGGCCGTTTTTCACAATTCAACCGCTCGTATTCCAGAGTCCACGTTTCATGCGCCAGGAGGGAAGCAAGCCGATGTTCACGTTGAAGCAGGGATGGCGCGGTGCCGATGTCCGCCGGTTGCAGGAGGCACTGAACCGCAAGCTGCGGCCCAGCCCCGGCCTTGCCACCGATGGCGACTACGGCCCGCGCACCCGTGCGGCCGTGCTGCGCCTGCAGGCCGCGAACTGGCTGGTGGAAGACGGCGAGGCCGGCCCCTGCACGCAGAACGTCGCGTTCGACGGCGAGTGCGAGGCGCCCATCCTGCACCCGGTCGCGCTGATTCCGCCGCCCGCCGCCGCGCTGTGCTGGGCCGCCGGCGTAGCGATGATGACGCGTTGCACCGTGCAGGCGGTGGTGGCGCGCACACCGGCCGAGCTGCTCGCGGCCGATGGTGGGCTGCAGGATTTCATCGACATCCACGACGCGCGCATGGAAGGCGGCCAGCGTTTCGCGGCCGCGCACGGCCTTGCTGTGCGCCCGCCGTCGCCGTGGTCGCTGAAGGCGCTGCGTACCGCGCTGTACAACGGCCCGCTGATGTTCGACATGCTCTGGGACGCCAAGGGCTACGCGGACGGTGCCGGTCGGCCGGGCCACATGGTCATCGTCGCGGGCATTCGCGGCGACAACGACCCCAGCGGGCGCGGCACCACGCTGCGCATCCTCGATCCGTGGCCGCCGAACAAGGGCGCGCGCAGTTCGGTCAACTTCTACAAGTGGGTACAGGGGGCGAGTTCGCGCACCTGCCGGGTGTTCCAGAACTAGGCCAGAACCAGGCCCGTTCGCGCCGTCGCACAAAATTCTTCGATTCCCGCGAACCGTTCGGCGGGTTCGCCGCCTCTTGGTGTCCGAGGGTCTTCCTCATGCACATCAACCGATCGAAGGAATCAATCGCCATGTTCTACGTCAAGAATGTTCCGGGCTGGGAGCGCGCGCTGCGCATCGCCATGGGCCTGGCCGGCCTGGTTTTCGCGGCCATGAACTGGGGCTCGGCCAGCCTCGCCACCAACGTCGTCGTTGGCATCGGGCTCGGGGGCGCCATGCTGGCCGTTACCGGCCTGTTCGGTTTCTGCCCGATGTGCGCCATGGTCGGGCGCAAGCCGGGCAAACCAGGCGGGCAGGCGCGTTGAGCATGGCCGCCGGCGTCATCGACCGCACCGACCTGATTCGCGCCGCGCAGACCGGCGACCCCGCGGCCATTGCCGGCTTGCTGGCCGCGTGCCAGACCGACGCGCGCCGCTACGCCTGGCGGCACTGCCAGGCCAGCGACATCGACGACGCGGTGCAGGAGTCGCTGCTGGTGGTCGTGCGCAAGGTGCGGGGCCTGAAGGCTGCCGCGGCCTTTTCGTCGTGGCTGTTCACCGTCATCAAGCGCGAATGCCTGAAGCTGCAGCGCGCGATGTTCCGGCATGAGCCGCTGGACGACGACGTGGCCGAGCGGCAGCTGGCCAGCCGCACCGACGGCGCGCTGCGGCTGGACCTGACGCACGCGCTGGAGTCGCTGCCCGCGCACTACCTCGAGGTGGTGCTGCTGCGCGATTTCGAGGAACTCACCATCGCCGAAATTGCCGGGCGCCTGGGCGAGCCCGCCGGCGCCATCAAGAGCCGGCTGCACCGCGCACGCACGCTGGTGCGCGAATACCTGCTGGGGGGCGATGCGACAATTGCCCCGCCATGACAGACACCCTCACGATCACCCGCCCCGACGACTGGCATTTGCATGTGCGCGATGGCGCCGCGCTCGAAGCCGTCGTACCCCACAGCGCGCGCCAATTCGGCCGCGCGCTGATCATGCCAAACCTGCGTCCCCCGGTGACCACCGCCGCGCAGGCCATCGCGTATCGCGACCGCATCCGCGCCGCCGTGCCCGAAGGCACGTCCTTCGAGCCCGTGATGTCGCTCTACCTGACCGACAAGCTGCCGCCCGAAGAAATCGCGCTGGCCGCCGAAGCCGGCGTGCGCGCGCTCAAGCTCTACCCGGCCGGCGCCACCACCAACAGCGATGCCGGCGTGACCGACATCCGCCACACCTACAAGACGCTCGAAGCCATGCAGAAGCACGGCCTGCTGCTGCTGGTGCACGGCGAGGTGACCGACCCCGCCATCGACCTGTTCGACCGCGAAGCCGTGTTCGTCGACCGCGTGATGATTCCGCTGCGCCGCGACTTCCCCGAGCTGAAGGTGGTGTTCGAGCACCTGACCACCAAAGAGGGCGCGCACTACGTGCGCGATGCCGGCCGCTTTACCGCCGCCACCATCACCGCCCACCACCTGCTCTACAACCGCAACGCCATCTTCACCGGTGGCATTCGGCCGCACTACTACTGCCTGCCCGTGCTCAAGCGCGAAACGCACCGCGTGGCGCTGGTCGAGGCCGCCACCAGCGGCAGCGACCGTTTCTTCCTGGGCACCGACAGCGCGCCGCACCCGGCGCACCTGAAGGAGCACGCGCTGGGTTGCGCCGGCTGCTACACCGCGCTGACCGCCATCGAGCTGTATGCAGAGGCCTTCGACAGCGTGAACGCGCTCGACAAGCTCGAAGGCTTTGCCAGCTTCCACGGCCCCGACTTCTACGACCTGCCGCGCCACACCGACACCATCACGCTGAAGCGCGAAAGCTGGACCGTGCCCGAAACCGTGCCCTACGGCGAGGCCACGCTCAAGCCCTTGCGCGGCGGCGAAACCATGAACTGGAAACTCGCATGACCCCCATGACGCTGCGCGTGATGTTGCTGATCGATGCCGACAACGTGTCGGCCGATGTGATCGAGCAGGCCGTGCAGCGCACGATGGACGACTACGGCGCCATTCACGTGCGGCGCGCGTACTGCAACGCCGAGATGGCGGTCAACCGGCAGGCGCTGTTCAAGCGGCTGTCGGTGCGGCCGATGGTCAACCTCTCGGCCGGCAAGAACAGCACCGACATCGCGCTCGCGGTTGATGCCATCGACCTCGTCATTGCCGAGCGGCCCGACGTGGTGGTGCTGGTGTCGTCCGACTCCGACTTCGCGCCGCTCGTGGTGCGGCTGCGCGAAAAAGGCTGCCGCGTCTGCGGCATCGGGCAGCAAGGCAAGACGGGCGAAGAGACGGTGGGCGTGTACGACAGCTTCATCGACATGGCCCACCATGGCGCGAACCACGGGGTCAAGCCCGCGGCCCGCACCGCGTCGGCGAAGAAGACCGCAACGGCCCGCTCTGCACCCGCGAAGACCACGCGAGCGAAGAGCGTTGCGGCTGCTGCTGGTGCCCCCGCGCCAGTGGCGGCAGCCGAACCGGCGGCCAAGAAGGCCCCGGCCAGGAAGACCGCGGCGCGCAAGACGGCAGCAGCCAAGGCACCCGCCGCGCCCAAGGCGCCGCAGCCACAGCCGCCGTCCGAGGCGGCCGAGTTCATCCTCGAGGCCGCGCCCGCATTGCGCAGCGGCAAGGACGTGCCGCTGAACGACGTGGCGCAGGCCCTGCGCGCGAAAAAACTGCTGGGCAAGCACGGCAGTTCGCTCAAGCTGTTTGACAAGCTCACCGCGGAATTCGTGGTGCTGCAGCACCCCGACCGCATCCGCTGGACGGGGGCGCCCACGCCTTGACCCTGCCGGCGGTCGATTGGGCGCAGCCCTGGCTCGTGCCCTATCGCGCCCATGGCGAAGCGGTGGCGCAGGCGGTCGCGCATCGGCCCGCATCGGTCGCCGCGGCACTGCAAGGCATCAAGCCCGAGGTGGTACCGGACTTCGTGCACCAGGACGCATTGCCCGCGGGCCAGGCGTACGAAGCCCACATCTTCCAGACCCGCACGGTGCCGACGCGCGACAACCTGCACGACTTTTTCAATGGGCTGGTCTGGCTGGCCTTTCCGCAAGCCAAGCGGCGTTTGAACGAGCTTCAGGCCGCCGAGATTGCGCGCACGGGCGTGGCGGCGGTGCGCGGGCCGTTGCGCGATGCGCTGACGCTGTTCGACGAGAACGGCGCGGTGCTGGATGCACCGCCGGCGTTGTGGCGTGCATTGGTGGCGCGCGACTGGCACACGCTGTTCGTGACGCAGCGGGAGTTGTGGGCGGAAGCCCGGCTGCTGTTGTTCGGCCACGCGCTGCTGGAAAAGCTGGTGACGCCGCGCAAGCCGATCACGGCGCATGTGCTGCTGATGCACGACGCGACGGGGCCGATGGCGTTCGACGACGCCTTGCTTGCGGAGAGTCTCGATGCGGAGCGGCTTGAGGTGAAGCCTTTCGTGCCTCTGCCGGTGATGGGTGTGCCTGGCTGGTGCGCTGGGAATTCGTCGGCGTCTTTTTATGCCGATCCGTATGTGTTCAGGGGCTTGTCGCGGTAGCTCTGGCTGTTCGGTTGCTTGGGAGCGGGAGCGGGTGCGGGTGCGGGCGCGGGTTCATTCGGGGCGCGT
>NZ_QAJK01000109.1 GCF_003852515.1 Variovorax sp. KBW07 | reverse complement strand
CGGTGTCCTGTGCACGCACAACGAATGAACCCGCTTCAAACAGCAGCACTAAAAACAAGCCGCACCCGCAACAAAGGTGACCGAGCACCGGTCAAAAGGAAGCCGACACGCGTCTATACAACGCCCGGTTGTTAGGAATCGACTTTTCAGTTGTTTGAGGTTCCCGGTCGCGCTCCTACAGTGGTGGTTATCGCCATCACGCTCGATGGACAGAAGCAACGTACAACAGGAGCCTCACAGCATGTCAGTGGAAGTTGAAGACCTCGTCTTGCCCGAAGCACTGGAGCAGGCGCGCGCCAAGGCTGCCGAAGCCAATTGGCCCTACGCAGGGGGCGTTACCCCGCCAGTGGCCTGGGATCTTGTCCAGAAGGGCCAGGCCGTGCTGGTCGACGTGCGCTCCGGCGAGGAACGCAAGTTCGTCGGGCACGTGCCCGAAAGCCTGCATGTGGCATGGGCCACCGGCACCGCGCTCACACGCAATCCGCGCTTCGTGCGCGAACTCGAGGCCAAGCTTGCGAAAGAGGGCGGCAAGGAGGCCGTGGCGCTGCTGCTGTGCCGCAGTGGCAAGCGTTCCGCGCTGGCCGCCGAGGCCGCTGCCAAGGCCGGCTTCACCAACGTCTTCAACGTGCTCGAAGGCTTCGAGGGCGAGATCGATGAGAGACAACACCGCGGCGCCGCCGATGGGTGGCGCTTCCACAAGCTGCCTTGGGTGCAGGACTGATTGACCCAACGAACCGACTTTTCCGGGGAGGAAAAACACATGGCCCATTTCGAGGTAAGCGACATCGTGCGCGCGCTGCATGGCGTGCGCGACGAGTGGCGCGATTCGCAGCGCCGATCGCGTGAACCGGGTGCGCGCGAGTTTCCGTCGCGCGATGCGCTGACGCAAATCGTCGAGTCGCTGAAGGGCGCGCTCTTTCCCATGCGGCTCGGGCCGCCCGACCTGCGTCACGAGAGCGAAGACTTCTACGTCGGCCACACGCTCGACGCAGCGCTGCAGGGGCTGCTGGTGCAGGCGCGGCTTGAACTCAATTTCAACGCGCGGCACGAGCCGCGCTCCGCGAGCGACATCGACGAAGCCGCGACCGAAGCGGTGCGCCAGTTCGCCAATGCGCTGCCAGACCTGCGCCGGCTGCTCGACAGCGACGTGCTCGCCGCCTATCAGGGCGACCCGGCCGCGCGCAGCGTCGACGAAGTGCTGCTGTGCTATCCCGGCGTGCTCGCGATGATCCACCACCGGCTCGCGCATCGGCTCTACACGCTCGGCCTGCCGCTGCTGGCGCGCATCGTCGCCGAGCAGGCACACGGGCAGACGGGCATCGACATTCATCCGGGGGCGCAGATCGATGCGGGTTTCTTCATCGACCATGGCACGGGTGTCGTGATCGGCGAAACCGCCGTCATCGGCAAGCGCGTGCGGCTCTACCAGGCCGTCACGCTGGGGGCCAAGCGCTTTCCGACCGACACCGAAGGCAACCTGCAGAAGGGCCTGCCGCGGCATCCGGTGGTGGAGGACGACGTGGTCATCTACGCCGGCGCGACCATCCTCGGGCGCGTCACGCTGGGCAAGGGCGCCGTCATCGGCGGCAATGTCTGGATTACCGACGACGTGCCGCCCGGCGCGAGCGTCACGCAGGCCAGCCTGCAGAACGCACCGAAGGCAGGTGGGGCATGAAGGCGTTTGTCGAAGACTTCGGCGTCACGGTGCGCCAGTTGCGCGAGGGCAAGGGCTGGTCGCAGGAAGAGCTGGCGGAGCGTTCCGATCTGAACCGCTCCTACGTGGGCGAGATCGAGCGTGGGCGCGTCATTCCCTCGATCGTCACGGCGCAGAAGCTGGCCACCGCGCTGGGCATCAACATGGTCGGGCTGCTGATGCGTTGCGAGCAACTGGAGCAGTCGCGCCTTGCACGGCGGATCAACTTGGCGGCTATAGCCTGTTGAGGGGAAACCCTTGGCCGCCGGACACTGCGGCCACTTGTTTCTTTCCCATCATCAATCCACGGAGCCCTGATCCATGAGCGCAACAGTCGGTGGTACCACCGCCCTTGGCGACAACGCCGCACGCCAGCTAGCCAATGCCACCAAGACAGTTCCCCAGCTCGAGACCATCAGCCCGCGCTGGCTGACGCACCTGCTGCAATGGGTGCCGGTGGAGGCGGGCATCTACCGCGTCAACAAGGTCAAGAACCCCGAGTCGATCAAGGTCACCTGCACCTCGCGCGAAGAAGAGAACCAGCTGCCGCGCACCTTCGTCGACTACGAAGAAAACCCGCGCGAGCATTACCTGAACGCCGTGAGCACCGTGCTCGACGTGCACACCCGCATCTCCGACCTGTACAGCAGCCCGCATGACCAGATCAAGGAACAGCTGCGCCTGACGATCGAGACGATCAAGGAAAACCAGGAAAGCGAGCTCATCAACAACCCCGACTACGGCCTGCTGGCCCAGGTGAGCGAAGAGCAGCGCATCTTCCCGCTGACCGGCGCGCCCACGCCGGACGACCTCGACGAGCTGTTGACCAAGGTCTGGAAAGAGCCCGCGTTCTTTCTCACGCACCCGCTGGCCATTGCCGCCTTCGGCCGCGAAGCCACGCGCCGCGGCACGCCGCCGCCTACGGTGAGCCTGTTCGGTTCGCAGTTCATCACCTGGCGCGGCATTCCGCTGATTCCGTCGAACAAGGTGCCGGTGGCCGATGGCAAGAGCAAGATCCTGCTGCTGCGCGTGGGCGACAAGCGCCAGGGCGTGGTGGGCCTGTTCCAGCCGGGCCTGTCGGGCGAGCAGAGCCCGGGGCTGTCGGTGCGCTTCATGGGCATCAACAACCACGCGATTGCCTCCTACCTGATCTCGCTGTATTGCTCGCTCGCGGTGCTGACCACCGACGCGCTGGCGGTGCTCGACGACGTGGAGATCGGCAAGTACCACGACTATCCCGACACCTACAAGTAAGAAGAAGCCGCGGTGAGCACAACACCAACGATTCCGGGCGAGGCACCGTTCGATCCGGCCATCCTCGCGCGCATGGCCAGTGCCATGTTCTCCGAGCGGCCGGGCACGCCGCCCACGTCACTCACCTCGCTTCCCGGCGTGGCCAGCGGGCTGGTGCCGGGCGCGCAGTTCCCCGCCAACATCGCGCCGCCGGGCTCGCCGCTCGTGAGCCCCGCCGGCTTCGGCCCGAGCGTGCCGGGCACGCCGATTCCGCAAGGGCAGATCCCGGGCGCCAATGTGCTGCCCGCGTCGCCGACGCAGCTGCCATCGCTTGCCAATCGTGCACCGGCCTTGCTGCCGCACGCGGTGGCGGGCAATGGCGTGCCGGACAACGTGTTGTCCGTGGCGCCGGCCTTCGAGCCGCGTCTTGGAGGCACGGTGCTGGGCGTGCCGCAACAGGCCAACGCGCCTGCTTCGTCGTCCGCGCCGCAGGCGGCGGCATCGCCGTTCTACTTCCTGAACAACAGCTACGGGCATCCGTCGGCGGGTGCTCCCGCTGTGGCCTTGCCCCCTCTCCCGCATGCGGGAGAGGGCTGGGGTGAGGGCAGGGGCGTTCAATCATTTGCCGGCGTTCCATCGCCGCAGCCCCTCACCCCGACCCTCTCCCCGGAGGGCCGAGGGAGCCAATCCCAGGTGCAGGGGGGTGACAAACCGCAGTTCTATTTCGTCGACGCGGTGCGGCTGCCCAGCGGCTTCGTCACGCCGGCCAAGGCCGATCCGCGTGGCCCCGACGCGGTGCCGTTGGCCGGCAGCGGCCAGCATCCGCCGTTCGACGTCAACGCCATTCGCCGCGACTTCCCGATCCTGCAGGAGCGCGTGAACGGCAGGCAGCTCGTGTGGTTCGACAACGCGGCCACCACGCACAAGCCGCAATCGGTCATCGACCGCATCGCGTATTTCTACGCGCACGAGAACTCGAACATCCATCGTGCCGCGCATGAGCTGGCCGCGCGTGCGACCGATGCCTACGAAGGCGCACGCGAGCGTGTGCGCAAGTTCATCAACGCGCCCGAAGTCGAAGAAGTGATCTTCGTGCGTGGCACCACCGAGGCCATCAACCTCGTGGCCAAGAGTTGGGGCGGACAGCACGTGGGCGAGGGCGACGAGATCATCGTCTCGAATCTCGAGCACCACGCCAACATCGTGCCGTGGCAGCAGCTCGCCGCCGCCAAGGGTGCGAAGCTGCGCGTGATCCCGGTGGATGATTCGGGCCAGGTGCTGCTCGACGAATACCGCAAGCTGCTGAACGACCGCACGAAGATCGTCGCCGTCACTCAGGTCTCGAATGCGCTCGGCACCGTGGTGCCGGTGAAAGAGATCGTCGAACTGGCGCATCGGGCAGGCGCGAAGGCGCTGGTCGACGGCGCTCAGTCGGTTTCGCACATGCGCGTCGACGTGCAGGACATCGGTGCCGACTTCTTCGTGTTCTCCGGCCACAAGGTGTTCGGCCCGACCGGCATCGGCGTGGTCTGGGGCAAGCGCGAAGTGCTCGAAGACATGCCGCCGTGGCAGGGCGGTGGCAACATGATTGCCGACGTCACCTTCGAGAAGACCGTGTTCCAGCCGATCCCGAACAAGTTCGAGGCCGGCACCGGCAACATCGCCGATGCAGTAGGCCTGGGTGCCGCCATCGACTACGTCAACAAGGTCGGCATCGAGAACATTGCGCGCTACGAGCACGACCTGCTGGTGTACGGCATGGCGCAACTCGGTGCAATTTCGGGTGTGCGGCTGATCGGCACCGCGGCCGACAAGGCCAGCGTGATGTCCTTCGTGCTCGATGGCTACAGCACCGAAGAGGTGGGCCATGCGCTGAACGAAGAAGGCATCGCGGTGCGCACGGGGCACCATTGCGCGCAGCCGATTTTGCGGCGCTTCGGCGTCGAGACCACGGTGCGGCCGTCGCTGGCGTTCTACAACACCTTCGACGAAATCGACCGGTTGGTGACGGTGGTGCGGCGGCTCGCGGGGCAGCGGCGCGCGGGCTGAACCGAATCAGGGCTTCGAAGCCGGGGCGAGGTGCTGCCTGAAGAAGGCCGTCACCTCGGCATTCAACTGTGCGTGAAATGCCACGCGGTCGAACCCTCCGGTGTCCTTGCAGATCTCGGCAAATGCCTGCGTCATTGCCTCGGAGCAGGGCGCGAGAAAGGCGAAATGCGCCGAGTTGGCCGGCACCCGGAAGTCGGGCGGCGAGGGGAGGCCGCGCCGCACGATCTCCACGCGCGCGGGCAGCACGCCGTCGCCGCCGCGCTCGGATGCCCAGAGCTGGATCGGGATCTTCACGTTCTTCAAGCCTTCGGCATCGAAGAAGCTCAGCGGATCGGCAATCACCGCGGCCTTGATGCGGTCGTCGCGCACGGGCGGCTCGGCCGGGAGTTCATTCCGGCGGGCCTGCACGCACATGGGGACCTTGGAGTCCTTCGCGCACCAGGTCATGCCGGAGCGGAAATCGGGAACGGCGCCGGCGAGCGCGAGCCCGGTGTAGCCGCCCCGCGAAAAACCGAAGAAGCCGACCTGGCCGGGCACGATCCGCTCGGGCCACTGGCGCAGCATGTGGTCGACGAGCCGCCTCATGTCCATCGGCCGGCTGATGAAAACCGAGACATCCCCGTGCCGGGCCATGTCCTCGAAGTTGTCGCCCGAATGGTTGATCGCGGCCACCACGAAGCCGGCATCCGCCAGCGCTGCGGCCGTGTCGCGGTGGCCGAGAAACGAGCCGCCCGCGCCGTGCGACATCACGACCAGCGGCCACTGGCCGGACTTGGCGGGACAGTCTTTTGCGACCTGGAGGGTGATGAGCGGTCCGAACGCGACAGGGGCGGTCGGCGCATCGCAGGGATACCAGACGGCGCCCCGCAGCGCGGGCCCGGCCGCGTCGGCCGGCACCTCGATGAAGCCGAGGCCGGCGGCCTGCGCCAGCGTGATCGAAAGACAGGAGGCGGCGCAAAGGACGATGGAGCGAAGAGACATGGATGTACAAGTCGATGAGGTGGAGTGGTCAGTGCGCAGCGCGAATCGGAATGAGCAGGTCGGTGCGTAATTCGGCCTGCGAGACCTTGCGTGGCGAGTTCAGGTAATGCTCCAGCACGGGCCGGTCGTCGGGCTCGTAGCCGCTGCCAGGAAGCCATCTCGCGTAGAGCGTGTTGATTGCCGCGTTGATGCGGGCATAGGGGCCGGCCAGGCAATGCAATGCATAGCGCCCGGCGGGTATCTCGAGCATCCCGATGTCCGCATCCACAGGCCATGGTGCGATCGATGCCGCCGCGGCGTAGTACCTGAAATCTTCCGGGTCCTCGGGGTCGCCCGAAGAGATGCCCAGCCACTGCGACACGGCCCGTTCTCCGGCATGTACGCGCAGCAGCCGCTGCGTGTGGGGAATGGTGGAAGGCGGCCCCTGGTGGCGAAGCGCGCGCACCTGCTGTGCGGGCCGCTCGATGATGCGCACCGGCGAGACAGCGACTGCACCCCCATCCAGCGCGATGCTTTGCATCTGCTGCTGGAAGTCGCGCGGGGATTGGCCGGTGAACTGGCCGAAGGCGCGCGTGAAGGCCTGCGGGCTGTCGTAGCCCGTCGCCATCGCCACCTGCGTGATGCTCTGCCGGCCCTCCTGCAGCAGTCGCGTGGCCAGCGCCAGCCGCACGCGGCGCACGGTGGTCGCCACGGTTTCTCCGGCAATGCTGCTGTAGACGCGGTGAAAGTGGAATGGCGAGAAATGCGCCAGGCGCGCCAGGTCTTCGAGCCGGTGCTCGGCCATCGGATCGGCCACGATGGCCGCCACGACGCATGCCACGCGTTGTCTGTAGTTCTGCTCGGCACGCCGGGTTTTCATGGCCGCCAGTGTGCCGCGAGCCGGCCGTCGCTGCTTAGCAGACCTTGCGCAAATCGCTAGCTTGTTGCGCTGCCAACGCCGTGTTCTGTCCGGGAAATCACAAGCGCGCTGGCACAGGGGGCGTACATACACTGCGGCCGCTCGGCGCTCCGACCCCCGGGGCGATGTGCAAGCAGCAAGGGAGACAACATGGAAAAGAAGAACGCATGCAGGAACCTGGCGGCGGGGCTGATCGCCGCGTCGGTATTGACGGCGTGTGGCGGCGGCAGTTCAGGGGGCTTTTCAGTCCCGATACCTACGGCGACAGACACGACCGGCGCAACGACCACCGGCACAACGACCACCGGCACAACGACGGCATCGAACGACGGCACACCGGACCTCGTGCCGAAGCAGGAGAAACGGGTCGACATCGAATCGTTGAAGACGTACGTCAACCTGTTCGTCGGCACGAAGATCTCCGACACCGGGAGCGGCCATTCCGGCAACGTCAATCCGGGTGCCCAGACGCCCTTCGGCATGGTGAGCTTCGGGCCCGAGACCGACGGCAGCGGACAGCCATGGGGCGATGGTTCTGGCGGTTACTACTACGGCGACACGAGCATCCGCTACTTCAGCATGACCCACCTCAACGGTCCTGGCTGCAGAGGGCAAGGCGCGGTGGCCATCCTGCCGAACAACGCGAGCGGCGGCATTCCTTCAGGCGGCCTGAGCTACACGAAGGCGAACCAGTCGGCCGCACCCGGCTACTACAAGGTGAAGTTCGACAACGGTATCACGAGCGAGCTGACCGCGACCACGCGCACCGGCATGGCGAAGATCAGCTATGCGGACAAGGACAAGGCCTACCTCGTCATCGACTCCGCCCGCAACAATCCCAACCAGGGCGGTGTGTCCTATCCCGAGCTGACCGAGATCGCGTTGAGCGCGGACCGCAAGTCCGTCTCTGGCAAGGCCGTCGCGAACGAGTTCTGCGGGGGCACGTGGAAGCAGCCCGTCTACTACTACGCGAGCTTCGACAAGCCACTCAAGGCCAGTTCAGCCATCTCCGGCAAGGCGGCGGTTTTACAGTTCGATCTGGGGACCGCGGACCTGACGGTGCAGGTCAAGGTCGGCATCTCCTCGGTCAGCACCGCCAATGCCCAGAAGAACCTCGAGTCTGAAAACGCAGACTGGTCTTTCAGCGCAACCAGGGCAACAGCCGAGAAGAACTGGAACAGCCGCCTCAATGTCGTGCAGCTCGATCTTGCGAAGCCCGGCGAAATCGACAAGGTGGATGCGAAGAAGAAGAAGAACGAGGCCATCGCCAACCTGACGAAGTTCTACACGGCCCTCTACCGCGTCTACAGCGGCCCGACCGTCTACAGCGACGTCAATGGGGACTACCGCAGCATGAAACAGGTCGACATCAAGCAGAGCAACGCTGTTCTGCCCGACAGGACGAACGAGAACGTCGCCAACTACAGGTTCAAGGTCGACGGAAAAGACGCGGGCTACAAGACCCACTACAGCGGCTTCTCGATGTGGGACACCTACCGCAGCCAGGCCCAGCTGCTGGCGCTGATTGCACCGGACGAAGCCAGCGAAATGATGCAGTCGCTGGTGGCCGACGCGCAGCAGTGCGGTGCCTTCCCGCATTGGGTGGACGGCAGCGAGGACACCACGCCGATGAACGGCGACCATGCACCCACGGTGGTCGCGGGCTCCTACCTCTTCGGAGCGAAGAAATTCGACCTGGAAATGGCTCGCAAATTCATGCTCCAGTCGGTCGGCGACAAGAACAGCCAGTGCAACGACAAGTTCGCGATCGCCAAGTCGGACAACAGCCGTGCCGACTACATCAGCCTGGGCTGGATCCCTTCGGACCGGGGCTACGACCATCCCACGTCGACCACCCTCGAAGCAATGACCACGGACCGCTCGGTCGGTGCGTTCCTCGATGCGCTTCCCGACACCCGGGCTGCGGACCAGAGCGTGATACAGAAGGCGTTCGAGCGGGCCGGCAACTGGCGGAACATCTTCGACGAAAGCAGCAGGTCGCTGGCATCGAAAGCCGCCGACGGCACGTGGGACGGGGAGGGCGATTTTCATGAGTCGACCGAAGAGAACTACATCTGGACCTTCGCTTACGACTGGACGCGCCTCACCGACAAGCTCGGCGGGAAGGACGGTGCCCTCAAGCGGCTCGGCCAGCTGTTCACGCTGGACGACAAGAACCCGTTCACCGGCCGCGAACCCACCGGGCAGGACCTGAACGGCGGCGAAGGCTCCAGTCGCTACTACATCGGCAACGAGCCGGCCTTCCAGACGCCATGGGCCTACAACTGGCTCGGCTCGGCGAAGTACGCGCAGTACATCATCCCGGTCATCCTGCGAAAGAACTTCTCGCTCGAAGCCGGCGGTCTCCCGGGCAACGACGACATGGGCGCAACCTCGGGCTGGTTCGTGTGGGCGGCGATGGGACTCTATCCGGCGATTCCGTCGGCACCGGGCCTGGCCGTCTCGACACCGCAGTTCTCGGGCATGACGCTGTGGCTGGGCAATGGCAAGAAGCTTCGCATCGAAGCCGACCGGCAGGCGCTGCTCGACGACGTGCGCTACATCAGCGAGATGAAGTTCAACGGCACCGCCTACGCAGGCTCGTGGCTGCCGGTGGACAGGATCAAGGACGGCGGAACGCTCACCTACAAGCTGTCGCCGACACCCACCGACTGGGCCTCCGCTGCGGCGCTGACGCCGCCTTCGGGACCGGCTGCGGACTACACACGGGCAACCGCGGCGCCAGGTTGAGCTGAAGCGGCCCCGGGGAGGGCATTGGCGGGGAGGGGCGTTATGCTGCGTAATTGTTAACAACGTTATGTAGCCTGAATGCCTTCGACCGAAGCCTCACAAGCCAACCTGAATGCCGACGAATCCTGCGACGTGCTCGTGATCGGTGGCGGCCCCGCCGGTTCCACCATTGCCGCGCTGCTGGCACAACAAGGCCGCAAGGTCGTGCTGCTCGAGAAAGAGCACCACCCGCGCTTTCATATCGGCGAGTCACTGTTGCCGGCGAATGTCGAGCTGTTCGAAAAGCTCGGCGTGCGCGACCAGGTCGAGAAGATCGGCATGCCCAAGTTCGGCATCGAGTTCGTCTCGCCCGAGCATGAGCACCGCAGCTACGTGGAGTTTGCCGAAGGCTGGGACAAGTCGCTCGACTCGGCTTGGCAGGTGCGCCGCTCGGAGCTCGACGAGATGCTGTTCCGCAACGCGGCCACGCGCGGCGCGCAGGCCATCGAAGGCTGCAAGGTGCGCGATGTGGCGTTCGATGCCGACGGCGCCACGGTGCAAGCCAAGATGGACGATGGCGCCGGGCGCAACTGGCGCGCCCGCTTCGTGGTCGATGCCACGGGCCGCGACACGCTGCTGGCCAACAAATTCCGCTGCAAGGAAAAGAACCCCGACCACAACAGCACCGCGCTGTTCGGCCACTTCACGAGCGCCGAGCGGCTCGAAGGCAAGAAGGAAGGGAACATCAGCATCTGCTGGTTCCCGCACGGCTGGTTCTGGTTCATTCCGCTGGCCGATGGCACCACCAGCGTGGGTGCGGTGTGCTGGCCGTACTATCTGAAGACGCGCGACAAGCCGCTGAAGGAATTTTTCTACGACACCATCGCGACCTGCCCGGTGCTGGTGGACCGCCTGAAGAACGCCACGCTGGTCGACGACGCGGTGCATGCCACCGGCAATTTCTCGTACTCGAGCACGCACGCCACCGGCGACCGCTACCTGCTGCTGGGCGACGCCTTCACCTTCATCGACCCGATGTTCTCGTCGGGCGTGTACCTGGCGATGCACAGCGCCTTCGATGGCGCCGAGCTTGTAGCCACCGCGCTCGATCAGCCGAAGGAGCTGGCGGCGGCGCGCCAGGCCTTCGAAGCCATGATGCGCAAGGGACCGCGCGAGTATTCGTGGTTCATCTACCGCGTGACCAACCCGACCATCCGCGACATGTTCATGCACCCGGGCAATCCGTTCCGCGTGAAGGAAGCGCTGATGTCCCTGCTGGCCGGCGACATCTACAAGGGCACGCCGATGTGGGGCGCGCTGCGCATGTTCAAGGTGCTGTACTACGGCATCTCGATCGCCAACCTGCGCCGCACCGTGGCCGGCTGGAAGCGCCACCGCTTCAACACGCGGGACATGGGCGCGCTGAAGGGCGAGACGATCCTGAAGTCGGACTAGGGGAATGGCCGCATTGCCGTCGAGAACCGCCATCGGCGTGGTGCTGGTCGGCCTCGGGCTTGCCATAGCCGTCTGGAGCTACAACGGCTATGGCGGATCTGTCGGGTGCGGCGCCTGGGCGCTGAGTTGCCTGTACCGCGCACTGGCGTGGCACTTCGGCATCCAGGTCGTTGCGACCGCCACGCTGTGGTGGGAAGCCTGTACCGCGCAGCGAAGCCCGGCCCTGAAGTGGACGAAGCGCGCGTTGGCAATCGTCGCCACCCTGGTTCTTCTTTCCCCTCTGATGGTGCTTGCGTCGGTGTTCTTGCTGTAGCGACTCTCTAAGGGCTACCAGCCCGACATGCCCGCGCTGCCCGAAGCCCATGCCGTGCCCGAGGCGCGCAGCGTGGCCACGGCATGCGCCACGCCCAACTGGGGGCTGCTGAGCACCTCGATGCCAAGGTCCGCGAGCAAAGGCGTCACCGGGGCCATCGACGCCTGCGCCAGCACGATCACGTCGGTGGCGCCGGCGGCGGCGGCGCGGATCGAGTCGGCCAGCATCGCCACATAGCGCGCGGTGTCGCCGACCTGGAAGTACGCCCAGGCGTCTTCGATCAGCAGGGTGCTCGCCCGGATGCCGACACCCGCCTGCGTGGCCGCGGAAAGAACCAGCGACAGGGTCGGGTCGAGCGTGCTTTCGACGGCCGCGGCAATCAGCACGCGCGGTCCGCTGCGCACGGCGCGGTCGGCCATGGCACGGTCGATGCGCAAGGCTGAAAAGGCGCCGCCGGTGGCGGTTTTCTCGGCGATGCCGCCAATGGTGGAGCAGGTGCACACGACCACCGGCGCGCCGTCGGAGGCGGCTTCGCGCATGGCCTCGTGCACGCGCGTGACGAGGCCGGCGTTGGTGATGCCCAGGGTGCGGGCGTCGGCCAGCAGGTCTTCCATGACCAGGTGCTGGACGTTCAGGTCGGGCGCTATTTCGCGGGCGAGTTCGCCGAAGGTCTGCACATGCACCTGCGCCGTATGGAGAAATGAAAGCGTCTCGGCCATGGTGTTGTCGTTTGTTTTTTGTCGTCGTCGTGGCTCAGCCGGCCTCGCGGGCGCGCCGGGCTTCGTAGGCCTTGAGGTGGACGTAGGCCGTGCGCAGCACCGACGGCGTGGCTGTGCCGTCACGCGGTGGCGCGCGGCCGAGCAGATCGCCCACGATGTGGTCGGCCTCGATGGGCGCGCCGCGCACCATGTCCTTGTACATCGACGCCGTCATCGGCGAGCCCGCGGTGGTGACCATCGCGCGGCCACGCTGGATGGCGGTGGGGCGGGGCGCGAAGCCGTTGTGCGCGGCAATGGCGCAGCACTCGTCGAAGATCGACAGCGCCACGTCTTGCCCGCCGGCCGCGACGATGTCGCCGATGGATGCGCGCATCAGGCTCGTGAGGCCCGCCGCCGAGGCGATGAAGACCCACTTTTCCCACATGTCCTGCATGATGGTTTCGCTGGCGGTGGCGCTGAACTTCGCGCCTTCGAACTGGGCCGCGATGGCGTCGACGCGGGCCGAGCGGCCACCGGCGCGCTCGCCGTAGGTCAGGCCGTGCATGTCGTTCAGGTGCAGCACGCGGCCCTCGTCGTCCAGCGTGGCGGAGATCATGCACAGGCCGCCCAGAACGCGCTCCGCGCCGAAGCGCTGGGCCAGCCGGTCGATATGCCCCATGCCGTTGAGCAGCGGAAGAATGACGGTGTCCGGGCCCACGGCGGGCGCGAACGAATCCATGGTCGCGTCGAGGTCGTAGGCCTTGCTGCCGACCACGACCACGTCGAAGGGCGCCTTGATGTCTTCGGCCAGCACATGGGCCGGCGCCGGCAATTGCAGGTTGCCGAACGGGCTCTGGACGACCAGCCCGGTCTTCGCGAGCTGCGCCGCGCGGCGCGGACGAAGCAGAAAGGTGACGTCGCGCCCCGCCTCGAGCAGGCGACCGCCGAAATAGCCACCGAGTGCACCCGCACCCACCATCAGAAATCTCATCGTGCATCGCTCCCGGATCGAAACAAAGAAGACCGGAAGCGATGATGCCCGGGATCGGGCGCGGTTGCTCTAAGCGGTTTCCTTGCCCCCGAGCAGCCGTTGTCGGCCAAAAGGCCGCAGATCGAGCCCGTGCGAGCTGGCGCGGCCCAGCACGTGCTCGGCAATGGCTTCGCCCAGCCCGGCCGAGTGCTTGAAACCGTGGCCCGAGCAGGCCGAGGCGATGAGCACGCTCGGCAGGCCGTCGAGCGCGTCGATCACGAAGCTGCGGTCGGGCGTGACGGTGTACATGCAGGCGCGCGCCTTGAGGGCGCGGCCGTCGATTTGCGGAAAGCGGCCGGCGATGCGGTTGCGGTACATCGCCGCCGTTTCCTCGGGGCTCACGGTGCGGTCGATGGTGTCTGGCGTGGTGGCATCGACGTACTGCTCGGTCGCGACCTTGAGCGCGGGTTGCGACGGATCGGAGGCCGGAAAACCGTACATGTAGTCTTCCTGCGCGTCGCCGAACATCCAGATGAAGATGGGAAAGCGGCCCGGCGCGAAGTCGGCGGCGGCGTTGCCCGCGTCGAACCAGTGCATGACTTGGCGGTGCACCGAAAAGTTTGCCTGCCAGTCGGCGCGGGCCTGCCGGCCGAGAAACTCCGGCAGCCATGCGCCGGCAGCGACCACCACGCGGTCGGCCGTGAAGCTGGCGGTGTCGGTGCGAACCCGCACCGTGTCGCCATTGCCCACCGGCTCGACGGCCTGCACGCGCTCGCCGGTGCGGGTCTGCGCGCCCGAGGCGCGGGCCACGGCGAGCTGCGCGCCGATGGCGTCTTCGGGCCGCACGAAACCGGCGTCGCGCTCGTGGTAGCCGATTTCGTCGCCCTGCAGGTTGAACTGCGGAAAGCGCGCGCGAATGCCGGCCGCGTCGAGCACCTCGTGCGCGATGCCGAAGCGCTCGGCGCAGGCGATGGTGCGGCGCACGAAATCGGCCTTGCCGTGGTGTTCGGCCACGCGGTCGCGCGGCGCCAGGATCAGGCCGCTGGTAGTGGTCATCAGCGGCTTGCCGGTGCGGGCTTCGAGCTCGCGCCAGATGGCGTGCGAGCGCTGCACGAAGGGCACGTAGTCGTCGCCTTCGCCGACGGCCAGCCGCGTGATGCGCGAGTCGCCGTGCGAGGAGCCCTGGTCGTGCGGCGGCGCGAACTGGTCGATGCCCAGCACGCGCACGCCGCGCTGCGACAGTTGGTAGAGGGTGGCCGCGCCAAGGGCGCCGAGGCCGACGACGATGACGTCGTAGTGGGAAGACGTGGTCACGGATGCGTGCGCTTTATCAGGAAGGCTTCAGACGAGGTTCAGGTCCAGGAAGGCGTCCTTCACCTCGATGGGCTTGGGAATGAGCTTGAGCTGCGCGAACACGTCGGCCAGGCCTTGCTGTTCCTTCGCAATGGCGGGCGTGAGCGCAACCACGCCATATTGGCGCCGTTCGGTCGCGAGCGCCAGCACCTTGGGCTCGACCTTGAGCTGTGGCGACAGCGTGGCCACCACGTCGGCCGGATGCCCCTGCGCCCATTCGTTGGCCTTGCGCAGTTCGGCGAACACGGTGCGCAAGATGTCCTGGTTGGCCCGTGCAAAACCGGGCTGCGCGAAGTGGTAGGTGCGGTTGCCGCTCAGGCCGGTGCCGTCGAACAGCAGGCGCGAATCGGTGGCAACCTGCGCGCCGGCCAGGAACGGGTCCCACAGGCCGATGGCCGCGACGCTACCCGACTGATAGGCGGCCACCGTGTCCGATGCGGTGGTGATGTACACCGCCTCGACGTCTTCGTAGCGCAGGCCCGCGGCTTCGAGCGCACGGATCAGCACGTACTGCGTGTTGTAGCCGCGACCGGTTACCACGCGCTTGCCCTTCAGGTCGCGCACGCTGCGGATCGGCGAGTCGCGCGGCACCAGGAAACCCACGCCGCCGGGGTAGGGGCTTTCCGCCGCGAGGTACACCAGGCCCTTGCCGCTGGCCTGCTGGAACACGCCGATGCCGTCGGAGGCATGGCCGAAGTCGATGGCGCCGGCGGCCAGTGCTTCCGACAGCTGGCTGCCGCCCAGGAACTCGGCCCACTCGACTTTCACGCCCGCGGGTTCGAGCGCCTTTTCAAGCTGGCCCGTGCCCTTGAGGATGTTGAGCGTGTTGAACTTCTGGTAGCCGATGCGCAAGGTCTTGGCGCGGGACGAAGCGGATTGAGCAAAGAGCGGCGCGACGGCGGCGGTGGCCGCGGCGCCGACACCGGCGCGAAGCAGCAGGCGCCGCGACAGCGCGGGCGTGAACGGATGGATGGGGTTCATGAGAAAGAGCGGCCGCGCAGGCGCGCGGACTGGAGAAAAGAGAGAAGAAGAGTGGCCCGAGGCCGGCGAATGTAGAAGTTCTTCTGCCTTTGCACCACGACGCTTTTTTCATTTGCTCATGCGCAAGTCAGAGGTGCATATGCAAGCGGAATTTGCTTCGTTGGCGCAAATGCATGCGATGCCTAGAGTCGCGGCTTTCCATATTTCGAAGAGCAGGCATGACCCGCAGCAGCACATTCATCGTTTCAAGCTTGGCGCTGGCCGCCGGCTTTCTTTCCTTTGGTGGTTCCGCATGGGCCGACAGGCTCGACGACGTCAAGAAGGCCGGCGTGCTGCGCGTGGCCGCGTTCGACGGCAACCCGCCTTTCGGCTACATCGACGCCACCAGCAAGAAGCAGGTGGGCCACGACATCGACCTGGCCACCGAGTTCGCGAAAAGCCTGGGCGTGAAGATCGAGCTGGTGCCGACCAACCCCGCCAACCGCGTCCCGCTGCTCACCTCGGGCAAGGTCGATGTGGTGTTCGCGAGCTTCACCATCACCGACGAGCGCGCCAAGGCGGTCGACTTCACCACGCCGTACTTCCTGGTGGGCCAGCAGTTCCTGGCGAAGAAGGGCGTGCTGAAGGACGCCGCCCAGATCAAGGACATCCGCATCGGCACCGAGAAGGGCACGACGATGGAAGCCAATCTGCGCAAGAACTACCCCGATGCCAAGGTCGTGCTGTACGACGATTCACCCTTTGCACTGGCCGCGCTGCGCAACGGCAACGTGCAGGCCATCACCAACGACGGCGTGAAGCTCACGGCCCAGTGGAATGCGATTCCCGACAAGGAAAAGTACGAGATCCCGGCGATCACCGTGTCGAAGGAATACCTGGGCGCCGCCGTGCCCAAGGGCGAGGCCCGCCTGCTCGAAGCGCTGAACACCTGGCTGGTCGACAGCGAGAAGAACGGCCGCGCGCTGGCCATCTACAACGCCTGGTTCGGCCCGGAAAGCAAGGCGCCGCTGCCGCGCCTGCTGAAGATCGGCGACCAGCGCGTTGCCGCTGCCGCCAACTGACGGGGTCGATGCGGCCTTGATCGATCTGTTGCGCGAGCAGCTGCTCGCGCCTCATTACCTGCGCTGGCTGCTCGACGGCTGGCTGACGACGCTGTGGACCTCGCTGCTGGTGGCGGCGGGCGCCACGGCGCTCGGCGTCGTGATTGCGGCGGGGCGCTCGTCGAGCAGCCCCGCCTTGCTGCGCGCAACGGGCGCGTATGTCTCGCTGTTTCGCAACACGCCGTTGCTGGTACAGCTTTTCTTCTGGTACTTCGGTGCGCCCAGCGTGCTGCCCGAGGCCGTGCGTGAGTGGCTCTACGCGGGCCACGTGCTGTCGTTCGAAATGCTCTCGGCGCTGGTCGGGCTGACGCTGTATGCGGCCGCCTACGTGGGCGAGGACATCCGCTCCGGCATTCGCGGCGTGCCCGCGGGCCAGACGCTGGCAGCGCTTGCGCTGGGCCTCACGCGTGCGCAGGTGCTGGCACAGGTGGTGCTGCCGCAGGCGTTGCGCATCGCCTTGCCGCCGCTGCTGGGGCAGTACATGAACATCGTGAAGAACACCTCGCTCGCGATGGCCGTGGGGCTGGTCGAACTGTCTTATGCCTCGCGGCAGGTGGAGGCCGAGACCTTCAAGACTTTCCAGGCCTTCGGCTTCGCGACCTTGCTGTACATCGTGACCATCGGCGCCATCGAGGTGCTGGCCGCGTGGGCGGCGCGGCGGCAGGCATCGTCGATGCCCGTGCCGGGGAGGGCGGCATGACGGCAGCAACCATGATCGAGACGCTGTGGGACAGCCTGCCGTACCTGTTGTGGGGCGCGTTCCCCAGCGGGCAGCTCGGCGGTGCGGCGCTGACCGTGTTGCTCAGTGCAGGCTCGGGCATCGCCTCGGCGGTGCTGGGGCTGGCGTGGGGCATCGGGCTGGCGACCGCACAGGGTGCGCTGAAGACCGTGCTCACGCTGGTGCTCGGGTTCTTCCGCGCGATTCCGGTGCTGATGCTGATTTTCTGGACCTACTTTCTCTTGCCGTTCGCGCTGGGCATCAGCGTGCCGGGTGTGTTGTCAGTGATGTGCGCGCTGTCGCTGGTGGGCGGTGCCTACCTGGCGCACGCGGTGCACGCGGGCATTCGCGGCATCGGCGCGGGGCAGTGGGCCGCCGGCCTGTCGCTCGGCCTC
This sequence comes from Variovorax sp. KBW07, assembly GCF_003852515.1. Classification (GTDB taxonomy): domain Bacteria; phylum Pseudomonadota; class Gammaproteobacteria; order Burkholderiales; family Burkholderiaceae_C; genus Variovorax. Next base: position 1,046 of record NZ_QAJK01000109.1, on the reverse strand, counting down.
ACGCGCTGGGGCACGCTGCGTTTCATCGTGCTGCCGCAGGCGCTGCGGATGATGCTGCCGTCGTTCATCAACCAGTGGGTGACGCTGGTGAAAGACAGTTCGCTGGCCTACATCGTCGGCGTGGGCGAGCTGTCGTTCGTGGCTTCGCAGGTGAATGCGCGCACGATGGTTTTCCCCGCGGAAATCTTCATGCTGGTGGGCGCGATCTACTGGCTGCTGTGCACCGGGCTTGACCGGTTGGCGAACAGGCTGGCGCGGCGCGCGCAAAAATCGGCGGGTGAGCCCGCCAAGAACTTTTCCAGAAAAGGTCTTGAGCGGTTCGCATAATCGCGTTCGTCTTTCCAGACGGTCAGCCAGTCATTTACTTCAACATCCCACCTCTTCAAGGAGTTCATCCATGGCCCAAACCCGGATCGCCGTCATCGTCGGCAGCCTTCGCAAGGAATCGCACAACCAGAAGCTGGCCCTGGCGCTGGCCCACCTGGCCCCCTCGGACTTCACCTTCGAGCACCTGCGCATCGACGATCTGCCGCTCTACAACCAGGACGACGACGGCAACCAGGCGTCGGCGGTGAAGCGCCTGAAGAGCGAAATCGCGGCGGCGCAGGGCCTGCTGTTCGTCACGCCCGAATACAACCGCTCGATTCCGGGCGTGCTGAAGAACGCGATCGACCACGCCTCGCGTCCGTATGGCCAGAACGCCTGGGGCGGCAAGCCTGCGGGCGTGGTGGGCATTTCGGTCGGCGCCATCGGCACGGCGCTGGCACAACAGCACCTGCGCAACATCCTGGCGTACCTGGACGTTCCGACGCTGGGCGCGCCCGAAGTGTTCCTGCAGACGAAGGACGACCTGTTCGACGACAAGGGCCACATCGGCAACGAAGGCTCGAAAAAATTCCTGCAGGGCTGGATGGACAAGTACGTCGCGTGGATCAAGAGCCACTCTGCCTGACGCCTCTGCTTTTCTGCGCAACGTGATGCGCTGCATTGCGTTGCTGTTGAAGAGGGAGCGGATTCATCGGGGCGACGCCCACGCCGACGGTGTG
>NZ_QAJK01000108.1 GCF_003852515.1 Variovorax sp. KBW07 | reverse complement strand
TGGTGTACCGCTGATCAACGACCACTCTGATGACGCTCACGCGGATGGTGTGCTCTGCGCAGCGAAATAAAGGAGGAGCGAAGCGGGGGACATTCGCGGAGCAGAGCACACCGTCGGCGTGAGCGTCGCCCTGAACGACGAACGCCAAACACAACGCGACGAACAAGCAGCCTCAAGAAGCAGCCGGCCCCGTGTACCGCGCACGCGGTCGTATCAACTGGCCCGTGGCCTGCTGCTCCAGCACATGGGCCGTCCAGCCGACGGTGCGGGCCAGCGCGAACAGCGTGAGCGGCGCGCCCGGCGGCAACTTGTGTACGGCTGCCAGAGCGGCCAGCGCGAAGTCGATGTTCACGGCCTCACCCAACAGCTTTTCGCCGACTGCGCGCAACTCCGCGAATGCCGGCGGCAGGTCGATGCCGGCCAGCAACGCGCTGCATCGCGCATCGCCGTTCGGATACAGCGGATGGCCGAACGCCTCTGGCCGATGGTCGTGCGCGAGCCATTCGCGGACCGCCGCCTCCGTGCCGATGTCCGCCGCGTTGCGCATCAACGCCTGCACCGTCGCCGCTGCGCCGCCGTGCAAGGGGCCGGTCAGCGTGGACAGGCCCGTGAGCAGGCACGCGGCCAGCGATGCACCGGTGGAGGCGGTCACGCGTGCCGCGAAGGTCGATGCATTGAGTTCGTGGTCGGCCAGCAGCACCAGCGCGCGGCGCAGATCGTCAGCTGCGTGGGGACGGCGCCACGCCGAGGCGAGCCGCATGTGCAGCGGCACTTCCTTTTTGATGCGCGCGGGGGCGGGCAGCAATGCATCGGCCAGCGTGCCGATGATGTCCGCCGCTTCGGCTTGCAGCACCGCGCGCGAACGGCCGCGCGAGGGCAGGTCGGTGGCGGCACGCGCCGCCAGTGCGAGCAGGCCGGCTTGCAGCGGCGTTGTGTTCTTCTTGTGTGTTTGTTGCTGGGCGGCCGGCGCAGCGGCCGCGAAGCGCGGTGGGGCGCTTTCCCACAGCAGGCCCGCCACCTCTTCCAGCGTGGCGTGTGCCGCGAGTGCGCAGGCATCCTGTCCGCGATAGAGCAGTTGCCCGTGGGCGAAGGTCGACACCCCCGACGCCAGCACCGGCTCGCCCCACTGGATTGTTTCGCTCGCCACCGTTTCGCTGCTGCGCCGTCCACGCGTGCGGGCCGCGATGCGCTGCACGTCGTCGCGGTGGTACAGGCTGCGACGTGGGTCCGCGCTATCGGGCTTGGCGCGGATGCGGCCACGGCTCACGCTGGCGTACAGGGTCTGCGGTCGGACCTGCATCAGTTCGAGGGCTTCGCCCGCTGGGAGCCAGAGTGCCGTGGTGGTCTTCATCATCATGTTGATGAAATTAATCAAGATTGACGTCAATGTCAGTGTGGCCAGAATCAGGGACATCGTCAAACCTAGGAGAGAACGATGACTGAAGAGAACGATGGCCTCGAAGGCGTGGTGGCCGCGCACACGGTGTTGTCGGAAGTCGATGGCGCCGAAGGCCGGCTGGTCATTCGCGGCCTCACGCTCGACGAGATCGCGCAGCACTGGCGCTTCGAAGACGTGGTGGCGTTGCTGTTCAAGGGCTTCTTCGACACGCTGCCCGGCAACAATGCCGCGCTGCGCAGCGCCCTCGGCCGCGCGCGCCGCGAAGCCTTCGAGCGCCTGCAGCCGAACGACGACGCGGTGCTGCGTCGCATGCCGCCCATCGAGGCGGTGCGTGCGCTGCTGGCGCGCCTGCCCGATGGCGACGACCTACCGACCGCGCTGCGCCTGGTGGCCGCGCCGGCGGTCTACACCGCGGCCGTGATGCGCTGGCGCCTGGGCGTGCAGGCGCTCGCGCCCGACGAGGCTTTGCCGCACGCCGTCGACATGCTGCGCATGCTGCATGGCCGCACGCCCACGGCCGCGCAGGGTGCCGCGCTCGACACCTACCTCGTCACCGTCTGCGACCACGGCCTCAATGCTTCGACCTTCGCCGCGCGCGTGGTGGCGTCCACCGGCGCGGGGCTGGCGTCTGCCGTGCTTGCCGGCATCAGCGCGCTGAAGGGGCCGCTGCATGGCGGCGCACCCGGCCCCGTGCTCGACGCGCTCGATGCCATCGGCACCGCCGCCAACGCTCGCACCTGGCTCGAAGGCGCGGTGGCCAGCGGGCAGCGGCTGATGGGCTTCGGCCATCGCATCTACCGCGTGCGCGATCCGCGCGCCGATGCGCTCAAGGGCGCGCTGAACCGGCTGAGCGCGGAGGGCAGCGTCAATGCGGCGCGCTTCGAACTGGCCGAAGCCACCGAGCAGGCCGCGCTTGCGATCCTGCGCGAGAAGAAGCCCGGCCGCGCGCTGGAGACCAACGTGGAGTTCTATACCGCGCTGCTGCTCGAAGCCCTGGGCTTCGGCCGCGAGAGCTTCACCTGCGTGTTCGCCGCGGGCCGCGTCAGCGGATGGGTGGCGCATGCGCGCGAGCAGGTTCAAAAGGGCCGGCTCATCCGTCCGCAGTCCGTGTACGTGGGCCCGGCACCCGAGGCAGCCATCGACGAAGCCGCACTCGCGCACTGAGCCTACACGGCACCACGCGCGTCATCCGATACGCTCGCTCTGTTCGCAGGCCGCAGCCGCACGTCCCGTGTGGTGCGGCCTGCGCTGCCATGCAAAGCGAAAGTAATCCTGCCCATGACGACGCCGACCTCTTCATCACTCGCGCACGCGTGGCGCCTGCCACGCGACCTTGCGCTCATCACCGTGGCCGTCGATGCGGCGATGGTGCTGCTCAACATCGGCATGCAGTTGTGGCCCGACACGCCCGACAGCGAGCAGATGCGCGGTACCTATGCCTTGCCGGGCGTGTGGATCCCCATGGCCGCCAGCCTTGTCATGGCCTGGGTGCTGGCAGCCGCGCTGGCCTGGAGTCATGCGCGCCAGGCGCTGGAAGTGCGCGGCGCGGCGAGCGTGGCGCAATTGACCGCCCCGCGGGCACGCTATGCCGGGGTCTACCTCGTCGTGTTGGTGATGAACTACTACGCCTTGAGCCCGCTGCTCTACGAACTGCAACTGCTCTTCATGCCGGGTGGTCGGCTGGAGGATTTCTTCGGCGAGTTCGGAACGCGCATCGTGATGGCCTTGTCCACGGTCATGCATGCGGTGGTGCAACTGGCCGTGCTCGTGTTGGGCGTGTGGCTCGCGGCCTGGGTGGCGTTGAGGCGAAGCGCCGATGAACCGGCCACGGTGCCCTTCGATGACGATGTTGATGTTGCCGATGAAGAAAGCGTTGCGCAAACAGGTGCCTCACCGCGCCGTGCCGTGGCGCTGCTGGCCGCCGCCGTGTTCGCGTCGCTGCAGGTGTGGTGCGCGATGGTTGCAAGCCGCTGGACCGAGGCCGTGGGCATCATGAACGGCGCCGCGCTCCTGCTGGGCTGGATCGCGCCGCCGCTGGTGGTCTTTGCGCTGGCCTTCTGGGGCGGCTGGCTCGGCACCGGCCCGGGCCTGGCGCGGGTGCGGCCTTTCAAGGCCGTGGCGGCGTCGGTGCTGGCCTTCGTGCTGGTGCAGGTGAGCTGCATGGCCGTCGGCTTCGCGTGGCTGATGCTGATGATGACGTCGTGGTCGTCCGGCATGGCCGGCATCGGCGGCCTGATCGTGTTGGTGCTCGTGCTGGTGTTGCTCTACATCGCGCTGACGGTGCTGCTGACGCGCGCCGTCATGCGGCGGGTGTACCGCAGTTATTTGTAGCTGCGCGCGTCCTCGATCACCTTGCCGTCGTTCGGCAGGCTGCCCGGCGCCACCAGTTCGATGGTGCCGCGCAGCTTGGTCACTTCGCGCACCGCATCGGCAATGCGCGCGTCGAGCCCGGCCGGTGCGCCGGCGCATTCGAGCCTGAACGTCATCTGGTCGTCGCCCATCTCGCCCGACACCACGAGCCGCGCCCGCAGGATTTCGGGAAAGCGCCGCGCGATCTCGGCCACCTGCGAGGGATGCACGAACATGCCGCGCACCTTGGTGGTCTGGTCGGCCCGGCCGAGCCAGCCCTTGATGCGCTTGTTGGTGCGGCCGGTGGGGCAGGTGCCCGCAAGCACGGCCGAGAGGTCGCCGGTGCCGAAGCGCACGAGCGGGTAGTCGGGGTTGAAGCTGGTGACGACGATCTCGCCGACTTCGCCATCGGGCACCGGGTCGCCGGTGCCGGGCCGCACGATCTCGACCAGCACGCCTTCGTCGATCACGAGGCCTTCGCGGGCGCTGGTTTCATAGGCGATGAGGCCGAGGTCGGCGGTGGCGTAGCACTGCGTGCCCTTCACGCCGTGCGCGGCAATCCAGTCGTGCAGGCTTGGCGGAAAGGCTTCGCCGGAGACGAGGGCCTTGGTGAGCGAGGGAAGCTTCAGGCCTTTTTCTTCGGCCTTCTCGATCAGGATTTTCAAAAAGCTGGGCGTGCCCGTATAGCCTTCGGGCTTGAGGTCGACGATGGCTTCGAGCTGTTGCTCGGTCTGCCCGGTGCCGCCCGCGAAAACGGTGCAGCCCAAGGCCCGTGCACCGCTCTCCATGACCGAGCCCGCGGGGGTCATGTGGTAGCTGAAGCTGTTGTGAATCAACTCGCCACTGCGAAAGCCCGCGGCATGCAGCGCACGCGCGGTGCGCCAGTAGTCGCGCGCTTCGCCTTCGGGCTCATAGATGGTGCCGGGGCTGGCAAAGACACGCGGCATGCGGGGGCCGCGCACGATGGACGCAAACCCACCGAAAGGGTCGTCGGCACGGCGCGCTTTCTGAAGCTCGAGCAGTTCCGATTTGCGCGTGACGGGGAGCTTGGCGAGTGCTTCACGCGTGATGATGTCCGCCGGCTTGACGCCATCGAGGATCTTCGCGAACGCAGCGGTTGCAGTCTGTGCCTGCGCGATCTGTTTCGGCAACGCACCGAGCAGGTCGCGCTCGCGTTCGGCGGGGTCGCGGACTTCAAGCTTGTCGTAGTGGTCGGTCATGTCCGTACCCTTCATCTTTCAATTCGGTTGTCCGCCACGCGGATGCGGAGTGCGGCGCAGGAACTCCGATTCGGGAGCAGAGCACACCGTCGGCGTGAGCGCGCCCTGAAAGCCGCCTCGAACAAGGCAAAAAACATCGACTCGAACGCGGGCTCGAGCAGGAGGTTCGAGCGGTCAAGCCAGCCACCTCTTGCGGCGCTTGTAGCTCTTCACGTCGCGGAAACTCTTGCGGTCCGCACCACCGACGCCCAGGTAGAACTCCTTCACGTCCTCGTTCTCGCGCAGGCTCTTCGCCTCGCCGTCCATCACGATGCGGCCGTTCTCCAGGATGTAGCCGTAGTCCGCGTAGCGCAACGCCATGTTGGTGTTCTGCTCCGCCAACAGGAACGTTACCTTTTCCTTCGTGTTCAGGTCCTTCACGATCTCGAACACCTCTTCCACGATCTGCGGCGCCAGGCCCATCGACGGCTCGTCCAGCAACACCATCGTCGGGTTGGCCATCAGCGCGCGGCCAATGGCGCACATCTGCTGTTCGCCACCCGACGTGTAGGCGGCCTGCGACGTGCGCCGCGTCTTCAGGCGCGGGAAGTACGCGTAGACCTTTTCCAGCGTCTGCTGCACCGCCGCCTTGCCGTCGGTGCGCGTGTAGGCGCCGGTCATCAGGTTCTCTTCGATCGTCAGGTGAGCGAAGCAGTGGCGGCCTTCCATCACCTGGATCAGCCCGCGTTTCACCAGCTCGGCCGGCGACAGTGCTTCGATGCGGTCGCCGCGCAGCTCGATGGTGCCCTTGGTCACCGCGCCGCGTTCGCCCGCCAGCAGGTTGCTCACCGCGCGCAGCGTGGTCGTCTTGCCCGCGCCGTTGCCGCCGAGCAGCGCCACGATGCCGCCGTCGGGCACGGTGAGCGACACGCCCTTGAGCACGAGGATCACGTGGTTGTAGATGACCTCGATGCCGTTGACGTTGAGAAGGATGTTGGGTTCGCTCATGGTGTGGTCCGAAGCATTCGCAAGAACAGCAAGCATGTGGCTGTCCTTGCGAATGGCGGCTCTTGTTTGCTTGCTAACTAGCTCGCGAGCCGCCACGGCACTCAGTGGTTCAGTGCATCAAGACTGGCAGTCCGCTGCTTCACGGCGCGTCAGCTTCTTCTCGCCGGCGTACTTGTCGGCGGCGGCCTTCACCATCGGCTTGATGATCTGGCTGTCGGCCTCGTACCAGTCGGACATGCCGCCCCACTTGGCGCCGTCCCACGTGTGCACGCGCGCCCAGCTGGAACCCATGTGGTCCTGGCACGAGGTGCTCACCGGGCGCATCACGCCCGAAAAGCCCAGTGCATCCAGCTTCTTCTGGTCCAGGGCCAGGTTCTCCATGCCCCAGCGCACCTGCTCGCCGGTCATGACCTTGCCCTTGCCGAAGCGCTCCTGCGCACGCTTGACGGCTTCGACGCTCAGCATCTGGATGATCACGCCGCGCGTGTACAGCACCGAGCCCACTTCGTCCTTCGGACCCGTGCCCTGACCCTTGTCGTGCACCTGCTTGAGGATGTCCTGGATCACCTTGGGCTGCGTGCCCGAGGTGTTCAGCGCCAGCGCGTTGTAGCCCTTGGCGTTGGCGCCCACGTCCTTCACGTCGGGTTCGGCGCCGGCCCACCACACGCCGTACATCTTCTCGCGCGGGTAGCCGGTGGCCACGGCTTCCTTCAGCGCGGTGGAGTTCATCACGCCCCAGCCCCACAGCAGCACGAAGTCAGGCCGCGACTGGCGCACCTGCAGCCAGGCGGACTTCTGTTCCACGCCGGGCGCGGTCACGGGAATCAGCGACAGCTCGAAGCCGTTCTGCTTGGCGCGCTCCTGCAGCAGCGGAATCGGTTCCTTGCCGAACGGCGAGTCGTGGTACACGAGGGCGATCTTCTTGCCCTTGAGCTTGTCCATGCCGCCTTCCTTCTTCCCGATGTGCTGGATCAGGATGTCGGCCGCGGTCCAGTAGGAGCCCATCAGCGGGAAGTTCCACTTGAACACGCCGCCGTCCTGCGAGGCCGAGAGGCCGTAGCCCAGCGTGATGAGCGGGATCTTGTCGGTGGGCACCTTGTCGGTCAGCGCGAAGGTGATGCCGGTGGCCTGCGGGTCGAACAGTGCAACGCCGGGGCGGCCCTTCAGGCGCTCGTAGCATTCCACGCCCTTGTCAGTGGCATAGCCGGTTTCGCATTCTTCAAAAGCGATCTTCACGCCGTTGATGCCGCCGGTGGCGTTGACGTACTTGATGTAGTCCTGCTTGCCGTTGGCCCAGGGCGTGCCGTTGGGCGCGTAGGGACCGGTGCGGTACACCAGCAGCGGGAAGAACTGTTCCTTGCTGTCCTGCGCCTGCGCAAGCGATGGCGCGAGCATGGCGCCGAGGGTGCTGGCCACCAGGGCGGCGGTCAGAGCGAGCGATTTCAGTTTCATGCCTGTCTCCTTTTGTGGGCACCTCGGTGCCGGGTTTTTACGAACGAACCAACGGGAACTTCAAGAAATGCTTTGTCAATGAGGGAAGGGCCACAGCCGCAACTTCTCCTTGGCGGTGGACCACAGCCGCGCCAGTCCATGCGGCTCGACGATCAAGAAGAAAACAATCAGCGCGCCGAAGATCATGGTCTCCAGGTGCGAGGCCAGCGCGGTCGAAATCGAGAAGCCCAGCCACCCCGGCAACTGGTTCAGGAGCAGCGGCAGCAGCACGATGAACGCGGCGCCGAAGAAGCTGCCCATGATGGAACCGAGCCCGCCGATGATCACCATGAACAGCAGCTGGAACGAGCGGTCGATGCTGAAGGCCGCGGGCTCCCACGCACCCAGGTGAATGAAGCCCCACAGCGCGCCGGCCACGCCGACGATGAAGCTGCTCACCGCGAAGGCCGTGAGCTTGGCGTACACCGGGCGAATGCCGATCACCGCGGCCGCCACGTCCATGTCGCGCATGGCCATCCACTCGCGGCCGATGGCGCTGCGCACCAGGTTCTTGGCCAGCAGCGCGAACACCACCACGAAGACCAGGCAGAACAGATACTTCTGGATCGGCGATTCGATCGGCACGCCGAACACGTTCAGCCCCGCCACGCTCACCGAACCCGACGACGAGTTGTTGGTGAACCACTGGATGCGAAGAAACGCCCAGTCGGTGAAGAACTGCGCCGCCAGCGTGGCCACCGCAAGGTACAGGCCCTTGATGCGCAGGCTCGGAATGCCGAACAGCACGCCGATCACGGTGGCGCACAGCCCGCCCAGCAGCAGCGAGGCAATCAGCGGCATGCCGTCGATGCGCACCTGGAAGTTGTAGGCCGCATATGCGCCCACCGCCATGAAGGCGCCGGTGCCCAGCGAAATCTGTCCGCAGTAGCCGACCAGGATGTTCAGGCCCAGCGCGGCGAGCGACAAGATCAGGAAGGGCGTGAGGATGGCGCGCATCCAGTAGTCGGACACACCCAGCGGCACCACGATGAAAGCCACGAGCAGCAGCACCAGCATCGCGATGCGGTCCTGCGCAATCGGAAGAATCTGTTGGTCGGCCCTGTAGCTCGACTTGAACTGGCCGTTTTCTCTGTAGAACATGTCAGACCCGATCGATGATCTTTTCGCCGAACAGGCCCTGCGGACGAACCAGCAGGAAGACCAGTGCGAGCACATACGCGAACCAGATCTCGATGCCGCCACCGAGCATGGGGCCGAGATAGATTTCAGACAGCTTCTCGCCCACGCCGATCAGCAGGCCACCGATGATGGCGCCCGGGATCGATGTGAGCCCACCCAGAATCACCACCGGCAGAGCCTTCAGCGCCACCAGCGACAGCGAGAACTGCACGCCCAGCTTCGATCCCCAGATGATCCCGGCCACCAGCGCCGAGAAGCCCGCCACCGACCACACGATCACCCAGATGCGCGACAGCGGAATGCCGATGGATTGCGCGGCCTGGTGGTCGTCGGCCACTGCGCGCAGCGCTCGGCCGGTGGCCGTCTTCTGGAAGAAGATGGCCAGCACCACCACCAGCGCGGCCGACACCATCGCGGCGGCCAGGTCTTCCTGGCTCAGCAGCAGGCCGCCGGGGAAGGTGCCTTCGAGCACCATCAGCGGCTCCTTGGGCATGCCCACGTCGATCTTGTAGATGTCGTTGCCGAAGATCGTCTGGCCCAGGCCGTCGAGAAAGTAGGCAATGCCCAGCGTGGCCATCAGCAGCGTGATGCCTTCCTGGTTCACCAGCTTGCTGAGTGCCAGTCGCTCGATCAGCCAGGCCACGACGATCATCACGGCCATGGCCGCGATGAAGGCCAGGATGTTCGCAAGAATCAGGCTCTGGAAGCCGAACCACAGCGGGAACCACTCGGCAAAGCGCGCCATGGCCAGCGCCGCGAAAAGCACCATCGCGCCCTGTGCGAAATTGAAGACGCCCGAGGCCTTGTAGATCAGCACGAAGCCGATGGCGATCAGCGAATAGAGCATGCCGACCATGAGGCCGCCGAAAAGGGTTTCGATGAAAAAGCCCATGGTCAGTTTCTTTCTTGTTTTTCTCCCTCCCCTTCCGGGGGAGGGTTGGGGTGGGGGCACGCGGCGCGCGATGAAGCGCCGCGGTGTTGCGAGGGCTGTCGTGCCCCCATCCCAGCCTTCCCCCAGCGGGGGAAGGAGCAATGCTTCATGGCGAAGTTCGGCATGGCGTCAGTGCTCCACACCCAGGTACGCCCGGATCACGTCTTCATTGCTGCGCACTTCGTCCGGCGTGCCGTCGCCGATCTTCTTGCCGTAGTCGAGCACCACCACGCGGTCGGAGATGTCCATCACCACGCCCATGTCGTGCTCGATCAGCACGATGGTCGCGCCGAACTCGTCGTTCACGTCGAGGATGAAGCGGCTCATGTCCTGCTTCTCTTCGACGTTCATGCCCGCCATGGGCTCGTCGAGCAGCAGCACCTGCGGCTCCATCGCGAGCGCGCGGCCCAGGTCGACGCGCTTTTGCAGGCCGTAGGGCAGGCGGCCCACCGGCGTCTTGCGGTGCGCCTGGATTTCGAGAAAGTCGATGATGTGCTCGACGAACTCGCGGTGCCGCAGCTCCTCGCGTTCGGCCGGGCCCCAGCGCAGCGCCTGTGCCAGCAGGCCGCTCTTCATCTTGAGGTTGCGGCCCGTCATGATGTTGTCGAGCACGCTCATGCCCTTGAACAGCGCAAGGTTCTGGAAGGTGCGTGCCACGCCCATCTCGGCCACCTGGCGCGAGTTCATGTGCTTGAAGGTCTGGCCGCGAAAGGTGATGGAGCCTTGCTGCGGCCAGTACACGCCGTTGATGCAGTTCAGCATCGAGCTCTTGCCCGCGCCGTTCGGCCCGATGATGGCGCGCACTTCATGCTCGCGCACGTTGAAGCTGATGTCGGTCAGCGCCTTCACGCCGCCGAAACTCAAGGAGATGTTCTGCACGTCGAGGATGACCTCGCCGATCTTTCTGCTGCTCATGCCGCTGCCTTCACGATGGGGAAGGTCTTGGCCTCGACGATCTTCAACGTGGCATTCACCACGCCCGTGCGTCCGTCCTCGAACTTGACCTGGGTCTCGATGTACTGCTCGGTCTTGCCGCCATAGAGCGCCTCGAGCAGCACCGCGTATTTCTCGGCGATGAAGCCGCGCCGCACCTTGCGCGTGCGGGTCAGTTCGTCGTCGTCGGGGTCGAGCTCCTTGTGCAGCACCAGGAAGCGCGCAATCTGCGTCTCGCCCATGCCGTCTTCGCCGGCCAGGTCGGCATTGACCTTGGCGATGCATTCGGCAATCAGCGACAGCACGTCGGGCTTGCCGGCCAGGTCGACATAGCCGCCGTAGGCCAGGCCGCGGCGCTCGGCCCAGTTGCCCACCGCTTCGAAGTCGATGTTGATGGCCGCGCAGACTTCGTCGCGCCCGTTGCCGAAGCACACGGCTTCCTTGATCTGCGGGAAGAACTTGAGCTTGTTCTCGATGTAGTTGGGCGCAAAGATCGCGCCGCTCACGAGCCGGCCCACGTCCTTGGCGCGGTCGATGATGCGCAGGTGGCCTTCGCTGTCGAGCACGCCCGCGTCACCGGTGTGGAAGTAGCCGTTGGCGTCGAGCACCTCGGCGGTGGCGTCGGGGCGCTTGTAGTACTCCTTGAGCACCGACACGCCGCGCACCAGCACTTCGCCGTCTTCCGCGATCTTCAGTTCGATGCCCGGTGCGGCGGTGCCCACGGTCTGCAGCTTGACCTTGCCGTCTTGCTGCAGGCACACGTAGGCGCAGGTTTCGGTCTGGCCGTAGAACTGCTTGAGGTTGACGCCGATGGAGCGGTAAAAGCGGAACAGGTCGGGCCCGATGGCCGCGCCGGCCGTGTAGGCCACGCGGATGCGGCTCATGCCCAGCACGTTGCGCAGCGGCCCGTAGATCAACAGGTTGCCCAGGCCGTACATCAGCCGGTCGCCGGTGCTTACGGTCGCGCCGTTCAGTATGTCGGCGCCCACGCGCTGCGCCAGCGCCATGAACTTCGCGTACAGCCAGCGCTTGGGCGCGGCCGCGTCTTCCATGCGGATCGACACGGCCGTGAGCAGCCCTTCGAAGGTGCGCGGCGGGCCGAAGTAATAGCTCGGGCCGATCTCGCGCATGTCGTTCATCACCGTCTCGGCCGACTCGGGGCAGTTGAGCGTGAAGCCGCCCACCAGCCACTGCGCCACCGAGAACAGGTGGTCGCCCACCCACGCCATTGGCAGGTAGCTCATGATGTTGTCGCCAGGGCCGAGCTTGTCGGTCTCGACGCCGCCACGGCCCGCCGCGATGAAGCTGGCGTGTGTCTGGCACACGCCCTTGGGGCGGCCGGTGGTGCCCGAGGTGTAGAGGATCACGCCCACGTCGGTTGCTTCGCCGCTCGCCACCGCGCGGTCGTAGTAGCCCACGTTGGCCTTGTCGAAGGCCCGGCCCATTTCGCGCAACTGCTCGTAGCTGATGAGCCCCGGCTGGTCGTAGTGGCGCAGGCCCTTGGGGTCGTCATAGATGATGTGGCGGATGCTGGGCTCCTTGCCCTTCTGGATCTCGCGGCATTCGAGCAGCTTGTCGACCTGCTCCTGGTCTTCGACGATCACGAACTCGATGCCGGCGTCCTGCAGCATGAAGACCATTTCGCCGGCCACCGCGTCCTGGTAGAGCGGCACCGGCACGCCGCGCAGGCTTTGCGCCGCGACCACCGCCATGTACAGGTGGGGCCGGTTGGCGCCGACGATGGCCAGGTTGTCGAAGGCCTTGAAGCCGAGGCTCGCCAGGCCGCAGGCCATTTCGCGCACTTCCTGCGCCACGGCGTTCCAGGTCCAGGTTTGCCAGATGCCGAGGTCTTTCTCGCGCACGGCCGGCGCCTCGGGTTGGGCCTCGGCATGCGCGAGCAGCAGACGGGGGAAGGTGGGGGCGGTTGTTTGCACAGTGGGCGGATCGTAGGTCTCACTTTGACGCCCGGTTGTCGTTCCAACGACAATCCTAGGGACACTACTCCCCGGAGTTTCCCGATGCCTCACGGCAACCCTTCCTACGGCGCTTCCCACAACGTGCTCGGCGGCTCCATCAAGGACCGCGTGCGCCCCGCCAATGCGGCGGAGCTCGACGGCATTCCCTGGCTGCCGACGCTCACGCCCACCGAGCGCCGCCGCGCCGAGGCCACGCTGGTGGTCGGCGAGGCCGAGCCCGGCGACCTGGTGTGCCGCGTCGGCCGCTCGCCCACCTACTGGTTCGGCGTGGTCGAAGGCCTGCTCAAGATGAGCAACGACAACGCCGACGGTGGCTCCGTCACCTACACCGGCGTGCCGCCCGGCGGCTGGTTCGGCGAAGGCACGGTGATGAAGCGCGAGCCCTACCGCTACAACATCCAGGCGCTGAGGCGCAGCCTGGTGGCGGGGCTGCCGATCGAGAGCTTCCACTGGCTGCTCGACCATTCCATCGGCTTCAACCGCTTCGTGATGAACCAGCTCAACGAACGGCTCGGCCAGTTCATCGCGGCGCTGGAAATCGACCGGCTCAACAACCCCGACGCGCGCGTGGCGCGCAACCTGGTGTCGCTGTTCAACCCCGTGCTGTACCCAGGCGTGGGCGAGGTCTTGCGCATCACGCAGCAGGAGCTGGCCTACCTGGTGGGCCTGTCGCGCCAGCGCGTGAACGAGGCGCTCAATGGCCTGTCGGCACAGGGGCTGATCCGCGTGGAGTACGGTGGCCTGTGCGTGCTCGACCTGCCGGGCCTGCGCGCGACCGCGATGTCGAACAAGAAGAACAATCCCTCACCGGAAACCGAAAAATCATGAGTCTCACGGACCAGCTCCAGATCGTGCCCGCGAATGCGGAAGCCGGCTTCATCCCGCCGCCCGAGGCGCCGAAGGCGAAGGCCGACGATGCCGGCCCGACGTTGCAGGAAGCCATCGAGCGCAACGAGGCGCTGAGCGAGAAGATCGACGCGCTCGACGCCATCCTGGCCAAGCCGCTCATTGAAATCCTGGCCGACCGCGAGAAGTCCGAAGAAGCCGCGCTTGCATGGGACCGCTTCGGCGCGATGTGGATGCTGTCGCAGCGTGCCATGCGGCGCGTGGCGCTCGACCTTGCGGCGCAACTCGGCGTGAGCGAGGAAGAAGTCGTCGCGCGCGCCATGGTCAACGCCAACGCGGTGCTCAACGGCGCCGACGAAGTCGACCTGGGCGGCACCATCGCGCCCGCGCAGCTGCAGCACATCGCGCGGCATCGCGCCTTCTTGCGCAAGCAGTTCCGCACCGGCTGAGCGGACGACACGCCGCGCGCGCATCCGCCACACCCTTTAATCTCCCTGCCTTCGTTTCAGAAAGAAAGACTTTTCCGATGACCGCTGCTTCTTCCCGACACCTCACCCTGATCACCGGCGCCTCGCGTGGCCTGGGCCGCGCCATGGCCGAACAACTGCTGCAGGCCGGCCACACGGTGCTCGGCATCTCGCGCAAGCAAGACCCTCAGCTGGCCGAGGCCGCCAAGGCCGCCGGCGCCGAACTCACGCAGTGGGAGCAGGACCTGTCCGACCCCGTGGCCGCGTCGGCCCGCGTGTCGGCATGGCTCAAGGGCCTGGACGGCCAGCGCTTCGACGGCGTGACCCTCATCAACAACGCCGGCACCGTGGGCAACCCCGCGCCGCTGTCCGGTGCCGTCGGCACCGAGCTGTCGCTGGCGCTGCGCATCGGCCTCGAAGCGCCGATGCTGCTGACCGCCGCCTTCCTGGGCGCCACCCGCGAATGGCGCGGCGCGCGCAAGGTGCTGAACATCTCGTCGGGCCTGGGCCGCAATGCCATGGGCAGCCAGGCGCCTTATTGCGCGTCCAAGGCCGGCATGGACCATTTCTCGCGCGCCGTCGCGCTCGAAGAAGCGGCCGCACCGAACGGCGCACGCATCGTCTCGCTGGCACCCGGCATCATCGACACCGACATGCAGGTGCAACTGCGCGGCGCGTCGGCCGAGAACTTCCCGGACCGCACGCGCTTCGTGAGCATGAAGGAAGAGGGCCGGCTCGACAGCCCCGCCTCCGCGGCCGCCAAGGTGCTCACGTACCTGGCGCGCGCGGACTTCGGCAACAACTCCGTGGCCGACGTGCGCGACCCGGCCTGAACACCGAGGACAGGAGCACGCCATGGCCACCGCAAAGTCGATCGACACCAACGACTACAAGCTCTTTCCGTCGCCGAGGAACGTGCACCGCATCATCTTCGAGCACCAGGTCTTCGTGCCTTACCCGTACGCGCTGATCGTGATGGACGAGTTCTATTTCAAGGGCCGCTACAGCCTGTTCTCGGCCTGCCGCATGAGCGACGGGAAGATGGGGCAGGTGGTGACGTTCGAGCTTGAGACGGACGTGGATATCTTCAATGCGAAGTTCGTGCCGGATTGAGCGAAAACCGCGAATTGCCGTGATCGCAGCAGCAGAGGTTCCGACGCGCCTCGAATAGCCTTTCACCGGGGACGTGGCGATGTGCTCGCGCTCCCGGGAAAGAACCAATATTCGGGGAACGACATGACTGCATCGGCAACTTCCAGGCATCCGGCCAGCCCTCATCCTGAACCAGGAAAACGGGGCACGGCGCCAAGTACCAGCCTCGACAAATGGAAATTCGGCATTGACAGGGCCGATGCCGACTGGGACATCTACGACTGTCGGATCCAATCGGTGGTCGACGAATACAACCGCCATCTTTCCAGTTCCACGGGCTATGTTCCGTTGGATTGGAAAGTGGTCAAGACCATGCTGTGGGTGGAAACGGGGGCCGGCAGTTCCGAATGGAAATCGAAGCCCATGCAGATCGGCAATCGCGATGACCCGGGGCTGGCATCGCTGCTGCTCGGCAACGAGGGCGGGGACCTGATCATTCCGCCTTCGATGCGCCCCTACATGTCCATCCAGGGTGCGAAAGTCGAGCCGCTGCAGAACATTCGTGCCGGTGTCGGGTACTTGTTGATGCGCATGGCGAGCTACGCCTACAAGAGTGTCCCGAATGCCGACGCGAGGGTCTGCGAAGTCGCGGCGGGACCGGGTGACAACCTCGACAGAATCGCCAAGGCCCAAGGCAGCACTCTGGAAGCGATGAAGAAGCTCAACCCATCGGTCCGCGTCGTGCATGCCGGTGACGTGCTGAAGTACCAGAAGGCTTCCATCCGGCGAGTCATCACCGGATGGAACACGCTCTCCGCAAGTGGCGTTGCACAGCGCTACAACCGCGGCGACCCGGCGTACGCCAGCAAGTTCCAGTACGCAACGCGGGCTGTTGTACAGCGCAGGGATGCAGCATGCGTGCGCTGAGGGTGGCCGTGCCCTTTCTGGCGCTAGGTCTTGCCAGCAGTGCAGCACTGGCCGCCGACAAGCCGTTCACTGGCTACTTCGTGGGCAACGGCCGGGCATGCACCGGCAATCTGTACATTCGCACGAAGACGGTTGAATGGCACACCCCGTTCAGTGTTTGCAAGCCAGCGGGCTACGAAGTCCTTGAAAAGGACTTCACCGAAACGCACAAGCGACTGGCACTCCGCCTCAAGACCCGCAGCAAACATTGCGGGCATGCGGTCATCGAGGTCGAACAGGCTGCCCAGGTGAGTCCGTACGCCTGGAACATCACCGGCTATCCGTCCCTCGAAGCCTTCCAGAAACGGGAGTTGCCCGGCTGGAAGCACTCCGCGCTGGACGAGCGAATGACCTTGTCCTGTCCTACGGTCTTGATGGACTGATCGGCATTCGCTGTCCGGCCTTACTCGATCGTCGCCCCCGAAGCCTGCACGATCCCCTTCCACTTCTCGTAGTCCGTCTTCAGCAGCGCGCCGAACTGCTCCGGCGTCATGCTCTGCGGCTCCGCGCCCTGGGCAATGATGGCGGCCTTCATTTCAGGCGTGGCCAGCAGTTTGTTGACCTCGGCGTTGAGTGTGGTGACGATTTCCTTCGGCGTGCCGGCCGGCACGAACAGGCCATACCAGGTGCTCACGTCGAAGTCCTTGTAGCCCAGCTCGGCCACGGTGGGCGTGTCGGGCAGCGAGGTGCTGCGCTTGGCGGAGGTCACGGCCAGCGGGCGCAGCTTGCCGGCCTTGATCTGCGCCATGGCCGAGGGCACCGAAGACACCATCAGGTCGACGTTGCCGGCCAGCACGTCCATCATGGCCGCGTTGGAGCCCTTGTAGGGCACGTGGCGCATCTTGATCTTGGCGGCGCCGTTGAAGATCTCGCCGGCCAGGTGGATGGTGGTGCCGTTGCCGGGCGAGCCATAGGTGACGGTGTCGGGCGCGGCGCGCGCAGCCTTCACCACGTCGTCGAGCGTCTTGAACTTCGAGTTGGCCTGCGTGACGATGACCACAGGCGTGTAGGCCACGTGGGCCACCGCGGTCAGGTCTTTCACGGGGTTGTAGCTCAGGTTCTTGTAGAGCCAGGGCGCAACGACCATGTTGTCTTTCTGGCCCATCACGATGTCGTAGCCCGTGGGCGCGGCGCGCGCGGCTTCGGCAATGCCGATGGTGCCGCCGGCGCCCGCGCGGTTGTCGGGCACCACGGTCCAGTGGTTGGCCTCGGTGAGCTTCTGCGCGACCAGCCGCGCCAGGATGTCGGTGCCGCCGCCGGGCGGGAACGGCACGACCATGCGGATGGGCTTGGCCGGGTAGGACGGCGCTTGCGCGTGCGCGGTATTGGCCGAAAAAGCCAGCGGGAGTGCCAGCGCGATGGCCAGCTGGCCGAAGTGTCTGCGGATCATGGAGTTTGTCTCTTTGTCGTGGCGAATCAGGGGGCAGCCGATGTCTTCTTCACTGCACCAGGGGTGCAGTGTGCCGGAAGCCGCGCGGGGCCGATTTCTTCATTCGCGATGGGGCCCGTATCGGCTCGCGGTGGCTGTTTTCCGACGCTGCGACAGGGTGCCGGCCTGCACATGGTGGTCCTGCCGGGGGTTTAGCTTTCCGGCTTTGCAGGAGACGTCCATGCTTGGAAATATCGATGCAGTGGCCAACCTCGCGGTGAAAGACCTCGCCGTGGCCCGCCGCTTCTACGAAGACACGCTGGGCCTGGCGCAGGTCGATGCCGAAGGCGAGGAACTGATCGTCTTTCGCAGCGGCGGCACCGTGGTCAACGTGTACCGCTCGGCTTTTGCCGGCACCAACAAGGCCACGGCGGTGACGTGGTCGGTGGGTGGCGACATCGCGCGCATCGTCGATGCGCTGAAGGCGAAGGGCGTGCGCTTCGAGCACTACGACATGCCCGGCACCACGCTCGAGGGCGACCTCCATGTCATGGGCGACATGAAGGTCGCGTGGTTCAAGGACCCCGACGGCAACATCCTGAACCTCATCAACAGCTGAGCGGCGAGGCACGGCGCGCGTTGCGGTCGTGCCTCGCCGGTCGGCGGGCGGCTTTCGATCAGCCGAAGTTCTTTGCGACGAAGTCCCAGTTGACCAGCTTGGCCAGGAAGGTCTCG
>NZ_QAJK01000107.1:29733-43073 GCF_003852515.1 Variovorax sp. KBW07 | reverse complement strand
TGGTGTACCGCTGATCAACGACCACTCTGATGACGCTCACGCGGATGGTGTGCTCTGCGCAGCGAAATAAAGGAGGAGCGAAGCGGGGGACATTCGCGGAGCAGAGCACACCGTCGGCGTGAGCGTCGCCCTGAACAGTGCCCTGAATGAACCGAACAGCCGGCCTCTCACGAACGCCCGACAGTTCTTACCGACAGCCTTGCATACAGGACATGACCTCTCACGTCATGGACCCCGCGCACTCGTTGCGGGACAGTACGTCCATCGATCAATCAATCAGTCAACCAACCAGGAGAAAACACCATGACCGGCTTCAACATCCTTCCCCTCGCAGTCGCCCTGCTGATCGGCATTGCCGCACTCGGCTCCTGCCTCGGCATCGGGCTGGTCGGCCAGAAGTTCCTGGAAAGCACCGCGCGCCAACCCGAAATGGTCGACGTGCTCCAGACCAAGTTCTTCCTCATCGCCGGCGTCACCGACGGCGCGTTCATCATCGCCACCGGCATCGGCCTCTGGTTCGCCACCGCCAATCCCTTCGGCTGAAGAAACCGGGCAAGCGCCCCCCCGGAAACGGGGGGCCTCCGCACCAGGAAGTGACACCGATTACTGGCACCATTCGTGCTAGCACCGTTGACACCGAATTGTTTATGGTTAAAGTATTTAGCTATCAACGGTTCGATGTCGCCGGTGCTGCATGGCGCAGCGCCGGTGCGTCGTTGTTTCATCCTTCCCAGTCGGAGAACCCATGAGCCACCTGTCCCCGAAGTCGCCCGCGCTGCCGCGCACCCTGCTCTCGCTGTTGCTCTGCGGCGCAGCCCTTGGTACTGCGATGTCGGCCATGGCCGCTCCCGTCAAGGTCGGTTTGGCCCTCGACATCTCGGGGCCTTTCGCGGCGCTGGGCGCCGAGGCGCGCGACGGTTTTGCGCTGGGCATCAAACAGCTCAACGGCAAGCTCGGCGGACAGGACGTCGAATTCGTGCAGGCCGACATGGCCGGCAGCCCCGACCAGGCCAAGCAGCTGGTCGACCGCATGATCCAGCGCGACAAGATCGATATTTTCAGCGGCCCCATCGGCTCCAACGTGGCGCTGGCCGTCGGCCCCACGCTGTTCAACGCCAAGGTGCCGTACCTCTCGGCCAATGCCGGTCCCAGCCAGTTCGCGGGCGCGCAGTGCAATGCCTTCTTCTTCGGCACCGCCTACCAGAACGACCAGTTCCATGAAGCCGCCGGCAAGTTCGCGCAAGACCGCGCGTTCAAGAAGATCGTGCTCATCGCCCCCAACTACCCGGCCGGCAAGGATGCGCTGGGCGGCTTCAAGCGCCAGTTCAAGGGCCAGGTGGCCGACGAGCTGTACACCAAGCTCGGCCAGATCGACTACGCCGCCGAACTTGCGCAGCTGCGCGCGGCCAAGCCCGACTCCATCTACTTCTTCCTGCCCGGCGCGATGGGCATCAACTTCATCAAGCAGTTCGTGGGCGCGGGCCTGTCGAAAGACATCACGCTGGTCACCAGCGGCTTCTCCGCCGACGAGGACGTGATCGGTGCGGTGGGCGAGCCGATGCTCGGCCTGTTCAACACCTCGCACTGGGCGCACGACCTCGACAACGCGGCCAACAAGTCTTTCGTGGCCGCGTTCCGCAAGGAATACAACGGCCGCTACCCGTCGGTGTATGCCGCGCAGGCCTACGACGCCATCCTGGCCATGGACGCGGCCGTGAAGCAGGCCGGCGGCAATGCGCAGAACCGCGAAGCCGTGGTCGCCGCACTGAAGAAAGCCAACTACGCATCGACGCGCGGCAACTTCAAGTACGCCAACAACCACTACCCCATCGAGAACTTCTACCTGCGCGTGATCGGCAAGGACGCACAGGGCAAGGTCACGAACAAGCTGATCAACACGGTGCTGACCAATTACGGCGACTCGTACGCCGACAAGTGCCCGCTGAAGTAAAGCTCGCCCCCAGGCGGGATAAAGCTCACCCCCAGGCTTCGCGCACTTCGTGTCGCTTCTCCAACCCCCTACCGGGGGCAACACCAGCGGCCCGGCAAAGCCGGTTCCGCGGTGTTTCTTGAATCCAACGCGGGCTACCTCTTGATCGTATGAGTGGAATTCTTGTTCTCGAGCAGCTGCTCAACGGCCTCGGCTATGGGCTGATGCTGTTCCTGCTGGCGGCCGGGCTCACGCTGGTGTTCGGCATCATGGACGTGCTCAACCTTGCGCACGGCTCGCTGTTCATGTCGGGCGCTTACGTGGCGGCCGAGGCGCACACGCGCACCGGCTCGTTCACCGCCGCCATCGTCATCGCGGTGGCGGTCACCGTGGTGGTGGCGCTGCTGCTCGAAGTGCTGCTGATGCGCCGCCTGTACACACGCGACCACCTGGCGCAGGTGCTGGCCACGTTCGGCGTGATCCTGGTGGCCGACGACATCGTGACGATGGCCTGGGGCCCGTCGCCGGTGATGGCGCCGACGCCGGCCGCGCTGTCGGGCCCGGTCAACCTGATGGACGGCCTGCCCTACCCGGCCTACCGCCTCGTGATCCTGGTGGGCGGGCTGCTGGTGGCGCTGGCGCTGTACCTGCTGGTCAACCACACGCGCATCGGCATGCGGGTGCGCGCGGGCGCTTCGGACCGACCGATGGCCGAGCTGATGGGCGTGCGCGTGGGCCGCATCTTCAACGGCGTGTTCCTGCTCGGCGCGGCGCTGGCCGCGCTGGCCGGTGCGCTGATGGGGCCCATCGTCGCGGTGCAGGTCGGCATGGGCGAAGCCATCCTGATTCCCGCGCTGGTGGTGCTGGTGATCGGCGGCATCGGTTCGGTGCGCGGCGCCTTCGTGGCCGCACTGCTGGTGGGCGTGGTCGACACGGTCGGGCGCGCCTTCGTGCCGATGCTGTTGCGCGCCACGCTGCCGCCCGCCACTGCGGCTGACCTGGGGCCGCTCTTTGCCGAAGTCGCGATGTACGCGCTGATGGTGATTGTCCTGATCTTCCGGCCCTCGGGCCTTTTCTCGGCGCGCGCATGAAGCACCCCTCACGCTACATCGGCCTCGGGCTGGTCTTCCTGCTGCTCGCGGCGTTTCCGCTGGTCGCGCCGCTGTTCGGGCTCGAGTTCTACATCGGCTTCGTGCGACGCGTGCTCATCGTGGCGCTGGCCGCGGCAAGCCTCAACTTCATCCTCGGCTTCGGCGGCATGGTGGCGCTGGGGCATGCGGGCTTCATCGGCATGGGCGCGTACACGGTGGTGGCGCTCAGCGACGCTGGCGTGATGTCGGCATGGATCATGTGGCCGCTGGCCGCGGTCGTCGCCGGCGTCGTTGCCGCGCTGATCGGCACCGTGGCGTTGCGCACGCGCGGCGTGTACTTCATCATGACCACGCTGGCCTTCGCGCAGATGCTGTACTTCGTGGTGGTGTCGCTGCGCCGCTATGGCGGCGACGACGGCTACACGCTCATGAGCCGGCCCACGCTGCTGCCCGGCCTCGACCTGGGCAACGAATCGAACTTCTACTGGGTGGTGCTGGCCATCGTGGCGCTGGCCCTGTGGTGGCTGCACCGCGCAACGCAATCGCGCTTCGGCCATGCGCTGATGGGCATTCGCGACAACGAGACGCGCATGCGCGCGCTGGGCTATCCGGTGTTCCGCCTGCAGCTGGTGGCCTTCGCCATCGCGGGCGCCATTGCCGGATTGGCCGGCGCCCTGCTGGCGGGCGGCAACGGCTTCGTGAGCCCCGCGACGATGCACTGGACGCAATCGGCCACGCTGCTGGTGATGGTGGTCATCGGCGGGCTGGGCCGCAGCTGGGGCGGGCCCGTGGGCGCGGTCGTCTGGCTGGTGCTTGAAGAAGTGTTGAAGCAGCACACGGAGCACTGGCACATGCCGCTCGGATTACTGTTGATTGCCGTTGCGTTGTGGGCGCCCAAAGGGTTGGCCGCACTGTACAAGCGCCGCTTGCCCCTCACCCCAACCCTCTCCCCGGAGGGGCGAGGGAGCGAGACAACACCATGAGCCTTTTCAGAATCGAAGGATTGGTCAAGCGCTTCGGCGGATTGCTGGCGACCGACCATGTGAACCTGACGGTGGAGCGCGGTGAAGTGCATGCGCTGATCGGGCCGAACGGCGCGGGCAAGACCACGCTGGTGAACCTGATCACCGGGCTGCTGAAGGCCGATGCCGGCCGCATCCTGCTCGACGAGATCGACATCACCAAGCTCAAGGACCACCAGCGCGTGGCCGCCGGCATGTCGCGCTGCTTCCAGGTCACGCGCGTCTTCGCCAAGGAAACCGTGCACGACAACCTCATGCTCGCGGCGCAGGCCCATGCGGGCAGCAGCCTGCGCTTCATGGCACCGCGCGCCACCGAACGCGACCTGGTCGACCGTGCGGTGGCGCTGGCCGACCGCGTGGGCCTGGGCAGCGAGCGCCATCGCATCGCGGGCACCTTGCCGCACGGTGCGCAGCGCGCGCTCGACGTGGCGCTGGCGCTGGCGGCCGAACCCAAGCTGCTGCTGCTCGACGAGCCGATGGCCGGCATGGGCCCCGACGAATCCGCGCGCATGGTCGAGCTGATCGAATCGCTGCGCGCGTCGATGGCCATTCTTTTGATCGAGCACGACATGGACGCAGTGTTCCGCCTGGCCAACCGGCTCACGGTGCTGGTGCAGGGCAAGGTGCTGATGAGCGGCACGGCCGACGAAGTGCGGGGCCACCCCGATGTGCAGGCCGTCTACCTGGGCACCGAAGCGGAAGGCCACTCATGACAACGACCACATTGCTCGAAGCGAAGGCGATCGAAGCCGGCTACGGCGCGAGCCAGGTGCTGTTCGGCATCGACATCGACATCCGCCCTGGCGAAGTGCTCGCACTGCTGGGCCGCAACGGCATGGGCAAGAGCACGCTGCTCAAGGTGCTGACCGGCACGCTGGCGCCCATGCGCGGCCAGGTGAATTTCGACGGCGCGGCCATCGGCGGCCCGAACAAGTCGATGCGGCCCGACGCCATTGCGCGGCGCGGCGTGGCCATCGTGCCCGAGGGCCGGCACGTGTTTCCGAACCTCAGCGTCGACGAGCACCTGCGCGCCTTCGCACGGCCGCGCCCCGGCAGCGCGCCGCGCTGGACGGTCGATGCGCTCTACGGTTTGTTCCCGCGCCTCGCGGAGCGCAAGGCCAACGCGGGCAACCAGCTCTCGGGCGGCGAGCAGCAGATGCTGGCGATTGCGCGCGCGCTCTCGACGCATCCGCGCCTGCTGATACTCGACGAAGCCACCGAAGGCCTGGCCCCGGTGATCCGCGAAGAGATCTGGCATTGCATCGCCACGCTCAAGGCCGAAGGCGAAGCGATCCTGGTGGTCGACAAGTACGTGCAGCGCCTGCTGCCGCTGGCCAACCGCCACGTGATCCTCGAACGCGGTCGCGTGGTGTGGCAGGGCGACTCGGCGGCACTCGACGCCGACCGCTCGCTGTGGACGCGCTACCTGGGCGTTTAGCGGGTCGTGCAGCCGGGCCTGCGATCGCCGCTCATTGCGGACGAAGCGCCAGGAAATAAACCCACGCCTCCTCGTTGCGGCCGATGCGCTCCATCTCCCAGTGCGTGCGCAGGCCGGCCGCCGCAAGCGCCTCGGCGAACCGTTCTTTCGCCCAGAGCACGGTGTGGCATTCGCCGTTCGTCTCGCCTTCGCCGACACGCATGGACACCAGGAAGGCGCCGCCGGGCGCGAGCGCATCGAAGACCTTGCGCAGGACCGGGCCGACCTGCGTGCGCTCGACATGGATCAGGACGCACATCGCGAGGACGGCGTCGTAAGGGCCACCCAGCGCATCGGTGACGACATCGAGCAGCTCGCCCTTCTTGCCGCGCTCCGCCTGCAGATCGAGAAAGGCCTGTACCGCATCGGTGCGCCTGACGGTCCCGCCCAGGGACTCGACGAAGTCGGCATCTCGCCCCGGACCGGAGCCGATCTCGAGCACGGTGCCGCCGGGGGGCACGAACTGCATCATCCGCCGCATCGCGTCCGCGATCTCGGGCTGCAGCGGGTGCTCGGCCACGATGGCGTTGTACGCGCGGGCCGAAGCTTCGTACGACTGAAGGGTGCGGCGCGAATTCTCCAGCGCCTGTGCGGGGATTTTCACGGGAGCCTTTCCGGCCCCTCGGACATCCGGTGGACCTGGATGGAAAGTCTAGCCCGAGACCTTGGCTAGCGCACTTCGCAGTCGACGGTATTCGACCTGGGTGCACCGCTGCCGTTCACCCCGAGGGACGTGCTCGAATTGAACATGGGCGGCGGCGTGAACTGGATGCCCGGGTTCGCCGGCAAGATCACAGGCGGTTGTTTGAACGAGGGCGCGTAGCCGAACTGCCCCGCGCTGAAATTGCTCGTGCCGGCCGGGTTGGTGACGTGGATCAGCCCATCGAGCACCTGTACGTAAAGGCCGGGCGCCCGTGCGGCGCCGGGCACCGGCGGCACGTTGTTCTGTGCAAAAGCGGGCGCGGCTGCCATCGCGACCACGGTGGCAAGCAAGGCGAAGAAGAGTTTTTTCATCGGTGTCTCGCGAAGGTGGCGGCTCAGGGCTGCTGAAGGGACACGACCATGCTGGCGTTGCCCTTCAGTGCGCCCATTGGCGTGTTGATGACGGTGGCGTCCTTGCTGCGCTGGCCCACGGCCCCGGCGGTGCTGCGAAAGCCGCCCTGTGCAAGCCCCAGCTCGATGCTGTCCTGCTGCGGCTTGCCGGCGTCGTAGTCGTAGCGCGTCACCACCAGCATCGACTGCGGCTGCAGGATCAGCTCGGCGCCGTCGTTGAACTTCAACTGGGCGTAGGCGTAGCTCTCGGTCATGAGCGTGTCGCCCCGGCGTATCTGCGAGTCCACGGCCAAGAGCCGGGTGGTGCCTTCGGCGCTGCGAACGACCAGCACGCCCGACAGGTTGGTCACCGTGCCGACGGCTTGCGCGTGGGCGGCTGTCGCCCATGCGAGCGATGCGGCAAGGGCCAGCAGGCCGGCGATGGATTGGAACGGTTTCATGGTGTGGGCCGGCCTCAATTGCAGTACATCTTCTTCGGGGGCGCGCTGGACTTGAGCTCACTCGCCGTTACCTGTTTGGTATCGGCCTTGTCCTTGTCGTCGGGCTTGTCCTTCGACTTCGGATCCGTGATGAACACAGCGCCGTTCATGGGCAGCAGCATGGTCACGACGGTGCTGGCGACTTCATTGGCCGCCTGCTGCACAGGCGCGACCGGTGACGACGCCGTCGGCGGCGACAGGACCTGGCAGAGTGGCGAGTTGGGCGCGATCGTGCAGATGTCGGCAGACGGTGGAGGCGCCACCGCGGGCGTCGATGCCACGGCGGAACAACCCGCCAGCGACGGGCTCACCGCGCACATGGCCGCGCTCGGCAGCACGGCGGTGCAACCCGGCAGCGCGGCGTTGGCGGCGCAGGCAGCCAGTGTCGGCAGCACGGCCGAGCAGCCCGGCAACGCGGCATTCGCGGTGCACGCCGCCAGCGACGGCGCGGTGACGGCCAGGGCGCGCGCCACGGTCGCGCTGCCCGACGGATAGCTGACGAAGAGCGTGGCAGTGCTGCTGCCCGATGCCACGGGCGGCGCGTTGACCTGGGCGAAGGCGCCGCTGTTGTACGCGCCGCGCGCCACCACGAAGTCGGCCGTCGCGCCGTTGGCGGGCACGAAGCCGCCGAGCGCGCCGAGGTTCAGCGTACCGCCGAGGTTGACCGATCCGTCCACATCGAGCAGGTCGAAGCCGTCGTTGCCAAGCCGGATGTTCAGCACGCCGCTGCTGCCCTGCGTGTAGTTGCCCCGCACGGCGAGCGTGCCCACGGCGCTGGCCGTGCCGGGCGACACGGTGCCGTTGTTGAACAGCGTGGCGTCGCCGCCCAGCGCGATGGTGCCGCTGCCCGCGATGCTGCCGTTGTTGTACAGGTGAGTGCCGCCGCTGCCCAGCGTGGTGCCGGCCTGCAGCACGATGGCGCCGTTGTTGGGATTGTCGGCGCCCATGCGCGCGTCGAGCGTGCCGCCTTCGATGCGCACCGTGCCGCCTGCTAGGTTGCGAAGCGGAACCGCGACCAGGCCCGCGCCGGTCTTCACCACCGCGCCGCCATTTGCCAGTTGGCCGTTGCCGGGCGTGAACACGGCGCCGTCGCCCAGGTTGAGCGTGCCGAGGTTGTTCCACGTCGTCGTGCCCGCCAGCGCCACTTCGGCGCCGGCCATGTTCACCACGTTGCGCGTGGTGAGCGCACCGCCCTGGCCCTGCGCCTGGATCACGGTCGATGCGCCCATCGACAGCGCCGGGGCCGCGGCCTTGACGTCCACCGCGCCGAGCAGCGAGATGTAGTTCTGCCAGGTCATGGCACCGGCACCGGAAAAGTCGGCGCTGCCATCGAGGCTCACGTTGTCGAGCGTCAGGCGCGCGCCGCTCGCCACCTGCATGCTGCCGCCGAGCGTGGAACTCGACAGGGTCAGTTGCCCGGCGTCGGCACGGATGGTGCCGGTCGCGCCGTTCTGGATGCCCGTGAACTGCTGGTCGCTGGCGGTGGCCTTGACCAGCGTGCCGTTATTGATGAAGGTGGCCATGACGCCGCCCGTGCCCGTGAACACGTTGGCGCGCGTGCCGGTGGTGGTGACGGTGCCGTCGTTCTCGAACTTCACGCGCTCGTCCTGCGCCACGATGGCGCCGTTGGCGCCCCTGACCTCGACCGCTCCGCTGTTCTTCCACATGCCGGCTTCGCGCAGGGTGACCGTGCCGTCGACCACCACGCCCGCACCTTGCGTCAGCAGCGTGTTGCCGCCGGTGTTGAGGCTCATGTCGTGCAGCACCAGGCTGTTGCCGCCCGGGCTGAAGCTCAGGTTGGTGCCCAGCGTCACCGCGTCGGACCAGGCGACCGTGCCCGTGCCGGTGAAGCCCGAGCCGGCATTGAAGGTCTGTCCGCCCGACATCGACAGCGT
The DNA here is from genome assembly GCF_003852515.1 of Variovorax sp. KBW07. GTDB lineage: Bacteria > Pseudomonadota > Gammaproteobacteria > Burkholderiales > Burkholderiaceae_C > Variovorax. The sequence goes on along the minus strand of NZ_QAJK01000107.1, from coordinate 34,126 downwards.
GGAAGGCGCGCTCACGTCGAACACGCCGCTGTGGGAGCCGCCCAGGCCGAGCAGCACCGTGCCGGGGCTGTCGATGCTCACGGTGCCGGCGTTGTTGAGCACGCCCAGGACCGGCGAGCCTTCGCGCTGCACGCGCAGAGTGGCGCCGGCGCCCACGTTGACGGTGCCCGCGACGATGGCCGAAGTGGGCGCGGCCAGCGTGGTGGTGCCGTTCCCGATGATGAGCGTGCCGTTGCCGGTCGCACCGCCTTCGGACACCGTCAGCACGCCGCCGTTCAGGTTCATGTCGGCGTTGAGCTGTGCCGCATGGCCGGCGCCCGGCGTGTCGTTCTGGTAGTTGCTGTTGAGATTGAGCCCGAGCTTGCCGTTCTTGCTGGTGATCGCCGCGTCAATCACGATGTTGTTGCTGGCGTTCAGCGTCAGCGTGGAATCGGCGGCACCGGTCTTGGCGATGGCCGACGAAACCGTGATGTCGCCGAGGCCCATCGTCGGGCTGCCCGTGGTGATGCTCACGTCGGTGCCCGCATCGAGCTGCGCCGTGATGATGTCCGCGCCGATGTGCGCGCCGGTTTCGTTCGAGGTGATGGCGTTGGTGCCGGTGGTGCCGCCACTGCCGCCGCCGGCCACGATCTCGATGTTCAAAGGGTCGATGTGCCACTCGCCGCCGCGGCCCACCACGGGCACGTTGACCACGTCGAGCGACCGCTGTCCCGAGGTGTCAACATAGCCGCCGCGCCCCGCGCTGCCGGTGGCCGACACGCGGCCGTCGATTGCTGCCGCGCCGTCGGCATACAGCATGACGTTGCCGCCGGTGGTGCCGTTGGCGCTGATGTCCGACGCGGCCGTGGTCTTCAGGTCGCCCGAGGCGCGCAGGAACACGCGGCCGCCCTCGCGCACCACGCTGTCGGCGTTGATGCTGCCGCTGTTGGTCACCAGGCCCGCCGCCAGGCCGATGCGTCCGGCTTCGGCCGCGATGCGCCCGAGGTTCTTGGCTTCGCCCGCCGTGCCGGTGATGGCCACGGAGACGCCCGGCGTGCCGGTATCGACCAGTTGCACGGTCTGCCCCGCGGCCAGCAGCACTTCGCCATGGGGCGCATTGAGCGTGCCGCTGTTGACCACGTTGGCGCCGACCAGGTAGATGCTGCCGCCGCTCGCGGCATTGACGGTGCCGGCATTGCGCACCTCGCCCGCGGTGGCCCCGCCCCGGAACGTGAGCCGGCCCGCGAGGAAGTCGCTGTCGCTGACGTTGAGCGTGCTCGCGATGAAGCTGCCGACGTCGATGCGCGCGCCGGGCCCGACCATGATGCCGGCCGGATTGATGAGCCAGAGCGCGCCGTTGGCCTTGATCTGGCCGTAGATCAGCGACGGGTCGCCGCCGACGGTGCGCGCCAGCAGCGCCGAGCTGCTGCCCGGCTGGCGAATGTCGACCAGCGCATTCGCGCCGACATTGAAGGTCGCGAAATTGACCAGTGCCTGCGGCGTGCCCTGCAGGATGTTCAGCGTGTTGCCGTTCTGCATGAACGACACGTTGCCGGACGTGACGCTCCAGCCCGTGGGCAGTGCGCCGGGCAGCGGCTGGGCCCACAGCGGGAGCGGGGTGGCTGCCGCGGCGCACAGCGCGGCGGCCAGCGACAGGAGTCGGCGTCTGAAGTTCGGGCGCATGGTGTGTTTGCCTTGTGTGGGGTTCAGAACGCCAGCATCGCGCTCAGGTGGGCGCGCCAGTCGCCGCGCTTCTCGGTCAGCGAGGGGCCTGCGTCGTTGACGCGGGCAATGTCCAGCCGCAGGCTGAAGTCGCGGCCCCAGCCGTAGCGCGCGCCCACGCCCATGCTCGACACATGGACCCGGCGCGGCAGCGTGGTGCCGGCCGTGCGGCTGTTGCTGCCCTGCCCCGCGTCGAAGAAGGCCAGCGCACGCAACTGGCCGGGCACGCCGGCCAGGGCGCTCAGCTCGGGTGAATAGAGTTCGGCGTTGACCACCACGCCGCTGTCGGCCACGACGGCGCGCTCCAGGAAGCCGCGCACCAATGTCTGGCCCGTCAGGCCGAACTGCTCGCTCGCCACCAGCGGCGTGTTGGTGTATTGCGCGCTGCCCGCCAGCCGCACCTGCCATCCGCTGGACGCGCTGGCCCCGCCGGACAGGTTCTTCGCGTACGAAGCGCTGCCGCGCAGCACGACGAAGTCGTCCCGCGTGCGGCGGTTGCCGGGCACCAGGTAGGAGTAGCGGTCGGTGCGGCCGTCGAGGTTGGTGTAGCGCGTGCCGCTGGGCAGGTTGCGCGACAGGCCCGCGCTGTAGGCCAGCACTTCGTCGACGCTGTCGCGCTGGCCGATGAAGCTCAGGCTCAGCGGCATGGTGACGTAGGGCACGCACGCGGCAATGGGCGGCGTCGGCGGCGCGATGCTCACCTGCTCGCCACCGATGTCGCAGCGCGAATCGATGCGGCGGCGGTCCAGGCCGACCACGAGCTTGGCGCTGCTTTCGCCGCTGCGGCCGAGAAAGTGGTTCCAGCGCAGCCCGTACACGTCGCCCTTGCCGGTGAAGCCCAGCACGCCACCGAGCGTGGGCGAGCTGGCCGGCGAGTTGACGCTCGACTTGCCGTAGATGAAGTCCAGGCTGTCGCCAAAGCCGTAGAGCGGAATGCGGTAGCCCAGCGAATACAGGCGCAGCCGCATGCCCGAGGGGCTGTCGGGCGAGGTCGTGTACGCCAGCGTGCCCACGTGGTCGCGGTTGAACAGGTTGGCGTGCTGCAGCGCGACGCCGGTGCGCCAGCGGCCGCTGGCCGCGGTGCCGGTGTTGTCGAGCGTGGTGATGAGGCGCAGCGGATCGTGGTCAACCACCGCCACCTTTGCGTCGATGGTGCCGGGACTGGCGCCTTCGCCGAGCGTCACGCCGATCTGCTTGGCCGGGCTGTCGTTGGCCAGTTGCACCGACTCCGAGATGGCGCGCAGGTCGGGCACGCGGCCCGTCTGCAGGCGCACGAGGCTGGCGCGGATGTTGTCCGAGTCGAAGTGCGTGTTGCCGCTGACCGTGACCGACGAAATGACGCTCGCCGTGACGCGCAGCTTCACCGTGCCGCCGGTCAGTTCCTGTTCGGGCACCGAGACCCGGACGGTCGTGTAGCCGGCGCGGGTGTAGGCCTGCTGCAGGGCGTCGATGGCGCGCTGGATGTCGCTGTAGGCCCTGCCGGGCCCCGCCATGGGTGCCACCAGCCGGTCGACTTCAGCGCTGCCGAGCAGCGTGTCGCCTTCGACCTGGAAGCGCGCGATGTCGAAATGCTCGCCCTGCGCGCCAGCGGCAAAGCCCGCCATCGCCAGCACGGCAGCCACGCCACATGGCGCCCACTTTCTCGTCATTCTTTGTCTCATTCGTTCACCCTGGGAACACCGTGGCTGAACAAATGAAACGCGATGGCGATCGTGTTCAGGTTGCTACATATAGTAATTCAACGTAAACAAAAGTGTAAATATGTTTCACACCGCGGACCAAGAGAGCTCGACGCGTTTCAAACAGTTGCTGCCGTGCAACATCCGAGGCGTCAGACCGACCGCGTGATCCCGCCGTCCACGCGCAGGTTCTGCCCGGTGATGTAGCCCCCGCCCTCGGACGCCAGGAAGCCGATGACAGCGGCGATCTCGCTCATCTTCCCGTAGCGGCCCATCGGAATGCGCGAGCGGAACTCGGCCTTCTCGGGCAGGCTGTCGATGAAGCCGGGCAGCACGTTGTTCATGCGCACGTTGTCGGCGGCGTACATGTCGGCAAACAACTTCGTGAAGGCCGCGAGGCCGGCGCGGAACACGCCGGAGGTCGGAAACACGGGGTCGGGTTCGAAGGCCGCGAAGGTGGAAATGTTGATGATGCTGCCACCGCCCTGCCTGACCATGAGCGGTGCTACGAGGCGCGCGGGGCGCACCGCGCTGAGCAGGTAGACGTCCATGCCGCGGTGCCAGTCTTCGTCGGTGATGTCGAGAATCGGCGCGCGCGGACCGTGGCCGGCGCTGTTGACCAGCACGTCGACGCGGCCCCATGTGTCGGTGACCTTGTCGACCAGGCGCTTGATGTCGTCGTTCGACTGGTTGGACCCGGTGACGCCAATGCCACCGAGTTCGGCGGCGAGTGCTTCGCCTTTGCCGGACGAAGAAAGAATGGCAACGCGAAAGCCATCGTCGGCGAGCTTGCGGGCAGCAGCGGCGCCCATGCCGCTGCCACCAGCGGTGACGATGGCTACTTTTTTCTGTGCTTCAGAAGACATGCAGGGTTCCTTGGTGGTTCTTGCGAAACCCTGCATTTAGCCAAGGATTCTTGTCGCCTGCCAGATGCGAGGTGTCTCTTGGTTTCGTGCTGCCGTTTGGAGCGGGTGCGGGTTCGGGTTCGGATACGGGTTCATTCGGGGCGCGTG
>NZ_QAJK01000107.1:9728-29687 GCF_003852515.1 Variovorax sp. KBW07 | reverse complement strand
GTGCTCTGCGCAGCGAAATAAAGGAGGAGCGAAGCGGGGGACATTCGCGGAGCAGAGCACACCGTCGGCGCGGGCGTCGCCCTGAACAGCGGCACACAAACGCGCCGCCTCACACAAGGCGAACCGAAGAACTCAGGCCGTAGGAAACGTAGCCCGCATCGACGCACGCTGGTTGAACACGTCGAACCACTTCGCGCTGTTGGGCGCCTCTGCACGCCAGTCCACCGACGGAAAGCGGAAGTCCATGTACCCCAGCGCGCAACCGAAAGCGATCGTGCCGATATCGACACGCTCACCGAATGAAGGTGCGGCGGTTTCCAGCCACTCCAGCCCCGTGCGCACCTTCGCAAGCTGCCCATCGGTCCACTCCGCCCAACGCAGCGGCTCCGGGCGCAGCACGTTTTCGTAACGCGCCAGCAGCGCCGCGCCCGTCATGCCGTCGGCCAGCGACAGCTCCGTCAAGCGCGCCCAACGGTCCGCACCCTCGGCCGGGAACAGCTTGCCCGACTGCGTGGCGTTCAGGTACTCGCAGATCACGCGGCTGTCGAACAGCACCTGGCCATCGTCCGTCAGGAAAGTCGGCACCTGGCCCAGCGGGTTCTTCGGAATGATCGTGGTGTCGCGCTTCACCGGGCCGGCCGCGCTCGGCAGCTTCTCGATGCGGTCGGCAATGCCCAGTTCGTGAGCCACGACCATGCATTTTCGAACGAAGGGGGATGCGGGAGAAAAGAAGATTTGCATGATGAAGAAGTGAGGTCTGTCTCGTTTCAGGTGTGTGCCTTGCTGCCATGCGCCAGGTGCATGCCGGCGACCCAACCGAAGGTTAGCGCAGGGCCCAGCGTGATGCCCGGCGCGGGATACTCGCCGCCCATTACCGAATGCATGTCGTTGCCGGCCACGTACAGGCCGGCAATGGGCGCGCCCTGCGCATCGAGCGCGCGGGCGTTTCCATCGGCGCGAATGCCCAGCGCCGTGCCGATGTCGCCGGGGTACACCTTCACCGCATAGAACGGCGCCTGCTTCAACGGCGCCAGGCAGGCATTGGGCTGGTGGTCTGGGTCGCCCAGGTAGCGGTTGTAGGCATCGCTGCCCTTGCCGAACAGCGGGTCCTGCCCTTGCGCGGCGAGCGGGTTGAACCTAGCGACGGTGCGCACCAGGCCGGCCGGGTCCACGCCCGCCTGCTTCGCCAGGTCTTCCAGCGTGTCGGCGCGGTACAGGTAGCCGGCGCGCACCAGGTGCTCGCGCGGCCGTCCGCCGGGCAGCGCGAGGCCCAGGCCCCACTTTTCCATGAACGCGCTGTCGCACACCAGCAGCGCGGGGATGCTCGCGGCCTTGGCGTTCGCGCGGTACATGCCGCGCACGAACTCGTGGTACGAGGTCGACTCATTGACGAAGCGTTCGCCGCGCGCATCGACCGCGATCAGCCCGGGCTTGGCGCGGTCCCACACCAGGTGCGGATAGCGCAGCACGCTGCCGTCGGGCCGCGTGAGCAGCGACACCGGCGCCCACAGCGCCGGCCCGGTGTGGCCGGTGCCAAGCACGCCGCCGGCCTGTTGCGCCATCGCGATGCCCTCGCCGGCATTGTCTTGCGGCGACATCGAATACGGGCCCGTGGGTGCCGGGTAGTGGGCACCACGCATGGCGGCGTTCCACGGAAAGCCGCCGGTGGCGATGACCACGCCGCGCCGCGCGCGCAGCGTCGTTTCCTTGCCGTCGCGGCGCACGCGCACGCCGGTGACGGTGCCGGCCGCGTCCTTCTCCAGCGCCAGTGCCGGCGTGTCGAGCCAGAACGGAATGTCCTTCTTCAGCACGCTGTGAAAAAGCCGTGCCGCGAGCGCGTTGCCCAGCAGCAGCCGCGTGCCGCGGTGGTGGCCGCCCAGGCGGTCGCCGACGTAGCGCAGCACCATCTTCACGCCGTGCTTCCACGACGCGAACGAGCGCCAGACGCCAAGCAGGTGCTTCACGTCGGTCATGTTGACCATCATGCCGCCGAGCACGCAGAACTCGGGCAGCGGGTCGCGCAGCGTCTTGAAGTGCGCACCGAGCAGGCGGCCGTCGAACTCGATGGGGTCGAGCGAACGCCCGCCCATGGCGGCGCCTTCGCGGTCGGGGTAGTAGTCGGGCGAATAGGTGCGCGCGGCCAGTTGCACGTCGGTGCGCTCGCGCAGGTAGCGCAATGCAAGCGGGCCCGCATCGAGGAACGCGTGGCGCAGCTCTTCGTCGCCGGCCGCGCCGACGGTGTTCTGCAGGTAGGTCCAGGCCTTGCCGCGCGTGTCGGGGTGGCCGGCCGCCTCGGCCTGGTCGTTCAACGGCACCCACACGGCGCCGCCCGAGATGGCGGTGGAGCCACCGATGCGGTCGGTCTTCTCGACCACGAGCACGTCGAGGCCCTCGAGCTTCGCGGTGAGCGCGGCCGACAGGCCACCCGCGCCGCTGCCGATGACGACGACGTCGTATTCGGTCTTCTCTTGTTGCTGTTGTTGCTTCGCCATCAGGAGCCCGAGCCTCCGAGCGACTTGCCGCCATCGACGAACAGCACCTGGCCGGTCACGAAGCAGGTGGCGGGCGATGCAAAGAAGGCCACCGCATTGGCAATGTCTTCCGGCTTGCCGGCCGCGCCCGTGGGCTGCAGCGCAAGCTGGGCGGCCAGGCGTTCGGGCGAAAGCCCGCGCAGCAGCGGCGTGTCGATCAGGCCCGGCGCGATGGCGTTGACCATGATGCCGCGCGGCGCCAGCTCCATGGCGCTGGCGCGCGTGTAGCCGACCAGCGCGGCCTTCGAGGCCACGTAGTGCGCGTGGTTCTTCGCGCCCAGGTAGGCACGCGATGCGATGTTGACGATGCGCGCGCCGCTCGCCATCTTGCGTGCGGCCTCCTGCGTGAGCGTGGCCACGGCCAGCAGGTTGACTTCGTACATGCGGCGAAAGTCGGCCGACGTCACGTCGAGAAAGGCGCGCTCGTCGAAGATGCCCGCGTTGTTGACCAGCGCCGCGAGCGGCGGCAGTTGCTGCACCATCGCGCGCACTGCCGGTTCGTCGGTCAGGTCGATGGCGCGGCATTCCACGTCGAGGCCGGCGGCGCGCAGCACCTGCGTTTCGCGCTCGGCCAGTTCGCCGTTGAAGTCGGCCATGACCACGCGCCAGCCGTCGCGCGCCATGCGCTCGACGATGGCGCGGCCCATGCCGCTGGCGCCGCCCGTCACGAGGACGAGCGGCTTCTCTGTACTGCTGTTGTTCATGGTTGTTCCGATGTGCGGCAGTGCTCAGGCCGCGAGGTAGCCGCCATCGACCGGCAGCACCACGCCATTGACGTAGCTGGCCATCGAGGAGGCAAGAAAGACGACCGGCCCGGCGATTTCGTCGGCCTCGCCGTGGCGCTTGATGGGCACGCGGCTCATGTACCAGTCGGTGCCGTGCTCGGTCTCGCGCTGGCCGGCCGTCATGTCGGTGACCATCAGGCCCGGCGCCACCGCGTTCACGCGCACGCCATAAGGTGCGAGGTCGCGCGCCAGCACTTGCGTGAGCGAGCGCACGCCCCCCTTGGCCACCACGTAGCCGGCCGACGAAATGCCCGCGCCGAAGGCCACGATGGACGACAGGTTGACGATGTTTCCTTGCGAGCGCTTGAGCGCCGGCACGAACGACTGCGTGACGTTGAACACGCCCTGCAGGTTGACCGACATCACGCGGTCCCAGGCTTCGCGCGCGCCGGGCTCGTCGAATTTCGAGCGCGCCGAAATGCCCGCGTTGTTGACCAGCACGTCGATGTCGCCGTGCGACGCCGCAACGCGCACCGCGAGCGCATCGACCGCCGCCGCGTCGCTCACGTCAACGCTTTCGGCATCCGCCCGGCCACCGGCTTCGCGGATCGACGTGGCCACCTGTTGCGCCACCTCGAGGTCGCGGTCGACCACCAGCACGTGCGCGCCTTCGGCCGCCATGCGGCGCGCGATGGCCTCGCCCAGCCCGCGCGCGGAACCGGTGACGAGCGAGAGTTTGTCTTTGAGGAGCATGAAGAAATTCCCTTCGGGAAAAGCGTTGCGGCGTCAGACGCCGAGGTAGGCGCGGCGCACGGCCTCGTCGTTCGCAAGTTGCGCGGCGGGGCCGTGCAGCGAGATCTCGCCGTTCTCCAGGATGTAGCCGTAGCTCGATACAGCCAATGCCAGCTGCACGTTCTGCTCGACCAGCAGGATGGTGATCTTCTGTTCGCGGTGCAGTCGCTCGATGATCTCGAACATCTGCTCCACCAGCAGCGGCGACAGGCCCATCGACGGCTCGTCGAACAGCATCACGCGCGGGCGCGCCATCACCGCGCGGCCGATGGCCAGCATCTGCTGCTCGCCGCCCGACAGCGTGGCGGCCATCTGGTTCTGCCGCTCCTTCAGGCGCGGAAACATGGTGTACACCGATTCCAGGTCGTTGCGAATGCCCGCGCGGTCGCGCCGCAAATACGCACCCAGGTCGAGGTTCTCGCGCACGCTCATGTCGCGGAACACCTGGCGGCCTTCGGGCACCTGCACGATGCCGCGCTTCACGAGTGCGTCGGAGCCGAGCCGGTCGATGCGCTCGCCGTCCAGCCGCACCTCGCCCTCGGTGCAGTCCACCAGGTTCGAGATGCAGTTCAGCGTGGTGGTCTTGCCCGCGCCGTTGCTGCCGAGCAGCGCGACGATTTCGCCCTCGGGCACATCGACCGACACATCGCACAGCGCCTGGATGCGGCCATAGGCGGCCGAGATGGCGCGCAGGGACAACAATGCTTCAGCCATGCGCAGCTCCCTTTCCATTCCCTTTGCCCAGGTAGGCTTCGATCACGCGCGCATTGCTGCCGATTTCCGCGGGCGTGCCTTCAGCGATCTTTTCGCCGAACGCCATGACGGTGATGCGGTCCGAAATCGACATCACCAGTTGCATCACGTGCTCGACCAGCAGCACGGTGATGCCGTCGCGCGCCACCAGTTCCTTCAGCAGCCGGTCGAGGCTTTCGATCTCGCGGTTGCGCAGGCCCGCGGCCGGCTCGTCGAGCAGCAGCAGCTTGGGCTTGATGGCCAGCGCGCGCGCCAGCTCCAGCAGCTTCTGGCGGCCGAAGTCGAGGTCGCGCGCCGGCTGGTGGCGTTCGTCGGCCAGGCCGACGCGCTCCAGCAAGTGCATGGCGAAGTCTTCAGTCTCGCCATCGGGGCGGCGCAGCAGCCGGCCCAGCGTGCCGGCGCCGCGCGAGTGCGTGCCGAGCAGCACGTTCTCGAGCACCGACAGTTCGGCGAACAGCTCCAGGTTCTGGAAGGTGCGCGCAATGCCCAGCGAGGCCATGCGGTGCGGCGACACGCTCGTCAGCTCGCGGCCTTCGAAGGTCACGCTGCCGCTGCTGGGCGTGTAGAAGCGCGAGATGCAGTTGAAGGTGGTCGACTTGCCCGCGCCGTTCGGCCCGATGAGCGCGTGGATGCGGCCCTGCTCCACCTGGAACGAAAGGCCGTTCACCGCCTTGAGGCCGCCGAACACCACGCTGATGTCGCGCACATCGAGAAAAGCGGTCGCGCTCATGCGTGCTTCTCCGTCACGTTCGCGCTGGCCACGCTGCTCGCGCGCTGCGACTTGCGGCGCGCCACGAACAGCGACGCCATGCCCTTGGGCAGGAACATCATGAAGAGCATGAGGATGCCGCCGTAGATGATTTCCTGGTACGACGGAGCCTGCCGCAGCAGCTCCGACGCCAGGCCGAACACGATGGCGCCGGCCACCGCGCCACGCACCGAGCCGAGCCCGCCGACCACCACCATCGTGAGGACCAGGATGGTGGTCTGGAAGCCCAGGCTCTCGGGGTGGATGAACGAGGTGAACAGCGTGTACATACCGCCCGCCACGCCCGCGAACGCCGCCGACAGCACGAAGGCCGTGACCTTCACCGCGCGCGTGTTCACACCCATGGCAATGGCTGCCACGTCGCTCTCGCGCACCGCGCGGAACGACGAGCCCAGCCGCGAGCGCGACAGCGCCACGGTGAGCCACAGCATCAGCGCCGCGATGGCGACCACGAAGGGGTACGCCTGCAGGTCGTTCATGAGCTGGTAGCCGCCGAGCGAGGCCGGCTTCATCTGCAAGCCGTTCGAGCCGTTGGTGACCGTCTCCCAGTTCAGGAACACCCACTGCATCGCCTCGCCGAAGGCGAAGGTGGCCAGTGCCAGGTAGATGTCGCGCATGCGCAGCGCCAGCAGGCCGATGACCCAGCCGAGCGCGGCCGACAGCACGGCGCCCGCGAGAATCGACACGAAGAATGGCGGCTGCCACTGGTTGTTGATGAGCCCGGCCGTGTAGATGCCGATGCCGAAGAAGGCCGCGTGCGACAGCGCGAACTGGCCCGTCTCGCCAATGACCAGGTGCATGCCGAGCGCCAGCACCGAGAACACCATCAGCAGGTTGACCACGTACAGCACATAGCCGCTGGTGGTGAAGGGCAGCACCGCGAGCACCACGGCCATGCCGAGCAGCACGCCGCGGTCCCACCATGGGGAAGAAACTCTCGAAGCGCTCATACCTTCTTCACCTGAGGCTTGCCGCCGAGCAGCCCTTGCGGACGCACCAGCAGCACCACCATGATCGCCACGAAGGGCGCGACCACGATGGCGTTGGACGAAATGAAAAGCCCCACCAGGTTCTCGACGATGCCGATGATGAAGCCGCCGACCACCGCGCCCGGCAGGCTGGTGAAGCCGCCGACGATGGCCGCCGCGTAGGCCAGGATGGCGATGTGGCCGATGTCGGGCGTGATGAGGATCTTGGGCGTGATCAGCAGCGCCGAGATGGCCGAGATGACGCCGGTAAGGGCCCAGATCTTCATGCGGATCGAACCGAGCTTGACGCCCACGATCTGCGCGCCGCGCGGGTTCATGCCCACCGCGCGCATGGCCTGGCCGGTGCGGGTGCGCGTGAACATCAGGTACAGCAGCACCATCACCACCACGGCCGAGCCGAAGATGGCCAGGTCGAGCAGCGTGAGCGAGGCCTGGCCGATCATGATCGGGTCTTGCGGCACCAGCGAGGGCAGCGAGCGCGGCGTATCGCCCAGGCCGGTCTTGCGCACCAGGCCCTTGAGCAGGTACGCAAAGCCGAGCGTGGCAATCACCAGCTGCACGCCGACGCCGCGCGAGGCCGTCACGCGCTGCATCACCACGCGCTGGAACGCGGCGGCGAGCAATGCGGTGACCGCCAGGCTCGCGAGCACCGCGCCCCAGTAGGGCCAGCCCCACACCACCAGCGGAAAGAGCGCGGCGTAGCCGCCGGCCATGAAGATCTCGCCCTGCGAGAAGTTCGGCACGTCGGTGGTCTTGAAGACCATGACGATCGCCACCGCCAGCAGCGCGTAGACGCTGCCGGTGACGATGCCGGACAGCACGCCCTGCTGCACGAAAAGCCAGATGTCGGAGAGGCTCATGAGATGGATGCCTGCCGTGCGCTCAGGGCTTGTAGGTCCACACGCTCTTGTAGCTGCCCGGCACCAGGGCCATGTTGCTGCCGTCGAACTTGATGTAGATGGCCGACTCCTGCGCGGCGCGGTCCTGCGGGCCGAACTCGATCGGGCCGGCCATGACGCCGGAGTCGAACTTCATGGTCGACAGCGCGGTGAGCACCTTCTCGCGCGTGGGGTTCGGCCCCGCTGCCTTCAGCGCGTTGACCACCGCCATCGCGGGTGGAATGCCGTAGGGCATGTAGGCCTGCGGATGGCCGGGCTTGGCCGCCAGGTCGGGGTATGCGGCCTTGTACATGTCGTACACCCACTTCAGCTTGGGACCGCCGGGCACGTCGGCCAGCACTTCCTGGATGTAGACGTTCTTGAAGGCATCCTTGTTGCCGACGTTCTCCACCAGCTGCTTCAGGTCGGCGGTCGAGTTGACGGCCAGCACAATGGGCTTGTTGAAGCCCAGCTCGAAGGCGCGCTTGACGATCAGGCTCACGGGCCGCGCGTAGGTGGTGAGCAGCAGCACGTCGGGGTTGGCGGCCTTGATCTTCAGCATCGGCGCCGTGACGTCGGTGATGTTCGGGTTGACCGACTGCACCTGCAGGTCGACACCGCCGATGGCCTTGGCCTGCGCCTGGGCCGACTCGAGGTTCCAGCCGCCGTAGGCGTCGTCGTGGTTGATGTAGCCGATCTTCTTCGCCTTGAGCTGCTCGCTCGCGAACTGCACCATCGAGCCGCCCACGGCGTGCTGCGAGATGGAGAAGGCGCCGTAGATGTACTTCGACGGCGGATACAGCGCGCCGTCGCCCGAGGCGTTGAGCATGACCAGCGGAATCTTCGCGCGCTCCACGTATTCACGCGCACCGACCACGGCGGCCGAGCACGAGCCGCCGTTCAGCAGGAACACCTGGTCCTGCTCGGTGAGCTTCTTCACCGCGGCCAGCAGGTCGTTGGCGTTGCAGCGGTCGTCTTCCACCACGAGCTCGATCTTGCGGCCGTTCACGCCGCCTTCCTTGTTGACCTTGTCGTAGTACATCTTCGCGGCGTTGATGACGTCGAAGCCGTAGTTCATGGACGCGCCCGACATCGGCGAGAACATGCCGATCTTGATGGTCTTGTCGGTCAGGCCGGGCTCGGCCTGCGCGAAGGCGGTGCTCGCCATGGCGCACAGCGCGGCGCCCAGTGCCATGGGTGCCAGGGCTGAAATGAGAAGGTTCTTTTTCATGAGCTGTCTCCGTTGGTGTGAGTGAACAAGTGAAGGGGAGGCGCCGCGCGCCTACTGCATGCGGTAGCCGCCGTTGACGTCGATCACGTTGCCGGTGATGTACGCCGCCTGCTCCGAGACCAGGTAGTCGACCGCGCCGGCCACGTCGTCCACCGTGCCGATGCGGCCGAGCGGAATGTTGGCGGCGGCGGCCGTCAGCGCGCCGCTGCTCTGCACGGTGCCGCGCAGCATGTCGGTGTCGATCAGGCCCGGGGCCACCGAGTTGACGGTGACGCCCATGTGCGCCGACTCGCGCGCCATGGCCTTGGTCAGGCCGAGCACCGCCGACTTGGCGCCGATGTAGGTCGCGCTGGAGCGGTAGCCGCCCAGTTGCGCCGCCACCGAGCCGAAGGTGACGATGCGGCCATGCGCCACGGGCGCGGCTTCGCGGCGGCGCAGGTAGGCGCGGCCGCACAGGAACACGCTGCGCGCATTCACGGCGAAGGTGCGCTCCCAGTCGTCGAGCGTGGTGTCCTTGATGAGCGAGCGTTCGCCGCCGGGCATCAGCAGGATGCCGGCCACGCAGACCACCACGGCGATGGGGCCGAGTTGGTTTTCGATGCCGTCGAACGCGGACTCGACGGCGGTTTCGTCGCTCACGTCGAACTGGCGGAAGTGGTGGCCTTCGCCCAGCGATTGCGCCACGTTGCGGGCGTTGTCGCCGTCGATGTCGGCCACCACGACGCGAAGGCCGCTGGCCGCGAGGCGGCGGCACACGGCCTCGCCGATGCCACGGCCGCCGCCGGTCACGAGGGCCAGCCGGCCGGGAGCTTGTGCATGATGTTCCGCCATGGGCTGCGAGGTCTCCGTGCCGCGTCGGTGCGGCGTGAAAGTTGATCGAGGGCCGCATTGTGTATACATGAATACTTTTTACAGTCCTCGTTTACCCTGATATCACGCCTTATTTCTTAGATTCACTGGCATCATGTATACCTGACATGGACACACTCTCCCAACAAGTCACAGAGACGCTGCGCACCTGGATCCTTCACGGGCGGCTTGCGCCCGGCATGCGGGTGGAGGAAGTGCCGATCGCGGAAAGCCTGAAGGTGTCGCGCACGCCGGTGCGCGCCGCGCTGGCCGCGCTGGCCATGGAAGGGCTGATCGACCACCAGCCGAAGAAGGGCTACCTGGTGCGCTCGTTCGCGCTCGAGGACATCCTGGCCGCGTACGAAGTGCGCTCGGTGCTCGAAGGGCTGGCCTGCCGGCGCTTTGCCGCGCTGGGCGTGGACGAGCCGACCGCCGCGCTGCTGCGCGAGTGCCTGCGCGAGGGCGACGAAATACTGGCCAAGGGCCAACTGCTGGTGGAAGACCTGGCGCCCTACCAGCAGATGAACGTGAAGCTGCACAACGCGCTGATGCACGGCGCGGGCAACCAGTGGATCGTGCGCTTCGGCGCGCAGGCGCAGGCGGTGCCGTTCGCGTCGGACCGCATCATGCTGTGGCACGACCACGGCGTGATTTTGCGGTCGCACGACGACCACCACCGCATCGTGCAGGCCGTGATTTCAGGGGACGCGGCGCGCGCCGAGCAACTCATGCGCGAGCATGTGTACTACGCGGGCATCTTGCTGCGCGACAACTACCAGCGGCTGCTGGACGAACGCAGCCGCGACGGGACGGCAGCGCCGCTGACCGAGCAGCAGCAGCCTGCGCAGCAATAAATCTTCTAGGAGGCAACGGCCGGCGAGCGAGGCGCTCCCGGCTTCCTGATGCGCAGCATGCCTTCCTGCGCGGCCGAGGCCACGAGCCGGCCATCGCGCGCATAGAGGCTGCCGCGGCACAGGCCGCGCGCACCGCTGGCGCTGGGCGAATCGAGCACGTACAGCAGCCAGTCGTCCATGCGGAAATCGCGGTGGAACCACATCGCGTGGTCGAGGCTGGCGGGGCGCACCTGGCCGGTCATGAAGCTCAGGCCGTGCGGCAGCATCGCGGCGCGCAGCAGGCCGTGGTCGGAGGCATAGGCCAGCAGCGCGCGGTGCACCATCGGGTCGTCGGGCAGCGGCGCGACGGCGCGCATCCACAGGGCGCTTTGCGCCGCCGCCGGGCGCGGCAGCGGTGCCATCAGGTCTTCGGGGTCGACGCGGCGGTATTCGATGCCATGCGACTGGATCGCCTTCGAGCGCCAGGGCTCCGGCAGCCGGTCGCCCAGGGCGATGCGCTGGTCGAGCTCGCTGATGAGCCCGTCGGGGCCGGCCACGTCGGGCATGCCGAACTGGTGGTCGACGCCCTCGTCCATGGTCTGGAACGAGGCCGACATTTCAAAAATGATGCGCTCCTGCTGACGCGCCACCACATGGCGGGTGGTGAAGCTGCGGCCATCGCGCACGCGGTCGACGCTGTATTCGATGGGCGCGTGCTCGCCCGGCAGCAGGAAGTAGGCGTGCATGGAATGCACCGGCCGCTCGGTGCCGACCGTGAGGCTCGCGGCCATCAGCGACTGACCCAGCACCTGGCCGCCGAACACGGCGGGCGTGCCGATGTCTTCGCTCTGCGCCAGGAAGCGGTCGCCCCCCAGCGGCTCGAGCTGCATGAGGGCGACGAGTTCGTCGACGAGGCGGGAAGCGGTGGCGGGATCGGTGGTCATCGGGCGGGGGCGGTCAACGCAAAAAAGGGCAACCCGCAACCATAGCAAAGGCCGGGCCGTGGCGCTGTCGCGGCCCTGTCAGCCGGCCCTGCCGTCCCTGTCTGCCTATTTGTAGAAGCAAACGCCCATGAGGCCGGCGCGGCAGCTGTTGTCGGTGCCGCCCTGGACGACGCGCACCGGCACGCCGGCCAGCAGCATCGAGCCGTCGTCGGCATACACCAGCGGCGTGGGCGTGACCTTGGCGGCGGCGCCGCTGAAGGTTTCCTGCTCGACGTAGCTGACGTACTGGCGGCGCGAAAAATCGACCTTGTCGGCCGACTTCAGCGGCGACGCCCCGTAGCGCTTGCCGTACACGGTGCCGAAGTAGCGCAGCGCGGAGCCGGTGCGGTCGCCGTATTTCACGTCGGCCCTGGCAAAGCCGGTCTGGACCAGGAAGGTCCGGTCTTCGGGCGTCAGGTCGGCATCGAAGGCCATCAGCATGTACTGGCCTTCGAAGCTCTGGTTGCGCGCCACCTTGAGCTCGCCGATCAGCGCGGGCGTGACCTTGCCGCGGCCTTCCCAGCGCAGCAGCGCGGCCACGGACGGGTCGCCGTCGAACACGTAGTGGTAGTTCTCGCCGGCAATGGCAACCTTGCGGCCGTCCTTGGCGGCAACGAAGCTCAGCACCCGGTCCTTGCCGTGGACGGGTTCGCCTTCGGGCGTGCTGGCGCAGCCCAGCTGGATCAGGCCGAGCGTGGCGCAGGAAAGAGCGAGGAGGAGGCGACGCGCGGTGGTCGACAACGAAAGGAAGTGCACTTTTCGTCCGGGGTTCGAGTTCATCAAGCCCCGGACTCTAGCGCCATCCGCGCGCCCCGGAGCGTTCAGCGGTCCAGGTCGACGCCGTCGACGGCCAGCTTGTTCTGCAGCGCCGGCACGTCCACGTTGGCAAAGGCGTCCGTGCGGCCCAGCGATGCCGCCGCGGTGCCCGCGGCCTGCCCCATGACGAAGCAGCCGCCGCTGGCGCGCGCGGCCGACTGGCCCTCGTGCGTCATCGAGGCGCAGCGTCCGGCCACCAGCAGGTTGTCGACCTTCTGTGGCACGAGCATGCGCCATGGCAGGTGGTTGTAGGCATTCGCTTCGTCTTCCGGGAAGGCCCACACGATGCGGCCGTCGGCGTGCATTTCCATCGGCCAGGCGTTCAGCCCGATGTTGTCGTCGAACTTCGCCGAGCCCAGGATGTCCTCGCGCTGAAGGGCATACAGGCCCTGGATGCGCCGCGTCTCGCGGATGCCGACCTGCGGCGCAATTTCGACGATGGCCGATTGCGCGAAGCCCGGCACCTCGGCCTTCAGGAACTCGAAGTACGCGGCAATCTGGCGGCGGCCGGTGAGTTCGCCTTCGCTGAGCTCGCGCGCATCGACGCCGTTCATCGCGCGGCCTTCGGAATTACGAATCTGCGTGACGTTGGCGCGCCATTCGCGCGGGTCCTTGTTGGGCCGCAGGATCGCGCCTTCGCGTGGAAAGGTGTACTTGCCCGGGTGCTGCTGCTCGGCACGCGCCATGAAGTCGTTGATGGCCTTGAACTCGCCCACGGCTTCGAGCGCCGCCGGTGCGTCGACCTGGCCGATGCGGAACATGGTGGTGGGAAACAGGCCGCTGCCGTGGCCGTCGCCGACCTCGAAGGGCACGCCCGCGAAGGCGGCCACGTCGGCGTCGCCGCTGGCGTCGATGAAGGCGTTGGCGCGAATGGCCTGGCGGCCCGACTTGGTCTCGACCACCAGTGCCGCGATGCGGTTGCCGTCGCGAATGACCGCGGCCGCATACGCATGGAACAGCAGCTTGACGCCGGCGGCTTCGAGCAACTGGTCGGCCGCCAGCTTGTAGGCCGAGGTGTCGTACGAGCGCACGCGAATGCGCCCGCCCATGCCGTCCTGCGGCGCGTTCATGCCGTTGAGCCCGGCGATGCGGTCGATCAGCTCGTCGACCACGCCGCGCACCAGCTGCGTCATCTGGCCCTTGCGCTTGCCGTACAGGCCCGCGAAGTTGGTCACGCCGCCGGCCGTGCCCATGCCGCCGAGGAAGCCGTAGCGCTCGACCAGCAGCGTGCTGGCGCCGTGGCGCGCGGCGCTCACGGCGGCGGCGATGCCGGCGGGGCCGCCGCCGACCACCACCACGTCGTATTCGCCGAACACCGGCAGCTCGCGCGCCGGCTCGTGCAATGTTGTTTGTGTCGTCTGCGAATCGGCCATTACTGCAACTTGATGCCGCGCGTGGAAATGATCTTGGTCATGATGGCCGCCTCGTCGTTGACGCGCGTGCGCATGCCGTCCGGCGAGGTGCCCACGGCCTGCCAGCCCTGCTCGAAGAGCTTGCGGCGCACGTCCGGGTCTTTCATGACGATTTCGAGCTCGCGGCCGATGCGCGCCTGCGCGGTCTTCGACAGGTTGGCCGGGCCGAGCAGCGCCACCCACACCTCGAGGTTGAAGTCTTTCACGCCGGCTTCGGCCAGCGGCGGAATTTCGGGCACCAGCGCGCTGCGGCCGCCGGTCAGGCCGATGGCCTTGAGCTTGCCGGCCTTGATCTGCGGCATGGCTACGCCCGGCGGAATCAGGCCCATCTGCACCTGGTCGCCCAGCATCGCGGTAATGACCTGCGGGTTGCCCTGGTAGGGCACGTGCTCGGGCTTGAAGCCGGCCACGCGGCTCTTGAGCAACTCCATGCCGAGGTGGCCGACCGAGCCGATGCCCACCGAGCCGTAGTTCCACTTGTCGCCGGCCTTGCGCGCGGCGTCGAAGAAGGCGGCGCCCGAAGGCAGGTTGTTCTGCGCCACCAGGACCAGCGGCGCCGTGGCGATCAGCGACAGGTAGGTGAAGTCCTTGGCCGGGTCGTAGGGCAGCTTGGGGTACAGCATCTTCGACGACGTGAGGTTGCCGTTGATGACGATGCCCAGCGTGTGGTCGTCGGTGGCCTTGGCCACCTGGTCGGCCGCGATGTTGCCCGAGGCGCCGGCCTTGTTGTCGACCACGATCGGCTGGCCCAGCGCCTTGCCCAGCGGCTCGGCGATGGTGCGCGCCGCGATGTCGGGCGTGGAGCCACCCGGAAAGCCCACCAGCAGGCGGATCGGCTTGGTCGGCCAGGCGTTGTTGTCGGCGCTGGCCGTCAGCGGCAGCGCGGTGGCGGCTGCCAGGCCGCAGGCAATCAGGAGGGCTCTCTTGGTGACGTGCATGGAAAAAAGTGTGAAAAAGTTGTCAGAAAAACAAAGAGGGCCAGCTTAACTGCCGGGCGAAGCTCCGGGCAAGGCACATGGCCTCGACAGCCCCTGCTAGTCGAGGCTGATGTTGCCCCTGCGCACCAGCTCGCCGTACACCTTGGACTTGGCCTGGGCATTGCGCTCGATTTCCTCGGGCGACCAGGCCAGCGGCTCGAAAGCGAAGGTGTCGAAGCGGGCGCGGATCTCGGGGTCGGCAATGACCTTGGCCACGTCGGCGTTGATCTTCGCCTTCACGGCCGCCGACACGCCCTTGGGCGCCAGCAGCGACACGAACGAATTGACCTCCAGCGACGCCGGCCCGCCCGCCTCGGCCATGGTCGGCACGTCGGGCATCTGCGGAATGCGCCTGGGCGCGGCAACGGCGATGTAGCGCAGCTTGCCGGCCTTGTAGATGCCCTGGCTCGACGGGATGCTCGCGAAGGCCCATGGCACCTCGCCCGTGCCGACGTTGGAATACAGCTGCGACACCTCGCGGTACGGCGCATGGCGCATGCGGATGCCGGTCAGCGCCTCCAGCTGCTGCGCGCCCAGGTGGCCCGGGCTGCCCACGCCCCACGAGCCGTACACCACGGCGTCGGGCTCGGCCTTGGCGGCGGCAATCAGGTCGCCCATGGTCTTCCACTTCGAATCGGTGCCCACCGCCACGAAGAAGGGCGTGCGAAACAGCGAGGCCACCGGGTCGAAGTGCTGCAGCGTCACGAAGTTCTTCGACTTGTACAGGTGCGGCAGCGCGGCGATGTGCTCGCTGTCCAGCTGCAGCAGCGTGTAGCCGTCGGGCGCGGCGCGGCGCGCCTGGTCGATGGCGATGAAGCCGCCGCCGCCCGGCTTGTTGTCGATCAGCACGCGCTGGCCCCACAGCCGCGAGAGCTTGTCGGACACCAGCCGCAGCACAGCGTCGGGCCCGCTGCCGGCCGCGAACGGGGTGACCAGCGTCACCGGCCTGGTCGGAAAGTCGCTGGCCTGCGCCAGCGCGCCGGTGGTGGCGGCGGTGGCGATCACGGCAACGAGGCCGGTCAACAGTGCGCGCGGAAAGTTCATGGTGTGTTGTCTCCTGGGCCTTTGTCGGCCTCGAATGGTGATGATGAAGGGAACAGGTTTCAGTGCGGCGAAAGCACCTCGGGGGCATCGTCCAGGCAATGCTCGGGCCGCCAGGCATAGAGCCATTCGACCGCATCGTAGAAGCGCTCGGGCGTGCGCCCGACCCAGAGGCTGTTGCGCACCAGCCGCTCGACGCCCTGCGCGTGATAGATGCGGCCCATTTCGCGCACCGACAGCACCACGCGCGCCGTGCGGGCGACGCGGGCGGCTTCGTACAGCCTGAAGGCGGCCGGCATGTCGAAATCGCAGGCCTTCACGGCGGCGCCGAGCGTGACCGCGTCTTCGAGCGCCATGCACGCGCCCTGCGCCAGGTACTGCATCATGGGATGCGCCGCGTCGCCGAGCAGCGTGGCCGGGCCGTCGCTCCAGCGCTCGACCGGGTCGCGGTCGGCGGTGCTCCAGCGGCGCCACGACGTGGGCCGGTCGAGCAGCTGGCGCGGGCGCGCATGCACGCCCTCGAAGTACGACAGCACTTCTTTCTTGCTGCCGTCGGTCACGCCCCACTCTTCCTGCTCGCGGCTGTGGAAAGTGACGACCAGGTTGTATTGCTCGCCGTGGCGCAGCGGGTAGTGCACCAGATGGCAGTGCGGGCCGGCCCAGACCACGGGCGCGTTCCAGCGCAGGTCGGCCGGCATGTCGGCCGCCGGCACCACGGCGCGGTACACCACGTGGCCCGAGACGCGCGGCGCATCGCCGATGAGCCTGGCGCGCACCACCGACTTCACGCCGTCGCAGCCGACGATGGCGTCGGCGGTGAAGCGGCGGCCATCGCGCGTGACGGCCATGACACCGTGCGTGCCATGCGCGCCGGTGTCCAGCGACTCGACCTGCGCCGAGGTGTGGAAGCGGATCAGCGGATGCTGCTTCACGGCCTCGTGGATCGCGCCATGCAGGTCGGCGCGATGGCTCACCGCATACGGATTCCTGAAACGCGCGCGGAAGGCTTCACCGACCGGCACCGACGCCACTTCGCTGCAATCGACCGCGTCCATCATCACCAGCCGGTCGGTGAACACCGAGCCACGGCGCACCGCCTCGCCGACGCCCAGCGCATCGAGCGCCGCGAAGGCATTCGGGCCGAGCTGCAGCCCGGCGCCGATTTCGCCGATGGTGGCGCTCTGCTCCAGCAGGTCGATGGCCACGCCCAGGCGGGCCAGCGCCAGCGCCGCGGCCATGCCGCCGATGCCGCCGCCGACGAGCAACACGCGGGGGGGATTCTTCGAAAGAGGTGTGCTCATCGAGGGGTCTCTGCGCGCCGGACGGTCAATCGATGCGGACCGTGAGCGAAGGCAGCCGCTCGATGCTGACCTTGATCGTCTGGCCCGGCTTCACCGCGCCCACGCCTTCCGGCGTGCCGGTGAAGATCAAGTCGCCGGGCTGCAGCGTGAAGAGCGTCGAGAGATTGGCGATGACTTCGTTCACCGACCAGATCAGGTGCGCGATGTCGCTGCTCTGGCGCACCTGGCCATCGACTTCGAGCGTGATGGCGCCGCCGTTGATCTCGCCCACGTCGGCCAGCGTGCGCAGCGGCGCGATGGGTGCCGAGAAGTCGAAGGCCTTGCCGATTTCCCAGGGGCGGCCCTGCTCGCGCATCTTCATCTGCAGGTCGCGGCGCGTCATGTCCAGGCCCACGGCGTAGCTGAGGATGTGGCTGGCGGCCTGCTCGACCGGAATGTCTTTTCCGCCCTTGCCGATGGCGACCACCAGCTCGGCTTCGTAGTGGTAGTTGCTGGTGAGCGGCGGGTACGGAATGGCACCGGTGGCGCCTTCGGCCACGGGCACGACCGAGGCGTCGTCATTCGGCTTGCAGAAGAAGAATGGCGGTTCGCGGTCGGGATCGAACCCCATCTCGCGTGCATGGGCCGCGTAGTTGCGGCCGACGCAGTAGACGCGGCGCACCGGAAACAGCTTGTCGGAATCGGCGATGGGCAGGCCGACGATGGAAGGGGGCGTGAAGACAAAGGACATGTGGGCTCCTGCCGCGCGCGGCGGCACAGGGTCGGACAAATGAAAAAAGAGAAAGAAGAAAGGGGGCGGCCGTGCGCCTACGCGTCTTCGAGGAAAGCTTCGCGCAGGATGCCCATGGCCTGCTGCACGGGACGGTCCGAGAAACTGAAGAGCACGGTGTCTTCGGCCGGCGACAACAGCCGCAGCGGCGCCCACGACGGCACCACGAAGGTGTCGCGCGGGCCGAACTCGAAACGCTGGCCCGCGATCTCGGCGGTGCCATGGCCTTCGACCACGCTGTACACGGCGCCATCGGTGGCGCGGTGTGTCTTGCCCGCGAAGCCCTTCGGCAGCAGTTGCAGGTGGGTCGAGATGGTCGGCATCGGCGAGCCGCCCGTCAGCGGGTTGATGTAGCGCAGCTTGTGGCCCAGCCAGGCATCGGGCGCTTCCTGCGTCTGCAACTGGGCCAGTGCCTCGCGGCTGCGTGCGTAGGGGTAGTTGAAGATCGGCGAGGTGGCCGACACGTGGTCGTGCCGCACCGGCACCATGTTGTGGCCGAAGCGCGCCAGGCTGTGGCCTTCGGGCCGCGACACGTGCTGCACCTTGGCGTCGTCGTTCTCGGCAAAGCCGGCGTCGAAGAAACGCAGCATCGGGATGTCGAGCCCGTCGAGCCACACTACCGGCTCGGTCACGCCTTCGATGCCTTCGTTGCCATGGTCGTGCCAGGCCCACGAGGGCGTGATGATGAAGTCGCCGGGGTACATGGTGGTGCGCTCGCCGCCCACCGTGGTGTAGGCGCCCTTGCCGTCGACGATGAAGCGCAGCGCCGACTGCACGTGGCGGTGCGAAGGCGCGACCTCGCCCGGCATGATGAGCTGCAGGCCCGCGTAGATCGACTGCGTGATCGACGAGTTGCCGGGCAGCGCCGGGTTTTCGAGCACCAGCACGCGGCGCACCGCTTCTTCGGCGGTGATGAGGTCGGCCGACTCCATCAGCAGTGGGCGGATGGCGTCGTAGCGCCAGAGCGCGGGCACGCACGGCGTTTGCGGCTCGCGCGGCACCAGGGCGTGCAGCGATTCCCACAGCGGCGTGAGGTTCAGCGGGCGGATGCGGGCGTAGTAGTCGCTGCGCTCGGCGGCGTTGGCCGGGGCGGCTTTGTCTTTGTCTTTGTGTGTAGCGGCGGGATTCATGGCGGGTTGTGTCTCCGGGCTGGCGAGGTACGTACGCCAACGGCGGCATTGTTGACCCGCACCACTATTTGCTCAAGACCGGTAGCCAATACCCGGAATTCGAAATTTCGATAATGGTGTCCTTTCCTTTCCGTGTCTTTCCTTCTTCTCTTTCTCTTCTTCAGGAAAAGAACCGCCCATGTCCAAGCTCGATCTCGAATGGCTCGCCGTGTTCGACGAGGTCTACAAGACCGGCAACGTCTCGAAGGCGGCCGAGCGGCTGGGCATGGCGCAGGCCGCGGCCAGCACCGCGCTGAACAAGCTGCGCGCGCATTTCGACGACCGCCTGTTCACGCGCACGGCCCAGGGCATGCAGCCCACGCCGCATGCCGAGCGCATCTACCCGAACCTGCGCGAAGCGTTGGCGCAGCTGGCGCAGGCACAGGGCAACCGCAGCAGCTTCGAGCCGGAAAAAGCGCAGCGGCGTTTTCGCATCTGCATGACGGACATCAGCGAGGTGGTGCTGCTGCCGGGCCTGCTCGACCATCTGCGGCACGTGGCGCCGGGCGTGCACATCGAGACGGAGATCATCTCGACGGTGAGCGGCCGCCGCCTGCAGGACGGCGAGGTCGACCTGGCCGTGGGCTTCATGCCGCAGCTGGACGCGGGCTTCTACCAGCAGACGCTGTTCATGCAGAACTTCGTGTGCCTGGCGGCACGCAACCACCCGCGCATCGGCGCCCGGCTGACGCGCAAGCGTTTCGAGGCGGAGGCGCATGCGGTGGTGTCGACGTCGGGCACGGGGCACGCGATCGTCGACACGACGATTGCGCGGCTGGGGTTGAAGCGGGACGTGGTGGTGCGGTTGTCGAGCTTCCTGAGCGTGGCGCGGATCGTGGCGCACACGGAACTGATCGTGGTGGTGCCGCGCATCCTGGGCAAGGTGCTGGTGACGCAGGAGCCGGTGAAACTGCTGGAACCTCCGTTCGCGTTGCCGGCGTACGCGGTGAAGCAGCACTGGCACGAGCGCTTTCATGCGGATCCGGGGAATGCCTGGCTGCGGCGTACTTTGGCTCAGCTGTTCAACGGCTGACGGATCGTAGTTCAGGGCACTGTTCAGGGCGACGCTCACGCCGACGGTGTGCTCTGCTCCGCGAATGTCCCCCGCTTCGCTCCTCCTTTATTTCGCTGCGCAGAGCAC
>NZ_QAJK01000107.1:0-9624 GCF_003852515.1 Variovorax sp. KBW07 | reverse complement strand
CAAAGAATGACCCCGCACCCGAACCCGAACCCGCTCCCAAACAGCAGCCCTGGCACAGCCCTTGCAGACAAGCGTGCACACCCGGGAGACGGGCGGCGCAAAAGCCGAGAACAGCCGCTCGCATAATCGCGGCTCCCTACCCCACAGCCATACAAACAAAGGCCGCCCATGTCTTCCATCACCCTGCGCTTTCTCGCCGAGCCCAGCACCGTCAACTTCGGCGGAAAGGTCCACGGCGGCACGGTCATGAAATGGATCGACGAGGCCGGCTACGCCTGCGCCACCAGCTGGGCCAAACGTTATTGCGTCACCGCCTTCATCGGCAGCATCCGCTTTCACCGGCCCATCATGATCGGCGACCTCGTCGAAGTCGAAGCCCGCCTTGCCTACACCGGCACCACCAGCATGAACATCTCCGTCGAAGTGCGCAGCGGCGACATGAAGGGCGGCACCATGGAAAAGACCACCGAGTGCCTCATCGTCTTCGTCTCGGTCGACTCGCACGGCCGGCCACTTCCCGTACAGCCCTTCGTGCCCGGCACGCCCGGCGAAATGGCGCTGGCCGAACGCGCCAAGAACCACCTCGACACCAGCCGCGCCGCCGGCGCCACGCCCTGAGCTTTTCTTGCAACTAGGCGGAAAGCTCTAACGGCGAGGGCCCTTGGCGGCTAGAGTCCTGCGATTCGACTCAGCAGACTCTTTCAAGGAACATTTGCATGGCCACCGCCAACGACGACAGCGATAACAACAACAAAGCCTCCGACCGCATCAAGGATTCCGCCCAGCAGATCTGGCTTGCCGGCCTCGGCGCCTTCGCCAAGATGCAGCAGGAAGGCAGCAAGGCCTTCGAGGCACTGGTGAAAGACGGCGCCGGCATGCAGAAAAAAACGCAGCAGGCCGCCGAAGAAACCCTGGCACAGGCCCAGACCCGCATGGCCGGCTTTGCCAGCGAGTTCGGCACCAAGGCCGCCGGGCAATGGGGCAAGCTCGAGAACATTTTTGAAGAACGCGTGGCCCGCGCCCTCGAAAAACTCGGCGTGCCCTCTGCGGCCGACGTGGCCGCCATGCAGGCGCGCATCGACGCCCTCGAAGCGCAGCTGAAACACCGCGGTGGCAGCGCCGCCGGCCACAGCGAAACCGCCACGCCCGCCAAGACCGCCCGCGCCACGGCCCGCAAGACCGCTGCGCGCAAGACGGCGCCCGCCGTGGCCGCCAAGAAAACCGTGCGCCGCAACAAAGGCGGCAGCGCCGGCTGACCCTGTCGATATTGCGGCACTGCACAAAAAATCAGCGCCGCAAAACATGTCCCGCACCGTTCATGGTGCGGTGCACATACGCTAGAGTGTCCCCAAGAGACCACGAGACACACGGGGGCACCGACATGGCAAAGAAGGCGCCACGCCGCACAGCGCAACGCATCCTCGAAGCCGCATTGGACCTGTTCAACCGCTTCGGGGAACCGAACGTCTCGACCACGCTGGTGGCGGGCGAGCTCAACATCAGCCCGGGCAATCTCTACTACCACTACCCGGCCAAGGAAGAGCTGATCAACAAGCTCTACGAAGGCTACGAAGCCGAGCTCAACGAGCTGCTCCACGCCAGCGAAGGCGTGCACGACGTGGAGGACGCCTGGTTCTTCATGCACAGCCTGTTCGAGCTGATCTGGCGCTACCGCTTTCTCTACCGCGACCTGAACGACCTGCTGAGCAAGAACCGGCACATCGAGACCCAGTTCCAGCTGGTGCTGAAGAACAAGGCCCGCGCCATCCGCCAGCTGATTGCCGGCCTGAGCCGTTCCGGCCACCTGGAGATCGACGCGCACGAGGTCGACACGCTCGCGCAGAGCATGGTCGTGGTGCTGACCTACTGGCTCAGCTACGAATACGTGCGCAACCCGCGCGAGGCGCTCGAGCCGGCGCATGCCCAGGGCGCGCTGATGCGCGGCGGCCACCACACGCTGCACCTGCTGGCGCCCTACCTCGGGCAGGAACCCCGGCGGCATCTGCTGACACTGAGCAATGCCTACAACGGAGAAGATGCCGGCGGCAACAACAAGGACGGCAACAACAGCAACAGCAGCAAGAAAAGCAGCAACACCAGCGGCGGCAACGACGGCGCCGCGGCCTCCCCTGTCGATATGGCGGTCTAGACACCATGCCCCACCCAGACTTCAAACCGCTCTCGCTGATGTCCGCCAGCCCGGTTGCCGCCAACGCGGAACCCTGGACACCCCTGCCCTATGCCGACGTGCCGCGCTACGACGCCCGCAGCGTGCTGCCGCACTGGCAGCGCCTGCATGCCGGCAACGGCCTGCCGCCGCCGGCCGAAGGCACGCCGCTCGCCGAAGGCTGGGCGCTGTTCCACAGCGGCGAGTTCGAACGCGCCGCCACGCTGGGCCTGCTGCATGGCGCCGACGGCATGGTGCTGGCCAACCAGGCGACCGCCATCTACGCCAACTACCTCGAGCCGCGCGAGGCCGTGCGGCTGTCGATGTTCCGCCAGGTGATCGAACGCGCCGGCGCGCAAGCCGCCGCCGAGCCCGAGAACTGCCACGCCCTCTACTGGCAGGCCTATGCGCTGGGCCGCTACAGCCAGGGCATCAGCGTGGCGCGCGCGCTGGCGCAGGGCCTGGGCAGCAAGCTCAAGGGCGCGCTGGAACGCGTGATCGCGCTGCAGCCGCGGCATGCCGACGCGCACGTTGCGCTGGCGTCCTTCCACGCCGAGGTGATCGACAAGGTGGGCGCGCTGGTCGGGCGCATGACCTACGGCGTGCGCGCCGAGACATCGATCGAGCTGTTCGAGCACGGCCTGGAGCTGCACCCCGATTCGGCCGCCGGCCTGATGGAGTACGCCCGCGCGCTGGCCATGCTGCACGGCGACTCGCACATGGCCGAGGCCACCCGGCTGTTCGAGAAGGCCGCTTCGCTGAAGCCCGCGGATGCGCGCGAGCGGCTGGATGTAGAACTGGCGCGGGTGGGGCTGCGCGACTGAGCACGCCTGGTACACGCACGTACCTCGGCATTTAAGATGCGCGGTTTCCGCTTTTCAATTTGACCGCCATGTCCGATCTCAACACCCTGTTCGAAGCCGCCCAGGCCAACTCCAAGCTGCTCGCCGAGCGCCCCGACAACCCGACGCTGCTCAAGATCTACGGCCTGTTCAAGCAGGCCTCCGAAGGCGACAACACCGCCAAGAAGCCCAGCTTCAGCGACTTCGTGGCGCGCGCCAAGTGGGACGCATGGACCGCTGTGAAGGGCACGAGTTCCGACGACGCCAAGCAGCAGTACATCGACCTGATCGAATCCCTCCGGGCCTGAGCGCCCGAGCGCCCAACCACCACCCGCACCGGTCAGCCGACGATCCCGCGCGCATGCAGCGCGGCGATCTGCCCGGCGCTCAACCCGATCTCCTTCAGCACCGCGTCGGTGTCCGCGCCCAGCGCCGGCGCGTTGTGCCGATGACTGGCCGGCGTGAGCGACAGCTTGGGCACGAAGCCGGGCACGGAAAGCGCGCTGCCGTCGGGCATGCGCACCTGCTGAAGCATGCCGCGCGCGGCGTAGTGCGGATCGGCCGCAATGTCGGCGATGGTGTAGATGCGGCCGGCCGGCACGTGCGCCGCATCGAGCGCGGCCAGCACTTCGTCCACCGTGCGCTCGGCGGCCCAGTCGCCGATGGCGGCATCGAGCATGTCCACCTGCGCCACGCGGCCCGTGTTGCCCGCCAGCGCCGGATCGGCCGCCAGGTCGGGCCGGCCGATGCATTCCATCAAACGGCGAAAGATGCTGTCGCCATTGCCGGCGACGATGGCGTAGCCCCCATCGGCGCAGCGGTACGCATTGGTCGGCGCGATGCCCGGCAGCGCGCTGCCGGCCGCCTCGCGCACCGCACCGAAGGCGCCGTACTCGGGCAGCAGGCTTTCCATGCAGTTGAAGACCGCTTCGTACAGCGCCACGTCGATCACCTGCCCCACGCCCTTCGGGTGCTCGGCGCTCACCGTCGCATGGCGGTGCTGCATCGCCATCAGCACGCCGATCACGCCGTGCAATGACGCCAGCGTGTCGCCGATCGACACGCCCACGCGCACCGGCACGCGGCCCGGTTCGCCCGTGAGGTGGCGCAGCCCGCCCATGGCCTCGGCCACCACGCCGAAGCCGGGGCGGTCGCGGTAGGGGCCGGTCTGGCCGTAGCCGCTGATGCGCAGCATCACCAGCGCGGGGTTGGCCGCCAGCAATGCATCGGGGCCCAGGCCCCAGCCTTCCATGGCGCCGGGGCGGAAGTTCTCGATCAGCACGTCGGCCTCGGCCGCGAGCTGCCGCACGATGGCCTGTGCCTCGGGCTCGCGCAGGTCGAGTGCCAGCGAGCGCTTGTTGCGCGACTGCACCTGCCACCAGACCGAGGTGCCGTCCTTCAGCAGCCGCCAGGTGCGCAGCGGATCGCCCGTGCCGGGCGGCTCGATCTTGATGACCTCGGCGCCGAAATCGGCGAGCGTGCGCGCGGCAAAAGGGCCGGCAATGAGCTGCCCGAGCTCGACGACCTTGAGGCCGGCCAGCGGGCCCGCGGCCGAAGGGGAAGAGGAAGAAGAAGGAGAGGTCTGCGTCATGGCATCCGGGTGTGCGGCGCTGCCAGCGGACGGCGGCTACACCATCATTCGATGAGAAAGAAACCGCTCAGGCGAAGCGGCTGCCGCCGGCACCGCCGTCGGGCGACGCCAGCAGCGCGTCCAGGTTGCGCGAAATCTTCTGCTCGATCTGGTCGCTGAAGCTGCTGAACAAAAAGCCCAGCGTGGCCTCCAGCTTGAAGGTGTCGGCCGTGACCTCCACCGTGCCGTCGATGCCCGCGCGGCTGAACTGTGCAACGTCGCAGTCCTTGCCTTCGGTGTAGGAGCATTCCAGGCCGTAGTCCTGCTCGACCTGTTGCACCCATTGGCGCGCGACTTCGCGTGCGCCGGCGATGCCCAGGGTGTGGTTGCGTTCGATAAGGATGTCAGGCACCGTGATGGTCTCCGTTGTTGTCGTTGTGTGTTGTTGTTGTCGGGTCGGCATGCGTCTGCAGGATGCCGGTGGCCGCCTGCAGCGCGCGGCGGCGTTCTTCCTCGGTGGGAAGCGCCGCGATGCGCCGGACCTCAGTGTAGAAGCGCGGCCAGTCGCGGCCCTGGCGCTCGAAAAGTTTCTCGAAGCTGGGCACCAGGTCGTCATACGCACCCTGCGCGCCGAAGGCCGCATTGTTGGCGCGCGCCACCCAGCCGTCGTAGGCGCCCTGGCGCGGGCCGCTCCAGCCTTCGCGCAACTTGGCATAGCGCTCGCGGAAGTCGGCCATGGCGGCTTTCTTCATCACCTCCACCACGGTCCAGTCCTTGGCCTTGGCTTCGGGCGATTCATAGACCTGGGTCAGCGCGCGGCGTGTGTTGAGCGCCAGCGCGCGGAAGTCCTGGCGCTGGCCGTCGAACTGGCTGTATTCGCGCCGGGCCGCTTCGCCGGCTTCGCGCTGCAGCCACAGCCCGCCGCCGATGCGCTCGACGGCGGTGGCGTACGACTCGTTGAACACCGTGTCGCCCGCCACGTACAGGACCTGGTGCGCCAGCTCGTGGAACACGAGGCGCGCAAGCTCGCCTTCGGGGTAGCCGATGAAGGTCGACAACAACGGATCGCCGCCGGCCCAGTTCATCCAGCCCAGCGTGGAATAGGCGGGCACGGGGTACACGGCCACTTCCAGGTCGAGCGCGCGTTGCGCGTCGGCTTCGGCCTTGGCGGCGGCCTCGCTGTAGTAGCCGCGGTAGCCCACGCAGCCCGCGACCGGGAAGCACCAGCTCTTGAGCGTGAGCGAGTACGGCGGCGCGGCCACCACGTTCCACACCGCGGCGGGGCGGTGCAGGTCGGCGTACGACTTGTAGCTCGGGTTGTCGGGCAGGCCCAGCTCGGTCACGGCGAAGCGGCGGATGCGCTGGGTGAGTTCGAGCTTGGCCTTGAGCGCTGCCGACGTGGTCGGGTCGGCCAGCCATTCGGGCACGGGCTTGGCGGCCCGCATGATGCCGATGTGGCCGCTGGCGGATTGCCAGTAGTAGCCGAGGTCGGCGCAGCCTGTGAGGGACAAGGCGCCGATCAGGATGAATGCGGGGGCAGCCCTCACCCTGGCTCTCTTCCGGAGAGAGAGGGGACAAGAGGGGCCGGGGCAGCCTCGGTCGCGCGCTCGACCTCGACCAGACAATCATAGAACGTCGGGCCGCGGCCGATGTCGGTCAGGCGCTGGCTGGTGAGCTGGTTGACGTTGGTGCCGTCGATGCCGAACTTGCGCCACCAGATGCCCATGCCGTGCACCACGCCCTGCCGCGCGCGGCGCGAGACCTCGGCGCGGCAACGGTGCTCGCCGCGCTTGTTGAACACGCGCACCATGGCGCCGTCCTCGATGCCGCGCGCGGCGGCGTCGGCTTCGTGGATTTCGAGCAGCGGCTCGACCTCGATGGCGCGCAGGCTCGTCACGTTGACGAAGGTCGAGTTGAGAAAGTTGCGTGCGGGCGGCGAGATCATCGCCAGTGGAAATTCGGTCGAGCTGCCGGCCG
Source organism: Variovorax sp. KBW07 (assembly GCF_003852515.1). Lineage (GTDB taxonomy): Bacteria > Pseudomonadota > Gammaproteobacteria > Burkholderiales > Burkholderiaceae_C > Variovorax. The sequence continues at coordinate 3,068 of NZ_QAJK01000107.1, read as the reverse complement.
GCTCCCAGTTGGGCACGTGGTCGGGCAGGCCGTCGGTGCCCATGGCCTGCAGGCGCGCGCTGAAGAATTCGCAGCGGCCCGACGGCGTGGGGAACCGGCCTTCGGCAAACGGCGCCTCGGGCAGCTTCACCGTGGTGAAGCCCTGCGCCAGCAATTGCGAATAGTCGATGGCGTCTTCGGCAAAGGCGGTGCGGCACAGCGACTCGTCGCTCTCCGAGAAGCAGGGCTCGTCGAAGTCCATGCGGCGCGCCAGCTCGCGGAACACCCAGGCGTTGCTGCGGGCCTCGCCGCGCGGCGCCACGGCCGGGCGGTTGAGCAGAACGTCGGTGTGGCCGTAGCTGCAGTGAATGTCCCAGTGCTCCAGTTGCGTGGTGGCGGGCAGCAGGTAGTCGGCGTAGTCGGCGGTGTCGGTGCGGAACTGCTCCAGCACCACGGTGAACAGGTCTTCGCGCGCAAAGCCCGCCGCCACCTTGGCCGACTCGGGCGCCACCGCGACGGGGTTGCTGTTGTAGACCACGATGGCCTTCACCGGCCTGGCGGTGTCGAGCAGCGCGTCGCCGATGGTGCTCATGTTCACGGTGCGCGGCCGGCGGCCGGCCAGCAGGTCGGGCCGCTGCAGCGCGGCGCGGTCGACCGGGTAGTGGCCCGAGCTGCTGAGCAGCAGGCCGCCCGCGCGGTCGCGCCAGGCGCCCACCAGGGCCGGCAGGCAGGCGATGGCACGGGCCGCGTTGCCGCCGCCGCGCACGCGTTGCATGCCGTAGTTCAGGCGAATGGCGGCCGGCTTGGTGGTGCCATAGGCTTTTGCCAGCGCCACAATCTGCTCTTCGGGCACGCCGCAGACTTGCGCCGCGCGCGACGGCGGCCATTGCAGCGCGCGTTCGCGCAGTTGCTCCCAGCCCAGCGTGTGGTTGGCGATGTATTCATGGTCGAGCCAGTCGTGCGTGATGAGCTCGTGCATGAGCGCCAGCGCCAGGGCGGCGTCGGTGCCCGGCAGCAGCGCGATGTGCTCGTCGCACTTGTCGGCGGTTTCGGTCTTGCGCGGGTCGATGCACACCAGCCGTGCGCCCGCGCGCTTGGCGGCCTGGGCATGGCGCCAGAAATGCAGGTTGCTGGCAATCGAGTTGCTGCCCCAGATGAGGATGAGCTTTGTCTCGGCGAAGAACTCGATGCGCATGCCGACCTTGGCGCCCAGCGTGTAGACCATGGCCTCCCCGCCCGCCATGGAGCAGATCGTGCGGTCCAGCAGGGTGGCGCCCAGCTTGTGAAAGAAGCGCCGGTCCATCGATTCGCCCTGCACCAGCCCCATGGTTCCCGCATAGCTGTAGGGGAGAATTGCTTCAGGATCGGCCTGCAATGACCGAAGATGCGCGGCGATGTCGTCCAGAGCGGCATCCCACGACACCGGCTCGAACTGGCCGCTGCCCTTGGGGCCAACGCGCTTCAGGGGCTGCACCAGCCGCTCGGCATGGTCGTTGCGTTCGATGTACCGCGACACCTTGGTGCACAGCACGCCACCCGTGTGCGAATGGGCGGCATTGCCCTGCAGCTTCACGGCCACGCCGTCCTTGACGGTTGTAACCAGTGCGCAGGTGTCGGGGCAGTCGTGGGGGCAAGCCCCCAGCACCGTGGAGGTTGCGGGCTGGGGAGGTGCTTCTTCGAGCAAGGTATCCGGTGCGTGGGCCATCGGGCGAGTCTAATTTGTGCGCAAGCCAGAGCGCATCGGGAGGTTTTCGCAAATGATCAGTCGCAGGCATTTTTCTCTGACCCTGGGGGCCGCCGCCACGCTGGGCGGCTTCGGCATCGCGAGGGCGCAAGGCGAAGCGCCGCTGGTGCTGGGCCAGTCGGCGCCGTTCACCGGCCCGGCGGCGCAACTGGGCATCCAGTTCCACCAGGGCGCCAAGGTGTACCTGGACCAGTACAACGCCCAGCCGGGGCGCCGCAACGCGGTGATCATCAAGAACCTGGACGACGGCTACGAGCCCGACCGCTGCGCCGCCAACACGCAGAAGCTGATCGACGAAGAGGTGTTCGCGCTGTTCGGCTACATCGGCACGCCGACCAGCCTGGCCGCGCTGCCGCTGGCGGTGAAAGACAAGGTGCCCTTCATTGCACCGTTCACGGGCGCGATGTCGCTGCGCGAGCCCTTCCACAAGAACGTGTTTCACCTGCGCGCCTCGTACAACGACGAGACGGCACTGATGGTGAAGCAGCTCACGCACCTGGGGCTGAAGAAGATCGCGGTCTTCTACCAGAACGATGCCTACGGCAAGGCCGGGCTCGACGGGGTGACGCTGGCGCTGTCGCAGCAGGAACTGAAGCCGGTGGCGCTGGCGACGGTGGAGCGCAATTCAGCCGACGTGGCGCAGGCGGTGAAAACACTGGTGGCGGCGCGGCCTGACGCAGTGGTCCAGGTGGGCGCCTACAAGGCCTGCGCGGCGTTCATCCGCGAGGCGCGCAAGGCGGGCTACGGCGGCACGTTCATCAACATGTCGTTCGTGGGCACGCAGGCATTGGCCGAGGAACTGGGCAAGGACGCCGCGGGCGTGATGGTGACGCAGGTGGTGCCCTCGCCGTACAACCCGGCCAACGCGATCACGCGCGAATTCGTGGAGGCGGTGCGCAAGGCGGGCGGCGGCGCCAGCGCCAATTTCTCGAGCATGGAAGGCTATCTGGCCGCGAAGGTACTGACAGAGGGCCTGCGCAAGGCACCGGGCAAGGCGACGCGCGAGAACCTGATCGCGGGGCTGGAGAGCATCGACCGGCAGCAGTTCGGCGGGTTCGAGGTGTCGTTCTCTGCGAAGAGCCACGTGGCATCGAAGTTTGTCGAGCTGTCGATGCTTACGGGCGATGGACGGGTTCGGACTTAGGGGCTGTTGTTGTTCGAGCGCTCTTGTTCAGGGCGAGTGCGACTGACACCGGGTACTCCCCTCCGCGAATGTCCCCCGCTTCGCTCCTCCTTTATTTCGCTGCGGGGAGCACCCGATGCCATTCTCACATGGACACGCTCTGAGTGCTTCGCTGATCAACCAGTGCTCTGAACTCGCTCACGCTGGCGGTGTGCTCTGCGC
>NZ_QAJK01000106.1:13084-16747 GCF_003852515.1 Variovorax sp. KBW07 | reverse complement strand
GCGTCGCCCTGAATGAACGAAGACAGCAGCACACAAGAACAACTGCGCGACATACGAGCAGTCCGTCACCCCGCAACCCGCTATGGCGGCGCCCAGCAGCGGGCAATGCCACACGGCATGGCCATAATCCGCGCAGACCGCCGAATCCATGACCAAACTCCTGATCCTCAGCGTGAGCGCCGGCAACGGCCACGTGCGTGCAGCACAGGCGCTTGCCGCCACCGCCCAGAACCTCGCCCCGCCCTGCACGGCGGTTCATATCGATGCCATGGCCCACGTGGCCGGAGGCTTTCGCAAGGTCTACACCGACTGGTACATCCAGCTCGTCAACCGCGCGCCCGACCTCTGGTCGTATCTGCACCAGCGAACCGACGTCACCCCGCACCACGCGCCTTCGCAACGCCTGCGCCGTGGCATCGAACGGCTCAGCACCGGGGCACTGGTGCGCGAGATACGGCGCGAGAAACCCGATGCGGTCATTTGTACCCACTTCCTGCCGGCCGAATTGCTGATGCGCGAACGCAACCGCGGGCGCATCGACTACCCCGTGTGGCTGCAGATCACCGACTACGACCTGCACAACATGTGGCTGGTCCCGGGCATGGAGGGCTACCTCGCGGCCACTGAAGAAGTGGCGTTCCGCCTGCGGGCGCGCGGCATTCCGGCGGACCGCGTCCACGTCACGGGCATTCCGGTGATGCCGGCTTTTTCCGAACCCGACGTGCCGGCGCTTGCGCGCGCCACCTGTGCTACGGAACTCGGCCTCGATCCGTCGCGCCCCATCTTGCTGATGGCTTCGGGCGGTGCCGGCGTGGGCGACCTGCCGAGCATGGTCGAGCGCGTGCTCGGCCTCGGCGGGCAAAACGGCAAGTCGGGCGACTTCCAGGTCATTGCCGTCGCGGGCCGCAATGTCGAGGCGCACGGCAAGCTCGAAGCGCTGGCCAGGCGCCATCCGGGCCGCGTGGTGGCCATCGGCTTCACCAACGAAATGCACAAGCTCATGGCCGCGGCCGACCTGGTGGTGACCAAGCCGGGCGGGCTCACGGTGTCCGAGTGCCTGGCGCTCGGCAAGCCGATGCTGCTGATCTCGCCCATTCCGGGGCAGGAAGAACACAACGCCGGCTTCCTCATGGAAGAAGGCGCGGCCTGGCTCGCCTACGACGCCATCGGGCTCGACTACAAGGTGGCGCGCCTGATGGCCGACCCCGCCAAGCTCGCGAACATGGCGGCGCGCAGCCGTGCACTCGGCAANNGCGCCGTGCTGCATCACGTGCTGGGTGCGGCAGCGTGAGCGGCGAAGTCGAAAAGACCGGCGTGGGCCGCACGCTGGGCTATCTCGCGTGGGTGGTCGTCATGGCCTTCTTCTTCGCCAACGCCGAGATCCAGATCGAAGGCGGCGCGGGCTGGGCCACGTCGCTGCCGACCTGGCGCATCGAGAACAACATCTGGCTCGACATCTTCTGGGGCGGCCGCGCCATGACCGGCTACCACGCATGGGTGTTCACCTTCATGGCGCTGGTTTTCTTTTCGCCACTGGCCTTCAACGGCCGCTGGAAACTGCGCGACTGGGGCCTGGCGCTCGCGGGCCTCATCGTGTTCTGGGTCTGCGAAGACTTCCTGTGGTTCCTCATCAACCCGGCCTTCGGCTGGGCCCGCTTCAACCCGGTCGATGCCTTCTGGCACAAGCACTGGCTGTGGGGCGCGCCGGTCGACTACTGGGGCGGCCTGGCGGTGGCGCTGCTGATCGTGGCAACGCGTCACTGGCGCCGCAAGAAGAAGACGCAACCCTCATGAAGAAAACCGTCGATGCCCATCACGGCGATGCCACTGAGACTGATACAGGCACAGGTACAGGCAATGCCGACAGCGACGGCGCGCGGCCCGGCCACTGGGCCGATCCGCTGGACGAACTGCAGGTAGAGAACCTGCACCGCATCACGCCCACGCTGTACCGCAGCGCCCAGCCACGGCGCGCCAACATGGCGGCGCTGCAGTCGCTCGGCATTCGCACCGTGGTGAGCCTGCGTTCTTTCAACGACGACAAGAAGGTTTTCGCCGGCAGCGGCATCCGCCTGATGCGCGTGCCGATCAACACATGGTCGATCGACGACGCCAAGGTGCTGCGCGCACTGGTGGCCATGCGCGAGGCCGAGAAGCACGGCCCGGTGCTGATCCACTGCATGCACGGCGCCGACCGCACCGGCGTGGTGGCCGCCGTCTACCGCATGGCGGTGCAAGACTGGGACAAAGACAGCGCGCGGCACGAAATGCTGCGCGGCGGCTATGGGTATCACACGCTGTGGCGCAACATTCCGCGCTACATCGAGCGGCTCGACGCGCAGAAGATGCGCCACGCGCTGGCCCATGCGCCGGCCATTCCCCTGGTGTCCTGAAGGCGCCTGCAGCTTTCGCATCGCGCTCCTATACTGGCCGCCCCGTGGCCACCCAGGCCATCTTCGAACGAACCTTTTCAGAGGCTTCTTCCATGGCACTGCAACTGCGCTCCCTCGTTCGCTCCAACGGCGAACTCGAACTCTCGCTGCACGACGAGCCCATTCCCGAACCGCAGGCCCACGAGGTGGTGATTCGCGTCGAGGCGTCGCCGATGAATCCGTCGGACCTGGGCCTGCTGTTCGGCGCCGCCGACATGAGCACCGCCAAGGTATCGGGCACGGCTGACCGCCCGATCGTGACCGCCACCGTGCCCGAACGCGCACGGCCCGCCATGGCCGGCCGCCTCGATCAATCGATGCCTGTGGGCAACGAGGGCGCGGGCGTGGTGGTGAAGGCCGGCGCGTCGCCGGCTGCGCAGGCGCTGCTCGGCAAGACCGTGGCCGCCATCGGCGGCGCGATGTATTCGCAGTACCGCGCGGTCGCCGTACAGCAGTGCCTGGAACTGCCGGAAGGCACCACGCCGGCCGACGGCGCATCGTGCTTCGTCAACCCGCTCACGTCGCTCGGCATGGTGGAGACGATGCGCATGGAAGGCCACAAGGCGCTGGTGCATACGGCTGCGGCCTCCAACCTGGGCCAGATGCTGAACAAGATCTGCCAGAAGGACGGCATCGACCTGGTCAACATCGTGCGCAAGCCAGAGCAGGAAGCGCTGCTGCGCGGGCTCGGCGCAAAGTACGTGTGCAACGCGACGTCGCCCACGTTCATTGACGACCTGACGCAGGCGCTGGTCGACACCGGCGCAACGCTGGCCTTCGACGCCACGGGCGGCGGCAAGCTGGCGGGACAGATCCTGGGCTGCATGGAAGCGGCACTGAACCGCACGGCCAAGGAGTACAGCCGCTACGGTTCGACGACGCACAAGCAGGTCTACATCTACGGCGGCCTGGACCGCTCGCCGACGGAGTTCGTGCGCAACTTCGGCATGGCGTGGGGCATGGGCGGATGGCTGCTGTTCCCGTTCCTGCAGAAGCTGGGGGCCGAGGGAACACAGCGTTTGCGGGCACGCGTTGTTGCCGAATTGAAGACGACGTTTGCGAGCAAGTACACGCGGGAGGTGTCGCTGCTCGAAGCGCTGCAACTCGATGCGATCGGGGTGTACGGCAAGCAGGCGACTGGCGAGAAGTTCTTGCTCAATCCGAACAAGGGGTTGGCTGGCTGAGATTGCGGTCTGTGCGCTTTGGGTGAGGCGCCCGGTACGCGGTACGG
>NZ_QAJK01000106.1:0-13035 GCF_003852515.1 Variovorax sp. KBW07 | reverse complement strand
TCGGCGGCCCAGAGGGGCTGATCGGGCCATACCGCATACCGGGCGCTGGGGGTGAACGAAGGCCCTGTGCTTCTTTGAGGCCGTTTGCCCTCACCTCTACCCTCTCCCAGAGGGAGAGGGAGTAATACCCCAAGCGGGGTCCGAAGAGGGGTGATCAACTACTGCTCTGACCGCGGCGATGGGCGCTGTGTCCTTGGGCGGCCGTTGAGGCACCGCCGAGCAGCGGAGCGACGGGCGGACAGGGCTCGCAGCTGTTTGAGCGCAGCGATTTCTGCGAGACCCCGCCCGTCGTGAGCAGCGCAGGGAAGCCGCGAAGCGGCCGGTGACGTCGGCCGCCCAAGGGCACAGCGCCCATCGCCGAGCCCCCCGAACAACGAACGACCTAAACCACCAACCGATACCCCACTGCCGTCTCGGTCAGCAGATGCCGGGGCTGCGCAGGATCGGCTTCGAGCTTCTGCCGCAGGTGGCCCATGTAGATGCGCAGGTAGTGGCTCTGGTCGGTGTGCGACGGACCCCACACCTCGCGCAGCAACTGGCGCTGCGTGAGCACGCGGCCGGCGTTGGCGACCAGCACCGACAGCAGGCGGTACTCGGTCGGCGTGAGGTGCACCTCGGCGCCGGCGCGGCGCACGAGGCGCGCGCCGCGGTCGAACTCGATTTCGCCGAACCTGAAGAGCGCTTCCGCCGGTTCGTCGCTGCCCCCACCGGCCGCGCGAGGACGCCGCAGATTCGCGCGCACCCGCGCCAGCAATTCGCCGGTGCCGAAGGGCTTGGTCAGGTAGTCGTCCGCACCGGCATCGAGCGCGGCGATCTTGTCCGCTTCGTCGGTGCGCGCCGAGAGCACGATGATCGGCACCGCCGACCAGCCGCGCACGTCGCGAATGAGCGAAACCCCGTCGCCGTCGGGCAGGCCCAGGTCGAGCACCAGCAAATCGGGCTGACGCGTTCCCGCCGCCGCCAGGCCATCGCGCAGCGTGCCGGCCTCGTGCACCAGCCAGCCTTCGGCCTCGAGCGCGCCGCGCACGAAACGGCGGATCTGCGGCTCGTCTTCGATCACGATGGCGGTGGGGGACGGCATGGGTACGGGCGCGGAGTTCGGGTTCGGGGTTCGGTCAGAGCTGCGCTTCGGCCGGTTCGGGCGGCTCGCGGCGTGGCAGGGTGACCGTGAATTCTGCACCGCCGTCGCGCGCGTTGGCAGCGGTGATTTCGCCGCCGTGTGCGCTCACCACCGCACGGCAGATCGCCAGGCCCAGGCCCACGCCCGGCGTGGCCGACTCGGCCTCGCCGCGCGTGAACTTGTCGAACAGCTTCTGCTCGTGGCCCAGCAGCGCGGCAGGCAGGCCCGGCCCGTGATCGCGCACCGTGAGCACCAGCGTGCCGGGCTCGGCGCGCGCACCGACCACGATGGGCGGGGCGCCGTACTTGGTGGCGTTTTCGAGCAGGTTGACCAGCACGCGCTCGATCAGCACGGCATCGAACTCGACCAGCGGCAGCTCGGGGTCGAGCGCGGTCTGCACCACCACATTGCCCAGCGACGTGCGTGCCGCGCGAATGGCCGAGCCGACCACTTCTTCGACCGACTGCCAGTCGCGCCGCAGGTTGACCGCGCCACCCGCGATGCCGCTTTCGAGCCGCGCCATGTCGAGCAGGTTGCTGACCAGCGCATGCAGCTCGTGCGCCTGCGCGACGATGGCGCGGCCGGCTTCGGCATGCGCTTCGGGCGGCAGGGTCTGCAGCGATTCGGCCAGCGCGATCAGCGCGGTGAGCGGTGTGCGCACGTCGTGCGAAATGGCGCCGAGCAAGGCGTTGCGCAGCCGCTCGGATTCCATTTCGACCACGGCCTGCTGCGCCACCTCGACGTAGTGCACGCGCTCCAGCGCAATCGCGATCTGGCGTGCCAGCGTGTCGAGTTGCTGCGCCTGCTCGGGAATGAGCAACCAGCGCGGCTGGGACGGCGACAGCGCCAGCACGCCGCGCACGCGCATCGGCGCCCGCAGCGGCACGTAGTGCCAGGGCTGCGCCGCCAGGGTGGCAGTGGCAAGGCCGGCCGGCTGGCCGTGGCGGAAGGCCCAGTCGGCCACCTGGGGATCGAAGCCCTGCGGCGGATCGACGGGCTGCACCAGCTGGTCGGACGCGTCGGTGACCAGCACCAGTGCGTGGCCGCCGAAATGGCCCCGCACCGCGGCACCGCCGAGCGTGACCACCTGCGAACTTTCCAGCGCGGCCGACAGCTCGCGCGTGAGCTCGAACAGCGAACGCGCGCGCCGCTCGCGGCTGGTGGACACGCCCGCCGCAAAGCGCAGGCCGGCGGTGAGCTGGCCCACCAGCAGGCCGACGCCGAGCATGATCGCGAAGGTCAGCACGTACTGCACGTCGCTCACCGCGAACGACAGCCGAGGCGGCACGAAAAAGTAATCGAAGGCGGCCACGTTGAGCAATGCCGCCAACGCCGAAGGCCCGCGGCCGAAGCGCATGGCGACGCCCACCACGCCGAGCAGGAACACCATCACGATGTTCGACAGCTCCAGCACGCCGGTCAGCGGCGTGCAGACCAGCGTGAGCGCCACGCTGGTGGCGATAGCCCACGCGTAGCCGGGCCAGTAGGTCGGCGCTTTCTCGTGATCGTCGCTGTCGATGCGCGCACCCTCCAGCGGCGCGCGCGACAGGCGGCGCGAACTTTCGGCGCGGGCCACTTCCATGATGTCGAGCGCGGGCGCGCGCTGGGCCAGTGCACGCGACAACGGCAACGCACGCGCAAAGGGCCACCAGCGGCGCCAGCCGGTGGCAGGCTCAGGACGCCCCAGCACCAGCGTCGCGCAGTTGAGCCGGCGTGCCTGCCCGGCCAGCTGCTCCGCCACGTCGGAGCCGGTCAGCACCGCGGTGGCCGCACCCAGCTCTTCGGCCAGCTTGAGCACGGCGAGCGTGCGGTCGCGCTCGGCCGCGGCCAGCCGTTGCAACCGGGGCGTCTCGACGTACACCGCATGCCATCGCACATTGAGCTGGCCCGCCAGCCGCGCCGCGGTGCGCACCGTTTGGGCCGCGCCTTCGTGCGGCCCGACGCACGCGAGGATGGCGCCGGAGGTGTTCCATGCCTGCAGGCCGCGGCCGTTGCCGCCCGCGCCCGACTGCTCGACGCGCCAGCCGCGCACGTCGTCTTCGACGTGCTCGGCGGTGCGGCGCAGGGCGATCTCGCGCAGCGCGATGAGGTTGCCCTTGCGGAAAAAGTTCTGCGCGGCGCGCTCGGCCTGTTGCGGCAGGTACACCTTGCCAGCCGCGAGCCGGGCCGTGAGTTCGTCGGGCGTGACGTCGACCAGCACCACCTCGTCGGCTTCGTCGAGCACGGTGTCGGGCACGGTCTCGTGCACGCGCACGCCGGTGATGGCGCCGACGGTGCCGTTGAGGCTTTCGAGGTGCTGCACGTTGAGTGCCGACCACACCTCGATGCCGGCGGCCAGCAGCTCCTGCACGTCTTGCCAGCGCTTGGTGTGGCGCGAGCCGGGGGCGTTGGTGTGGGCCAGCTCGTCGACCAGCAGCACGGCGGGCTTGCGTGCCAGCGCGGCATCGAGGTCGAACTCGGCGAGCGTGCGGCCGCGGTAGTCCAGCTCGCGCAGCGGCAGCGCATCGAGCCCGGCCAGCAGCGCGGCGGTTTCGCCGCGGCCGTGGGTTTCGATCACGCCGATCAGCACGTCGCGGCCGGCGGTGCGCTCGCGCTGCGCGGCGCTCAGCATGGCCCAGGTTTTTCCCACGCCGGCGCTGGCACCGAAGTAGATGCGCAGCTTGCCGCGCTGCGCGCGCGCCTCGTCGCTGCGCAGCTGCGCGATCAGGGCGTCGGGGTCGGGGCGGTCGTCGGACATCACGGCCATGCAGGTTATCGCATCGGGCCGTCCTTGCGGCGGCCGGCATGCCGCCGCGCGGTGCGCGACAGCACCCACCAGGCAAAGCCCAGCGGCACGAACAGCGCGGCCATGGCCAGCAGCGCAAGAAGCAGGTCAGTGACCATGGCGCAGGCCGCAGCGCGCGAGGTGCTCGCGCCAGCTCACGAGCCGGCCGATTTCTCCCGAGGGCACGCATTCGATCAGCCGGTGCAGCACGTCGGCGTAGCTGGCAATCGGCAGGCGGATCATCAGGCGCACGCAGGGCGCATCGCTTTCCTGCGTGCTGCAGGCGTGCAGCAGCGGCTCGCAGCGCACCACGCCCGCATCGGGACAGCCGGCGATGCTGCGGCGCACGCGCAGGGCATCGGCGCAGCAGACGGTGACGTCGAGCACGAAGAACTGGGTGGTGCTCATCGCGGCGCGCGCCGTGGGCGTGCGCACCAAAACGCCGGGGTGTTCTCGGTAAGCGGCATAGGCCATGGTTCGTTTCTCCTCAACGCGCAGCCGAAGCCGGGGATGAAGCGTCGAGCGCGAGGTTCAGTGCCAGCACGTTGACGCGCGATTCGCCCAGCACGCCCCACAACGGGCTCTCGGTGTTCTTCGCGATCAGCGCGCTCACCTGTTCGAGCGGCACGCCGCGCGCACGGGCAACGCGCGCCGCCTGGTAGTGCGCGGCGGCCGGGCTGATGTGCGGATCGAGCCCGCTGCCCGACGCGGTGACGAGGTCGACCGGCACCGGCGCGGTGTTGTCCGGGTCGACCGCGCGCAGGGCTTCGACGCGGCCCTTGACCGCATCGGCCAGTGCCGGGTTCAGCGGGCCCTGGTTCGAGCCGCCCGAGGCGCTGGCGTTGTAGGGCTGCGGCGCGGTGGCCGACGGGCGGCCCCAGAAGTGCTTCGGGTCGCTGAAGTTCTGGCCGATGAGCTTCGAGCCCACCGTGGTGCCGTCGAGCACGATCAGGCTGCCGTCCGCCTGCGCCGGGAACGCCGCCTTCGCGGCCCCGGTGACGGCCATCGGATAGATCAGGCCGGTGAGTGCGCTCAGCAGCACGAAGAGCACGAGCGCGGGGCGGAAGATGCCGCCGTTGTTGCCGCCGTTGATATTGCCGTTGTTGTCGTTGGTCATGGTGAAAAACTCCTCAGACGAGATGGACGGCCACGAGCAGCCAGTCGATCAACTTGATGCCGATGAAGGGAACCAGCAGGCCGCCCAGGCCATAGATGGCGAGGTTGCGGCGCAGCAGCGAAGCGGCGCCCACCGGCCGGTAGCGCACGCCCTTGAGCGCCAGCGGAATCAGGAACACGATGACGAGCGCGTTGAAGATCACCGCCGACAAAATGGCCGACGACGGGCTGGCAAGCTGCATCACGTTGAGCGCGCCGAGCTGCGGATAGGTCGACACGAAAATCGCCGGAATGATCGCGAAGTACTTCGCCACGTCGTTCGCGATCGAGAAGGTGGTGAGCGAGCCGCGCGTCATGAGCAGCGCCTTGCCGGTCTCCACCACTTCGAGCAGCTTGGTCGGGTTGGAGTCCAGGTCGACCATGTTGCCCGCCTCTTTCGCGGCCTGCGTGCCGCTGCCCATGGCCACGGCCACGTCGGCCTGCGCCAGCGCGGGGGCGTCGTTGGTGCCGTCGCCGGTCATCGCGACCAGGCGGCCTTCGGACTGGTACTTGCGGATCAGCGCGAGCTTGTCTTCGGGCGTGGCTTCGGCCAAAAAGTCGTCGACGCCGGCCTCGGCCGCGATGGCCGCCGCCGTGAGCTTGTTGTCGCCGGTGATCATCACCGTCTTGATGCCCATGCGGCGCAGCTCGGCAAAACGCTCCTTGATGCCGGTCTTGACGATGTCCTTCAGCTCGACCACGCCGAGCACGCGCTCGCCCTCGGCCACGGCCAGCGGCGTGCTGCCGCGGCGGGCCGTTTCCTCGGCGACGCGCAGCATCTCGGCGGGCATCGCGCCGCCGAGCGATTCCACGTGCCGGCGAATGGCATCGACCGCGCCCTTGCGCAGCACGATGGCGTTCACGTCCAGGCTGTTGGGCGCGGCCGGCAGGTCGACGCCGCTCATGCGGGTCTGCGCGGTGAAGGGCACGAAGCGGGCGCCATCGACCGCGGTGGTGTCCAGGCCGTCGCGGCGGGCCAGCTCCACGATGCTGCGGCCTTCGGGCGTTTCGTCGGGCAGCGACGCGAACATCGCGGCGCGTGCCAGCCGGGCCTTGGGAATGCCGGGTGCGGGCAGGAAGGCGCTGGCCTGGCGGTTGCCGTGCGTGATGGTGCCGGTCTTGTCGAGCAGCAGCACGTCGACGTCGCCGGCGGCTTCCACTGCGCGGCCCGAAGTGGCGATCACGTTGGCCTGCATCATGCGGCTCATGCCGGCCACGCCGACGGCCGACAGCAGGCCGCCGATGGTGGTCGGAATCAGGCACACCAGCAGCGCCACCAATGCGGTGAGCGACACCACGGTGCCCGCGCCGGCGGCCTCCACGCTGAACACCGAGAACGGCAGCAGCGTGACGGTGACCATCAGGAACACCAGCGTCAGTGCCACCAGCAGGATGGTCAGCGCAATTTCGTTGGGCGTCTTCTGGCGCTTGGCCGCTTCGACCATGCCGATCATGCGGTCGAGGAACGACTCGCCCGGGTTCACCGAGATGCGCACCACCAGCCAGTCGGACAGCACGCGGGTGCCGCCCGTCACGGCCGAGAAGTCACCGCCCGATTCGCGCACCACGGGTGCCGATTCGCCGGTGATGGCGCTTTCGTCGACCGAGGCCACGCCTTCGATCACTTCGCCGTCGAGCGGGATCACATCACCCGTCTCGACCAGCACGATGTCGCCCTTGCGCAGGTTGGGCGCCTGCTCGGGCAGCCAAGCGGCGCCATGGTGTGGCTCCGCGAGCTTCTTGGCCCAGGTGTCCTTGCGCAGCCCGCGCAGTGACGCGGCCTGCGCCTTGCTGCGGCCTTCGGCCAGGGCTTCCGCGAAGTTCGCGAACAGCACGGTGAACCACAGCCAGATGGTCACGGCCAGCACGAAGGCGGGCTTCATGCCGGTGTCGCCCGGGAAGCTCAGCGCGTGCACCCAGAGCAGCGTCGTGAGGATGCTCCCGATGTAGACGATGAACATCACCGGGTTGCGCCACTGGGTGCGCGGGTTCAGCTTGGCAAAGGCGCCCCACAGGGCGGGCTTGACCAGCGCTGCATCGAACAGCGAAAGAGAAGTTTTTGTGTTGGCAGTCATGGTGCGCTCCTTATTTCCAGAGCACGAGGTGTTCGACGATCGGGCCCAGGGCCAGCGCCGGCACGTAGTTGAGCAAGCCGACCAGCAGCACGGTGCCGATCAGCAAAGAGACGAACAGCGGGCCGTGCGTGGGCAGCGTGCCGCCGGTGACGGGCAGGCGCTTCTTGGCGGCCAGCGCGCCGGCAATGGCCAGCACCGGCACGATCACGCCGAAGCGGCCGAGCCACATCGCCAGGCCGAGCAGGCCGTTGTAGAAGGGCGTGTTGGCCGACAGGCCGGCAAAGGCGCTGCCGTTGTTGTTGGCCGCCGAGGTCAGCGCATACAAAATTTCAGAGAAGCCATGCGCGCCCGGGTTGGCAATGCCGGCCTTGCCGGCGCCCGCGACCACCGCCACCGCGGTGCCAGCCAGCACAAGAATCGGCGTAACCAGGATGGCGACGGAAATGAGCTTCATCTCGCGCACCTCGATCTTCTTGCCGAGGTACTCGGGCGTGCGGCCGATCATCAGGCCGGCAATGAACACCGCCAGCATCGCGAAGATCAGCATGCCGTACAGGCCGGTGCCGACACCGCCGAACACCACTTCGCCCAACTGCATGAGCACCATCGGCACCATGCCGCCCAGCGGCGTGAGCGAGTCGTGCATGAGGTTCACGGCACCGCACGAAGCGGCGGTGGTCACGGCGGCGAACAGCGACGAGGCATCGATGCCGAAGCGCAACTCCTTGCCTTCCATGTTGCCGCCGGTCTGCAGCGCACTGGCCATCTGGTCCACGCCCAGCGGCGCCAGCAGCGGGTTGCCGGCCTGCTCGGCGGGCGTGATGACCATCACCGCGACCACGAACATCACCGTCATAGCGGCCAGCACGGCCCAGCCCTGGCGCATGTCGCCGACCACGCGGCCGAAGGTGAGGCACAGTGCCGCCGGGATCAGGAAGATGGCCAGCATCTGCAGCAGGTTGGTCAGCGCGGTCGGGTTCTCGTACGGGTGCGCCGAGTTGGCATTGAAGAAGCCGCCACCGTTGGTGCCGAGCATCTTGATGGCCTCCTGCGAAGCCACCGGGCCCATGGCCAGCGTCTGCGTCTTGGTGGTGGCGTCTTCCAGCACCGGCTGGCCCTTGTCGTCCTTCAGCGGCTGGCCGTCGGCGCCGTTCTTCGGTTGCTGGAACGCCGTGGTCTCCAGCGTGTTCACGGTCTTGTACTCGTCGAAGTTCTGGATCACGCCCTGCCCCGCGAGGCACAGCGCGAGCACGAACGAGATCGGCACCAGCACCCACAGCGTGATGCGCGTGACGTCGGCCCAGAAGTTGCCGACCAGGCCCCTGCCGTCACCGCGGCGCGCAAAGCCGCGCACCAGTGCGAAGGCCACGGCGATGCCGGTGGCTGCGGACAAGAAGTTCTGCACCGTCAGGCCGAGCATCTGCGTGAGGTAGCTCATGGTCGACTCGCCGCCGTAGCCCTGCCAGTTGGTGTTGGCGACGAAGCTCACCGCGGTGTTGAAGGCCGAGTCGGGCGACACGGCCCCCATGCCCGCGGGGTTGAACGGCAACCAGCCCTGCAGGCGCTGCAGGGCGTAGACGAAGAAGGCGCCGATGGCATTGAAGGCCAGCAGTGCGAGCGCATAGCGCAGCCAGTGCATCGACTGCTCCGGCCTGGTGCCGGCGATCTTGTAGAGCGGCGCCTCGACGCGCTGCATCCAGCGCGGCATGCGCTCGTTGCACAGCATGGCAAGGAACTTGCCGACGGGCCAGGCCAGCACGCCGAGCGCGACCAGGAAAAGGGCCAGCAGGCCCCAGGCGGAGGAAGTCATTTCAGAATTCCTCCGCGCAGATCAGCGCGAACACGAGATAGGCAAAGAGAATCACGGCGACCAGGGCGCCGAAGCCATAGAGAACTTCGAGGCTGATCACGATGCGTCTCCGTTGCCGCCGTTGCTGGCGTTGGCGCTGCTTTTCGGTGGGTTCGGTCCTTCGAGCCTGTTCAGCCCGACGACCATGGCCGCCACCACGACCCATAGCGCCAACAAGGCGCCCATCCAGACGATGTCCATACATCACTCCTGCAAAACAAGACGGGCTTCAGTCTCGGCAGTCGTGCGTAAAACCGGGGGAAAGAGTCAGGGGGCGGGCGTAAAGAAAGCGTAAAAACGCGGCGCCGCGCGGTCCGGCGCGGCACCGGCGCATGCCTCGCGGCGGACGCTTCAGAGGTCTCGCTGAAGATGCCAGGCCTGGTACTTCAGGCTCGCCACCGCACCCGCGACGATGCC
The DNA here is from genome assembly GCF_003852515.1 of Variovorax sp. KBW07. Taxonomy (GTDB): domain Bacteria; phylum Pseudomonadota; class Gammaproteobacteria; order Burkholderiales; family Burkholderiaceae_C; genus Variovorax. The sequence continues at coordinate 3,655 of NZ_QAJK01000106.1, read as the reverse complement.
GGCAATGGCGGGCAGGCTGGCGATGCTCAGGGTCGACACCGCACTCAGGCCCTGCCCGATGGTGCAGCCCATGGCGGTGACGCCACCGATGCCCATCAGCACGCCGCCCGCCACGTGGTGCGCCAGGTCGCCGGTGCTGGCGAAGCCTTCCCAGCGGAATTCGCGCGACCACAGGGCGTGCACCGCGGCGCCGGCCACCACGCCGGCCACCGACGCGATGCCCAGGGTCAGCAGCTTGTTGGCGTCGCTGTAGAACATCAACCAGTCGAGCGCATAGGCCACCGGCGTGACGAAGCTCAATGCCTCCGCACGGCCGGAGTTGGTGGCAAGAAAGACATGCTCCAGCGTCAGCGGATGCTCGTCGACCACGGCCCAGTGGCCGCTGAGCCACCACGCCGCCACCACCAGCAGCCCGATCAATACGCCGCCGACAAGGCTGCGCACGTCGCGCGTCTCCCGCCGGCCCCACGCGGCCCATGCCAGCAGCGCGCCGCCGATGCCAAGGCCGAGCAGCAACCGCAGCGAAGGGCCATGCACCTGCAGCGCCGCGGCCAGCACGTCGGGCAGCGAGGCATTGGTCGCCATGTCGAGGTGCACGCTGTCCACCGTGGCCACGCGCAGCACCGCCGTGATGCCCTTGAGCGTGGCGAAGGCCGACACGCCCATCACCAGCAGCACCACCAGCGCCTTCAGGCTTCCGCCGCCCAGGCGCACCAATGTCTTGTTGCCGCAGCCCGAGCACAGCACCATGCCCGCGCCGAACAGCAGGCCGCCGACCAGCGCCGACAGCCAGAGCAGGCGGTTCGATGCATACAGCGTCTGGTCGGGATCGACCAGCCCGGCGTAGACCAGCACCGAGAAACCGATGAGCGCGATGGCGCCGGCGGCGGCCCATTGCTTCACGCGGGTCCAGTCGCCCAGGTTCACCACGTCGCTGATCGCGCCCATGGTGCAGAAGCGCGTGGACCGCGCCACGATGCCGAACACCGCCGACAGCACGAAGGCGGCGGCAAGTGCGAGCGACGTGAGAAGGGAAACCTGCGCGATGGACATGCCGCGATTCTAGGGAGCGGCCCCGCGCCCGCGCCGCATCGTTTCAGCTCAGGCCGGGATTCGGCGCGATGTTCTTCAGCACAGGTTCGTCGAGCCGGCGCGTGGAGATCACCTTGCGCGATTTCAGCCACGGCTCGATGACTTCCCACACTGGCTTGTTGCCGGCCGTGCGCGCCTCTTCGCTCACCGGCGCCCAGCCCGCGACCTTGTAGCTGCGGCCGGCCTCGATGGGCTTGCCGCCCAGGCGCATGTCCTGGATGCGCTGCCCCATCGATGCGGTCGGGTCGCAGGTGTATTGCAGGCCGCCCACGCGCACCATGTCGCCGCCCTGCTGGTAGTAGGGGTCGGGGTTGAAGAGGTTGTCGCAGACGTCCTCGAGCACGGTCTTCAGCGTCTCGCCCGTCATCTGCGTCACGGTGGCGTACGAGTAGGTGGTGGCCGTCATGTCCATCAGCCATTCGCGCGTGATCGGCTGGCCCGGCAGCAGCGAGGTGCCCCAGCGGAAGCCCGGCGAAAAGGCGATGGGTGCGTCTTGCACTTCCATCAGCGCATCGAGCAGCAGCTGGTCGCCGGTGCCGTTGAAGTTGCCGCGCCGGTACAGCGTGCCGTCGGTGTGCGCGAGCGTTTCCGAAAGCTTGGCTTCGTAGGGTGCGCGGATGCGCGTGATGAGCGCGTCCATGTCCTTGTCGGCCGGGATCAGGTCGGAGAACACGGGCAGCAGGCGGTAGCGGAAGTCGCTGACCTTCTTGCCCTTGACGTCGAAATCGATCACGCCGAGAAACTTGCCGTTGGAGCCGCCGTTGACCACGATGGTCTTGCCGCCCGCGTTGCTCACCAGCGTGGGCATGGGCGTGCCGTCGTGCGTGTGCCCGCCGAGGATGGCGTCGATGCCGGTCACGCGGCTGGCCATCTTCAGGTCGACGTCCATGCCGTTGTGCGAGAGCACCACCACCACCTGCGCGCCCTTGCCGCGCGCTTCGTCGACCACGCGCTGCAGGTTGTCGTCCTGGATGCCGAAGGTCCAGTCGGCCACCATGTAGCGCGGATTGGCGATGGGCGTGTAGGGAAAGGCCTGGCCGACGATGACGCACGGCACGCCGTTGATCTCGCGCATCACGTATGGCTTGAACACCGGGTCGCCGAAGTCGGCGGTCTTGACGTTCTGCGCGACGAATTCGATGTGGCCGGCAAAGTCTTTCTCGATGATCTGCTTGACCCGCTCCATGCCGTAGGTGAATTCCCAGTGCCCCGTCATGACGTCGACGCCGAGCAGCTTGCAGGCATCGACCATGTCTTGTGCCTGCGTCCACAGCGACGTGGCCGAGCCCTGCCAGGTGTCGCCGCCGTCGAGCAACAGCGCGCCGGGCCGGCTGGCCTTGAGTTGCTTCACCAGCGTGGCCAGGTGCGCGAAGCCGCCGACCTTGCCGTAGCGTTGCGCGGCCTTGTCGAAATCAAGGTACGTGAGCGCATGCGCCATGCGCGTGCCGGGCGGCACGCCCGCGGCCTTGAGCAGGTGCTCGCCCACCAGGTGCGGCACCTTGCCGCGCATGTTGCCCACGCCGATGTTGACGCCGGGCTCGCGGAAGTACAGCGGCTTGAGCTGTGCATGGCAATCGGTCATGTGCAGCATCGACACGTTGCCGAAGCGCGGCAGCGCATACATGCTGTCGAGGCCGGCTGCCGCATCGGCACTGCCGTAGCGGCCCAGTCCGATGCCGGCCACGGCGCCGGCCCCGAGCATCTGGACGAACTCGCGCTTGGAAAGGTTCATGGAGAGAAAAAGAGAGAAAGGGCCGGCCGCTGGGACCGGCGGTGGTCAGCGGTTGACGGGAGACTGGGGATCGAGCAGCAAGCCCATCACGTCGCGGATCTGCTTTTCGTTCAGGATGCCGGAGTGGCCGACGCGCGGCATGTTCGAGCAGGCGTTGTAGGCCCGCGCGTTCCACAGCTTGCCCCAGGTGTATTCGACGATGGGCTTGGCCGCGGCACTGGCCGGATCGCTCACGCCGCGCAGCTTGCCGTAGTGGTAGAGGCTGGGGCCGAGGGTGCCGAAGGAGATTTCTTCCTTCGACATCTGGTGGCAGTTGTAGCAATTGCCGCCGTTGGCGGCGCTTGCCGATGCAGCGGGGTCGGACCACGTGAGGCCGCGTCCGTTCTGCGCGATCTTCTCGCCTTCGCGCCAGTCGCCGAGGAACTTGCCGTCGGAGGGCCAGCGCACGGTTTTCATGTTGGCGGCCTCGATGTCCTTCGCGACCTTTTCGTCGAGCGGCTTGCCGCTGGCGTCGGCTTCGCTGCAAGCAAGATTGGCCGGGTCTTGGACGAGCCGATCGACCTTGGCGATGCCCTGGTCGCGGAAGGAGCGTTGCAAGGCCTCGGCGGTCAGTTTGTCGAGGTCGGCGGCGCTGTCGACGGACGCACACCCGAACACGGTGAGCGCGCAGGCGACGGCGGCCATGCCAAAGAGGTGATCGGCTTTCATTCGTGTTCCTTCAGTGACTCACTGCGCTGTGCGTGAGCTTTGTCTCGGCCGTTGTTGTCGGTTTTGGCGCTGCTGTTTGGGAGCGGGTGCGGGATCGGGAGCGGAGTCATTCGGGGCGCGTGC
>NZ_QAJK01000105.1 GCF_003852515.1 Variovorax sp. KBW07 | reverse complement strand
GCCAAAGAATGACCCCGCACCCGCTCCCAAACAGCAGCGCCAAAAAGTCCGCAAAAGCAAGCAACGGAGAACCGAAATGCCTACGCTAGACATCAGAGACCTCACGGTCAACTACGCCGTCAAGGGCGGTACCTTGCAGGCGCTGGCCCCCGTCAACCTCACCATGCACGACGGCGACTTCGTCGTTGCCCTCGGCGCCTCGGGGTGCGGAAAGACCACCTTGCTCAACAGCATCGCCGGCTTCCTGCCGCCATCGACCGGCGAGATCTTGCTCGATGGCAAACCCGTCGTCGGCCCCGGTGCCGACCGTGGCGTCGTGTTCCAGAAACATGCGCTCATGCCCTGGCTCAACGTGCGCGACAACGTCGCCCTCGGCCTGCGGCTGGCCGGCACCGGCAAGGCCGAGCGTGACCGCATCGCTGAAGAAAAGCTCGCGCTCGTCGGCCTGCAACAGTACGCCGACCGCGCTGTTTATGAACTGTCGGGCGGCATGCAGCAGCGCGTCGGCATTGCGCGGGCACTTGCCAGCGACCCCGCCGTGCTGCTCATGGACGAACCCATGGGCGCGCTCGATGCGTTCACGCGCGAACAGGTGCAGGAGATCTTGCTCAAGGCCTGGTCCAAGTCGAACAAGATGGTCTTCTTCATCACCCACTCGGTCGAAGAAGCACTGTTCCTGGCCACCCGCCTCATCGTCATGAGCCCCAGCCCGGGGCGCATTTCACATGTCTACGACACCGTGCCGTTCTCGCGGCAGTTTCTTTCGCACGGCGATTCGCGCAAGGTGAAGTCGGAGCCCGAATTCATCCGCATGCGCGAAGAGGTTCTTTCGATCATTCATCATCGCGAGGCTGCACATGCCTGAGGTCACCATTGCATCGCCTGTCGTTGCCGCTGCTGCTTCCGTTGCCATGACGCAAACGCCACCACCGCCTTCCAGGCCCGCCGCGTCGCCCCCTCCGTCGGCCGGCGCCAAGCTCAAGACCAGCGCCTTCAAGGTGCCGGGCGAGGGCTCGAGCGTGACCATCAGCATCGTGACCGTGGTCACGCTCGTTGCGCTGTGGTTCATCGTCACCAACATGGGCTGGGTCAAGCCCTTGTTCCTGCCGACGCCGCAAGCGGTGTTCCAGCAGTTCTACGAATACCTCACGGGCCAGGCCAACGACAAGCCGCTGTGGCAGCACTTCCTGGCCAGCATGTTCCGTGTGTTCTCGGCCTTTTTCCTTGCGTGCGCCACGGCCATTCCGGTGGGTATCGCGATGGGCATGAGCCGCTTCTGGCGCGGCATCTTCGATCCGCCGCTGGAGTTCTATCGGCCGCTGCCGCCGCTGGCGTATCTGCCGCTCATCATCATCTGGTTCGGCATCGACGAGCTGCCGAAGGTGCTGCTGATTTTTCTGAGCTGCTTCGCGCCGTTGGCACTGGCCGCGCGCTCGGGCATGCGCAGCGCGTCGCAGGAGCAGATCAACGCGGCGTACTCGATGGGCGCCAGCTACATGCAGGTCATTCGCCATGTCATCCTGCCGTCGGCGCTGCCCGACATCCTGGTGGGCATGCGCATCGCCATCGGCTTCGGCTGGACCACGCTGGTGGCCGCCGAAATGGTCGCGGCCAACATGGGCCTGGGTCAGATGGTGCTGAACGCGTCGAACTTTTTGCGTACCGACATCGTCATCATGGGCATCATCGTCATCGGCGTGGTGGCTTATCTGTTCGATCTGCTGATGCGCTGGCTCGAGCGACGCCTTGTGCCCTGGAAAGGGCGCATGTAGGCGACTGCTGCGACGTTGCTGCCGTGGCCGGTGGATGCGGGGAAACCGGCGAGAGGGCCGGCAGCGGCGGCAGCACCGGGTTGTCCCCGCCGGGGCCCATCGACTGCTCCAGAAAGTCGAGCATCGCGCGCATGGCCGCGCTGTTGTGGCGGCGCTGCGAGTAGGCCGCGTACAGCCAGTGGTCGTGGTCGCGCGGCATGTACTCGCGCAGCACCGGCACCAGCGCGCCCCGCTCCAGATGCACCTGCGCCAGCGGCTCCGGCGCATACACCGCGCCCACGCCGCGCAGCGCCAGCTCGATGAGCGCCACCGCGTCGTTGGCCTCCATGCGGCTGTGCACGGGCACGTCGTGCGGCTTGCCATCGACCTCGAAGGGCAGGTGCGTGGTCGGTACCGCCGAATAGCTCAGCACGTCGTGCCTGGACATGTCGTCGGGCACCTGCGGAATGCCGCGCTGGGCCCAGTAGGCCGGCGTGGCGCAGACCACCATGTCGAACTTCACCAGCCGGCGCACGATGAGGTTCATGTCGTCGATGCGCCCGCCCGTCAGGTGGATGTCGATGCCTTCCTGAATCAGGTCGATGTCGCGGTTGGTGAACACCAGGCTCACGTACACGTCGGGGTACAGCTTGATGAACGCGGCAATCACGTCCGACAGCCAGCCCGCGATGAGCCCGTTCGGCGCGCTCATGCGCAGCCGCCCGCGCGGGTGCGAGCCGTGCGCCTGCAGGTCGTTGAGCGTGTTCTCGGCCATCGTTACCAGTTCGGTGCTGCGGTCTAGCAGCACCTGGCCGGCATCCGTCAGGCTCAGGGAGCGGGTCGAGCGGTTCAGCAGGCGCACGCCGCTGCGGGTTTCCAGCTCGGCCACATAGCGGCTGACCGTGGCTTTCGACATGCCCAGCGAAATTGCTGCGCGGGAGAAGCTGCGCCGGAACGCAACTTCGCGGAATGTTTTGATGAGATCGAGGCCGTCCATACGATGGGCGCATTGTTCCAGCATCGGGGAAGGGGCTGCGGTTCGTAGGGGAATCCCCGCTTTTCGAGTTCAAATTGCCGAGCTAGTTGCGTGGCTATACTGCGGCCGTCATCGCCTCGCCCAAGGCGACAGAGCTGCGAGAAGATCCAACCCCAGGGCATGGAGACGATCCGCATGAGAACCCTGAAAATCATGGCGCACATCTCGCTGGACGGCGTGATCCAGACCTCCAGCGAAAACGGTTTTCCCTACGCGGACTGGACTGCGCCCTACCGCAGCCCACAGGGCCGCGATGAAGTGTTCGCCGCGCATGGCGGGCGCTTCGACCTGCTGCTTGGCCGCCGCACCTACGACATGTGGTCGGACTTCTGGCCGAAGGCGCCCGGGAGCCCGATGGCGGATGCCTTGAATGCGGCGACCAAATTCGTCGTGACCCACCGTCCGGAAAGTCTTGCGTGGGGGCCATTCGAAAGCCTTGGGCCGGACATCGTCGAAAGCGTTCGCCGCATCAAGTCGCAGCCGGGTCCGAACCTGGTTCTGTGGGGCAGCGCCACGCTGACATCGACGCTGCTCGAACACGGGCTGGTCGATGAAGCGCTGCTCGTCGTCTACCCGGTGTTGCTGGGTGCAGGCAAGCGCTTCTTCGCGGAGGGAACACCGCCACGCGCGTTTGAGCTGGTCGGCTCGAAAGCGATGCCGTCGGGGATCGTCTTCAGTGCGTACAAGGTGGCGGGGGCCTTGAAGGGCGGTTAGCCCCACAGCGCGAGTACACGGTGGACGCGTGCGGTGCTCAATCTCGCGACTGCAGGGCAAGCCGGACAGAAAGGCCCGCCAGCACTGTGCCCATGAGCCAGCGCTGGGCCGCGAGCCACCTGGGGCTTGTGCGCAGCACGCCGGTGGCCTGGGAAGCAAAAAGCATGATGAGGCCATTCACAACGATGCTGATGGCAATCTGAATGCCGCCCAACGAAATGAACTGCAGCATCACGCTTCCGCGCGAAGGATCAATGAATTGCGGCAGAAGGGCCAGATAGAACAGAGCCTGCTTCGGATTCAACAGATTGGTGATCGCGCCCATCACGAAGAGGCGTCGCGGGCTGTCGATCGTCATCGCTCGAAGGCCGGGGGAACTCGCCGGGGGCCTGAAAAGAGTTTTCCAGGCGAGAAATGCCAGGTAGGCGGCGCCCGCAAGGCGCAGTGCGTCGTACGCATACGGAACAGCAAACAGAAGGCTGGTAAGACCCAGTGCAGCGCAGGCAAGGTAGAAAACCGAGGCGGTCGCAACGCCCGCATACGAAATGAATCCGGCCAGGCGACCTTGCGTGAGCGTCCTGGAGAGCAGATACATCATGTTGGGGCCAGGTGTCAAAACGAGGCCGAGCGCAAGCAGGGAAAAGGTCGCGATGGATTCGAGGCTAAGCATCAGGGCTCCTGTGGCAACGGTACGGTCGGTGAGGCGCCTTCAGGTCCAGACATGGCACGCTCGACAAGAGAAGCCATTGCCACAGCGTTCTCAGTCCCTTCGGCGGCAAGGCCGGCAAAGGTGCCCAGCCTGTCTTGCGATGCTTCGTCTTGGCTGGCCTTGAGCTTTCCCACCAGGCGTTCGATGGGAATCTCTATGCCCACTATCGCGCGCAGCAGCTTGTCGATGAACTCCGCGGGTGCGTCGGTCACCTGCCAGGGCAGGGGCCTCGAGGCCTCGTGAACGGCCGTCAGGCGAACCAGCATGTCACGCAGCCAGGCTTCCTCGGTGATGACTCGCGCCACGCCGTGTGCGTGTGCGACCGCGTAGTTCCAGGTCGGGACGACCTTCCCGTGCTCCTGCTTGCTCGGGTACCAGCCAGGCGTGATGTACGACTGAGGGCCCTGGAACATGACCACGGAATGCTGCGAGGCGGGGAGCTGTTTCCACACGGGGTTGGCGCGCGACACGTGGCCCATCAGTGTTCCGAACTCGCCGCGTGACCTGTCCAGCAGAAAGGGAACGTGGTTGGCGACCAGCCCATCACTGCCGGGCGCGACCCACGCACCCAGCGGGTGGGCCTCGATCAAGGCCTGGGCTTCGGCAAAGCCGGACTGCGCGTGGTGCTTTGATACGTACACGAGATCTCCAGGACTGGTTGAACCATGCGCTCCCCTCGAGAGCCGCTTCTGGCTGACTGTAGCCGCCACGCCTGGCGGCGCGACAGGGCGACGCGCAATTAGACGAGCGAACAAACGCTGGAGACCTCTTCGGCGCTGTTCCTGCTTGAAAGTCCTGTGGACGGTGTACACAATGGCGTCTGCAGGCTTGCCCGGTGACCATGCAGGCGAGGTCATGGAAACCTCCGCGCTGCGTCTGCCCAACGCCCGAACACGCAAAGGAAAATCATGAGCAAAGTATTCGTCAACATCGGACTCAGCCTCGATGGCTACCTGGCCCCGGAAGGAATGACCATGGGCAAGCCCGAGTACAAGAACTGGGGCGCGAAGTGGGGCGCGATGATGGGCTGGCTGCTCAACCAGCAGTACTTTCGCCAGAACCTCCTCAAGATCGAGTCGGGGGGAGAGACCGGCCCGGTCAATGACCTGGTTCGCAGCACCGTCGAGCGCATCGGTGCCAACATCATGGGCAAGCGGATGTTCGACCAGGGCGAGGTCGCCTGGCCCGAGGACGCTCCGTTCCACACGCCGGTCTACGTTTTGACCCATGAAAAACGCGACCCTTGGGTGCGTCCGGGCGGCACGACTTTCTACTTCGTCAACGACGGGCCGGAGCGTGCCCTGGAACTGGCGCGCAATTCCGCGGGCGGTCGCGACATCCGCATCGCGGGTGGGGCGGATGTGATCCAGCAGTACCTGGGGCTGGGTGTCGTCGACGAACTGGAAATTGCCTTGGCACCCGTGTTGTTCGGCGGCGGGCGGCGTCTCTTCGAGAACCTGCAAGAGTCCGTACAGCAGTTTCGGATCGACAGGGTGCTTGATGGTTCAGCCGCGACCCACTTGCGCTATGTGCGCCAGTGAGAGGCGACGCCGCATGCTCTTGGGGTTCGATTGACGAGTTCCTGCTGCGACCGGCAAGAGGTTTACGGAGCGTCAGGGTAACGGTGATACATGAAGAACTGGTCGTCCTGTTTCCAGCCTCGCGCCTCGTAGAGCCTTTGGGCTGATTCGTTGCCACGCGCGACATTCAGCGTTACGCGGGCGGAGCCGAACGACCAGGCGTATGACTCGATGGCTGCGAGCAGCATGGAGGCGACGCCCTTGCGGCGCCCCGATGCGTGGACGAAAAGGTCGTTGACGACAAAGACGCGCGAGAGGGAAACGGATGAGAAGCTCGGATAGAGCTGGGCAAATCCCACAGGCGCATCGCCGTCGTGGCAGATGAAGACAACCGACTCTCCGTGGTTGAACCTTTCGCGGAGGAACGAGCGCGCGGCGGCCACATCGCTTGCCCGACCCTGGAACTGGCGGTACTGGTCAAAGAGCGCAGCGAGTTCCTCCAGATCGGCCAGAACAGCTTGACGGACGGAAGTCGAGTTCATGTCTCACCGCTCATGAACCAACCGGACGTATCGCCACACCCCCCAGATCGCTCCAACGGTGATGCCGATTCCCACGCTCCAGCCCACTGGAAGGCCGAACCCGAAGGCCAGGAGAAACATCAACGCGACGCTGGCCAGTCCGATGAAAACCAGCGTGACGAAATCAAAGCGCGCGACTTCGAATGTGTCTTCGGCAATGCTGCGGGCACGGTGACCGTGCTTGCGGCGCTGGCCCCTGAACAACAGGACGTCGAGAACGAAATCGAAGAAGCCGATGAAAAGGTCGGCCAGGGTGCTCCACATGCGGATGCTCCATTTGCGGTGACACCCTGGGTCGTCGCTGTTCTCGTGATGGCCCGACCGGGGTGGGGCGGCGGATCATGTCGAAATGTTACCGCTCATTGATAGATGCCCAGGCGTTCGAAGCGCTGCATCGTGGTCGTCAGCGTGAGCGTATCGGTGGCCGAACTGCACGCGATATCGGCGACCTGGGTCCCTTGGGCGTTGGCGACATCGATACGGGTCGAGCCTGTCAGCGGCTCGTAGATGGCGTACGCGTATCCGGCGTTCGAAAAATTCAACACGACGCCCCTGGGCTGCAGAGCGAGGCGAAAGTTTCCCTTCGGATGCTCCCGGCGTTCGGGGAACACGAACTCCGTTTTCGAGGCTTTGCCGGCGCGGTACTGCATGTAGCCAGCGTTGGCGCCAAGGTCCCTGGACGAGCAAAGCGAATAGATTTTTTTCTTGGCCGTGCACGACCACTCGGTGACTTCACCCGGTGTGCACAGGCTTTGTTGAGCCATGGCGCCCAGGGGCAAAAAGCAAATCGCGGCCAACAGGCAGGTAGATAAATTTCGCATGGCTTCAGTCTGATACGCGTTTGTAGCCGAAGCCTGGGCGGCTGCTGCAGCGGCGGAAAAAACTCCTGGAACGAACGCTCGACCCCGGCTCGGATGCCGGCCCGCATCTTCTTCCTTCGGACGAATCCTGCGGATGTCTTACACAGGGTATGCCCGCCCCGGAATACCTATTTCAGGTGATGGGCGGCATACAATTTAATTACAAAAATGAACAATTTGAAACCTCCCTGGGTCTCCGGGCCTGAGGGGGTTTTTTTATCAATAAATTCAACGAGGAGATGAGGATGCTGTTCAGTCAAGCGAGTTTTTACGGGCGCTGCGGCGCCGTGGTGGGCGCAATAGCGCTGCTGGCTTCCTGCGGAGGAGGCGGCGGCGGTGGAGGTGGCTTTTTTCCGACGCCGGGACCCGTCGTTCCCCCGGTCGTCACGAAGCATTCGGTTGGCGGTACGGTGACCGGCCTGGCCGGCGGCACGCTCGTTCTGCAGAACAACGCGGGTGACGACATCCAGCTGACGGCCAATGGCAAGTTCAGCTTTGCCACTGCAGTCGCCAGCGGATCGGCGTACGCGGTGACCGTGCGCACCCAGCCCCTGTGGCAGTTCTGCACCGTGACCAAGGGCAGTGGCACCATCACGGCCGATGTCAGCGACGTGGCCGTGGCCTGCACGGCGGCCGCGGCACAGGTTTCGACGTTCGCCGGTTCCGGCAGCAGTGGCAAAGCCGATGGCAACGGCGCCGCGGCGTCGTTTAGCGACCCCTTCAGCGTCGTCCTCAACAAGAGCGGCGAGTTGCTCGTGTCGGACCTGGGCAACAACCTCCTGCGCAAGATCTCGGCCAACGGCGATGTCATCACCTACGCCGGCAACAACTCGAACGTCTCTGTCGACGGCAACGGTACCGCGGCCTCATTCAACGGGCTGACCGCCATCGGCCTTGCACCATCGGGCGATCTCTACGCCGCCGAATTCGGCGGCAACCGGATCCGCAAGATCACCCCGGCGGCCGACGTGGGCCCCTTCGTCGGCAGCGGCGCTCCCGGTGCCATCAACGGCAACGGCGCGAATGCCACGTTCACAGGACCCATCGCGATGACGGTCGATGGCGCGGGCAACATCTACGTGGCCGAACTCAACACGGCCCTCATCCGCAAGATCACGCCTGCCGGTGATGTCGGTACGTTGGTCGGCGCGGGTTCTTTCGTCCGGCCTTACGGCATCGTGGCCGACGCCGCTGGCAATCTCCTCGTGGCCGACAGCGAAAACAACAGGATCGCCAAGGTGACGCCAGACGGCGTGGTCTCGACCTTCGCGGGCTCGAAGACGGGAGTCGCAGGCTCCGACGACGGCCCGATTGACACTGCAACCTTCTCGCGTCCGGGCGGCCTGGCGTTCGACGCGATTGGCAATCTCTACGTGACCGACACGACCAATGGCGTTCTGCGCAAGATCACACCGGCGGGCGTGGTGTCCACGCTTGCAGGCACGGCTGGGCAGAGCGGCTTCCAGAACGGCATCGGCAAGGATGCGAGGTTCAGTCAACCGTACGGCCTGGCGGTTGCCGCCGACGGCACGATCTACGTGGCCGACGCCTTGAACAACCGGATCCGCAAGGTTACGCCCGTAGCACCCGTCGCACCCTGAGTCGCGAGGGCAGCCGCGGCCGGGACATCTCGCCCGCGGCGTTTCGGATTCACCACGAAGGCCAGAGCTAGGGCTGCTTCGCGGCAGCCCTGCCCGCCATCAGGCGCAGGTTCTGCACCGCCGCACCCGCGGCACCCTTGCCCAGGTTGTCGAGAACCGCGCTCAAGACGACCTGGCCCGTACGTTCATTGAATGCAACGCCCAGGCTCATGTCGTTCGAGCCGTTGTGCACTTGCGGGTCCAGCTCGGTCATCGGCACGGTGGGCGACATCGGCAGCACGTGCACGTGCGCCGCATCGCGGTAGCGTTCCGCAAGGCATTCGTGAATGCGCGCGCCGGAAGCATCGGCGCCAAGCAGTCGCGCGTGGAGCCCGATGGTGAGCACGATGCCCTGCCGGTAGCTGCCATAGGCCGGCACGAAGATGGGCCGCTCCGCGAGTCCTGCGTAGGCCTCGATTTCCGGCACGTGCTTGTGCTCGAGTGCCAGGCCATAGACCTTCAGCGAATGCGCAGCCGCCCCCCCGGCTGCAGCTGCAGCTGCGGCTTCGTGCGCTTCCGCGCCCGCCCTGCCTTGGCCCGAATAGCCCGAGACGGCATGAATGACCAGCGGACAGTCGGCGGGCAACAGGCCCGCATCCGTCAACGGCCGCAGCAGTGCGACCGCCGCGGTGGGGTAGCAGCCCGGATTCGTGACGCGCGATGCCGAGGCGATGCGTTCGGCTTGATGCGCATCGAGTTCCGGCAGGCCGTAGACCCAACCGGGGCTGGTGCGGTGCGCCGAGCTGGCATCGATGACACGCACGGCGGGGTTGTCGATCATCGCCACCGCGTCGCGCGCCGCGGCGTCGGGCAGGCAGAGGATGGCGATGTCGCTCTCGTTGAGGGCGGCGCGCCGGGCAGCCGCGTCCTTGCGTAAATTGGCTGGCAATGTGCGGATGCGGAATTCCCCGCCCCGCAGCCGGTTCTGCAGGTCAAGGCCCGTGGTGCCCTGGTCGCCGTCGATGAAGATGTTGAGGTCCATGGAGCGCGATCGTAGGGACGCGTCCGGAATAGCTCCAGTTAAATATATGGAACCTCGAATTAAGAAAAGTTAAATTAGCGGCATGAGAGAACTGAGCCTTGACCATCTGCGCACCCTGGTCGCCATCGCCGATCTCGGGTCGCTGGTCAATGCCGCGCGTGCCCTTCACCTGGCAGCCCCCACCGTCACTGTCCAGATCGCGGAGCTGGAGTCGCGCCTGGGCGGCCAACTGCTCGTTCGCGGGCGTGGGCCCGCGCAAGCGACCGCGCTAGGCGAGCGCTTCATCGCGCGTGCCCGTAGGTTGCTGGCGGATGCGGACGACGCGGTAGAAGATGTTCGGCGCCAGCTCGCAGGCCAGACGGGCCGCGTGCGGGTCGGAGCCTCGACGGGCGCCATTGCGCACCTGCTGCCGCCCGCGCTCGAACGCCTTGCCCGAAAGCATCCGGGCATCGATGTGAACGTGCAGGTGCTGACCTCCAACGACAGCATGGCGCGGCTCGCTGCAGGCAGCCTCGACCTCGCGGTGGTGGCGCTGCCGCAGGCGCCCGTGCGCGGCGTTCATGTCACGCCGCTGCGGCGCGAGGCCGTCGTCGCCTTCCTGCCGGCGGCGTGGAAGGCACCGAAGCGGCTGACGCCGCAGTGGCTGGCCCAGCACCCGTTGATCATGAACGACGCCTCCACGCGTCTGTACCGTTTGACCGCGGAATGGTTTTCCGCGGCGGGCGTGCATTGCCGGCCGCGCATCGAGCTCAACTACAACGATGCGATCCGTACGCTGGTCGCGGCCGGCTACGGCGCGGCGCTGCTGCCGGAGGAATCGCACGAGCCCGCGCGCGACGATCGCATCGCCGTTCGCCCGCTCAGCCCGGCGCTATGGCGGCAGCTGGGTCTCGCGGTCAGTGACCGGGGCACCAGCGGGCCGACGCGTTTCGTTCTGGAGGCGTTGCTGCCCGAGAAGGCCGCGGCCAGCGGGATCGTTCCGGATAGGGCCACGACTCGCGCCTGAAAATCTATCGTCGCCACGGTGCCGGTTCGCGCCTATCGTCCGTCGATGAAGATCTTCGCGAACCGAACAAGCCAGGACGACATTTCAGGTCGGGAGCGACAGGAGGCGACGCGCGGCCACATGGCCGCCGGCCGCGGCGGATCGGAAGAACAGGGTGCCTGCGAGTGGGCGGAGTTCGGCGACAGGCAGGCCGCCGAAACATGCGAGCACGATCTGCAAGCGATGGTCGCCCGCTTCAGCGCGCGGCTTTCGGCCACGCGCTCCGGCGGGGAATGACGTTCTTCTTCAGCCCGGGATGTTCGGCTCGACCAACTGGGCCAGCGCGACCAGCGATTCCTGCCAGCCCAGGTAGCACATCTCGACCGGAATCACGTCGGGAATGCCTTCCTGCACGACCGACATTTCAGTGCCGCACGACACCGCGGTCAGGGTGACGGTGGTCTTCATGGTGCCTGGAAGATTGGCGTCGTCGAAGGCCGCGTCGTACGCGATGCGCTTGCCGGGAACAAGCTCCAGGTACTTCCCGCCGAACGAGTGGCTGTGGCCGGTGCCGAAGTTGGTGAAGGACATGCGCCAGGCGCCGCCCACCACGGGCTCCATGGTGTGAATCTTTCCGGTGAACCCGAAGGGCGGCAGCCAGCGCTCGAACGCGCCGGGCTCGGTGAATGCACGGTAGAGCCGGTCGGGCGGGGTGCGCAGGACACGGTGCAGACGAACGGTGTTGGTAGCCATGGCTAATTTCTCCTGATGAAAAGAGGAAGACCCTCAATGGATACGTCGGACGAGCCTGCGGGAAATCGACACGCCATTTTCAGATCTTCGGATCTTTTTTCAGATCAGGGCGCCAGCCCCGCCGTTTTCACGACCGCCGCGTACTTGCCGGCTTCCTCGGCCACGTAGGCCGAGAACTGCGCCGCATTTCGCGCATCGGGCTCGGCGCCCAGGTCGCGCAGCCGTTGCGCGAGCGCCGGGTCTTCCAGAACGCGGGCCATGGCGGCCGAGAGTTTCTTCAGCACCGGCGCCGGCACCCTGGCGGGCGCGAACACGCCGAACCACGCGCTGACCTCGAAACCGGGCAGGCCGCTTTCGGCGACGGTCGGCACGCCCGGGAGCAGGGGGCTGCGCTGGCTGCTCGTCACGGCCAGGGCCTTGAGCTTGTGCGTGGCGATGTTCGGCAGCGAGGTGGTCTGCAGGTCGAACATCAGCGGCACATGGCCTGCGAGCACGTCGCCCAGCGCGGGCGCGCTGCCCTTGTAAGGCACATGCAGCAGCTTGATCTTCGCGGCCGATGCGAGCATTTCGCCGGCCAGCTGGTTGGAAGTGCCCGGCCCCGCGGACGCATAGCTGATCGACCCCGGGTTCTGTTTGGCCGCGGCGATCAGCTCGGCCACGTTGCCGTACGCCACGCCCGGGTTGGCCACCAGCACGAAGGGAATGGAGGCCAGCGCGCTGACCGGCGCAAAGTCTTTCACCGGGTCGTAGCCGACCTTCGACATGGCGGGGTTGATGGCCTGGGAGCTCACGGTGCCGAGCAGCAGCGTGTAGCCGTCGGGCTTGGCTTCCGCGACGGCGCGCGCGCCGATGGCGGTGCCCGCGCCGGCCTTGTTCTCGACGATGACCGGCTGCTCGAGTTGCACCGACAGCTTCTGGCCGACCGTGCGCGCCAGGATGTCGGCCGAGCCGCCGGCGGGGTAGGGCACGACGAGGGTGATCGGGCGCTCGGGGTAGCCCTGGGCCAGCGCCGGCACAACGGTGCAGGCGGCGAGCAGCGGAACGACAAGCAACTGGCGAAACAGTTTCATCGGGGAACTCCATGTGGGGAACCGCATGGTGCGAACGCCGGTGCCCGCCTGTCCAATACGTTCACCGGCGGTGGTTCATACATGGCGTGAATCACCACGGTTTTGTCGCGTGCCCGGTGCGGACTACCGCTCCACCAGCTCGACGGTCTTGCGCGCCACCGCGAGAAAAGACTGCACCACCGGGTTGTCGTTGTTGCTGCCATGGGCAAACATCAGCTGGTAGGTGGGCAGGGGGTGGGTGTCGACGATCTCGAGAAACACGACGTCGGCCATGGCCAGCATGCGCATCGATTCCGGCACCAGCGCAATGCCGAGCCCCCCGGCCACGAGCGTCAGGATCGACTGCATCTGCGCCGCCTCCTGCACCACGCGGGGCAGGAAGCCGGCCGACTGGCAGGCGCCCAGCAATGCGGCGACGAAGCCCGCGCCTTCCGAGGCCGGGAACGAGATGAACGGCTCCGCCGCCAGCGCCTCGATCTTCACCCAGCGCCGGCCTGCCAGCGCATGGCTGCGCGGCACCGCGATCACGAACTTCTGCGCCTGCAGGTCGACCAGCACGAGGTCGCGTGCCTCGTACACCGGGCCCACCACCAGCGCGAGCTCGACCTCGCCCTTGCGCAGGTCTTCGAGCTGGCGCGCGGTGGTCTCGGCGGTCAGCCGCAACTGCACGGTGGGGTAGTCGTGCTGGAAGCGCTTGAAGATGGCGGGCAGCACATTGAGCGCGGCGCTGGGCACGAAGGACAGGCGCAGCGAGCCCTCGAGCCCTTCCGCCGCGCGGCACGCACGCTCGATGGCGGCCTGGGCCTGCTGCAGCAAGCGCTGCGCATCTTTATGAAAGACCTGGCCGGCGGGCGTCAGGCGCACGTGGTGCCGGCTGCGGTCGAACAGCATCGCGCCGACCTGCGCCTCGAGGTTGCGCATGGCCACGCTGAGCGGCGGTTGCGACATGTGGAGCCGGATGGCGGCGCGGCCGAAGTTCAGCTCTTCGGCGAGCACCACGAACTGGCGCAGTTGCCTGAATTCGATCATGGGCGTGGAGATACCTGCGGCGAATGACGAGCCACTTTAAACAGTATTGGATGTATCAGCACGCCCTTCCTAGCATGGCCGTTCGTCTTGAAACCCTCTTCAAGCCAACCATCCAGCCATTCACGACGGACATTGCCCATGCAGCCCTCATTGCTCGAAGAAATCCCTGCCGTGCCCAACCCCTACCCCGTGGTCTCGAAGATGGAATACCCGGAGGTGTGGCGCCTGTGCACGCAGGCGCGCGAACTGGCCTGGGACCCGGTGGCCGACATCGACTACACCGACCTGCAAGAGGCCGACCTGCCGCCGGAGGTCCGCCAGGCGGGCGCCGAATGGTGGAGCCTGCGCGCCTGGATGGAACATGGCGCAACGCCCTACGGCGCGGAGCGGTTGCGCGACGCGATCTTTGGGCACCAGCCCTTCGAGATCAAGCAGCACATCACGAACTTCATCGCCGAGGAATTCCGCCACCACGAGGCGAGCTTTCGCATCGCCGAGCACCTGGGGGCGTACGAACCCACGCCGCGCGCCGATTACTTTCGCGACATCATTCCGCGCTTTCACGACGAGAAGGACGAGCGGGCGATGAGCTTCTTTGCAGGCCTGTCGGTCAACACGCTGTTCGAGCAACTGTCGGGCGAACTGCTGCAGGCGCGCTACGAAAACGCACGCTTCGACTCGATCCGCGAGGCCTGCCGGTTGATCCTGCGCGACGAGGCGCGGCACATCCAGTTCGGCCGCATCATCATGCGGCGCTTCTTCAGCGAGCTGCCGCCCGACGAGAAGAAGACCATCGGCATGAAGGTCGCGAAGAAGCTGCGCGGCAGCCTGCTCAACGGCGTCTACGCGGTCGTGAACCTGCCCGACGACGAGCGCCAGCGCTCCGGCCGCAACCGCGCACTGGCGGCGGACTACGGCCTGGGCGCCACCCACCCCGACGAAGAGATGGGCATCATCAAGCGCGGCGTGGACAAGATTCGCGAAGACATCGGCGTGTACGGCGTGGAGATCCCGTTCATTCCAGAACTCGACGGGGCGGTGCACTGATGACGAACACCCTCGCCACCCGCATCGCACTGTCCGATGTGCCGCCGCCCGGCGGTCCCTACAGCCATGGCATTGCCGTGAGCGGCACCGGCACATGGCTGAGCATTTCCGGACAGGTCGGCATGACGGCCGACGGCAACGTGTCCGACGACTTCGAGGAGCAGGCCCGGCTGGCCTGGACCCATCTCGTGGCGGTGCTGCGCGCCGCGGACATGGACGTGTCGCACCTCGTGAAGGTGACGACCTTCCTGACCGACGGCAGCGACGTGCGCCGGCTCGGACCGGTGCGCGCCGAGTTTCTCGGCGAGGCACGCCCGGCATCGACCTTGCTGGTCGTCAGGGCGCTGGCCCATCCGGCGTGGCGCGTGGAGGTCGAGGCCTCAGCCTTCAAGCCGGGCTGAATGCGCGTGGCCACCGCATGACCACCGCATGACGACAGCCAGGCCCGAAGCCATCGACCGATTGCTGCGCGAGACCGGACCCGCGTGGCAGCAGGACATTCGCGCCGCCGGCGATCGCGTAAAGGCCGCGTACCTGCCGCTGCTGACGGCGGCGCCCGACGATGCGTACGAAGTGATCCGCGACCTCGGCTATGGCGCGCATCCTCGGCAGGTGCTCGATGTGTACCGGCCGCATGGTGCGCGGCGTGCACCGGTGGTGATGTTCGTGCATGGCGGCGCCTTCGTGCGCGGCGGCAAGGACATCAACGCGGCGATGTACGGCAACGTGCTCGCGTGGTTCGCGCGGCACGGCTGCGTGGGCATCAACGTCGAGTACCGGCTCGCGCCCGAAGCCGCGCACCCGGAAGGCGCCCGCGATGTGGCCGCGGCCTGCGAATGGGTCGCGCGCCACGCGGAGGAACATGGCGGCGACGCCGATGCCGTCTGCCTCGTCGGGCACTCCGCGGGAGGCACGCATGCGGCAAGCTATGCCTGCGACCCGACGCTCGGTTTCATGGGGCGGCACCTGCGATGCCTGGTGCTGGTGTCGGCCCGCCTGCAAGCCGACGCGCTGCCGGAGAACCCGAACGCGGCCGGCGTTCGCGCGTACTTCGGCGACGACCCGGCGGCCTATGGGCAGTTGTCGCCGATGGCGCATGCCCACCGGCTGGTGCTGCCCACCTTCATCGTCCATGCCCAGTACGAGAACCCGCTGCTCGACGTCTATGCCTGCGAGTTCGCGTGGCGCATGGCCGAGGCAAGGCGCATCGCGCCGCGGCACCTGAGCGTGGCCGGGCACAACCACGTGTCGGTCATGGCCCACTTCAACAGTGGCGAGCAGTGGCTAGGTGAACAGATCCTGGAATTCTTCGAGGCAGCGATGCGTTGAGTCGGCCTGCGATGGCCGGCGCTATATATATCTCTCTCTAGTAGAGGTATACCGCTCCCCGGCTGGCGAAGCTGTTGTTGGATTGGTCGCCACCGATGCCGCTCGCGGCGCTGGCTTCTCCCACCGCTCCCACCGCGATGGTCCGGGCGTCCGCCGAGATGTCGATCGCGTCGCCGAACAGATCGCCGCTGCCGGTGTTGGGTGCCTTCAGGTACCTGGTGCGGGCGAACTGCGGGCCTGCCAGCCGGTACAGGTAAACCGCGCCGGCCGTCGTGGCCGCGCCCTGCGTCGCGTCGCCATCGACCCCGGTTCCACTGCTCGAGTCGCCGCGCGCGGAAATCGCCAGGACGGTGCCGTCCCGCGTGAGCGCCAGGCCGAAGCCGCCGAAAGTGGCCTCCGGCGTGGGCAGGGGCGCCGGGATCGTCTGGGCGAGGGCGTAGGTGCCCGCATTGCGCCGGAACACATAGGCGACGCCCGCGCGAGACACGCCCGCGACCGGCTCGTTGCGTGCGCCGATGATCACCGTGTCGCCATCGCCCGATATGGCGGTGGTCGCCCCGAACAGATTGTCGGTGCCGGGCACCGGTGCCTTGAGGTAGGCGCGCTTGGTCCACGTGCCCGTGCCCGTGTCGTAGCCATAGACGAATGCCGCGCCGGCGTTGGACGCGCTGGTGTCGGTTTCATCGGTGAGCGAGCCGCTGCGGTCGTACTGCGCGCCCACCACGATGGTGCCGCCGTCGGCCGAGATCTTGGCCTGCACGCCGAACAGCGCACCCAACTGCACGTGCTCGGGTTCGATGGTGGCTTCCCTGGCCCAGGTGCCGCCTGTCTTTCGGTACACGTGAAAGCTTCCGCCCCTGCCGTTCATGTACTCGCTGACCACGGCCACCGTGCCGTCCCGCGAGATGCCGAGGAACGCGCCGAAGTTGCCGATGGTGCGCGGCACCGGCGCGTTCCACTCGTCGGCCTGCGTCCAGCCCGATGGCGTCCTGGAGAACACCTGCACCAAACCCTGGTCGCCAAACGCGCCGTCGTAGCCGAACATGCCCACCAGCAACGTGCCGTCGTCCGAAATGACGGGCCTGGGATAGCTCGCGGTCTGGAAGCTCAGCGTTTGCGCCCACTGCCACTGGCCCGCACTGCGCGTGAACAACTCCAGCGTGGCCGAAGCACCGACGGCCATGACGTTGCCGTCCGGCGACAGGGCAACGGCCTGGCCGAAGTTGCGGGTGCCGGCGGCCCCCGGCTTGAAGTAACCGATGGCCCGGGTGGCATCCGCCGTGACCGGCAGCGACCAGGGGCTGCAGCCATGGGCATTGCAGGCCTGCAGGGCATAGCGCCAGGCAGCCGGCGGCTGGGTCAGCGTCAGGTCCTGCAGCGCATAGGTGGTGCTGCCGAGGTTGTCGGCCAGCACGGTGAAGCTGCCTGTGGCGCCCGGGTCTTCGCCCAGCCGGTAGTAGCTGGTGTGGGCGACGGCCGGCCAGCTGAACAGGAACGACTTGGGCGCGTAGCCCACGGTGGGCGCGGCGGGAATCGGCGGCGGCACCGCCGACGGATCGACGGCGCAAACAGCCACGACCGAGGTGACGGCCGCATCGACCGTGCCACTGGCACCGGTGAGGGTGCACAGCTGTCCGGCCGGTTGCATGTGAACGGTCACGTCGTACATCGCGCCTTCGGGCAGGACTTGTGCGAAGGCGAAGTTGCCATTGGCCGCGAGGCTCAGCGCGTCCGTGCCGTTATTGCGCAGCACCAGCGTTCCACCCGCCAGGCCCGAGAGCGTGCCGCCCACGGCGTGCGTGGTGGCCGAGCAGGCCACGCGCACGTCGGTGACGTTGGCGGTTGCCGTGCCCTGGCCCGCGCTCACGGCGCAGGTCTGGCCTTCGGGTTGCTGGGCGATGCTGACGGCGTAGGGGTTGCCGGCGGTCACCGGGTCGGAAAAGCTGAAGGCGCCATCGGCCTTGAGGGTGAGGTCGCCCTTGCCGTTGTTGCGCAGCACCAGCGTACCGTTGAGGCCCGAGACGTTGCCGCCGATGGTGAAGCTGGTGGCCGGCACCACGGGCAGCAAGCCGATGCCGGCGCTCCCACCACCGCCTCCACCGCATGCCGCCAGTACCAGTGCGGCCACGCATGCCGCATTCCACGCAGCAAGGCGCTGCAGACTCTTCAGTTGAACCACAAACTCGCCTCGTTTCGATGGGTGCGCGATGCTATGCGGCGCGGTGGGCGCTGCCAATCCCAAGAAACTGGTAGACGTTGTTCAGGGCGATGTTCACTCTGCTGTTCAGGGCGACGCCCACGCCGACGGTGTGCTCTGCTCCGCGAATGTCCCCCGCTTCGCTCCTCCTTTATTTCGCTACGCAGAGCACACCGCCGGCGCAAGCGACATCAGAGCGGTCGTTGATCAGCGGTGCACCAGCAGCGCGTCCATGTGCGAAT
>NZ_QAJK01000104.1 GCF_003852515.1 Variovorax sp. KBW07 | reverse complement strand
CGGAGGGGACCACCCGGTGTCGTCCGCACGCGCCCCGAATGAATCCGCACCCGCACCCGTACCCAGCCCCCTCGCAGCCCTCCCGCAAGGACAACTGAAATGAACCGACGCAACTTCTTCGCGGGCGCTGCCACGGCCGTCGCCGCGACCACCGTCAGCCGCGTATCGATGGCTGCCCTGCCCGAGCCCGTGACGCAAAGCTCCACCGCCACCGCGCCACCGCTCGTGCCGCCGAACGGCCGGCCGTACAACCCCGTCGTCACCCTCAACGGCTGGACGCTACCCTGGCGCATGAACGCCGGCGTCAAGGAATTTCACCTTGTCGCCGAGCCTGTCGTGCGCGAAATGGCGCCCGGCTTCAAGGTCAACATGTGGGGCTACAACGGCCAGTCGCCCGGCCCGACCATCGAGGTCGTCGAGGGCGACAGGGTCCGCATCTACGTCACCAACAAGCTGCCCGAACACACCACCGTGCACTGGCACGGCCAGCGCCTGCCCAATGGCATGGATGGCGTGGGCGGCATCACGCAGCCGCACATTCCGCCGGGCAAGACCTTCGTCTACGAGTTCACCGCGCGGCGGCCCGGCACCTTCATGTACCACCCGCATGCCGACGAAATGGTGCAGATGGCCATGGGAATGATGGGCTTCTGGGTCACGCATCCGAAGGCGGAGCATCCGCTCATCGAGACCGTGCAGCGCGACTTCTGCTTTCTGCTCGGCAGCTTCGACGTCGAGCCCGGCAGCGCCACGCCCAAGGTCAACACCATGACCGACTTCAACATCTGGAGCTTCAACAGCCGCGTGTTCCCGGCCATCGACACGCTCAACGTGCGCAAGGGCGACCGCGTGCGCATTCGCGCGGGCAACCTCACGATGACCAACCACCCCATCCACATACACGGCCACGAGTTCGAGGTCACGGGCACCGACGGCGGCCCGGTGCCGCGCACGGCGCGCTGGCCCGAGGTGTCGGTCGACGTGGCGGTGGGCCAGATGCGGCAGATGGAGTTCATTGCCGACGAGGAAGGCGACTGGGCACTGCATTGCCACAAGGCGCACCACACCATGGGGCCGATGGGTCACGACGTGCCGACCATGATCGGCGTGGACCACAAGGGCGTGGCCGAAAAAATCAGGAAGCTCGTGCCCGACTACATGGTGATGGGCGACAAGGGCATGGCCGACATGGGCGAGATGGAAATGCCCATTCCCGACAACACGCTGCCGATGATGACCGGCACCGGCCCCTTCGGCTCGGCCGAGATGGGCGGCATGTTCACGCTGCTCAAGGTGCGGCGCGACCAGAAGGCGGGCGACTACCGCGACCCGGGCTGGTTCAAGCACCCGGCCGGGACCGTCGCGCGCGAAGTGCCGGGCGCGGCCGTGCCGCCGGCCACGCGCAATGCGCCTTCGGCCAAGGACGGCGGCAGCAACAGCGGCAAGACCGACGCCACGGTGCGAAAGCCTTCGGGCCACGGCGCCCACAACCACTGAACCGACGATCAATTTTCCGGAGCCCATTTCATGAACAAGACATTCGCATCCCTGGCCGCCTGCCTCGTTTTCGCGGCAACGACGGCCACCACCACCACGGCGCAGGCCCACGAAAACCACGGCGCCAAGCCGCGTACGGCAACAGCAACGGCAGCGCCCGAGCAGAAGCCCTGGGGCATCGCCGGCGAAGCGCGCGCGGTGAAACGCACCATCGACATCGCGATGGCCGACGACATGACGTTCACGCCCTCGGTGATCGAAGTGCGCGAGGGCGACACCCTTCGCCTCCGGCTGAAGAACCGTGGCAAGGAACTGCACGAACTGGTGCTGGGCACCACGGCCGAGATCGAGGCGCACGCGGCCATGATGAAGAAATTTCCCGACATGGAGCACAACGACCCGTGGATGGTCCACGTGCCCGCCGGCAAGACCGGCGACATGGTCTGGACCTTCAACCGCGCCGGCGACTTCGACTTCGCCTGCCTGGTGAAGGACCACTACGAACTGGGCATGGCCGGCCGCATCCGCGTGCTGGCCGCCGCGCCCAAGCGTTGAGACAACCGAAGAAAAGACAGAAAGGAAAAACCCATGCAACGACGAACACTGCTGAAGCGCGCCGCCCCGCTGCTGGCGCTGGCCGCCACGGCCACGCTGCCGATGGCCGCCCTGGCCGCGGCACCGATGGTCGAGATCTGGAAAGACCCGAACTGCGGCTGTTGCCAGGACTGGGTCAGGCACCTGAACAAGAACGGCCTGGCCACGCGCGTGCACGACGAAGGCAACAGCGCCGCGCGCGAACGGCTGGGCGTGCCCGCCAAGCTGGGCTCGTGCCACACCGGCCGGGTTGGCGGCTATGCCATCGAGGGCCATGTGCCCGCGCGCGAGGTGCATCGCCTGCTGAAGGAAAAGCCCAAGGCCATCGGCCTCGCGGTGCCCGGCATGCCGGTCGGCTCGCCCGGCATGGACGGCGCCGCCTATGGCGACCAGCGCGATCCGTACGACGTGCTGCTGGTGCTGGCCGATGGCAGCACGCGCGTCTACCAGAGCTATCGCTGAAGCCCCCTCCTCATACCTATAGCAAGGACATTTCCCATGAAAAAAATTCTCACCGCCCTGTCGGCCGCCCTGCTTGCCGCCGCCGCTTTTGCACAGGCCGCACTGCCGTCAGTCGACGGCGAAGTGCGCAAGATCGATACCGAAACGAACAAGATCACGCTGAAGCACGGCGACATCCAGAATCTCGACATGACCGGCATGACGATGGTCTTCCGCGTGAAAGACCCGGCCCTGCTGGCCAAGGTGAAGGCCGGCGACAAGGTGCGCTTCACGGCCGACAAGGTCGATGGCGCGCTGACCGTGCTGTCGATCGACCCGGCGAACTGAGTCCGGCCGGGGAGCCCGTCGCCGCATCCCTAGAATGCGGCGACGAACACGCCGGACACAGGAACAGAACTTGCCCAAACGAAGCTATCTCGACTTCGAACAACCCATCGCGGACCTCGAATCAAGAATCGAGGCATTGCGATCGATGCAGGAAGGCTCCGCGGTCGATATCTCCCAGGAAATCGACCAGCTCGACAAGAAGGGCCAGCAGCTCACCAAGGACATCTACGGCGAGCTCACGCCCTGGCAGGTCTTCAAGATCGCGCGGCACCCCGAACGCCCGCTCACGCTCGACTACATCCAGGCCATCTTCACCGACTTCGTGGAGATGCACGGCGACCGCCACTACGCCGACGACATGGCGCTGGTGGGCGGGCTGGCCCGCTTCAACGGCACGCCCTGCATGGTGCTGGGCCACCAGCGCGGCGCCGACACCCGCGAGCGCGTGCTGCGCAACTACGGCATGTGCAAGCCCGAGGGGTATCGCAAGGCATTGCGCCTGATGAAGACGGCTGAAAAATTCGGCCTGCCGGTTTTCACCTTCGTGGACACCATGGGCGCCTACCCCGGCATCGATGCCGAGGAGCGCGGGCAGTCCGAAGCCATTGGCCGCAACATCCTGGAAATGGCGCAGCTTGAAGTGCCGATCATCACCACCGTGATCGGCGAAGGCGGCTCCGGCGGCGCGCTCGGCATTGCCGTGGCCGACCAGATGCTGATGCTGCAGTACGCCGTGTATTCGGTGATCAGCCCCGAAGGCTGCGCGTCGATTCTCTGGAAGACCAGCGAACGGGCGCAAGACGCCGCCGAGGCCCTGGGCATCACCGCCCCGCGGCTGAAGGCGCTGGGCCTGATCGACAAGATCGTGAACGAACCGGTCGGCGGTGCCCACCGCGATCCGAAGCAGGCCGCGGCCTCGCTCAAGCGCGCCCTGGGCGACGCGCTGCGGCAGCTGTCCGACCTGAAGCCCCAGGCGCTGCTCGACCAGCGCTACGAGAAGCTGCAGGGCTACGGGCGCTTCATGGACATCAAGGCCGGCGCAAGCGGTCGCTGACGGGCACTGGCGGTCGCTGACGGGCACTGGCGCCGACGACGGAAGAAACTACTTCTTGCAACTGCCAGGGCGACGGTGACGAAGGCGCGGTCTCATAATCGGCCGCCATGTCAGCCCCCTCTTCTTCTCCCTCCCGCTCCTCCAGCCCCGCCGATTCCGCCGGCTCGATCACCGACGTCGCCGGCATCGAGGTCGGCCATTTCTCCGACACCCGCCGCCCCACCGGCTGCACCGTGATCATGGCGCGCGAAGGCGCCGTGGGCGGCGTGGACGTGCGTGGCGCGGCCCCTGGCACGCGCGAGACCGACCTGCTGGCCCCCGGCAACCTGGTGCAGCACGTGCACGCCGTGATGCTCGCGGGCGGCAGCGCCTGGGGCCTGGCCGCCGCCGAGGGCGCCATGCGCTGGATGGAAGAGCGCGGCATCGGCATGGACGTGCGCTTCGGCACCCTGCCCATCGTGCCCGCCGCGGTGCTGTTCGACCTGCCGATGGGCGATGCACGCATCCGCCCCGACGCGGCCGCCGGCTACGCGGCCTGCGAAGCGGCAAGCACCGCCGCCCCGGCCGAAGGCAACGTGGGCGCCGGCACCGGCGCGCTGGTGGGCAAGCTGTTCGGCGTGAACCGCGCAATGAAGGGCGGCGTCGGCACCGCGTCGGTCACGGTGGGCGGCGTCACGGTGGGCGCGCTGATCGCGGTCAATTCGCTGGGCGACGTGATCGACCACAACACCGGCCAGCCCGTGGCCGGTGCCCGCACCGAAGACGGCAAGGCCCTGCTCGACACGCGCCGCGCACTGCTGCGCGGCGACCTGCCCAAGCCCCTGCTGGCGGGCACCAACACCACCATCGGCGTGATCGCCACCGACGCCATGCTGACCAAGGTGCAAGCCAACCGGCTCGCCAACGTGTCACACGACGGGCTGGCGCGCGCCATCAACCCGGTGCACACCATGAGCGACGGCGACACCCTGTTCGCGCTGGCCACCGGCCGCGTGCCGCTGGAAGGCAATGCACCGGGCATGACCGTGCTGAGCACCATGGCGGCCGAGGTGGTGGCCATTGCCACGCTGCGCGCGGTGCATGCGGCACGCAGCGTCACGGTGGGCGACCTGCACGTTCCCTCGGCCGCCGACCTGGCCCCGGCGCGCGGTTGAGCGGCGGCGCGACGAAGCGGCACAGTGGCTGAAACAAAGAGAAAAAAGAAAGGACCACCATGGCGTTCCCCAGGACCCTGAAGCTGATCCTGCTGTCGATCCGGGACCTGATCGCCTCGGCGGGGCCGATCGTGTTTCTCGTCATCGGCCTGCTGATCGCGGCCTACTGGTGGTTGCAGCCGCAGCCTCCGAAGCACGTGACGCTGGCCACCGGCCCGACGGGCAGCGCCTACGCGCAGTTCGGCAAGCGCTATGCGGAGGCACTGAAGCACAGCGGCATCGAGGTCGAACTGAAAGCCACCTCTGGCTCGACCGAGAACCTGCAGCTGCTGCGCACCGGCGGCGCCGACGTGGGCTTCGTGCGCGGCGGCAGCGCCGACCCGGTGGCCGACGAGGAGGCCGGCCTCAACTCGCTCGGCAGCCTGTTTTTCGAGCCGGTCTGGCTGTTCTACCGCACCGACTCGGCGCAGAAGATCGACCGCAAGACCGCCACGCTGACATCGCTCACGCAATTGCGCGGCCTGCGCGTGAACGTCGACATGCCGGGCAGCGGGCTGCCCGAGATCATGGAGCGCCTGTTCAAGGCCAACAAGCTCGGGCCCGACGACGTGCTGCTGTCGAACCTCGAACAAGCCTCGGCCGCGGCGGCGCTGGACGCCGGGTTGCTCGACGCCATCGTGCTGTCTTCGGCGCCGCAGTCGCCGCAGGTGCAGCACCTGCTGCGCTCGGGCGAGATCAAGCTCATGGACTTCGGCCAGGCCGATGCCTATTCGCGGCGCTTTCCGTTCCTGTCGGCGGTCACGCTGCCGCGCGGCGTGGTCGACCTCTCCAAAGACCTGCCGCCGCACGACGTGACGCTGCTCGCAGCCACGACGTCGCTGCTGTCGCGCGAGGAAACCCATCCGGCGCTGCGCCAGCTGTTCGCGCAGGCGGCGCAAACAGTGCACAGTGGCGCCGGCTGGTTCAATCGTGCACGCGATTTTCCGAACACGCGCACCAGCGAACTGCCGGTGAGCCCCGAAGGCGACCGCGCGATCAACGGCACGCCGCCGGTCTGGCAGCGCTACCTGCCGTTCTGGGCCAGCAACCTGGTCGAGCGCATGTGGCTGGTGCTGGGTGGCCTGCTGGTGCTGATGCTGCCGCTGAGCCGCGTGATTCCGCCGCTGTACCAGTTCCGCGTGCGGCGCCGCGTGTTCCGCTGGTACGCGCGGCTGCGCGACATCGAGGGCAAGGTGGACGCCCGGCGCGGCGAGCGCGACGCGCTGCTCAAGGAGCTCGATGAACTCGACCGCGTGGTCAACAAGGTGGCCGTGCCGCTGTCTTACGCCGACGAGCTTTATGCGCTGCGCAACAACATCTACGCGGTGCGCAAGCGGGTGCTGGCGGGCTCGCCGCCCAAGGCCGATTCAACGGACAGCCAACCGGGTGCGACCGAAGCTGCCTGACGCGTTGCCGGTGCAGGCGCTGATCGATTTCGCCGAACCGCGAAGCGACGGCAAGACCCGGCTGCGTGCGGCCTTCGATGCGCCTTCGCGCGTGCTGGTGGCACGCACGCCAACCGAAGTGCGGCCGGTGCTGGAAGCCGTCGAGGCGCTGTCCCGCGAGGGGCGCTGGTGCGTGGGCTACCTGCGTTATGAAGCGGCTGCCGCTTTCGACCCCGCGTTCGCGGTGCACGCGGCCGATGGGCCACTGGCGTGGTTCGGCGTGCATGACGCGCCGTTGCCATGGCCTTCGGCGCAGGCATCCGATGCGTTGCCGGTGCTCGCGGTCGAATGGCAATCCACGCTGTCGCGTGCCGCGTTCGACCGGAACATGGAGGCCATCCACCGCGCCATCGGCAATGGCGAGCTCTACCAGCTCAACTACACGGCACCGCTGCGCGCCGCGTTCGATGGTGCTGACCCGCTGGCCTGGTTCATGGCCCTGAAACGGGCGCAGCCGAATGGCTACGCCGCCTTCATCAACACCGGCGGCGAGCAGGTGCTGTCGGTGTCACCCGAGCTGTTCTTCGACTGGCAGGGCGAGCGCATCCTGGCCCGCCCCATGAAAGGCACCGCCCCGCGCGGCGCGACGCCCGCCGAAGACGAGGCGCTGGCCTTGCAACTGCGCAGCGTGCCCAAGGAACGGGCCGAGAACGTGATGATCGTCGACCTGATCCGCAACGACCTCTCGCGCGTGGCGCAGCCTTTTTCGGTGCGCGTGCCCCGGCTCTTCCACACCGAGGCATTGCCGACGGTGTGGCAGATGACCTCCGACGTCGAGGCGAAGGTGCGCGACGGCACCTCGCTGGTGGACGTGTTCGCGGCGCTGTTCCCGTGCGGCTCGATCACCGGGGCGCCGAAGGTCAGTGCGATGCGGCTGATCCGCGGCCTGGAGCCCGAGGCGCGTGGCGTTTATTGCGGCGCGGTGGGCGTGGTGCGTCCGGGCGGCCACGCGACCTTCAACGTGCCGATACGCACCGTGACGCTGCGCGGCACCGAGGCGCGCTGCGGCATCGGCAGCGGCATCACGGCCGATGCGCGTGCGGATGCGGAATGGGACGAATGGCGCCACAAGCGGGCCTTCCTGGGCCGCGGCCATGCGCCTGTCGGGCCTGTCGGGCCTGTCGCGCCTGTATCGTCCGGGGCCATGACCCCCTTCGAACTGCTCGAAACCTTGGCACTGGCCGATGGCGACCTGCGCGACGCCTCCGCGCACCTGGCGCGCATGCGCCATGCCGCCGCGCACTTCGGCTACGCATGGAACGAGTCGCTCGTGGCCGCCTGCCTGGCGCGCCTGCGCGACGCCCACCCGGCGGGCTCGTGGCGCGTGCGCCTGCTGCTCGACGCGCAAGGCCAGCCCCGCGCCGAAGCCTTTGCCATGGACGCGGCGCCGGCGCGCGTGCGGCTTCAGCTGGCCTCTCGTGCGTTCGACGAAGCACAAAGCGAGTTCTCGCGCTTCAAGACCACGCGGCGCGCGCACTACGAGGCCTTCGCGCCGACGCAGGCCGGCGTGTTCGACACGCTGCTCTGGAACCACGATGGCGAAGTCACCGAATGCACGCGCGGCAACATCGCCCTGCTGCTCGATGGCCGCTGGGTTACGCCGCCGCTGCACTGCGGGCTGCTGGACGGCATCGGCCGCGCCCGCCGCATCCGCGAAGGGCAGCTTGCCGAAGCCATCGTGCGGGTGGACGATCTGCCCCGGGTGCAGGCCCTGGCCTTCGTGAACAGCCTGCGCGGCTGGCTCGATGCCGACCTGCACCTTTCGCAAAAATAGTTCGACAAGGCGCTTGACTTGGAGCGCGCTCTAACTTTGAGATTCAACGCCATGGAAACCAGCCTGACCATTGCGGAAGTCGCCCGGCGCACCGGCCTCACGGCCTACACGCTGCGCTACTACGAACGCATCGGGCTGATTGCCGCGGTGTCCCGTGCACCGGGCGGTCAGCGGCGCTATGCGAGCGCCGACATGGACTGGCTGGCTTTCCTGTTGCGCCTGCGCGAAACCGGCATGCCCATCCAGGGCATGCAGGCCTTCGCCGGGCTTCGAAGCCAGGGGGACGCCAGCGTGAGCGAACGGCGCGAGATGCTCGAGCAGCACCTCGCCGAGGTTCAGGCCAGGGTGCGGGCGCTGCAGCAATCGGTGCAGGCGCTTTCGCTCAAGATCGCGCACTACCGCGCGATCGAGGCCAAGGCCAAGGTCGAGACGAAGCGCCCCTCGTTGTCGGGCCAAGGCCCGGAAAGAAAGACGAGCGATGACGAACACACAAGCAAGCCTGAAGAACCCCAGCAGCAACGACGACCAGCGCTACGCGCGCGGGCTGGCCAGGCTCCAGGAAATCGACGGTGAAGGCGGCATCAAGGTGGTCGAGAGCCTGGCCGGCATCGCGCCCGATTTCGCCCGCCTGCTGATCGAATTTCCGTTCGGCGACATCTACTCGCGCCCCGGCCTCGACCTGCGTGCCCGCGAGATCGCGGTGGTGGCCGCGCTCACGGCCATGGGCAATGCGGCACCACAGTTGAAGGTGCACATCCAGGGCGCGCTGAACGTCGGCGTCACGCGCACCGAAGTGGTCGAAGTCATCATGCAGATGGCGGTGTACGCGGGCTTTCCGGCCGCGCTGAACGGGCTCACGGCGGCGCGCGAAGTGTTTGCGGCGGACGATGAAAAAAGCGCGCGGCCCCTTGCGGAACCGCGCGCTCTTACTGAGACAGCTTGAGGGGTGGTTGGAGGCCGTCGGCCCCCACCCCGGCCCTCCCCCGGGAGGGGAGGGAGAAAAGACCAGGCCTTACTTGAGGGCCTTGTAGCGCATGCGTTTCGGCTTGGCGCCTTCTTCGCCGAGGCGCTTCTTCTTGTCGGCTTCGTACTCCTGGTAGTTGCCGTCGAAGAAGGTCCACTGGCTGTCGCCTTCGGCGGCCAGGATGTGCGTGGCGATACGGTCGAGGAACCAGCGGTCATGGCTGATGACCATGACGGTGCCGGCGAACTCGAGCAGCGCGTCTTCGAGCGCGCGCAGGGTTTCGACGTCCAGGTCGTTCGACGGTTCGTCAAGCAGCAGCACGTTGCCGCCAGCGATCAGCGTCTTGGCCAGGTGCAGGCGGCCGCGTTCACCGCCCGACAGCGTGCCGACCTTCTTCTGCTGGTCCGCGCCGTTGAAGTTGAAGCGGCCCGCATACGCGCGGCTGGCCATCTGGAACTTGCCGACGTTGATGATGTCCAGGCCGTTCGAGATGTCTTCCCACACGGTCTTCTGGTTGGCCAGTTCGTCGCGGTGCTGGTCGACGAAGGCCATCTTGACGGTCGAGCCGATGACGACTTCGCCGGTGTCCGGCTGTTCCTTGCCCGCGAGCAGCTTGAAGAGCGTCGACTTGCCGGCGCCGTTCGGGCCGATGATGCCGACGATGGCGCCCGGCGGCACGGTGAAGCTCAGGTTGTCGATCAGCATGCGGTCGCCGAAGGACTTGCTGACGCCGTGGAACTCGAACACCTGCTGGCCCAGCCGCTCCGCCACGGGAATGAAGATTTCCTGCGTTTCGTTGCGCTTCTGGTATTCCATGTCGCTCAGCTCTTCGAAGCGGGCCAGGCGCGACTTGCTCTTGGCCTGGCGTGCCTTCGGGTTCTGGCGCGACCACTCCAGTTCCTTCTTCAGGGCCTTGGCGTGGGCTTCTTCGCTCTTTTGCTCCTGCGCCAGGCGTTCGCCCTTCTGCTCGAGCCAGGTGCTGTAGTTGCCCTTCCAGGGAATGCCGCGACCGCGGTCCATTTCCAGGATCCATTCGGCCGCGTTGTCCAGGAAGTAGCGATCGTGGGTGATGGCCACCACGGTGCCCGTGAAGCGCTGCAGGAACACTTCGAGCCACTCCACCGATTCGGCGTCCAGGTGGTTGGTCGGCTCGTCGAGCAGCAGCATGTCGGGCTTGGACAGCAACAGGCGGCACAGCGCCACGCGCCGCTTTTCACCGCCCGAGAGCAGGCCGATCTTGGCGTCCCACGGCGGCAAGCGCAGTGCGTCGGCGGCAATTTCGAGCTGATGTTCGGAATCGGTGCCGGCGGTGGCGATGATGGCTTCGAGCTGGGCCTGCTCGGCCGCCAGCGCGTCGAAATCGGCGTCTTCGGCGCCATAGGCGATGTACACCTCTTCAAGGCGCGCCTTGGCCGCGAACACTGCGCCCATGGACTCCTCGACCGATTCGCGCACCGTGTGCTCGGCGTTGAGCTTGGGCTCCTGCTCCAGGTAGCCGATGGTCATTCCCGGCATGGGCAGTGCCTCGCCCTCGAACTCCTTGTCCACACCCGCCATGATCTTGAGCAGCGTCGACTTGCCCGAGCCGTTCAGACCGAGCACGCCGATCTTGGCGCCGGGGAAGAAAGAGAGCGAAATGTCTTTCAAGAGCTGCCGCTTGGGCGGCACGGTCTTGCTGACGCGGTTCATCGAATAGACGTATTGAGCCATCTGGGGGTAGTTACCTTGGGTACAAAGATTCGGGAAAAAGCGCGGGCGCCAGAAAAGACCATTCAGGAGGCATTCGGGCGCGGCAAACCACCGATTATCGACTCATGCGACAATAGGCACCGTTGCCGGGTCCAGTTGCCCGCAACACCGGCTCTCTGCCGGGGACGAAGAAGGCCCTTTTTTACAACGGGTTTTCCGGCTCCCACCCCTGACCTTCATCTGCCTTGACTGGCTCGGCGTCAACAAGACGCCAAGCGGGCCGATGCCACTGCGCCGTGTATGGCGCTTATTGTTTCCAATGAATTTTGACGAACTGAAGCTGGCTCCCGCCATCTTGAAGGCTGTGCACGAGCACGGTTACGACACCCCGACCCCCATCCAGGCGCAAGCCATCCCCGCCGTGCTCGAAGGTCATGACCTGCTCGGCGGCGCCCAGACCGGCACCGGCAAGACGGCCGCCTTCACGCTGCCCATGCTGCACAAGCTCACCATGAGCCGCAGCGCCACCAACAAGTTCGGCGGCGTCGGCATCCGTGCCCTGGTGCTCACCCCCACCCGCGAACTCGCGGCCCAGGTCGAAGAGTCCGTGCGCACCTACGGCAAGTACCTGCAGCTCGACTCGACCGTGATCTTCGGCGGCGTCGGCATGAACCCGCAGATCAGCAAGCTCAAGAAGGGTGTCGACATCCTCGTGGCCACCCCCGGCCGCCTGCTCGACCTGCAACAGCAAGGCATGCTCGACCTGAGCCAGGTCCAGATGCTGATCCTCGACGAAGCCGACCGCATGCTCGACATGGGCTTCATCCACGACGTGAAGAAGATCCTGGCGCTGGTGCCCAAGGAAAAGCAGAGCCTGCTGTTCTCGGCCACCTTCAGCGACGAAATTCGCGATCTGGCCGCCACGCTGCTCAAGAACCCGCAGAGCATCCAGGTCACGCCGCGCAACACCACCGTGCAGCGCATCACCCAGGTGATCCACCCCGTGGGCCGCGGCAAGAAGAAGGCGCTGCTCGCGCACATCATCAACGAGAACAAGTGGAGCCAGGTGCTCGTGTTCACGCGCACCAAGTTCGGTGCCAACAGCGTGGCCGAATTCCTCACCAAGAACGGCATCGAGGCGATGGCGCTGCACGGCAACAAAAGCCAGAGCGCCCGCACGCAGGCGCTGGCCGGCTTCAAGAGCGGCGACATCCGCGCGCTGGTGGCCACCGACATCGCGGCCCGCGGCATCGACATCGACGAGCTGCCGCACGTCGTGAACTACGAAATCCCGAACGTCAGCGAAGACTACGTTCACCGCATCGGCCGCACCGGCCGTGCCGGCTCGAGCGGCGAGGCCGTGAGCTTCGTGTGCCTGGACGAAGAAGGCTTCATGCAGGAAATCGAACGCTTCACCAAGCAGACGATTCCGGTGCAGCTGGTCGAGGGCTTCGGTCCTGAAGACGGCGAACGCGCCGAGCCGATCGCCATGGGTCGCCAGACGATCTGGGGCGGCGCCGGCCGTCCGCCGAGCCGCGACGTGATGCAGGCAGCCGCCAAGGCCGCACGCACCGAGATGCTGTCGCGCATCCGCGAGAACAAGGCCGGCCAGGGTGGCGGCGAGCGCGCTGGTGGCGGTGGCGGCGGCGGTCAACGCCGTGGCGGCGGCCAGGGCGGCGGCGGTGGTGGCGGCGGTCAAGGCCGCAATGCCAATGGCGGCGGCCAGGGCCAAGGCCCGCGCGGCCAGGGTGCACGCCCGGCGCAAGGCCGTGGCCCGCAAGGTCCGGCACGCACGCCGCACCATGCGCCCCAGCATCAACAACAGAACCATCTGCCGCATGACGAGCGCCAACCGCGCCATCACGGCAACAGCCACAGCCCGACGCAGGCCAACCAGGTCGCGCACCTGCGCGCCGAAGCGGTCGCCGGTGGCGACGGCCAGCCCGATCCGTTGCGCACGAGCGTCGACCACATGGGTGGCGGCCGTGGACGCGGCCGCCCGGGTGGCGGTGGTGGTGGCGGCTACGGCGGCAACCGTTCGGGCGGCGGTGGCCGTTCGGGTGGCGGCGGTGGTGGCTACGGCGGTGGCGGCGGTGGCCGCTCCGGCGGCGGCGGTGGCCGTTCGTTCGGTCGCTAAGACGCGGCAGGCAGCACGCTTCTACGGCAATTGAAAAAGGGCACTTCGGTGCCCTTTTCCTTTGTGCTCCCGCAGGAGAGCGCACGCCGATGCGCCACGGCTGCGCTCACTGCTCGACCGCAGTGATCTTCTTGATGCTTTCCGAAAGCGGCTTGCCCACCACCTCCCGCAGCTGCAGGGCATAGCCGTAGTCGCCCAGATACACGTAGGTGCTGGTCCGTTCGAGCGAGTCGGGCTGCATGCGGCACTCCAGGCGCCGGGCGTCGCCGCTCAGGGTGGGATGAAGCTCGGCGGCCGCGCTCACGCCGACGACTTTGCAGACCGTCGTGTAGTCGTAGGTCGTTCCGCCGATCATGCTGAGCAGGCTCAGCTTCTTCGTGGCGTAGCGCAACTCCGAGCCCACGGCCATGCGTTGCCAGTCGCCCGTCAACGTGAGATCGGTCGTGGCCTGGCTGATCGTGTCGGAGCCGGGAAGAAAGTTGACGAAGCTGCTCACGTCGATCAGCCCCAGGAACGAAGCCGCCTGCGACCGCGTGCCATCCGAGCGACCCGTGCCGGTCTTTTCCCGGGTCCGGAACATGGAAGCTGTCGCGTCCGGCGCAATCTGCAGCTCGTCGCGGGTCGGCGTCGCTTTTCCGTCGCGGGTCCATGTGCCTTCGAGCACGACACCCTTCAGGCGCTTGGGCGCCGGCGCAAGCCCCAGCTGCGAGATGGCGTTCAGCACCGCCGGGCTCGGCGGCGTCAGGCCTGTGGGGTCGGGCAGCGCCTTGGCGCGAGCCGTGAAGGCTGGCAACGCCTGCCGTTCCGCTGCCCCGCCGCAGGCCGCCTTGAAGAGCGCCTTGTAGTCCGCGTTCGTGTCGCCGCCGACCGTGTTCGACCTGGCCTTGTCGCCCTCGACCCGGCCGTCCGTGACGCGGCCGCGCTCGTCGATGTCGAAGCCGCTCACCTGCGCATAGGACTGCGACGGGCACGCGAGCCAGAAGCGCTCGCGCTTCTGGCCGAAGGGTGCCCGGTAAGGCGGGTCGAAGTCCATGCGCGGATAGTCGAACGCGCCCCAGAAGAGCAAGGCGCCGTCGGATGTCTCGATGCTCGCGATGTCGATGAGCGTGAATGTGCCGTCCGCGCTGCGTTGCACCTCGCGCCAATCGAGCGGCGCCGCGCGGCATGCGCGCTCGACCGCCGGCTGCGCCTTCAGGGCCAACGCCTGGCGCTCATCAAGCTCCTTGCGCACGCCATGGCGCCGGCCGGTCACCGGATAGCTGCGGCCGGTGCGCAGGTCGGAGTAGAGCAACCACGCCTGCGGCGCATCGCACGCGACCGTGAAGTTGCGCGTCTCGGGCCCATCTTTCAGGGCAAAGGACACATGGTCGTCGACGCGCAGCAGGCTGTGTTCGACAAGGCTGCCGCCGAAGGACATCGATGGATAGCTCCTGGACGCGCAGCCGGCAACGAGCAGCGCCGCCACGGCGCAGGTGGTGATCTGGATGAGCTTCATGCATTCCGCGCTGGGCGGCTCCCCGGTTTCGTTGTTGTTTCTTGCGGCCGGCCTCGCCATCGAATGACATGGATGACGTAGCGCGCGCACCTCAGCCTGAAATCC
This sequence comes from Variovorax sp. KBW07, assembly GCF_003852515.1. Taxonomy (GTDB): domain Bacteria; phylum Pseudomonadota; class Gammaproteobacteria; order Burkholderiales; family Burkholderiaceae_C; genus Variovorax. The sequence continues at coordinate 8,226 of NZ_QAJK01000104.1, read as the reverse complement.
TAACCCGGGACACAATCGTGTTTCCATGCAATACATCCCACCCAACTACGCCACGCTCTTCGTAGCCACCTGCAACCTTCTCAATCTCGCTAACCCGAACCGCGTGTACTACGAGAACCAGGACGCCTACAACGAGCGCGAGTACGAGCGAAAGATCGACTGGATCGGCGAGCGCTTCCATGCGCTCAATGCCGACGTGCTCGCGGTGCAGGAGGTGTGGGACGAAGCGGCCCTTAAAGCCGCCATCGCACGCAGCGGCCTGCGCTACGACTTCGTCTCGGTGCCCGGCGCCGAGAACTCGCCGCCGCCCGCAAGCCCGCCGGGCACGCCCGGACGCCCCGGTGCGCAGGGCACGCCGCGCGTCGGCATCGCGACGCGGCTGCAGGTGGAGCACACCCAGTCTTTCGTCGACTTTCCGCCCGGCTTCGGTGTCGAGGTGCCCGGGCTGGGCCCGCACACGCGCTTCGAGCGCCCGCCCCTGCTGGCCACGCTGCGCATGAAGCACGGCCAGCTGGTGCACGTGCTGACGGTGCACCTGAAATCCAAGCGGCCGAAGTTCCTGCAGGACGCGCAGGGCAACCACCTCGAAGACCGCGACGACCGCAAGGTGGGCGTGATGGCTTCGCTGCGCTCGCTGCTGATGCGCGGCGCCGAAGCCGCGGCCCTGCGCTGCATCGTCATCGACCTGCTGCAGGGCACGAACGTGCCGCTGGTGGTGATGGGCGACTTCAACGACAACCCGCACAGCGTGACCACGCAACTGGTGGCCGCGACCTCCGAAGTCGCCTACGACAAGGCCGCGCGCGACGTGGCGCTGTTCAACGCCTACGAGATGCAGGGCGAGTCGGCGCTGAAGAAAGACGTGGCCTATTCGCACATTCACCAGGGCTTTCCCGACGTGCTCGACCAGATCCTCGTGAGCGAGGAGTTCGTCGCGAGCAGCCGCCACAGCCTGGGCGACGTGCGGCGGGTCGACTACTTCAACGACCACCTGCACGAAGGGCGCGACCGCTCGCGCTCGGACCACGGATTCGTGCGCGCACTGCTGCGGCTGCGCACGGCCTGAACCCGGTCACGGGGCCGGATCAACCCATGCGCTTGCCGGTCTGCCGGTCGAACAGGTGCACGCTCTCGGCGTCGATTGCCAGGCGCACGATGTCGTCGGGCCGCGCATCGACCCGGCCGTGCACCGCCAGCACCAGCTTGGCTTCGCCGACCTGCACCAGCAGCTCGGTCTCGGCGCCCGTGGGCTCGACCACGATCACCTTGGCCTCCACGCCGCTCGAGCCGCCACCCAGCGTGATGTCGCCGGGGCGAATGCCGTAGTGCACCGGTTGCCCGTCGGGCGCCGGAGTGCCCAGCGGCACAGGCCAGCGCGCGCCCTGCGCCTCGACATGGCATTCGTCGCCCGAGCGCCGCACCGTGCCCTCGATGACGTTCATCGACGGCGAGCCGATGAACTGCGCAACGAACAGGTTGTCGGGGCGGTCGTACAGGTCGAGCGGCGTACCGATCTGCTCGACGATGCCGTCGTGCATCACCACGATGCGGTCGGCCATGGTCATGGCCTCGATCTGGTCGTGCGTCACGTACACCGTGGTGGTCTTCAGGCGCTGGTGCAGCGCCTTGATCTCGGCACGCATCGCCACGCGCAGCTTGGCGTCGAGGTTCGACAGCGGTTCGTCGAACAGAAAGACCTTCGGGTCGCGCACGATGGCGCGCCCCATCGCCACGCGCTGCCGCTGGCCACCCGACAGTTCGCGCGGGTAGCGCCCCAGCAGCGCATCGAGGTTGAGAATCTTCGCGGCCCGCGCCACGCGCTCGTCGGTCACCGACTTCTCGGCGTTGCGCAGCCGCAGGCTGAAGCCCATGTTCTCGCCCACCGTCATGTGCGGATACAGCGCGTAGCTCTGGAACACCATCGCGATGTCGCGGTCCTTCGACTCGAGATCGTTGACCACGCGGCCGTCGATCATGATCTCGCCGCCGCTGATGTCTTCCAGACCCGCGAGCATGCGCAGCAAGGTCGACTTGCCACAGCCCGAAGGCCCGACCAGCACCACGAACTCGCCATCGGTGATGTCGAAGCCCAGGCCCTTGATGATCTGGGTCTTGCCGAAGGATTTCTGGATATTGCGAAAAGATACGGAAGCCATGTGTTGTCCCTGAAATCGTTCAGCTCTTGACGGCGCCGGCCGTCAGGCCACCCACCATGTAGCGCTTGAATGCGTAGTAGATGGCCGCGGGCGGCAGTGCGTAGATGAGGCCTGTGGCCATCAGCAGTTCCCATGGCGAATCGTCGGCCGACAGGAAATTGCCGAGCGCCACCGCCAGCGTCACGCTCTTGTCGTTCGACAGCAGCAGGAACGCATAGAGGTACTCGTTCCACGCCAGCAGCAGCGAGTACGTGCCCACCGCCACCAGCGACGGCACCATCAGCGGCAGGTACACCAGGCGGAACAGTTGCAGCGGCGAGGCACCGTCCATGCGCGCCGCTTCGTCCAGCTCGTAGGGCAATTTGTCGGACGCCTGCTTCAGCACCCAGATGCAGTACGGCGAAGCAATGGTCACCATCGCCAGGATCAGCGCCCACTGGCTGTTCAGCAGCCCGTAGTTGCCCATCGTCTTGTACATGGGCACCGCCAGGAAGGCCGCGGGAATGAAGTAGGTGAACAGCGCCAGGTTCATCACCGTGCGCCCTCCCCTCACCCGCAGCCGGCTGATGGCAAAGGCCGCCGTGGTCGCCACGAACAGCGTGATGGCGCCCACCGACACCGCGATCAGCAGCGAGTTGCCCAGCTGCACCCAGAAGTGGTCGAGGTAGAAATGCTTCTGCTGGAACACGATGCGGAAGTTGTCCAGCGTCGGGTTCTTGGGCCACAGGTGGCCCGAGGTCGCGGAGTCTTTCGACGAGATCGCGAACAGCACCATGTGGTAGACCGGGATCAGCGTCCACAGCAGCACCGGAATGCCGATGAGCAGCAGCTTGGCCTCGGTCGCTACAGACTTGAAAGTCCAGCGTTTCATTTCGAGAGCCTCTTCATCATGAAGTACACGAGCGGCAATACGAGAGGTAGTGCCACCACGATGGATGCCATCGACAGGTCGACCTGGTCGAGCCGCAGGTAACGGATGCCCAAGGTGGCCAGCACGTGCGTCAGGTCGGCAGGGCCGCCGCCGGTGAGCAGGTACACGCTGTTGAAGTCGCCCAGCGTCCAGATCATCGAAAGAATGAGCGAGGTGATGTAGAGCGTCTTCAGCGCCGGCCAGCTCACGAAGCGGAATTTCTGCCACGACGAAGCACCGTCGACCGACGCGGCCTCGTACTGCTCCGTGGGAATGGCCAGCCGCCCCGCCACCAGGATCAGCGTCCAGAACGGCAGCGACTTCCAGATGTGCACCAGCATTGCGAAGCCCAGCGCCAGCGTCGGGTCGTTGAGCCAGTTGGGTCCGTCGGCGCCGGTCAGCCGGAAGATGGTGCTGTTGATCACGCCCCACTCTGGGTTCAGCATGAAGCGGAACGACAGGATGGTGGGAATCGACGGCATCGCCCACGGCAGGATGAAGATCGCCGAGACGACCTTGATCCACCAGCGCGACTGCACGAAGAAGCCCGACAGCACCAGTGCCACGAGCATCTTGAGGTTGATCGCCACCACCAGGAAGATGGCGGTGTTGATCACCGAGCGGAAGAAGATCGGGTCTTCGACCAGCCTCACGTAGCTTTGCGGATGGCGCGCGAGCCACAGCCCGTACCCCACCGGGTAGAGCACGAACACCACGAACACCAGCAGGTAGGGCACGACCATCACCGCGCCCCAGAACTGCCAGCGCGCGTGCCGTGCGCCAAGATTGACAACAGGCGCCGGGGACGGCGCGGCGGTGGCAGTAGAGCTCATGCGAAGCAGCCGCTGGTGTGGGTGATGGCGTGAATGCCGTGAATACCGTGCAGCGGGCTTACTGCGCCGCTACCGTCTTGATGCGCGCGATCATCTCGTCGACCGCCTTGTCCACCGGCACCTTGTCGGTGACGATGCGGCTCATGGCCTTGGCCCAGACGTTCTCGTTGTTGATCACGGTGAAGCGGTAGTTCTTGGTGAACTCGAAGGTCACGGTGCCGGCGGCGTACTGGTTGAACACCGACTTGCGGTGCGAATCGGCCTGCCAGAACGGGCTGGCCTGCCCCGCTTTTGTCACCGGGAACCAGCGGCCCAGCGATCCCTCGACGTACGGTGTGAGGTTTTCTTCCTGCATCAGGAAGGCCACGAACTCCTTGGCGCGCGCCTTGTTCTTGGCGTCCTTGAACACCACGCCGGTCTTCACCGCAGTGCGGTAGACCATCTTGCCGCCGTCGGGCTTGTTCGGGAAACCGGCCGTGCGAATGCGCTCGGTGTAGTTCTTGCGGGCCTCTTCACGCTGCTCGGGCGTGAGCGTGGCGTTGTTCGAATCGTCGAGCCACTTGGCCGGCAGCGAGATGGTCGCGTTGTGCGTCATCACGGTCGTCTTGTTGTGGAAGGCGACGTTGTTGTCCGGGTCCTTCCAGCTCGTGGACGATGGCGGCGTGCAGCCCGTGAGGTAGGGCTTGGTGTAGTCGGTCATGGCGCTGATGAGGCCGGTGCGCACCTTCGGGTCGTCGACCAGCAGCTTGCCGTTGTCGTCGACCAGCTTCACGTTGTAGGCGTCCATGAAGGTCAGGAACGAATAGAACGCGTCGCTCGAATCGACACCCATCGGCATACCGATGCCGAAGTTGCGCTTGCCGCTTGCCTTGCGGCTGGCGGGCTGCACCTTCTCGCACCAGAACGACCAGTAGTCGTTCCAGGTGGTGGGGATGTCGCTTTCCTTGAAGCCGGCCTCGGCGAGCATGTCGAGCCAGTACTCGATGTGCATCGTCTGCTGCTTGATGGGGAAGGCGTAGTACGCCTTGCCCTTGGTCTGGTTGTTGTACAGGTACGTGGTTTCCAGCGTGTTGGGCGCGAAGCGGTCCTTCTGGGGCGTGAGCACGCTGCCGATGTCTTCGAGCTTGCCGTCGTAGGCCCACTTGCCGGTGACCTGGAAGTCGTACACGTCGGCATAGGCCACGTCGGGCGGGCTGCCGGAATCGAGCGCGGACACGGTCTTGGGAATCATGTCCTGCACCGGGTACTGCGACAGCTCGATCTTCACGTTCTTGTTCTTCTCCTCGAACTTCCTGATGGCGGCGAACAGCGCTTCGTCCTCCGCCTTGTAGAAGCCCTTGACCCACCAGACGGTGAGTTTTTCCTGAGCGGCGGCATTGCCCGACGCGATCAGGCCCAGCGCGACCAGCGTCGGCGCAATCAGCGACTTGACGAGTTTCATGGTGTCTCCTTCTTCTTGGTGGAAATGCTCGGGGGGCGAGCGTAGGTTGAAAGAACCGGATGCAAACAGCGGACAAACGCGAAGACGGCGCCGACGGGGCTAGCTGGCCTTGAGCCTTGGTGGCGGCCGGCTCAGGCGCGGCAATCGGCGGCGGGAGCCGAGCACGTCCTCGATGTCCTGGCGTGCGCCGTCAATGAGCCGGATAACCGCGGCTTCGGCCTTGGCCGGGTCGTGCGCGATCACCGCGTCGAGCACCGCGCGGTGCAGCGGCAATGACAGCGCGGGGCCGTCGGGCTTGGCCGTCGATATTTCGAAGCTGGTGCGCAGCAGCGCATTGAGCGCCTTGCTCATCTGCGCCAGCATGCGGTTGCGCGCGGCACTCAGCAGGCCGTTGTGAAAGCGCAGGTCGAAGGTGACGTAGTCGCCACCGTTTTCGACAGCGTCTTTCATGCCTGCGTAGGCCAGCTCTATTTCTTCGATTTCTTCGGGGCCCGCGCGCTCCGCAGCAAGGCGCACCGCCGCGGGCTCGACCACGCGGCGCAAGTCCTGCAGGTCGCGCAGGAACTCGGGCGTAAGGCCGGCGCGTGCCTGCCAGGTGATGACGTCGGGGTCGAACCAGTTCCACTTGTCCTTGGGCAGCACGCGCGTGCCGACTTTCGGCCCCGTGACGATCAGCCCCTTGGCCGCGAGCGACTTGATGGCCTCGCGCACCACGGTGCGGCTCACGCCAAGTTCTTCGCCCAGGATCGGCTCCGCGGGGATCGATGCACCGATCGCATAGCGACCCGCCACCACGGCTTCACCGAGCAGCTCGAGCGTGCGGCCGTGGATGTTCTTGATCATGTGCGATGTGAATTTCGGTATGCCGCCGATCCAAAAAACCAAGGCTCTGGCAGGCTCTCCGCGCTTATCATATGATGATTGAAATTGCATTTCGGCAGGGCAAACCCTGAGGTTTGCCGCCATAAAACCAGCAGTCGGAGACAAACCCCATGAGCACAATCCCAAAGAAAAAAGCCGGCGAATTGCGCAGCCAGCAATGGTTCGGCCGCAACGATCGCGACGGCTTCATCTATCGCAGCTGGATGAAAGGCAAAGGCGTGCCGCACGACCAGTTCGACGGTCGCCCGGTCATCGGCATCTGCAACACATTCAGCGAACTCACGCCCTGCAACTCGCACTTCCGCACGCTCGCCGAGCAGGTGAAGATCGGCGTCTACGAGGCGGGCGGCTTCCCCCTTGAATTTCCCGTGATGTCGCTCGGCGAAACCTTGCTTCGCCCCACCGCCATGCTGTATCGCAACCTCGCGAGCATGGACGTGGAAGAGAGCATTCGCGGCAATCCGCTCGACGGCGTGGTGCTGCTCATGGGCTGCGACAAGACCACGCCCGCGCTCATGATGGGCGCCGCCAGCGTCGACCTGCCGACCATCGGCGTGTCGGGCGGCCCGATGCTGTCGGGCAAGTGGCGCGGGCAGGAGCTGGGCTCGGGCACCGGCGTGTGGCAGATGAGCGAGCAGGTGCGCGCCGGCACGCTCAAGCTGCAGGAATTCTTCGAGGCCGAGAGCTGCATGCACCGCAGCCACGGCCACTGCATGACGATGGGCACGGCCAGCACCATGGCCTGCATGGTGGAGTCGCTGGGCATCGGCCTGCCGGGCAACGCGGCCTACCCCGCCGTCGATGGCCGCCGCAACGTGCTCGCACGGCAGGCGGGCCGGCGCATCGTCGACATGGTGCATGAAGACATGAACATGTCGAAGATCCTCACGCGCCAGGCGATCGAGAACGCGATCAAGGTCAACGCGGCCGTCGGTGGCTCGACCAATCTCGTCATCCACCTGCTGGCCATTGCGGGGCGCATCGGCGTCGACCTCACGCTCGACGACTTCGACCGCCTGGCTTCCGAACTGCCCTGCCTGCTGAACCTGCAGCCCTCGGGCCAGTACCTGATGGAAGACTTCTGCTACGCGGGCGGCCTGCCGGTGGTGATCAAGGAAATTGCCGAGCATCTGCACAAGGACATCCTCACGGTCACGGGCCAGAGCGTGTGGGAGAACGTGAAGGACGCCGAAAACTACGGCCCGCAGGTCATCCGCACGATGGCGGAGCCCTTCAAGGAAAGCGCCGGCATCTGCGTGCTGCGCGGCAACCTGGCCCCCAACGGCGCGATCATCAAGCCCAGCGCGGCCACGCCGGAGCTGCTGGTGCACAAGGGCCGCGCGGTGGTGTTCGAGAGCGCCGAAGACCTGCACAAGCGCATCGACGACGAGAACCTGGACATCGACGAGCACTGCATCATGGTGCTGAAGAATTGCGGCCCCAAGGGCTACCCGGGCATGGCGGAGGCAGGCAACATGCCATTGCCGCCGAAGGTGCTGCGCAAGGGCATCACGGACATGGTCCGCATCAGCGACGCACGCATGAGCGGCACGGCCTACGGAACGGTGGTGCTGCACACGGCGCCCGAGGCTGCGGCGGGCGGGCCACTCGCACTGGTGCAGGACGGTGACATCGTCGAGCTGGACGTGCCGAATCGCAGGCTGCATCTGCATGTGAGCGACGAAGAACTGGCGAAGCGTCGCGAGAAGTGGGTCGCACCGAAGGCTCCGCTCGATTCGGGCTACTGGAAGCTGTATGTCGACACGGTGCTGCAGGCCGACCAGGGGGCCGACCTGGCTTTCTTGCGTGGTCGCCGTGGGGCTTTTGTGCCTCGCGACAATCACTAGGCGTGATTCGGGGGCGCTGCTGTTCAGGGCGACGCCCACGCCGACGGTGTGCTCTGCTCCGCGAATGTCCCCCGCTTCGCTCCTCCTTTATTTCGCTGCGCAGAGCACACCATCCGCGTGAGCGTCATCAGAGTGGTCGTTGATCAGCGGTACACCA
>NZ_QAJK01000103.1:6295-33442 GCF_003852515.1 Variovorax sp. KBW07 | reverse complement strand
GCACGCGCCCCGAATGACTCCCGTGCCCCGCAGACAGTGAACAGCAGCGCGACGAACAAAAGCCCGAAGAACAAACAGCGACTCAAAGCACAGTGCACAAGCAGCGCAAACCGAATTGGAAACACGATGCAAATAGAAACCCCTCCCAGCGAAAAGCCGTACGAGAAGCCCGAAGGTGAACGCCGAGGCATCGTCATCGTCAACACCGGCGACGGCAAGGGAAAAAGTACAGCGGCATTCGGACTCGCGCTGCGTGCCCACGGCCGCGGCAAGGCCGTCAAGATCTATCAGTTCATGAAAGTGCCCTCGGCACGGTTTGGTGAACATCGCATGTTCGAGCAGATCGGCATTCCCATCGAAGGGCTCGGCGACGGGTTCAGCTGGAAGAGCCAGGACCTCGAGCGCTCCGGCCAGCTTGCGCGTGACGGGTGGGAAAAAGCCAAGGCCGCCATTCTTTCGGGCGACTTCTTTCTCGTCGTTCTCGATGAGATCACCTATCCCCTCATCTACGGCTGGCTGCCGCTCGAGGGTGTGCTCGAAACCTTGCGCGCACGGCCCAAGCATGTGCACGTTGCGCTCACCGGCCGCCGCTGCCCGCCCGAGATCATCGAACTGGCCGATACCGTCACCGAGATGACCATGGTCAAGCACGCGTTCAAGGCTGGCATTCCGGCCCAGCGCGGCATCGAGGACTGAACCCGATGGCGCAAGTGCAAGTGCAGGTGCAAGCGCACGCGCAAGCCTTTGCCGCCGACGAGGTGCAGGCCGTCTACCGCGCCATCCACGAACGGCGCGACATGCGCCACTTCGCGGGCGGGGAGGTCGCGCCCGATCTGCTGCGGCGGTTGCTGCAGGCTGCGCACCACGCGCCCAGCGTCGGCTTCATGCAGCCTTGGCGCTTCATTCGCGTTCGTGGCGAGGCGCTGCGCCAGAGCCTGCACACCGTGGTCGAGCAGGAACGCGTGCTGACGGCGCGCGCCCTCGGCGAGCGCGAAGACGCGTTCATGCGCCTCAAGGTACAGGGCTTGCTCGATGCGGCCGAACTGCTGGTGGTGACGCTGGCCGATGGCCGCGAGAAGCATGTGTTCGGCCGACGCACCTTGCCGCAGATGGACCTGGCCTCGGCCTCGTGCGCCATCCAGAACCTCTGGCTCGCGGCGCGTGCCGAAGGGCTGGGCATGGGCTGGGTGTCGCTGTTCGATCCGGCCGAGGTTGCCGTGCTGCTCGGCCTGCCCGATGGCGCCGAGCCCATCGCCTTGCTGTGCCTGGGGCCGGTGCACGATTTCTATGAAGAGCCGATGCTGCAGCGCGAACGCTGGGCCCGGCGCGAGCCGTTGTCGGCGCTGGTGTTCGACGAATGCTGGGGCCGGCCTTCGGACCTCTTTGCAGGTCAATCCGCCAATCCATCCGCCGATCCATCGCCTGGGGAGCCCACCTGATGCTGGCCTTTGATACCGTTCTCTTCGAGCTTGCGCGCCTGTTCCTCTGGCCCGTCACGCTCGGCGTGCTGCTGTCCTTTGTCTACGCCGTGTACTGCCTCGGCGCCTTCGGCATCGAGTACCTGCAGCGCCGCCGCGATCCGCTGCGCGCGCTGGTGCTGCAGCGCCACGCCACCGCGAGCCAGGAGCAGATGGAGCTGGTGGTGCTCAAGCAGCTCGAAGGCGTGCGCCTGTGCAGCCGCGTGGCGCCGATGCTGGGGCTGATCGCCACCATGATCCCGATGGGGCCGGCGCTGGTGGCCGTGGCCTCGGGCGAATCGCAGGGCGTGGCGCAGAGCCTGGCGCCCGCGTTCGCCGCGGTGATCGTGGCATTGGCTTCGGCTTCGATTACCTTCGTGGTCTACACCGTGCGGCGGCGCTGGCTGATGCGCGAACTGGTGACGGTGCTGGATGCAAGGGACCGGTTGTCATGAGCGCAGCGCCGAGGGTGCCGCAATGAGCCGGCGCCAGTTTTCGATATTGAGCAGCCTGGACAGCGACGACGACGACCCGGTGCTCTCGACCATCAACCTGATCGACGTGTTCATGGTGGTCATCGGCATGCTGATGATCGCGGTCATCAACAACCCGATGAATCCGTTCGCGCAGGACAAGCTGACCATCATCCGCAACGAGGGCAAGCCGGACATGGAGATCATCACGCGCGAAGGCCAGAAGATCACGCGCTTCAAGGCCAGCGGCGCGACGGGGCAGGGCGACGGTGAAAAGGCCGGCACCGCCTGGCGCCTGAAAGACGGCACCATGGTCTATGTGCCGGCGGATGCGGTGCCAGCGCAGGGCGGGAAGTGACGCGGGGTTTTTTCTGGCTCGTGTTCGCGTGGCTGGGCTTGCTGACACCGCCGGCTCAAGCGCAGCAGGCTGCGGCGCCTTCGCGCATCGTGGTGCTCAGCACATCGCTGGTGTCGCCAGCGCGCGTGGTGCGGCTGCAGGCCGCAGCGCAAGAGGCGGGCCTGCCGCTGCAAGTGGTGTCGGCTTCGAAGGATTCACCCGATGCGCTTGCAGCCGCCATCGACGGGGCGCGGCTGCTCGTGATCGATGCACCGCACATCAGCGTGGCGCAGGCCGCCGCGGCGCGCTTCGGCGATGCGATCTTCCGCAGCGGCACGCCGTATGTGCTCGTCGGCGAATTCGCCCTGGTGGCCAAGGCACAGGCTTCCGTTGCGGCACCGCTGGCAGCGGAGCGCGGTGTCGATGCCGCGTGGGCGCAACGGCTGCGCGAGTACTGGCGCTTTTCCGGCACGGCGAATCTCGGCGCGGCAATGAAGGCGCTGGCGCAAGTGAACGACCTCGCCGGGTTGCCGGCACCCGTGCCCCTGCCGCTTGCCGGCCTCTACCACCCGGGCTGGCCGCGCATCGAGACGGACCTCGCCGCACTCGACCGATTGCCGGGCGCGGGCGGCACGGTCGCCATCGCCATCAACAGCGCCACCGTGACCGGCGACGACACGGCCTGGCTCGACCACCTGATCGCTTCGCTTGAACAGCGCGGCCTGCGCGCCTATGCCTTCTACGGACCGCGCCAGCAGAAGGACCTGTTCTTTCGAATGACCCATGCGCAGGGCGCTGAAGAAAAACGCGTGGCCGACCTGATCGTCAACGCCTCGCTGGTCTTCAGCCCGAACGAGCGCAGGGCCGAGCTGGAGCGCATCGGCGTGCCGGTGCTGCAAACGTTGCCTTCGCTGGCGATGGACGCCACGCAGTGGGCGCAAAGCAAGGACGGGCTGGCGCAGTCCGACATTGCGTCGTACTACAGCCCGAGCGAGCTGGCCGGCATGACCGACCCGATGCTCGTCAGCGCCCGCGATGCCACGAGCGGCACGCTGCAGCCGCTGCCCGCCCAGGTCGATGCGGTGGCCGGCAAGGCCGCTGCATTGCTGCGCCTGCAACGCACGCCGGCAGCGGAGCGCCGTGTCGCGATGCTGGTCTACAACTATCCACCGGGCGAGGCCAACTTCGGGGCGTCTTTTCTCAACGTGCCGCGCAGCGTGAACAACATGCTGGCCGCGATGAAATCCGCCGGCTACCGCACGGACATTCCCGGTGCCGACGCGCTCATCGCGCAGGTGCAAGCCACGATGAAGGCCTACTACCCGACGGAGCAGGCCGGCGATGCGCTGCAGCCGTTGCTCGACAAGGGGCTGGCCGATGCACTGCCGCTGTCGCGCTACGTCGCATGGTTTCGCGCGCTGCCCGCCGACACGCAGCGCCGCATCGAAAGCTATTGGGGCCCGCCGGAACAATCGACCATGCTGCGGCCCGTGTCGGGCGAGCCGTCTTTCGTGATTCCGCGCGTGCAGTTCGGCAACGTGGTCGTGCTGCGCCAGCCACCGCGCTTCGAGCCCGGCACGCAGGTGCGCGACAAGGCGGGGCAGGTGTACCACCGCTCGGCCATTCCGCTGAGCCACGGCTACCTGGCCACCTACCTGTGGCTGCGCACGCAGTTCGGCGCCGGCGTGGTGGTGCACGTGGGCACGCACGGCACAGTCGAATGGTCGGCGGGCAAGGAGCGTGGCCTGTCGGTGCAGGACGACCCGCTGCTCGCGCTGGGCGACCTGCCGAACGTCTACCCGTACATCATGGACAACCTGGGCGAGGCCACCACCGCCAAGCGCCGCGGCCGCGCAACCATGGTGAGCCACTCGACGCCGATGTTCGCGCCCGCGGGCTTTCGGCCCGGCGTGCAGGAGATGCACGAACGCATGCACGACTGGGAGACGCTGTCGCCCGGTCCGGTAAAGACCGCGATGGAACGGCAGCTCACGGCCGAGTTCGTCGGGCAGCACTACGACCGCGACCTGAAGTGGACGCCCGCGCAGATTCGTGCCGACTTCGCGGGCTTCATCGCCGTGTTGCACCCGTACCTCGACGAGCTGGCGCAGACCGCGCAGCCGCTCGGCCTGGCGACCTTCGGGCAGGCACCGGATGCGCAGCGCCGCCGCATGACGATCCTGCAGATTCTCGGCAAGCCGCTGGTCGAAGCATTGGGTGAAGACGTCGACGAAGCCTTCCTGATCGACGCGAAGAACGTGGCCACCTCGCGGCCGGCGCGCTGGGTCGAACTGGCGCTTTCGGACGCGCAGGCGGCCGGCGCCATGGGCAAGACGCCGGCCGGCGTGCAAAGCCTTCTTGCACTGGCCCAGCGCGCACAGAAGCTCGATGCCGTGCTCGCGCACAACGAGGAAATCGAAGGCCTGCTGACCGCGCTCGATGGCCGCTACCTCAAGGCCAGCTACGGCGGCGACCCGGTGCGCAACCCCGACAGCCTGCCGACCGGCCGCAACCTCTACGGCTTCGATCCGAGCCGCGTGCCCACGCGCGCCGCCTGGGAAACCGGGGTGGCCGCGATGGACGCATGGATCGCCGGCCACGCGAAGACGCATGCGGGCAAGGCCCCCGAGAAGATCGCCTTCACGCTGTGGGCCGGCGAAGCCTCGCGCCACCAGGGCGTGCTCGAGAGCCAGGCCTTCTACGCCATGGGCGTGAAGCCGCGCTGGGACGACGCAGGGCGCATGGCGGGCATCGACATCATTCCGGCGCGGGAGCTGGGGCGTCCGCGCATCGATGTGCTGGTCAGCGTCACCGGCTCCTACCGCGATCAGTTTCCGAACGTGATGCGCTGGCTCGACGAGGCGGTGCAGCAAGTGGCGGCGTTGCCCGACGAAGCCGGCAACAACGCTGTCGCGCGGCACAGCGAGATGCTGGCACGCAAGCTGCGCGCGGACGGCGCGACGCCGGCCGAAGCCACGCGCTGGTCGACCGCGCGCGTGTTCTCGAACGAGCAGGGCAGCTACGGCGCCGGGCTCGAAGAGGCGGCACTGGCCAGCGACCTGTGGGCGAAACAAGGCCGGGGCGGTGGCGATGCCCAGATGGCGCAGCTCTACATGGACCGCATGGGCCACGCCTACGGCAAGGGCCTGGACGGCACGGCACGCCACGGCGCGTTTGCCGGCAACCTGGTGCAGGTCGATGCGGCGCTGATGGCGCGCAGCTCCAACCTCTATGGCGTGCTGACCAACGACGATCCGTTCCAGTACCTGGGCGGCATCGCGCAGGCCGTGCGGCAACTCACGGGCAAGGACCCGGCGCTCTATGTGCAGAACCTGCGCGACGGCAGCGCGGTGCGCACCGACACCGCCGCCGGCGCCATCGCGCGAGAAATGCAGACCCGCTACCTGCATCCGCAATGGATAGCAGCGCAGAAGGCCGAGGGCTACAGCGGCACGCTGCAAATCTTGAAGACCGCGCAGTTTCTCTGGGGCTGGCAGGTCACGGCCCCGGGCACCGTGCGGCAGGACCAGTGGCAGTCGCTGCACGAGGTCTATGTGCGCGACAGGTACAAGCTGGGCACGCGCGAATGGCTCGAAGGCGACAACCGCGCCGCCTTCGCGCAGACGCTGGAGCGCATGCTCGACGCGGTGCGGCTGGACTACTGGAAGCCGGATGCCAAGACCCGGCGCGAACTGGCGCAGGCGTATGAACAAGCGGCGAGTGCGAGCGGGCTGCGCGAGCGGAATGCGATGGTGCAGCGGTTTGCGCAGGCGGAGTTGTCGGCGGCTGCGGCGCATGTAGCGCCGAAGCTTGGAGCGCCGGTGGTGCCCGTGGTGCCCGCGGTCGTGGCATCGCCTCCGCCTGAAGCTGCGCCTGTGTCCAGGCCCGAGCCCGCACCGGCCGCCGAGACCACATCGGGCAGCACGCAGCCCGTGACCGGCCTCAAGCTCGAACCCACGCCCGACGCGGCGCCCGCGCCCGTGGCCGACACGCTGATCCTGCGCCTCTGGGTCGCGTTCGGCGCGGCGCTGCTGGTCGCGCTCGGTGCGTGGGTGCAGTGGCGGCGTGGAGGGATGGTTGCTTGAACTGCCACTCCTGGTCGTTCGCTGAAAGAGAGAAATCGGCCTGGGCCGTGAAAGATTGACGCCCTGTCAAAGCCAGATCGCAACGGCGGTCATTGGCCTCGCACATGTCCACGTACAAATTGCCATCGCTGAACAGGGGGATTTTCAGGATGATGCGAAAAGTTGTCGTGGTGGGCGACCCGCCGGTTTCAGGCGGCGCGGTATTGCCCTATAGGGGCCCCATGTCGGATGTCCATGGACATCGGCTGGCACTCATCGGGGGACGCGTCTATTGCGAGGGCTGCAACAGCGTCGGCATCATCGCGAAGGCCGGTGGCCCCCGCAGGGGATGGTTTCACGGGGCAGAAACTGCGCTGGAAGGTGATGTCGTGGTTTGTCACTGTCCGGTTCCGCCACCGCTCGTCGCCACGTTGATGCATACCGTGATTCACGACGACTGTCTGGCTGGCGCCGCAGGTGACTTCCGCGCAAGCTTCACCGCCTTGCCGGATTGGTTCGTCGGAGATTCGACAACCGTGGCTGCGAGCAAGAAGCTGGTCGATGGCATCGCGGAGCACCCGCCCGAGGCCGAGCAGATCGAAAACATTTGCCACAACATGACGAACAAGGAGTTTTGTACGTTGGTACTCGGCTTGCGCAATCAGGCAGTCGAATTGATCGACGTGCGACTGAAGGACTTGCAACAGTGGGGCAAGGCTGAGCAGCAGCGCGTTGCCACGTGGTTCGGCGTAAGCGACGAACCGGTACGGCAGCATCTCCAATCAGGACTCAAAGGCTGCGTCCGTGTCCTGAAGGGGCTCTCCTGCGACAACTTTGTGCGCTATTCGGAACAACTCATGAGGAATGTCGGATGCACGCCGTCAGGCAACAAGTTGGGTCTCGTCGCGGAAGTCTACAAGCCTGATGTCAAGACGCACACCATCGGCATCGCTGTCGGCTTCTGTACCATTCCCCGCGCCTCTTTCTCGACCGATTCCCAACTCGGCACGCTCATCCACGAAGTGACTCATTTCGATGACACCTTTTCTTCAATTGATACGGTTTACCGTATGCGATTCAGCCTGCCACTGGCCTCGCGGCCAAACGAAGCAAGGGTCAACGCGGACAGCATCACCGGCTACGTGCTCTATGGTGATTAAGCCGCTGGCGCTAGCGCTGGCTTTGGCGCTGATATTGGCTTGCGGCAGTGCTAGTGCGTGCTCACGCGTGATTCAGATCACTTTGGACTTTCCCGAGGGCTCCGCACAACTTGACTCGAAGCAGATTGTGCGACTGGCAAATTGGCTGGGTGAGGTTCGAGGCTGGTTCCAATATGGGGACGGCGAAGTAGAAGGAGTGGCCGTTGGAGCGAAGCGCGAAAACAAGGAGTTGGCAAGGCGTCGGGCCGATGTCACGGCCCGTGCCCTGCAAAGTCTCTACGAAGGTTTGCGGGTCCACTCCAGTTCGAATGTCTACTCACCAGCAGATGTTCGTTCGAATGGAAACTATGCCGTTGTCCAACTGAACCCGACGAATGCACCGGATTGCAACCCGGTTCCGATACCTGGCTTCAAACGATGACCTAATTTCAGGAGATGCTGGATCAAACTGTGTGTCTGATCCCGATCAAGCTGAACGTCGCACCATTTGATTCGCGAGAATGGCGGCTCTCATGCCCCTCGTCTCTTTCGCTTCTCTTGAATACGCACTTGCCATCGTCGCCGCGCTGTGGCTCGCGCTGGCCATCGACCGCTGGCTCGGGGAGCCGCCCGCGCGCTGTCATCCGGTCGTGTGGATGGGGCAGTACCTGGGCGCGATCAGCTCGCGTACAGCGCCTTTGCCGAAGGATGCGAAGCCCGTCGACCTGCCGGCCTTCTTCATCGGCGCGCTGACCTGGTGCGTGGGCGCGGCCGCGGTCGGCGGCGTGGCGATGGCATTGCAGGGAATGCTCACGATGTGGCTGCCCCTGTGGGCCATGGCGGTGGTGCTGGGCCTGCTGCTGAAGCCGCTCTTCGCCTGGCGCATGCTGCGCGACGAAGTGCTGGCGGTCGAGGCCGCGCTGGCCGTGTCGCTCGATGCCGGCCGCAAGCAGCTGGCCCGGCTGGTGAGCCGCGATGTCTCGATGCTCAGCGAGCGCGAGGTGCGTGAAAGCGCGATCGAATCGCTTGCTGAAAACCTCAACGATTCGCTGGTGGCCCCGGTGTTCTGGTTCGTGCTGCTCGGCCTGCCGGGCGCGGCGGTCTACCGTTTCGCCAACACAGCCGATGCGATGTGGGGCTACCTGGGGCTGCGCAACGGGCGCGACTGGACGTGGTTCGGCAAATGGGCCGCGCGTGCCGACGACCTGCTGTCGTGGCTGCCGGCGCGCATCACCGTGGGGTTGCTGGTGCTGGCGGCATGGCGCTGGCCCACGAGACTGTCCGAAGAAGCACTCCGCACGCCGTCGCCCAACAGCGGCTGGCCGATGGCGGCGATGGCCTTGCTGCTCGGCGTGCGGCTGGCCAAGCCCGGCGTGTATGCATTGAATGCCGAAGGGCGCGCGGTAACGGCTGCCGACACGCAGCGCACCGCGCAACTGGGTGGCCGGGCCGCATTGGCCCTGGCTGTCGTCGCGTCGATGGGCATCGTGGCCGTCACGTGCTGGAGGTGGTGGGCATGACTTCGGACCGCATCGCCGCGAATGCCGTGAATGTCGCGAATGCCGTAAATGTCGTACATGGCGGGCCCGATGAATCGGGCGCCGCACCGCACGACTTTTCTACCAATGGCAACGCAGTGGGCGCGTGTCCCGCTGCCGTGGCCGCGGTCCGCGCCGCCGATGCCGCGCACTACCCGGACCCGCGCTACACGGCGCTGCGCGCGCGGCTCGCACGTTTTCACGAGGTGGCCGCGGAACGCGTGGTGATCGCGGCGAGCGCGAGCGAGTTCATCCATCGCGTCAGCGCGGCCGTTGCGCAAGGTGGTGGCCAGCAAGCCTGGCTGCCGGCGCACAGCTATGGCGACTACGAGCGTGCCGCGCAGGCCTGGGGCTTGCAGCCGGTGCGCGCGCCGGCATCGCACACGGCGGCTGCGCTGCGCTGGTCTTGCGAACCGTCGAGCCCGATGGGGCAGGCGCAGCCCGGTCTGGCGCAGCTCGCTGAAAGCACGAGCGGCCTCTGCGTGCTCGACATGGCGTACGAGCCGCTGCGCCTCGAAGGCCGGGCATCGCTCGATGCCGCGCAACGCGACCGCGTCTGGCAGCTGTGGACCCCGAACAAGGCGATGGGCCTGACCGGCATTCGCGCCGCCTATGCCATCGCGCCCCGTGGTGAAGCCGAGGGCGAAGGCGCCACGCCGATGCTGCAACGCCTCGACCGGCTCGCGCCGTCATGGCCGATAGGCACGCACGGCGTCGCGCTGCTCGAAGCCTGGACCGGCGACGAAGCGCAAGACTGGCTGGCGAAAAGCCTCCAGACGCTGCGCGCATGGAAGGCCGCGCAACTCGCCCTCTGCGAATCGCTCGGCTGGCATTGCCTGCCCGGCGACGGCAATTTCTTCTGCGCGCGCACCGACAAACCGTATCCCGCGCTGGCCGCCGCGCTGCGCGCCGAAGGCATCAAGCTGCGCGACTGCGCCTCCTTCGGCCTGCCGGGCCACGTGCGCGTCGGGGTGCTGCCGCCGGCGAGCCAGCAGGCCCTGAAAGAGGCCTGGACACGCGCGGCCGCTTCCATCGAACATCGCGCATCGACCTGACCGAACGGACATTCCAAAAAAACAAGAACCATGCTCTACGCCATCACCACGCTTTTTCTTTGCCAGCTGGCCGGCGAGCTGCTCGTGCAGTGGCTCAGCCTGCCGATCCCCGGGCCGCTGATCGGCATGCTGCTGCTGTTCGTCGGCTTGCTGGTTCGCGGCAGCACGCCTCAGACGCTGACCGACACATCGGGCCACCTGTTGCGCAACCTGATGCTGCTGTTCATTCCGGCGGTGACCGGCGTCATGCTGCATTTCGAGCGGGTGGGGCGCGAGTGGCTGCCGTTCCTGGCGGCCGGCATCGTCGGCGCGGCCTTCACCATGACCGTGACCGCGCTCACCTTCCGCTGGATGATCCGCATCACCGGAAAGAACGCCGAATGACCGCGCCCGCGAAGCTCTCCGAAATCTGGGTCTTCCTTGCGCAGTCGCCGCTGCTGTGGCTGTCGCTCACGCTGCTGGCCTACCTGGGCGCGCTGTGGCTGCACACGCGCAGCGGGCGCAACCCGGTGGTCAATCCGGTGCTGGTGTCGGTCATCGTCATCGTGGGCGTGCTGCTGGTCACGCGCACGCCGTACGACACTTATTTCGAAGGCGCGAAGTTCGTGCACTTCCTGATCGGCCCGGCCACGGTGGCGCTGGCGGTGCCGCTCTACGGGCAGGTCGAACGGCTGCGGCGGCTGTGGCTGCCGATCGGCGTGGCGCTGCTGGTGGGCTCTGTGGCGGCCATCGTGTCGGCCATCGGCATCGCGTGGGTACTGGGCGGCTCGCACGAGCTGATCATGTCGCTCGCGCCCAAGTCGGCCACCATGCCCATCGCCATGGGCGTGGCCGAAAAAATCGGCGGGCTGCCGTCGCTCGCGGCCGTGGCCGCGGCCATTGCGGGCATCTCGGGCGCGATCATGGCGACCGGCCTGTTGAACCTGCTGCGCATCAAAGAGCCTGCGGTGCGCGGCTTCGCTGTGGGCATGGCGGCACACGGCATCGGCACGGCGCGCGCCATCCAGGTGAACGAAACGGCGGGCGCATTCTCGGCGCTGGCCATGGGGCTGAACGGCATCGCGACCGCGCTGCTGGTGCCGTTGCTGGTCAAGTTGCTGGGCGCCTGAAATGAAGAAACCCAAGCCCGGCATCGCACTCCGCCCGATGGAACTGGTCTGGCCCTCGAAGGCCGGCCTCGACAGCTATGTGTCGGCCCTGAACCGCGGCTGGGCGCGCGATGAATCGCGCCCCGGCTCGGGCTCCGAAGAGCGTGCGCAGATCGAAGCCGATGCGGCCGGCTTTCTCGCGAGCCTGGTGGACCGCGAAGCCAAGGGCCCGCCCGTGACCATGCCCGACGGCTCGCTGGTGCCCCGGCTGCCCGGCTACAAATGCTGGATGTGGGACGGTGAGTTCAGCGGCAGCATCGACCTGCGCTGGCAACCCGGCACCCAGGCCTTGCCCGCGTACTGCCTGGGCCACATCGGCTACAGCGTGGTGCCGTGGAAGCAGCGCAGGGGCTACGCCACGCAAGCGCTCGGCGCCATGCTGAAGCTGGCGGCCGGGGAGGGCCTGCGCTGGGTCGAGGTGACGACCAGCCCCGACAACTTCGCGTCGCAGAAGGTGATCGAGGCCAACGGCGGCGTGCAGGTCGGCACTTTCCTCACGCAGCCCAGCCAGGGCAGCCTGACCAAGTTCAGGTACCGCATCGACCTCTGACATCTTCGGGGCCCGGATGCAAAATGGCGCCCCGATCAACGCACACCCACCAGGCAGGAGCGCAACCCATGGCCCAGTACACCGCGGAAATTCTCTGGCTGCGTGGCGAGCAGGACTTCCTGGGCAACACCTACAGCCGCAGGCATTCGCTGCGTTTCGATGGCGGTGCGGAAGTGGCGGGCTCCTCGTCGCCGCACGTGGTGCCGCTGCCTATGTCCGATGCGTCGGCGGTCGATCCCGAAGAGATGTTCGTCGCCTCGCTGTCGAACTGCCACATGCTGTGGTTCCTCACCATGGCGGTGAAGCGCAAGTTCAACGTCGACCGCTACTTCGACGCGGCCGTCGGCGTGATGGAGAAGAACGCCGAAGGCAAGACGGCGATGACGGTGGTCACGCTGCGGCCGCAGGTGACCTTCTCGGGCGACAACCTGCCCACGCGCGAGCAGATCGACCACATGCACCACCGGGCGCATGAAGAGTGCTTCATTGCGAACTCGGTCAAGACCGACGTGCGCTGCGAGCCGGTCTACTGACAGGCCGCGCAGCCTTCGCTTCCCCGCTCACTTCGGGCAGTAGGCCCCGGCCTCCGCCCAGGCGCGTATCAACGCCCCGAACTGCGTCTGCGTGCCCGGTGCCGGCGTGCGGTTGGCGCCCGGCTTCCAGGCCCAGCCGACCAGCGTGTCTTCGGACATGTGCTTGACCAGTGCGGCCAGGTCCATGTTGTCGTTGCGCGACTTGTCCTTGATCTGCTCGCAGATCTGCGCGAGCGACTTGCCCTGCCAGGCCATCGAGGCCGGCGCCAGGTGCCACTTCGCATGGCCGGGCACGCCCGAGCTTTCGAAGTTGGCGGCCTGGTGGCAGGTGGCGCAGCGCATGCCCGGCGCACCGAAGCCGTCGGCGCCGCGTATCACCCAGGGCTGGTGCGGCGTCATCGCGTCGGTCTGCGTCGGGCGCTCGCCGCCGGGGTGGCAGTTCTGGCAGCGCGGGCTGTTGATGACCTTGCCGGCCTCGATGAAGAGCGCGGCCGCACGCTCCTGCTTGTTCTCGATGCGATCGAACTCGGAGGCGGGCTTCAGCGTGGTGACATTGCCAGGTGCTGTGGACGGTGCCAGTTGCGCGAAGGCCGAACCTGCGAAAGCGAGCGAGAGCAGGGCGGCACCGAGCAGGCGGGCAACGGACTTGGGAAGGAGCGTCATCGTCGTCATGCCTGCAGCCCTCCGACCATCGGCAACTGCGTCGGCCTTGCCTTGCCGAGCCGCGCCAGCGCATTGGCCACGGCGGGTCCGATGGGTGGCACGCCGGGTTCGCCGACGCCGGTCGGCTTTTCTTTCGAGTCGATGATCTTCACCTCGATCTCGGGCATTTCCTGGATGCGCAGCGAACGGTAGGTGTTGAAGTTGCGCTGCATCGGCCGCCCTTCGTCGAGGCTGACCTGCGCGAACAGGATGTGGCCCAGCCCGAAGCCGATGCCGCCTTCCATCTGCGCACGCACGATGTCGGGGTTGACCACGGTGCCGCAATCGACCGCGCACCACACCTTGTGCACGCGCGGCTCGCCGTTGCCGCCCATCGACACCTCGGCGATCTCGGCCACGAAGGTGCCGAACGATTCGGCCACCGCCACGCCGCGCGCGCGTCCGGCCTCGGGCCTGGTGCTCGACCATTTCGCCATCTCGGCCACGGTGCGCAGCACGCCCGCATGGCGCGCCGACTTGCCCATGAGCGACAGGCGCCCGTCGACCGGATCGAGCCCCGCTGTTTCGAGCAGCTGGTCGATGAAGCACTCGGTGGCATACGCCGTGTGCGTGCTGCCCACGGAGCGCCACGAGGTCACCGGCACCGGGCTCTTGGCGATGTGCGCGTCGCAGCGGAAGTTTGGAATGTCGTAGGGAATGGCCTTGGCGCCCTCGACCATGGTGCCGTCGATGCCGTCTTTCATCAGCCCCTCGAACGCGGTACCGATGATGAACGACTGGCCCACGATGGTGTTGCTCCACGAGGCCAGCTTGCCGTCGCGCAGCACGCCGCGCAGCCGGTGCACGAAGGCCGGGCGGTAGAAGCCGCCGGTGATGTCGTCCTCGCGCGTCCAGACGATCTTCACGGGCTTGTTCGGGCCGATGGCCTTGGCCGATTCGGCCAGTTCTTCGAGCATGTCGTGGCCCAGGTCGATGCGGCGGCCGAAGCTGCCGCCGGCGAGCAGGGTCTCGATCTCGACATCTTCCGGCTTGATGCCGAAGACCTTGGCAATCTGCATCTGGTCGAGCGTCTGGATCTGGCTGCCGTAGCGCGCCTTGACGCGCTTGCCGTCCCACACCAGGAAGCCATTGAGCGGCTCCATCGGGCCGTGCGCCAGGTAGGGGAACACGTACTCGGTCTCGATCACGCGTTCGCCCGCCACGGTGGCGGCCACGTCGCCCTGGCTCGCGGCCACGGTGCCCGTCGTTTTTGCGAGTTGCCGGTAGTCGGCCACGATCTGCGCGCTGCTGCGTTTCTCGGCGGCGGCCTCGTCCCAGACCACGCGCAACTTCTCGCGGCCCTTGATGGCGGACCACGTGTCTTTCGCGTACACGGCCACGCCCGACGAGACCTGCTTCACGTCGACCACGCCGCTCACCGCGCGGGTGGCGGTGGCATCGAAAGACGCGACCTTGCCGCCGAAGCGTGGCGCCCTGGCCACTACCACCGTCAGCATGCCGGGCTCGTGGATGTCCATCGAGAACTGCGCGGTGCCGTTGGTCTTGCCCGGCACGTCGAGCTTTTTCACGGCGCCTTCGCGGCCGATGAGGCGGAAGGCCGACGGGTCTTTCAACGGCGCGTCCTGCGGCACGGGCAGCCTGGCGGCGGCCACCGCGAACTGGCCGAAGCGGCCTTGCCGGCGCGAGGCCACGTGGCGCAGCACGCCGCGCTCTACCGCGATGTCGGCGGCGGGCACCGACCACGCATTGGCCGCGGCCTGGACCAGCAGGGCGCGCGCAATGGCGCCGGCCTTGCGCATCTGCTCGTAGGAGTTGGCGACCGCGCTGGAGCCGCCCGTGCCCTGTATCGGGCCGAAGGCCATGTTGTTGTACAGCTTGGCGTTGGCGGGTGCGTGCTCGGCGCGCATCTGCGACCAGTCGGCGTCCATCTCCTCGGCCACCAGCGTGGTGAGGCCGGTCATCGGGCCCTGGCCGAATTCGATGTGCTTGACCAGCACGGTCACCGTGCTGTCGGTGCCCACGCGCACGAAGGCGTTGGGCGCGAAGGCGGCGGCGCGGGCCTTGGGCGTGGCGGCCTGCGCCGAGCGGCTCATGGGGGCGAGGTACACGCCGACCAGCAGGCCGGTGGTGCCCTGGAGCAGGGTGCGGCGCGAGAGGCCTGCGGCCTTCGGGGCTGCCGTCGCGTTGTCGGTGTCGGTGGTATGGGTGGTGTCGGTGCTCATGGCGTCACCCTTGCAGCGCTTGCGCCGCGTCATGGATGGCCGCGCGGATGCGCACGTAGGTCGCGCATCGACAGATGTTGCCGTTCATCGCCAGGTCGATGTCGCGGTCGGTCGGCTTCTTCACTTCGCGCAGCAGCGCCACCGCGCTCATGATCTGGCCCGACTGGCAGTAGCCGCACTGCGGCACGTCGCGCGCGATCCACGCGGCCTGCACGGCCTTGGCTTCGCGGCT
The DNA here is from genome assembly GCF_003852515.1 of Variovorax sp. KBW07. Lineage (GTDB taxonomy): Bacteria > Pseudomonadota > Gammaproteobacteria > Burkholderiales > Burkholderiaceae_C > Variovorax. The sequence continues at coordinate 18,031 of NZ_QAJK01000103.1, read as the reverse complement.
GGTCGCGCCCTCGATGGTGGTGATGGCGCGCTTGCCCACGGCTGCCACCGGTATCGAGCACGAGCGCACCGGCTGGCCTTCCAGGTGCACGGTGCAGGCGCCGCACTGGGCCACGCCGCAGCCGAACTTGGTGCCGGTCAGTTGAAGATGGTCGCGCAGGACCCAGAGCAGCGGCGTGTCGTCGTCCACGTCGACACGCTGCGCCTTCCCGTTCACTTGGATGTGATGAATCATGGCTCCCCTTTGTTGGGTGGCTAGATAAAGAGAAAGAACTACCCGGCCGGGGCGCTGCCAGATGACGCGACCTGAGGCGCTGCGGGCCTCGGTCGGTGTACCTTTTCCGGGCCGCGGATGCAAGCGCGGCTTTCGGTGGATTCGGCGGACTCGGTGGAAAGCGTCAGCGGCGCTGCAGCCGCGGATTCTTCGCGAACAGATCGGCCGCCCAATCTACAAAAGCCCGCACCTTGGCGCTGAGGTGGCGGTTGGGCGGGTACACCACGTGAATCGGCAACGGGTCGCGGGTCCAGTCGGACAGCACCTCGACCAGCTCGCCGTTTTCCAGGTGCGGCTCGGCCATGAAGGTGATGCACTGCGAAATGCCGAAGCCGCCGAGCACCGCCGCGATGTGGGCATTGCTCTCGTTCACCGACACGCGGTAGGGCCCGTTCAGCTCGATGCGCTCGTCGCCCTTGTGGAACTCGTGCGGGTACACGCGCCGCGTGGTGCCCGAGAAATAGCTCACCACGTGGTGGCGCTTCTCGATGTCGTTGGGGTGCTGAGGCGTGCCGTAGCGCTTGATGTACGCCGGTGACGCCACGGTGACGAAATACAGCGTGCCGATGCGGCGCGCCACCAGCGACTGGTCGCTGAGCTCGCCGGCGCGGATCACGCAATCGACGTTGTCGCTGATCAGGTCCACCGTGCGGTCGCTCACGCCCAGGTCGACCTGGATGTCGGGGTAGCGGTCGCAGAAGGTGGCCAGCGCGGGCAGGATGATCTGCCTGGCCACCGAGGTGCCGACGTCGATGCGCAAGCGCCCCGTGGGGCTGGCCTGCGCATTCGTCATGCTGGCTTCCATGTCGTCGAAGTCGTTCAGCAGGCGCGCCGCCCGCTCGAAGTAGGCCGCGCCGTCGGGCGTGACGGTCACGCGCCGCGTGGTGCGGTTGAGCAGCTTCACGCGCAGGCGCGATTCCAGCGCCTGGATCTGCTTGGTGACGGTGCCCTTGGGCAGGGCGAGAGAGTCGGCGGCCCGGGTGAATGTCCCGGCTTCCACGACGCGGACAAAGATCCGCATGGCCTGGATTTGATCCATTGAATGCCTGTTCTGGGGTACCCGGCCCACACCGGGGGGAGCGGATTCTCACACATGCGGGTAATCCCCACAGGGCTCCGATTGTTAGCGGTTTGGAAACAGAGTAGGGGCATGTTCCCTGTTTAACGCGACATGCGGCGCCTTATATTTCACTCATCGCCCATTCCCCCAAGGTCGCCCATGTCACCCGCTCCATCGTCCCGCTCCGCCGAAGCTGCTGCTCTCGCAGCGGCACAAGGCGTGGAAGCCGATCTGTCGATCGAGCTGCCCGGCCGTGCACCGGTGGGTGCGCGTGTGTACGGACAGCGCGCCAAGGGTGACACGGTGCCGCTGGTGCTGCACTTCCATGGCGGCACCTTCATCTGCGGCAACCTCGACAACGGACGCAACGTGGCACGGCTGCTGGCCGGCTCCGGCGCGGTGGTGGTTTCGCTGGCGTATCCGCTGGCACCCGAGTCGCCATTTCCCGAACCCATCGAGGTGGGCTATGCCGCCCTCGAATGGCTCTACAAGCAGCGCGTCAAGCTCGGCGGCAAGGGCGCGCAGGTGTACCTGGCCGGCGAAGAAGCCGGCGGCAACCTGGCCGCGGCCGTGGCGCTGATTGCCCGCGACCGGGCGCATCCGCCGGTGGCCGGGCAGATCCTGCTGTCGCCCATGCTCGATCCGTGCGCAGGCACGGCCTCGCTGCGCAACGCCACCAACGACGCGGCCGAGTGCCGTTGGGCTACTGGCTGGGAGAAGTACCTCAGTTGCCCCTCGAACGCCACGCACCCCTATGCGGTGCCGAGCGGATCGCTGCGGCTGTCGGCCCTGGCACCCGCGCTGGTGCTGGTGGGTGCCGACGACGCCATGCGCGACGAAGCGCTGACCTTCGCCGGCCGCCTGCGTGCCGCCGGCATCGAGGTCACGAGCAGCGTGCTGCCCAGTGCCAAGGATTGGCCGAAGGCGCTGTACGACACCGAGAACAACGGTTGCGTGGCCTGTGAAGCCACCGTGCAGCAGCACTTCCGCGAGTTCTTCAGTGCGACCACGCCGCCTCCCGCGGCGCCCAACCACCCCAGCTAGTTAGTTCCAGCCCCCAGGCTGCCTGATCGACACGCTGCCAGCGCGGCAGCGTGAGAGGGCCCCTTTTTTTCCGAAATCCGCCTCCTGGTGCCGAAATGCGCCGGGGTGGCCTGTTGCATCCAAAAAGTCATCGAGAAGGACGAACCATCATGTCGAACAACAAGCAAAAGCTCTCTTCCGCTGCCCGCAAGGGCCTGTGGCCCGCAGTGACGGGCGTGACCGCGCTGCTGGCCGTGGCGGCCGCCGTGCTGGGCATGCACAGCTTCAAGGCCGAGGCCACGGCACCCGTTGCCGCGCAGCAGGGCACGCCGGTGTCGGTTGCCACCGTGGCGTCGAGCGAGATCAACGCCTGGGACGAGTTCTCGGGCCGGCTCGAAGCCGTGGAGCGGGTCGACGTGCGATCCCGGGTGGCGGGCGCCGTGCAGTCGGTGCACTTCCGTGAAGGCGCACTGGTGAAGCAGGGCGACCTGCTCATCACCATCGACCCCGCGCCGTACGCGGCCGAGGTCGAGCGCGCCGAAGCGCAGGTGGCGTCGGCGCAGGCCCGCCAGTCGTTCAGCCGCAGCGAGCAGGAACGCGCCAAGCGCCTGTGGGACGAGCAGGCCATTGCCCAGCGCGAATACGACGAGCGCGCCAACGCCGGCCGCGAAGCCGAAGCCAACCTGCGCGCGGCGCAAGCCTCGCTGCAGACCGCGCGCCTGAGCCTGGGCTACACCCAGGTGCGGGCACCGGTGTCGGGCCGCATCGGCAAGCTCGAGGTGACTGTGGGCAACCTCGTCGCCGCGGGCCCCGGCGCGCCGGTGCTGACCACGCTGGTGTCGGTGAGCCCGATCTACGCGAGCTTCGATGCCGACGAGCAAGTCATCACCCGGGCCCTGAAGGAGCTGCCGAGCGGCTCCAGCGCCCGCGGCCAGATCGAGACGATTCCCGTGCAGATGGGCACCGCCGGCCTGGACGGCACGCCCTTCACCGGCAAGCTGCAGCTGATCGACAACCAGGTCGATGCCAAGAGCGGCACGGTGCGCGTGCGGGCCTCGTTCGACAACAAGGACGGCTCGCTCATTCCCGGCCAGTTCGCCCGCATCCGCATGGGCCAGGCACGCAACGACACCGCACTGCTGGTGAGCGAACGCGCCATCGGCACCGACCAGAACAAGAAGTTCGTGATGGTCGTCGGTGAAGACAGCAAGGCCGTCTACCGCGAAGTGACGCTGGGTGCTTCCATCAACGGCCTGCGTGTCGTGAGCAAGGGCCTGAAGGCGGGCGACCGCATCGTGGTCAACGGCCTGCAGCACATCCGCCCGGGTGCACTGCTGGCACCGCAGACCGTGACGATGGACGCCAAGGCCGACGTCAAGCAGCAACAACCTGAACGCGTGGCGGAAGCCGCGAAGTCCTGAATTCGATGAACCCGGAGGGGAGCGCCTCATGGCGCTCGCCGGAGAACCAACATGAATCTCTCTAAATTCTTCATCGACCGGCCGATCTTTGCCGGCGTGCTGTCGCTATTGATGCTGATAGCCGGCCTGATCGCGCTGCGCGGGCTGCCGATCTCGGAGTACCCGGAAGTCGCGCCGCCTTCGGTGGTGGTGCGCGCCCAGTACCCCGGCGCCAATCCGAAGGTGATTGCCGAAACCGTTGCCACCCCGCTCGAAGAGCAGATCAACGGCGTCGAAGGCATGCTCTACATGGGCAGCCAGGCGACCACCGACGGCGTGCTGACGCTCACCGTCACCTTCCGCCTGGGCACCGACCCCGACAAGGCGCAGCAACTCGTGCAGAACCGCGTCTCGCAAGCCGAGCCGCGCCTGCCCGAGGAAGTGCGGCGCCTGGGCATCACGACCGTCAAGAGCGCCCCCGACCTGACGATGGTGGTCCACCTCGTCTCGCCGAACAACCGCTACGACATCAACTACCTGCGCAACTACGCGGTGCTGAACGTGAAAGACCCGCTGGCACGCATCGAAGGCGTGGGCCAGGTGCAGATCTTCGGCGGCGGCGACTATTCGATGCGCGTCTGGCTCGACCCGCAGAAGGTCGCGCAGCGCGGCCTCTCGGCTTCTGATGTGGTGGCCGCCATCCGTGGCCAGAACGTGCAGGCCGCGGCCGGCGTGGTCGGCGCATCGCCGGGCCTGTCGGGCGTGGACATGCAGCTGTCGATCAATGCGCAAGGGCGCCTGCAGAGCGAAGAAGAGTTCGGCGACATCATCGTCAAGAGCGGCACCGACGGCGCCGTGACCCGGCTGCGCGACATCGGCCGCCTTGAAATGGGCGCCGCCGACTACTCGCTGCGTTCGCTGCTGAACAACGACCCGGCCGTCGGCATGGGCGTGTTCCAGGCACCGGGCTCCAACGCGCTCGACATCTCGTCCAACGTCCGCAAGACGATGGAAGAGCTGAACAAGAACATGCCCGAGGGCCTGGAATACCGCATCGCTTACGACCCAACGCAGTTCGTGCGCGCGTCCATCGAATCGGTGATTCACACGCTGCTCGAAGCCATCATGCTGGTGGTGCTCGTGGTCATCTTGTTCCTGCAGACGTGGCGCGCGTCGATCATTCCGCTGCTGGCCGTGCCGGTGTCGGTGATCGGTACCTTCGCGGTGCTGCATGTGCTGGGCTTCTCGATCAACGCGCTGAGCCTGTTCGGGCTGGTGCTGGCCATCGGCATCGTGGTGGACGACGCCATCGTGGTGGTGGAAAACGTCGAGCGGAACATCGAAGCGGGGCTCACGCCGCGCGAAGCCACGTACCGCGCCATGCGCGAAGTGTCCGGGCCCATCATCGCGATCGCGCTGGTGCTGGTGGCCGTGTTCGTTCCGCTGGCTTTCATCAGCGGCCTCACGGGCCAGTTCTATCGCCAGTTCGCGGTGACCATCGCCATCTCGACGGTGATCTCGGCGATCAACTCGCTCACGCTGTCGCCGGCGCTTGCCGCTTTGCTGCTGCGCGGCCATGACCAGCCGAAGGACGCTCTGACGCGCGGCATGGACAAGGCCTTCGGCTGGCTGTTCCGCGGCTTCAACCGCCTGTTCCATCGCGGCTCGGAGGCCTACAGCGGCGGTGTGAAGAACGTCATCTCGCGCAAGGCGCTGATGCTGGCAATCTACGTGGCGCTGATCGCCGTGACCTTCGGCCTCTTCAAGGCGGTGCCGGGCGGCTTCGTGCCGGCGCAGGACAAGCAATACCTGATCGGTTTTGCCCAGCTGCCCGACGGCGCCACGCTCGACCGCACCGACGAAGTGATCCAGCGCATGGGCGAGATCATGAAGAAGAACCCGAACGTGGAAGACGCCATTGCCTTCCCGGGCCTGTCGATCAACGGCTTCACCAACAGCTCGAACTCGGGCATCGTGTTTGCCACGCTCAAGCCCTTCGACCAGCGCAAGCGCGAAGACCAGAGCGGCGGTGCCGTGGCCGGCCAGCTGAACGGTGCCTTCGCCGGCATCCAGGACGCTTTCATCGTGATGTTCCCGCCGCCACCGGTGGCGGGCCTGGGCACCACGGGCGGCTTCAAGCTGCAGCTGGAAGACCGTGCCTCGGTCGGCTACGACCAGATGGACGCGGCAGTGAAGGCCTTCATGGCCAAGGCGCACGCCGCGCCCGAGCTGGCCGGCATGTTCACGAGCTGGCAGGTCAACGTGCCGCAGCTGTATGCCGACATCGACCGCACCAAGGCCCGCCAGCTCGGCGTGCCGGTGACGGACATCTTCGACACCATGCAGATCTACCTGGGCAGCCTGTATGCGAACGACTTCAACAAGTTCGGCCGCACGTACAGCGTGCGGGTGCAGGCCGATGCGCCGTACCGCGCCCGTGCCGAAGACGTGGGCCTGCTGAAGGTGCGCTCGACCTCGGGCGAAATGGTGCCGCTGTCCGCGCTGATGAAGGTCAATTCGACCTTCGGGCCGGAACGCGCCATGCGCTACAACGGCTACCTGGCCGCCGATATCAACGGTGGCCCGGCTCCCGGCTATTCGTCGGGCCAGGCACAGGACGCGATCACCAAGATCGCGGCCGAGACGCTGCCCAAGGGCGTGAGCTTCGAGTGGACCGAGCTGACGTACCAGGAAATTCTGGCCGGCAACTCCGCCTTCCTGGTGTTCCCGCTGGCCATCCTGCTGGTGTTCCTGGTGCTGGCTGCGCAGTACGAAAGCCTGACGCTGCCGATCGCGATCATTCTGATCGTGCCGATGGGCATCATGGCCGCGATGGCGGGCGTGTGGATATCGGGGGGTGACAACAACGTCTTCACGCAGATCGGGCTGATCGTGCTGGTGGGGCTGAGTGCGAAGAACGCGATTCTTATCGTGGAGTTCGCACGGGAGCTGGAGTTTGCGGGGCGCACACCCGTGCAAGCCGCCATCGAAGCCAGCCGCCTGCGCCTGCGCCCGATTCTCATGACCTCGCTGGCCTTCGTGATGGGCGTGCTGCCCCTCGTGCTGTCGACCGGCGCGGGCTCTGAAATGCGCAAGGCCATGGGCGTGGCGGTGTTCGCCGGAATGATCGGCGTGACGGCCTTCGGCCTGTTCCTGACGCCGGTGTTCTATGTGCTGCTGCGGCGCCTCGCGGGCAACCGGCCGCTCAAGCTGCATGGCGAAGTGCCGCATGGCGACGACTTCGTGTCGGCCGACCACCCGGTCGCTCATTCCGCACCGTCGTCGCACGGTGGTTCGGGTGGCGGCGGGTTGAACCCGGTGCCCGCGTCGCCGCGTCCCTCGCACGGATCGCATGACTGACCGCGGGGTCGGTCAAGAAGAAAGTTGATCATCATGAAATTCGCATTCCAACCTTTGGTCCGCAACGCGCTGCTGCCGCTGGTGGCGGCCCTGGCGCTGGCCGGTTGCGCCACCGTGCCCTCCGGCATGCCGGAGATCCAGACCACGGCGCAGTTCAAGGAGCAGGGCGCCACGCCGCCCGCAGGCTTCACGCGTGCGGTGCCTTCCGAGGCGCAGGCACGCGGCGCCTGGTGGCTGGCGTTCAACGACCCGGTGCTCAATGCGCTGGTCGAGAAGGCCGACGTCAACAACAACAACATCCAGGCCGCGGCCGCGCGGTTGGCCGAGGCCCGTGCGCTGGCACGCAGCGCCAACGCCGACCGCCTGCCGCAGATCGGCCTGAACGCCGGTGCCAACCGTGGCGCGGGGCTGGACAAGGCCACCGCCAGCACGCGGCCGGCCACCATGACCAATGCCGGTGCCACCTTCTCGTACGAGCTCGACCTGTTCGGCCGCCTCTCGGGCGCCAGCAACGCGGCCAAGCTGGACGCGGCGGGCCGCGAGGCGCTGCTGCAAAGCACCCGGCTGGCGGTGCAGGCGGAAGTGGCCCAGACCTACCTGCAGCTGCGCGCGCTCGATGCCGAACGCGCCCTGGTGCGCGAGACGGTCGAGGCCTACCGCGACACGCTGCGCCTGACGCAGCGCCGCCAGGCGGCCGGCGACATTGCCGAGCTCGACGTGGCGCGTGTGCAGACCGAGGTGTCGTCCACCGAATCGGACGCGCTGGCGCTCGACCGCCAGCGGGCCCAGGTGGAGCACGCGCTGGCCGTGCTGGTGGGCGATTCGGCCTCCAGCTTCGGCCTGCGCACCGACGAATGGGCCACGGCGCTGCCGTCCATTCCGCCGGGCGTGCCGGCCACGGTGCTGACGCGCCGGCCCGACGTGTCGGCCGCGCAGAGCGCCGTGCTGGCCGCGCAGGCCCGCGTCGGCGTGGCGCAGGCCGCGTGGTTCCCGGACATCTCGCTGACCGGCGCCGCCGGCTACGCCTCGCCCGAGATCGGCGACCTCTTCAAGTGGTCGGCCCGCTCGTGGGGCGTGGGCGCGCTGCTGTCGCTGCCGATCTTCGACGGCGGCCGCCGCGAAGCCGGCGTGCAGGGCGCCAATGCCCAGCTCGACGGCGCGCTGGCCAGCTACCGCTCGCAGGTGCTGGTGGCATTCCAGGAGGTCGAAGACCAGCTGGCCGCCATTCGCATCCTGCAGGAGCAATCGGTGGTGCAGGCGCAGGCCGTCACGTCGGCCCAGCGCGCCACCAGCCTGTCGGACACGCGCTACCGCAACGGCTACATCAGCCAGCTCGACCTGCTCGACGCCCGCCGCAGCGAGCTGCGCAACCGGCGGCAGGCGCTGCAGGTGAAGTCGGCGCAGTACCAGGCTGCCGTGGGGTTGATCCGAGCCATCGGCGGGGGCTGGGAAGCGCCGGCTGCTGTGGCCGTGGCACCGGCGGAACCGGCGGCACCGGCACCGGCGTCGCAGGCCGTGGCCGCGCGCTGAAAGGCAAAGGGCCAGCCAGCCAGAGTTTCAGTTTGAAAGCCTGAAAGCCGCAGTCATGCGGTCTTGCGCCGCCGCAGGGTCAGCCGTTACCGGCCGGGCCTGCGGCGGCGTTTATTTTTTGCAGTTCGGCCACGCCCATGGCCAGCGCGCTGGAGTAGCTGGCCTGCGGCCGGGTGGCCGAGCGGTAGACCCGGTAGTCGAGTGTCTCGGAGGCTTCTTCGCTGCCGTGGTGGGCTTTGAGCAGGGTCCAGAAGAACTGGCCCGGTTCGCGTTCCTCGACGGCAAGTGCCAGATCGTTCAGGGCAGGCATGGGTCCGTGGTTGCAAAGCGTGGTGATGGCCTGTGTACGCATCGGCGCCGGATTCGGATTCAACGGCGGCGCTCAACGACAATTCGCCGATGAGTTCAAAGGCTACAAACGGGCCGGCGCGTTGCGTCATGGTCCTGGGCACCACCAGCGGCGCGGGCAAGAGCTGGCTGGCCACGGCGCTGTGCCGCTGGTATGCGCGGCAGGGCCTGAAAGTGGCGCCGTTCAAGGCGCAGAACATGAGCAACAACGCCCGCGTGGTCGACGGCGGCGAAATCGGCAGCGCCCAGTATTTCCAGGCCCTGGCCGCCAATGCCGTGCCCGAGGTGCGCATGAACCCGCTGCTGCTCAAGCCCGAGCGCGACACGCACAGCCAGGTCGTGCTGATGGGGCAGGTGACCGAAGCGCTGTCGGCCTTGCCCTGGCGCGGCCGCAGCGAGCGCGTCTGGCCGCAGATCGCACAGGCGCTCGACGAGCTGCGCGCCGAAAACGACGTGGTGGTCATCGAAGGCGCGGGCTCGCCGGCCGAGATCAACCTGATGGCCAGCGACATCGTCAACATGCGCATCGCGCGGCACGCCCAGGCCCGTTGCCTGCTGGCGACCGACATCGACCGGGGCGGCGCCTTTGCCCACCTGTACGGCACCTGGGCGCTGCTGCCCGAAGCCGACCGGGCGCTGCTCAAGGGCTTCGTGCTTAACAAATTCCGGGGCGACGCCTCGCTGCTGGCGCCCGCGCCGCAGCAACTGCGGGAGCTGACCGGCGTGCCCACCGTCGCCGTGTTGCCCATGTGGTGGCAGCACGGCCTGCCCGAAGAAGACGGCGTGTTCGACGATCGCAGCCGCGCCAGCGGCACAGTCACCCGCACGGTGGCGGTGGTGGCGTATCCGCGCATCAGCAACCTCGACGAATTCCAGGCGCTGAAGAACGTGCCCGGCGTGCGGCTGGTCTGGGCCCGCACCCCGGCCGACGTGGCCGGTGCCGACTGGATCGTGCTGCCCGGCTCCAAGCACACCAGCGGCGACCTGGCCTGGCTGCGCGCGCAGGGGCTCGACAGCGCCGTGGCCGCGCACGCCGGGCGGGGTGGCGCGGTGCTGGGCATCTGCGGCGGCCTGCAGATGCTGGGCGAGGCGCTGGTCGACCCCCACGGCATCGACGGCAACGCACCGGGGCTCGGCCTGCTGCCGCTGGTGACCGTGTTCGAGCGCGAGAAAACCGTGCGCCACCGCGCCGCCACCTTCGGCAAACTGACCGGCGACTGGGCCGCGCTGTCGGGCGTGCCCGTGGCCGGCTATGAGATTCACCACGGCCAGACCGCCGCCCACCCCCAACTTGCGCACGACGGCCACCCCGTCATGCCCGAGGGGCTGGCCTGGCAGAACACGCGCGGCAACGTGCTGGGCCTTTACCTGCACGGCCTGTTCGAGGATGCTGGCGCGTTGCACGCCCTGTTCGGCGCCACCGCCCCCACGCTGGACGCCACCTTCGACGGGCTGGCCGACTTCATCGACACCCATTTCGACGCCGGCGTGCTGGCCGGGCTGATTGCTTGACCGACTGACCGACTGATTTGACTGACCGACCGCTAGATTGACCGACGGCATGAACAACAACGAACAGATTTCCGCCATTCCCGACATCGTCGACACCGCCCTGGTGGCCAGGCTGCGGAGTGCGCTCGACAACAAGACCAAGCCGCTCGGCGCGCTCGGCCGCATCGAAACCCTGGCACTGCGCATCGGCCTCATCCTGGGCAGCGAAGCGCCGCGGCTCGAAGCACCGCAGATGCTGGTGTGCGCGGGCGACCATGGCCTGGCGGCGCGCGGCGTCTCGGCGTATCCCAGCGACGTCACCTGGCAGATGGTCGAGAACTTCCTGGCCGGCGGTGCCGCCGTGAGCGTGCTCGCGCGCCAGCACGGCCTGGCATTGACGGTGGTCGATTGCGGCGTGGTGCGCGACTTCCAGCCCCGGCCCGGGCTGGTGCAGCGGCGCATTGCCGCGGGCACGGCGGATGCCTCCACGGGCCCGGCGATGACGTCCGAACAATGCGCCCAGGCCATTGCCAATGGCCGCGAGGTGGTGCGCGCGCTGCCGGGCAACGCCGTGCTGCTCGGCGAAATGGGCATCGGCAACAGTTCCTCGGCGGCACTGCTGTTGTCGAGGCTGGCCGGCCTGCCCATCGATGCCTGCATCGGCGTGGGCACCGGCCTCGACGCAGCGGGCCTGGCGCGCAAGCGCGAGGTGTTGCGCCAGGTGCTGGCGCTGCACGCGTCCGCCACGGCGCCGCTGGACGCGCTGGCGGCCTTCGGCGGTTTCGAGGTCGCGACGCTGGTCGGTGTGGTGCTGCAAGCCGCGCAGGAGCGGCGCGTGATCGTGGTCGACGGCTTCATCGCCAGCGCGGCCGTGCTGGTAGCCCAGGCGCTGCAGCCGTTCGTGGCGCAGCGCTGCGTGGCGGCGCACTGTTCGGCGGAGCCGGGGCATGTGCTGTTGCTGGAGCGGCTGGGGCTGGAACCGCTGTTGAGCCTCGACCTGCGTCTGGGTGAAGGCTCGGGTGGCGCGCTGGCCTGGCCGCTGTTGGAGTCCGCGTGCCTGATCCTGCGCGAGATGGCCAGCTTCGAGGCGGCGGGTGTGTCGCGCAAGACATGACAGCTTGCGCTTCCGTCCGTCGTTCGCTGCGTTCTGAGCGCTGCTGTTCAGGGCGCGCTCACGCCGACGGTGTGCTCTGCTCCGCGAATGTCCCCCGCTTCGCTCCTCCTTTATTTCGCTGCGCAGAGCACACCGCC
>NZ_QAJK01000103.1:0-6256 GCF_003852515.1 Variovorax sp. KBW07 | reverse complement strand
ACGCGCCCCGAATGCCCCCGATCCCGCACCCGATCCCGACGAATCCAAACCGCACCCCGCATGGAGCAACAGAAGCGATGAACAGCATCCGTCACTTCCTGCTGGCGCTGCAGTTCTTCACGCGCGTTCCGGTAACGGGCGGACTCGCAAACTGGGTCGGCTTCAGTCCGCAGATGCTGCGTGCAAGTGCCGCGCATCTGCCCGGCATCGGATGGCTCGTGGGCTGCGTGGCGGCGTTGGTTTTCGTTGGCGTGGGCGCGGGGCTCGCAGGCGTTGCGGGCGCGCTCGTGGCCGCCGTGCTCAGTACCGTTGTCACCGTGATGCTGACCGGAGCTTTTCATGAAGACGGGCTGGCCGATGTGGCCGATGGCCTGGGCGGATCGGCCAACCGCGAGCGCGCGCTGGAGATCATGAAGGACTCGCGCATCGGCGCCTTCGGGGCCGTGGCGCTGGTGCTGGCGCTGGGTTTGAAGTTTGCACTGCTTGCCACGCTGGCGCAGCGCGGGCTCACCGTGGCGGCGGTTTCCGTCGTGGGAGCGCATGTGCTCTCGCGGCTGGCGCCGCTGTTCCTGATTCGATGCCTGCCCTATGTGGGGGACAGCGGGGCGAGCAAGGCCAAGCCGCTGGCGGACGCGATCAGTGGCGGCGCGCTGGCCATTGGCGTGGTGTGGTCGGTTCCGGCGGTGGCGCTGCTGCTGTATGCGCATGACGTTGCGCATGTCGTCGGGGCGCTGGTCGCGGTGGTGTTGGCTGCGGGCTGGATGGCGCGGCTGTTCGTGCGCCGGCTGCAGGGGTTCACCGGCGACGGGCTGGGGGCGACACAGCAGGTGTGCGAGCTGGCGGTCTATCTCGCGCTGGCCTGGCAGTGGCGGGCATGACAGGCACTGCAGCGGCACCAACGAACCCCGGCGCGCTCTGGCTGTTGCGCCATGCGCCCGTGGTGGCGCCGGCGGGCCTTTGCTATGGCGCGACGGACCTCGAAGCGGAAGCCGAGGCCACGCTGGCAGCCGCGCAGCGCATCGCGCCGCTGCTGCCTGCGGGCATCACGCTGCGCAGTTCCCCGCTGCGGCGCTGCGCTGCGCTGGCCGATGCCATCGTCGCGCTGCGCCCGGAGCTTCGCCTGCAGTTCGACGAGCGGCTGGTCGAGATGGATTTCGGCGGATGGGAAGGGCGGCCCTGGTCCGACATCGCGCGGGAAGAGTTCGAGGCCTGGACCGGCAATTTCGCCGACGCACCGGCGGGGCTGCATGGTGAGACCGTGCGCGCCTTCATGCGCCGCGTCGCTGCCGCGCATGCCGATTGGCTGGCCGATGGCGGCGGCGCCTTGTGGGTCACGCATGCCGGCGTGCTGCGCGCGGTGCAGTTGCTGGGGCAGGGCGTGTCGTGCCCCGAGCGTGCGGACCAGTGGCCGACCGATGCGGCGGCTTTCGGTGGCTGGCGGGTGGTCGAGCGAAACCGAGGCTGAGACCGGCGATAGCGCGGCCGGGCTGACCCGACCGCTACCGTCTCAGTTCTTGTTGCCCCGCCACTGCTCGCGCCAGAGCCGCTCCAGTTGCGGCGCCAACGCTGCCGGTGGCGAGCCCACCAGCCGGGTCTTGTTGTCGCGTTGCACCAGGCCGTAGATGCGGCCCGAGCCCTGGTCATACAGCGCGATCGCGTTGTTGTCGTGGCAATCGTGTGGCTTGCAGAAGGCGTGCAGCAGGTAGCGCGTGCCGTCGACAGTCACCCATTGCGGCTCGGGCGCGGGGCCTTCGCGGCGCACCAGCCAGCGGTCGGTCTCGCGCGTGCCCAGCGCGGCGCGCCAGGCCTTCTGCATGGCCGGGCCCTGTGCCAGCGCGGCGGGGCTGCCGGTGGGCGGCGGGGGCAGCTTTATGGCCTCGGGTTCGGCGGGCGGCGTCGCGGCGCGGGCGGCACCGTCGCAATGCCAGTAGCGCTGCTTCATCAACTCGGGCCCGAGCTGGCCGGCCACGGGCTTGTCGGCGTCCAGCATGATCAACTGGCCGAGCGGGTCGCGGTAGACCAGGAAGGTCATGGCGCCGGCCTTGCCCACGCTGCTCATCAACGCGAGGTCGAAATTCGCCGGCGGCGGGCGGTTGCCGAAGAAGCTGTGGGCTGTTTGCGGCGCGTTGCCGACAACGCGGCGCTTGCCGCTTTCGGCGATCAGCATGTCCTGGCGCACATGCAGCGTGGGCGCGGCCGTGTCGGCGCAAGCGGTCGACCAGCGGCCGCCGTAGAGCGCCATGGCATCGGGCGGCAGGCCACCTCCGCCGGCTTGTGCCCACGCCACGGCGGGAAGGCCGGCGGCGGTGGCCAGCAGGGCTGCGGCGACAAGGGCGCGTTGGTTCTTCTTCAAGGTCTTCAGGGACGTCATGCGGTGTGTGATTTTCGATCTGCGAGTGTTGTGTCAGGCCGTCTTGGGCGCGGGTGTCTTGGGCTTGTAGGCACAGAAGGTGGACACCGCGCATTCCCAGCAACGCGGCTTGCGCGCCACGCAGATGTAGCGCCCATGCAGGATCAGCCAGTGGTGCGCGTGCAGCCGGTATTCCGGTGGGATGCGCTTCTCGAGCTTGAGTTCCACCTCCAGCGGCGTCTTGCCCGGCGCGAGGCCGGTGCGGTTGCCCAGGCGAAAGATGTGCGTGTCGACCGCAATCGTCGGCTCGCCAAAGGCCACGTTCAGCACCACGTTCGCGGTCTTTCGGCCGACACCGGGCAGCGCCTCCAGCTCGGCGCGCGTGCGCGGCACCTCGCCGCCGTGCAGCTCGACCAGCATGCGGGACGTCTCGATCAGGTGCTTGGCCTTGCTGCGGTACAGCCCGATGGTCTTGATGTATTCCTCCAGCCCCTCGACGCCCAGGTCGTAGATGGCCTGCGGCGTGTTGGCCATCGGAAACAGCTTGCGCGTGGCCTTGTTGACGCCCACGTCGGTGGCTTGGGCCGACAGCAGCACGGCGGCCAGCAGTTCGAAGGGCGTGCTGTATTCGAGCTCGGTCTCGGGCGTGGGGTTGGCCGCCTGCAGGGTGGCGAAGAAGAGGGGGATGTTGTCTTTTTTCATGGGGATCCGTGGGGCGCGGCACCCGCCCGCTGCGTGGGGAAGGGCGGCAATAGCGCAATATATCGTTGAAAGCCGATGGCCTTACGCAGCATTCATGCACGCGGCTTTCGCGACAATGGCGCCCAGAAAGTGAGACTGACCATCATGCAATTCGCCTCCCGCCTCGACAACGTCGAAACCTCCGCCATCCGCGAACTCTTCAAGCTGCTGGGCAAGCCCGGCATCATCAGTTTCGCGGGCGGTTTCCCGGACAGCGCCATGTTCGACGTGGAGGGCCTGAAGGAGGCGAGCCAGAAGGCGCTGAGCGAAGAGCCCGGCGCCGCATTGCAGTACGGCGCCACCGAAGGCTACGAGCCGCTGCGCACGCAGCTCAGTTCGTTCATGAAGACCAAGGGCGTCGACGTCGACCCCAGCGGCCTGATCGTCACCACCGGCAGCCAGCAGGCACTGGACCTGCTGGGCAAGACGATGATTTCGCCCGGCGACAAGGTGATCGTCGAAGGCCCGACCTTCCTGGCGACCATCCAGTGCTTCCGCCTGTACGGCGCGCAGCTGATCAGCGCGCCCATCGACGCCAACGGCGTGAAGACCGACGAGCTGGAAAAACTCATCGCCGAGCACAAGCCCAAGTTCGTCTACCTGATCCCGACCTTCGGCAACCCGAGCGGCGCCACGCTGAGCCTGGAGCGCCGCAAGAAGGTGCTGGAGCTGGCGGTCAAGTACCAGACGCTGATCGTCGAGGACGACCCGTACGGCGACCTGTACTTCGGCGAAGCACCGCCGCCGTCGATCATGGCGCTCAGCAAGGAAGTGCCGGGCAGCCGCGAGCTGCTGGCCCATTGCGGCAGCCTGAGCAAGGTGCTGAGCCCCGGCCTTCGCATCGGCTGGATGATCGCGCCGGCCGAACTGCTGGCCAAGGCCACCATGTGCAAGCAATTCAGCGACGCCCACACCAGCACTTTCTCGCAGGCCACGGCCGCGCAATACCTCAAGAGCGGCCGCATGCCGGGCACGCTGGCGAATGTGCGCGAGGTGTACGGCCAGCGCGCGCAAGCCATGGGCGCGGCGCTGAAGCGCGAACTGGGTGATGCGGTGAGCTTCACGCAGCCCAATGGCGGCCTATTCTTCTGGGCCCGCCTGACGGGTGCCAACGGCAAGCTGGCCGATGCCAACGAACTGGCAAAGCGCGCCATCGAGAAGCTGGTGGCCTTCGTGCCGGGTGCGCCGTTCTTTGCCGAGAAGCCCGATGTGGCGACGCTGCGCCTGAGCTTTGCGACGGCCGACGTCGCGAAGATCGAAGAGGGCGTGAAGCGCCTCGGCCAGGCGCTGTAAAAGTAAGAAACCGCGCCTTCAGGGCATGTTCAGGGCGAGCGGTGCAGCCGCGGCGCCGCCAGCAGGTCCAGGTTGTCCGCAATGGCCGCATCCACGTTCGGATAACGGCCTTTCATCTTGGACAGCGTCATGATGGTCTGCAGCGCCTTCAGGTCCTTGACCGAGGGCGCAACCTTGATCTGCGCGATGGCGGCGGATGCGTTGCCCCCGTTGACCAATGCCATCACCTTGCTTGCCCAGTCGTTTGCGCGCGCCATGTCTTTCACCTGCTCTTTCAATTGAGCCGCCGACTGTACACATGACAGAGGGCGGTGGCGGGCGGAATGAATCGCCGCCGGGCCGCATTGGTTACCATCACCCATGAGAAAAACCTTTCAGCTCCAGGTCGAGGGCAAGCACCCAGACCGTCTCGTCGAAGCCATCAAGCACGAGATTCGCAAGTACATCAAGCGCGAACGCCGCCGCGTTCTGCCCGAAGGCTCCGATTTCTGGGACTTCGATTGCAAGTTCGGCACAGCCGAGGAATCGGCCGAAGTCGTGCACCTTTCCGCCATCACCGGCCTGATCGACGGCGTGGTCAAGGAAGCCGGCCCGCAGTTCTATGTCGAGGTCGTGGCCAAGCCCGGCAAGCGCGCGCCGCGCCCAGCCGGGGAACAAGCGGAAGAGCCGTCCGAAGAAGACTGACCGGGCCGACGTTTCTTCAGTCGGCCATTCAGTTCACCAGCAGCGCGCGGGCCAGCGCAAGCCCGTGGCGCTGTTCCACCTCTTGCAGCGAACGCGCAATCGACGGGTGCAGCCGCACCCCGTCCTTCGACTGCGAATCCCGGCGTTTCAAACCCCCTTCGCCCGGCAGCCGCACCGGCCTGGCCGGGTCGATGGGCGCGTTGTTCCGGCACTGGGCCGCCACATGGTCCATCTGGCGCAGGAAGGCTTCCTTGCCACCGAAGGCATGCAGGTCGTGCAGCGTGATGTGCACCGTCGCCCCCCAGCCTTCCGGCGGGTCCGCGCGGCCGAAGCCGGCCAGGCCACCGGTCAACGTTTCCACCAGCAGCGCCATTCCGTAGCCCTTGTGGCCATGGCTCAGGCCGCCGACCGGGAGCAGCGTGCCGGGCGGCTGGTCGAACAGCACCTGCGGATCGTTCGAGGGCTTGCCGGCCGCATCGATGAGCCATTCCTCGGCAAAGGTCTCGCCGGCCGCACGCTTGCGGTTGCTCATGCCGTTGGTGGTGATCGAGGCCGAAATATCGACCATCACGCCCCCCTGCGACAACGGAAAGCCCATGGCCAGCGGATTGGGCGTGAAGACGGCCTGCGTGCCGCCAAAAGGCGCGACGCTGGCGGTGTTGGGGTCGGAGCAGGCCAGCAGCATGAGCATGTCTTCCTGCAGCGCGCGCAGCATGTAGACGGCGAGGCAGGCGATGTGGTGGCTGCGGCGAATGACGAGCGAGGCGGTGCCGAGTTCGCGCGCACGCGGCACGAGGAGGTCCATGCCCTGGTCCATGAGCCAGGGACCGGGCAGGCGCTTGCCGTCCCAGAGCACGGCGGCGGGGCGGTCGGACAGCACTTCGGGCGCGCCGTCGCGGGTCATGCCACCGGACTCGACTTCCTTGACATAGCCGGCGAGCAGGGCGAGGCCGTGGGTGTCGTGGCCGAGCATGTCGCCTTCGACGAGGGTGCGGGCGACGCTGTCGGACATGGAGGCGGCGAGACCGGCTTTCTGCAGCAAGGCACTGGCGTAGTCCATGAGCGCGTCGGCGCGGTAGAGCGGGGCGGTTGCGGTGGTCATGTCGTTGTCTCCTTTGTTGGCTTGTGTTCTGGGCGCTGCTGCTTGGGAGCGGGCGCGGGAGCGGATGCGGGTTCATCTTTGGCGCG
>NZ_QAJK01000102.1 GCF_003852515.1 Variovorax sp. KBW07 | reverse complement strand
GCCCTGAATGAACCCGCTCCCGAACAAGAAACGAACGCAACTCAGCGCGAACCAAAGAGATGGCAAGAAACATAGAGATCAAGGCCCGCATCGACAGCGTGGAACGCGTGGCACAGTTGGCCGCGAAGCTCGCCGACCAAGGCCCCACGGAGATCGCGCAAGACGACACCTTCTTCCGCTGCAACGACAACGCCGACCGCCTCAAGCTGCGCACCTTCGCACCCGATCGCGCCGAGCTGATCTTCTATCGCCGTGCCAACAGCAGCGGCCCCAAAGAGTCGTTCTATCTCATCGCGCCCACCGACAAGCCCGACGCGTTGCGCGAATCGCTCACGCTCGCGTGGGGGCAGGTCGGCCGCGTGCGCAAGCAGCGCCGGCTGTTCATCGTCGGCCGCACGCGCGTGCACCTGGACCGCGTCGAAGGACTGGGCGAATTCCTTGAACTCGAGGTCGTGCTGAAAGAAGGCGAGACCGCCGAAGCCGGCGTGGCCGAAGCACATGCACTCATGGCACAGCTCGGCATCGGCACCGACCAGCTGGTGCAGGGCGCCTACGTCGACTTGCTGAAGAACAACGCGTCGACCGACGGCGCCTGATCAACGCCAGCCCGCGGCCTTGAGCTGGTCCGCCAGAAGCTGCGCCACCTTTTCATAGCCTCGTGCATTGGCATGGATGCGGTCGGAGCGCAGCGACGCGTCCGACAGCACGCTCGAATACACGTTGGCAACCAGCAGTGCCTGGCTTGACTTCGCGACCTCTTCATAGAACGGGGCATCGCTGAGCGAACCGACGACTGCCCGCATCGCGTCGGGGGCGGGCGTGGCCAGCAGCGCGACGTGGGGCGTGTGCGCGCGGGCCTGGTTCACCAGCGCCGCGATGTTGTCGCGCGTGGCCGCGGGCGATACGCCGCGCAGCATGTCGTTGCCGCCGATGCCGATCAGGATCGCGTCGTAGCTGCCGGCACTCAACAGCGCCGGCAACCGCTCCAGCGCACCGGCCGAGGTATCGCCGTTGATGCCCGCGTTCTCGACCTGCCAGCCCGTCAGCTCACTCAGTTTCACGGGCCACGCCGCATCGGGCGACGCTCCGTAGCCGAAGGTCAGGCTGTCGCCCAGCGCCAGCACACGGGCATCGGGTTTCAGTGCCGTGGCGGAGGGCTTGCGCTTGCCGCAGGCCGGCAGAAGGGCCAGGGCAGGCGCGCCCGCCAGCAGGTGGAGGAGGTGTCGTCGCTTCATGTGGCGCGCAGCTTAAACGCAGCCGCGCAGCCGGCGGGCTCGCGGACGCTTGCCCCTTTGCTCGGAAAGCGCATAAGCCTCCCCGTTTTTGTTCGTTCCCGCGCAAGGCCCGGGCGCGAAGAATCGCGGCCCTGCACGCTCATTCATTACCGGGGTCCGACACCATGTCGCTGTTCAATCGCCATCGTTTCCTGCGCCATGTGGCCGCACTTTCCGCCGCCCTGCTGGCGGCGCCCATCGTGGCCTGGGCCGCGCCCGCCACGGGCGAGCCCGTCTGGTTCGGCGTGAGTGGGCCGCTCACCGGGCAGAACGCGCAGTACGGCGCGCAATGGAAGGCCGGCTTCGACCTGGCGCTCGAGCACATCAATGCGCAGGGCGGCATCCATGGCCGGCCGCTGGCCTACAACTTCGAAGACAGCCAGAGCGATCCGCGACAGTCGGTGGCCATTGCGCAGAAGCTGGTGAACGACAAGCGCGTGCTCATCGAACTCGGCGACTTCTCCAGCCCGGCCTCGATGGCGGCTTCGCCCATCTACCAGCGCGCGGGGCTGGTGCAGCTGGGCTTCACCAACTCGCACCCCGACTTCACCAAGGGCGGCGACTTCATCTGGAGCCCGTCGATCAGCCAGGCCGACGCACAGCCGCTGCTGGCTGAGCTCGCGGTGAAGACGCTGGGCTTCAAGCGCATCGCGGTGCTGTACCTGAACACCGACTGGGGCCGCACCAGCAAGGACGTGCTGGTGAAGGCCGCGCAGGAGCGCGGTGCGCAGCTGGCCATTGCCGAGGGCTACCAGCCCGACGAGAAAGACTTCCGCTCGACGCTGGTGCGCGTGCGCGACGCCAACCCCGATGGGCTGGTGCTCATCTCCTACTACCCCGATGGCGCACTCATCGCGGGGCAGGTGCGCAGCGTGGGGCTCAAGCAGCCGATCGCGGCGGTGGGCTCGGTGTATTCGCCGAAGTTCATCGAGCTCGGCGGCGCGGCGGTGAACGGCATCTACACCAACACCGCCTTCTATCCCGAGGAGCCGCGCGCCGAGGTACAGGACTTCGTGAAGAGCTTCCGCGCGAAGTACAGCAAAGAGCCGGATGCGTTCAACGCCTACGCGTACGACGCGGTGGTGTACGCCGCCGCGGCACTGCGCCAGGCCGGCCCGAAGGCCGACCGCAAGGCGGTGCGCGATGCGTTCTACAAGATCAAGGACGTGCCCAGCGTGATCTTCGGCAAGGCGAGCTTCGATGCGCAGACGCGCCGCGTGGTGGGCGTGAAGAGCGTGAACCTGGTGGTGAAGGATGGGAATTGGGCGCAGCTGGAGGAGAAGGCGGCCGTGGCCTTGTCGAAATGATGGCGCTGTCGCGTTGTCCCCTCTCCCGCGTGCGGGAGAGGGCTAGGGTGAGGGCAGGGGCCTTCGATAGACAGCAGTTCCTCGCAACGGCCGCCGCACCCTCACCCCAACCCTCTCCCGCAAGCGGGAGAGGGAGCAAGGCGGGGACGCCATGAGCTTCACCTCCTTCTTCGACTACACAGTCAACGGCCTGATCATCGGCAACATCTACGCGTTGCTCGCGGTCGGGCTCGCGCTGATCTTCGGTGTCTCGCACCTCATCAACTTTGCGCACGGCTCGGTCTACACCGTCGGCGCGTACATCGGCTGGGCCAGCATCACCTACCTGCACACGCCGCTGCCCGTGACCATCGCGCTCGTGGTGCTGGGCACGGGCGCGCTCGGCATGCTGATCGAACGCGTGGGGCTGCGGCCATTGCAAGGGGCTGCGCGCATTGCGCCGCTGCTGGCCACCATCGGCATCAGCTTCGTGCTCGACATCCTCGTGCAGCTGGTCTTCAGCCCCGACCCGCGCTCGCTGCCCACGCAGCTGCCCGACTGGCGCCTCAAGATCGGCACCGGCACCATCGGTGCGCTCGACCTGCTCATCGCGGGCATCGGCATCGCCAGCGCGACGGTGCTGTTCGTCTTCCTGCGTTTCACCAAGCTCGGCTGGGCGGTGCGTGCCACCGCGCAAGACCGCGATGCGGCGCAGCAGATGGGCGTCGACGTCGATCGCGTGAACCAGACGGTGTTTGCCATCGCGGCCGCGCTGGGCGGCCTCTCGGGCCTGCTGGTGGGCATGTACTACAACAACATCAGCCCGGCGATGAGCTTCCAGGCCACGCTCAAGGGCGTGGTGGCCACCGTGGTTGGCGGCGTGGGCAGCGTGCCGGGCGCCATCGTCGGCAGCCTGCTGCTGGGGCTGATCGAAAGCTACGGCGTGGCCATTCTCGGCACGCCGTACCGCAACCTGTTCGCCTTCGCGCTGCTGCTGGTCATCCTGGTGTGGAAGCCCAACGGCCTGTTCGGCCGCAAGCGCGCGCTGCCGCCCGAGCCGCTGACCGGCACCTTCATTGCGCCGAGCAAGCCGTGGCACATACCGCGCCGCCTGCTTGCCGCGGTGTTTGCCGCGGCGGTGATATTGCCGCTCTTCGACCCATCGCCGTACCTGCTGCAGACGCTCACCAACGCATGGCTCTACGGCGCGCTGGCGCTGAGCCTCACGCTGGTGGCCGGCACCATCGGGCAGATCTCGCTGGGCCACGCGGGGCTGCTGGCCATCGGCGCGTATGCGTCGTCGCTGCTGGTGCTCGACCTGCACCTGCCGGTGGGCACGGGCATCGTGCTCGCGGGCATTCTCACGTCGCTGATCGGCACCGCGCTGATCTTCCCGGCATTCCGCTTGCGCGGCCACTACGTATCGATTGCCACGCTCGGCATCGGCGAGATCGTGGCGCTGACCATCCTCAACTGGGAGAGCCTTACGCACGGGCCCATCGGCGTGTCGGGCATTCCGCCGCTGTCGCTGTTCGGGCGCGATGCGTCGTCGAACGAAGCCATCTACTGGGCCTCGTTCGGCGCGATGGTGCTGCTGGCCCTGCTGCAGTGGCGCCTGCTGCGCTCGCACCTGGGCCGCACCTTCCGCGCGGTGCGCGAAGACGAAGTGGCCGCACGCGCCTACGGCGTGAGCCCCGACCGCTACAAGGCGCTGGCCTTCGGCTTCGGCGGCTTCGCTGCGGGCGTGAGCGGCGCCTTCACCGCGCACATGTACTCGTACATCAACCACGAGACCTTCGGCTCGCAGATATCGATCCTCGCGCTGACGATGGTGATCCTCGGCGGCCTCGGCAACATCAGCGGCGCATTGCTCGGCGCGGTGGCGCTCGTGAGCCTGCCAGAGCTGTTCCGCGTGACGGCCGAGTACCGCATGCTGATCTACGGCGTCGCGCTGCTGCTCCTCATCCGCTTCCGCCCGCAAGGCCTGCTGGGCACTGTCTGAAGAAAGAACCACACACACCATGAGCCACCTGAACGACTACCTCGCCGAGAAACGCGCCGCCGTGCTGGCACGCAATGCCGCCGTCGAGGCCGGCACCGCGCAGCCCCTGCAACTGAAGGCCAGCGTGAAGGCCGAAGGCCGCAGCGGCGTGCGCCGCCTGCGCATTCGCGACCACCAGGTCATCAGCGACAGCCCGCCCGATTTCGCGGGCTACAACCTCGGCCCGAGTTCACCCGAGCTGCAGCTGGGCGTGCTCGGCACCTGCGTCACGCACATCTTCCTGATCCAGGCGGCGGAGCGCCAGGTGCCGCTCGAAAGCCTCGAGGTCGAAGTGACCGGCATCATCGATCCGCGCGGCGGCAAGCCGGGCCACGAGCACACGCCGATCTGGCCGCACCAGATCGGCTACACCGTGCACATCGATTCGCCCGCGAGCCGCGAAGACATCGACGCGCTGTTCGAAGCGGTCGAGCGCAACTGCCCCATCCTGAACCTGCTGCGCAATCCGCAGACCATTCGCGCCGAGGTGAAGCTCGTCAACTCGAAGGCGAAAGCGGAGCCGGCCAACGCGCCGCAGAAAGCGGGCGATGCCATCGCTGCTTGAGATCCGCGGACTCACGCGCCGCTTCGGCGGGCTGACCGCCGTGAACGCGGTCGACCTGCATGTGGGCGAAGGCGAACTGCTCAGCGTCATTGGCCCCAACGGCGCGGGCAAGACCACGCTGTTCAACCTCGTGACCGGCCTCGACCGGCCCGATGCGGGGCAGGTGCTTTTCGAAGGGCAGGACATCACCGGCCTGCCGGCGCAGCAGCTCGCGCAGCGCGGCCTGGCACGCACCTTCCAGCATGGCCGCGTGTTCGCGAACCTGTCGGTGCTCGACAACGTGCTGGTCGGCGCGCACACGCGGCTGCGCGCCGTGAAACCACGCGTCGGCGGCGTGCCGGGGCTGGGCGCACTGGCCGAGCTGGCGCTCGCGCTGATTCAGCCTTCGGCCGTGCGGCGCGAAGAGCAGAAGCTGCGCGACGAGGCGCGCGAAATCATCGCGCTCTTCGGCGAACGGCTCACGCCGCGAACCGACCATCCGGCATACAGCCTCTCGTACGCAAACCGCCGGCGTGTCGAAATTGCCCGCGCGCTCGCGCTCAAGCCGCGCCTGCTGCTGCTCGACGAGCCCACGGCCGGCATGAACGAAAGCGAGACGGCCGAGATGCTGGAGATCATTCGCAGCCTCAAGCTGCGCGGCCAAACCATTTTGCTGATCGAGCACAAGCTCGACCTGGTGATGCAGCTGTCGGACCGCGTGGCCGTGCTCGACGACGGCCGCAAGATCGCCGAAGGCCTGCCCGATGAAGTGCGCAACGACCCGGCCGTGATCGAGGCGTACCTGGGCCATCGCCACGTGGGGCAAACGCAAGTACAGACCCAGACCCAGGCAGAGGCGGTGCCCGCATGATCGCCACAGTCGCCCGCTCCGGTCTTGCTCCCTCTCCCTTGCGGGGAGAGGGTTGGGCTGAGGGCCTGCCTGAACGCACGACCGCGCCCGCTTCCAGCGGCGCCAGGCAGCCCCTGCTCCAACTCAAGAAGGTCAACAGCTTCTACGGTCCCGTGCAGGCCCACTTCGACCTCGACATCGAAGTGCGCAAGGGCCAGATCGTCAGCCTGCTCGGCGGCAACGCCAGCGGCAAGTCGACCACCATGAAGATCGTGCTCGGCCTGCTCAAGCCAGGCTCGGGCGAAGTCAATTTCAACGGCGCATCGACGCTGGGCCTGAGCACGCCGCAGATCATCCGCAAGGGCATCGGCTCGGTGCCCGAGGCGCGCCGCCTGTTCCCCGCCATGACCGTGCGCGAGAACCTGCTCATGGGCGCCTATGCGCGCAGCGACCGCAAGTCCGTCGCCGAAGACCTCGAGCGCATGCTCGCGCTGTTCCCGCGCGTGGCCGAGCGCATCGAGTTCCAGGCCGGCACGCTGTCGGGCGGCGAGCAGCAGATGGTGGCCATGGCGCGCGCACTCATGGGCCGTCCGCAGCTCATCTGCATGGACGAGCCGACCATGGGCCTGTCGCCGTTGTATGTCGACAAGGTGCTGGAGCTCATCGCGCGGATCAACAGCCAGGGCGTCTCGGTCTTCATGGTCGAGCAGAACGCCAGCCTGGCGCTGCAGATCGCGCACCACGGCTACGTGCTGCAGACCGGGCGCATCGTGCTGTCGGGACCGGCGCGCGAGCTGCTGGCCGATGCGCGCATCCGCGATGCCTACCTGGGCGGCGAGGGCGCTGCCCGCACCGCCTCCTGAAGACGAAGAACCACCGACCGCACACACACCGGGAGAACGAACGCCATGCCATTGACACTCGACCACATCGTGATCGCGGTGCACGACCTCGAACGCACCATTGCCGACTATGGCGCGCTCGGCTTTCACGTGCTGCGCGGCGGCGACCATCCGGGCCGCGCCACGCACAACGCGCTGGTGGTGTTCGGCGACGGCAGCTACTTCGAGCTGATCGCGTGGCGCCAGCCGTCGCCCGCCGAACGCTGGTGGCAGCTGCTGCAGCGGCACGGCGAAGGCATCGTCGACTTTGCGCTGCTGCCGCGCGACACGGCCATTACCGTGGCCGATGCCAAGGCGCGCGGCCTTGTGCTCGAAGGCCCGCTCGACGGTGGCCGCGTGCGGCCCGACGGCGAGCGCCTGCGCTGGCAGACGGCACGCCCTGCATCTGCCGACTTGCCCTTCCTGTGTGGCGACCTCACGCCGCGCGCCTTGCGCGTGCCCGAAGGCGAGGCGCGCGTGCATGCCAACGGCGCGCTCGGCGTGGCCAGCCTCGCCATCGCGGTGCGCGACCTCGACGCCACGCTGGTGCGCTACCGCGCCTTGCTCGGCATCGTGCCCGACGACGCCGACACCCACATCGGCGAGCCGGTGGCGGTGCCCGGCAGCAACGTGCGCGTGGCCGTCATTGCGCTGGGGCGCAGCGTGCTCGTGCTGTCATCGCCGCGCGAGAACGCCTCGGCGGCGGAAGAGGGCCGCGACGCGCTCGCGCAGCGCATCGCCGCGCGGGGCGAAGGCCCGTATGCGCTGGTGCTGCACACCGACCGGCCGCAGTCGACCGGTGTGTTCGACCTGGCGCGCACCCACGGCGCGTTGATCGAGCTCGACCTGCCGCCGCTGGAGCGTGCCGGCAAGCCCGGCAGCGGCGCGCGCGCTCGGCAGGCCAACAGCACGGTGGGTGGATAAGGCCCGGGAGGCGAACGATCGCGTTCAGGCCACGCGCTCGCGCAGCTGGAACACATTGCCCTCGGGGTCGTGCCCGTCGCAATGGCGATGGCCGTTGAATTCCCATTCGGCCGCGACCGGCTTCAGCACGCCGCCGGCTTCGGCCGCCAGTGGCCGCGCATCCGCGATGCTGGCCACCGGAAAGATGAACTTGAGCGCGGTGTCTTCGCGCGGCACCGGCGGCTGCGCGATGCGCACCCTGGCGGCGATGGCCGGATTCATCGCGACAATGAAGAGCTGCAGCGCCGGCGATTCCAGGCTTGCGTAGCCGGGCTCCGGCTGCGAGAGCGTCAGCCCCGCGACCTTCGCGTAGAACGCGCCCACGCGGGCCACGTCCTTGGCGTAGATGACGGCGGCCGCGGCAACGGTTGGGTCTGCTGGCATACGTACCTCTTCGATGGTTTCTTCTTCACTGTTCGGCTATCTCGTTTCGATTCTGCCAGCGGGCCTGCTCGCGCTGGTCCTGCTGCTGCTCATTCCACGCGCACTTGTCGGCGCGCGGCTGGCCGTGCACATCGTGTTCTTCGTGGTGGCGCGCGACGCGATGAGCCCCGCCGGGTTCTGGCAGCTGAATGCGGGATCGATGCGGCTGGGCGAATCGGCGCCGGTGCTGCTGGCACTGGCAGGCATGTCGGCCGCGCTGGTGGTGGGCGTGGCCTGGCTGGAGCGCGGGGCGCGCGAAGGCATGGCGTGGTGGCGCAAGGGGCGGGTGGTGCGATCGGTGCTCTGGGGCGTGCTGGGGGCGGTGGTCATCAGCGCCATTGCCGCCGCATTGAAAGCAGCGATGGGCTTGCCGTCGCTGCCGGCGCCGAGCCCCGCCATGTACGCACCGATCCTGGTGTTCGCGCTGCTGGGCAATGCCTACGAAGAACTGCTGTTCCGCGGCATGCTGCAGCAGCGCCTGGCGCGGCACATGCCGGCGACGCGAGCGCTGGTGGTGGCGGCCGTGCTGTTCAGCCTGTGCCACGCGTGGCTGGCGTTGATCGTCACGCGGGTGGGCCTGCCGGTGCTGGTCTTCACGCTGATCGAAGGGCTGGTGGCGGGCTTCGTGTACCGGCGCGCGGGGCTGCTGGGCGCCACGTTGGCGCATGGCCTTGCGATCTTCGCGCTGGCGGCCGGCTTGTATTGAGGCTTGTACTGAGGCCGGTCAGGCCGGGCGGCCTGCCGCGAGATGCGCCTTGCGCAGCTCGGCCTGCATCTTCTTCTGCAGCGGCAGTCCGCCTTTTTCGAGTGCTGCGGCGGGTGCGCTGCTTTCCTTCGTTGCCGGCCTGTGCTTGCGGCCCCAGATACCGAGCTGGGTGACCAACGGCAGCAGGTCGATGCCACGCGGCGTGAGGCTGTAGATGGCCTTCTGCTTGTGGCTCGGGTCGTCGGTCTTCGTGAGCACGCCATGTTCGACCAGCGTGTTCAGTCGCTCGGTCAGGATGTTCGACGAGATGCCTTCCTCGGACTGCAGGAACTCGCGGAAATGCCGCTTGCCCGCAAACATCATGTCGCGAACGATCAGCAGGCTCCAGCGGTCGCCGAGGACTTCGAGCGCGAGGTTGATCGGGCAGAGCGATTTCTGTTGGGTGGCCATGGGTTTTTTGCGCCTTGGAAAAACTGATTGCATTTTCGCACTGGTTTCACCATACTTAAACTGCTTGCATTTCAAGATCAGTCTCGGCCAACGACCGAAGGAGAGAACCCATGCGAAAACTCATACTCCAGATGCAGATGTCCGTCGATGGTTGCGTCTCGCCCGCCAACGGAAACCTCGACTGGCAGGTGTGGGGCTGGGGCGATCGCTGGGCATGGGACGACGAATTGAAGGGCGCCTTCAACGCGGTCTTCGAGGGCGTCGACACCATTTTGCTGAGCCGCAAGATCGTGGAAGAGGGCTACCTCGACCACTGGGGACGCGCCGCAAAAAACCATCCCGCGAACCCGCACTACGCCTTTGCACAACGGGTGGTCGATGCGCGGAAAGTGGTGCTCACCGACAAGCTGAAGGCATCGCGCTGGGAGCGCACCGTCATTGCGAGCGGCAACATGGCCGACGAAGTGAATTCGCTCAAGCAGCAGCAGGGCGATAAGAACATCCTGTGCATCGGCGGCGTGGGCTTCGCATCGTCGCTGGTGGCGGCGGGGCTGGTCGACGAGTTCCAGTTCTTCGTCAATCCCACGGCCGTGGGCTGCGGCCGGTCGGTGTTTCACGACACGCGCAACGGCCACAAGCTGCGCCTTCTCGAATCCACCGGCTACGAATGCGGCGTGGTGGTCAACCGCTATGCCCCGATTTGAAGGACAACGCGCCGCGTGGATACCAGCGCTTACCTGATTTCACCTGACGGCGACCTGAAGTGGTCGATCGGGACACATGCGCGGAACACAATGGACTCGTCAACAACGCATGAAGGAGTTCCAGATGTTCATCAATTCAAAGAGCATGGCCGTCGCTGCAGCGGCGCTCGCGATGTGCATGGCCGCGGGAAGCGCCTTCGCGCAAGACCGCCGCTTCGACGGACGCCCAGGCGATGGCCGCCCGGGTGACGGCCGCTACGAGCAGCGCGACCAGAGAGGCCCTGGCGATCGCAACTTCGATCACCGTGGCTCGCATGGCGGCTACTACCGCGGCAACCAGGACTTCCGCGACGGCCGCCAGTTCGATCGCCGTGGCTTCCCGCAGCCGCATGCCGAATGGCGCCGTGGTGGCCGCGTGCCGCCCGAGTACCGTGGCCGCAACTACGTGGTGAACGACTACCGTGCCTATCGCCTGCAGCCGCCGCCCCGTGGCTACCAATGGGTTGGCGTGGGCGGCGACTATGTGCTCGCAGCCATTGCCACCGGCCTGATCGCGCAGATCATCGCGGGCCAGTAAGCACGCGAAGTCCGGCTGCTGGAGCCCTTCGTCGCGGATTCGCGAATGGACGAGGACGGCAGCAGCACCAGGCAAACCGAAACCGCCACAGGCCTCTGTGGCGGTTTTCTTTTTTGGGGGAAGAAGCGGTCTCTAGACCAGTGCGGTGGGCACGGACTGGGCGCAGACATTGCGCCCCGTGATGGTCAGGCGCAGGCCGCCACCGTGCCATTCGAGCCAGTTAAGACTCACATACGCGTCGATGTCGTTGTCGTCGATGCGGTCGGCCTGGCGGCTTTGCAGAAGCTCCACCGTGGCGGGCAAGGCGCGTCTCAAGCGTTCGCGCCGCTCCGCTGCATCGGCCGCCTTGAGGGCGGCCCTGGTTTGCTGTTGCGTCTGCTGCGGGGTCGATGCCATTGCTGATCCGTTTCCAGGAAGCCAAGGAATTAACCCGAATGTACGCCCCTTGTGTGAACATGCATTCTTCTTTTTGACCTCGCCGCCGTCCGTAGTACACGCCGCGCAACATCCGGTGGACAGCCCCTAGATTTCGTAGTGCGATGCCCTTGCCTCATCGCCCAGGGCCTTCTCCACAACCGCACGCGTGAGCGTGGGCGCGAACGACTCGATGAAGGCATACACGTACTTGCGCAGGTAGGTGCCGCGCCGCACCGCGAGCTTGGTGAGGTTGATGCCGAACAGGCGCCCCGCGTCGAGCGCGCGCAGTTGCGTGTCGCGCTCCGCTTCATAGGCCACGCCGGCCACGATGCCAACGCCCAGGCCCAACTGCACGTAGGTCTTGATCACGTCGGCGTCCATTGCGGCCAGCACGATGTTGGGCTGCAGCCCGCGCTGCTCGAACGCCTCGTCGATGCGCGAACGGCCCGTGAAGCCTGTGTCGTAGGTAATGAGCGGATAGCGCGTGAGCGCGTCCAGCGTGAGCGGCGCATCGAGCAGCGGATGCCCCGGCGGCACGATCACCGAATGCGTCCAGCGGTAGCAGGGCAGGGCGACCAGCTGCGGGTAGTCGCCCAGCGCCTCGGTGGCAATGCCCACGTCGGCCTCGCCGTCGAGCAGCATCTGCGCGATCTGCTTGGGCGAGCCCTGGTGCAGGTGCAGTTTCACGTTCGGAAACTGCGTGCGGAATTCCTGCACCGCCACCGGCATGGCATAGCGCGCCTGCGAGTGCGTGGCCGCCACCGAGAGCAGGCCGCTCTGCTGCGCGACGAACTCCTGCCCCGCGTGCCGCAGGTTGCTGCTCTCCATGAGCATGCGCTCGATGATCGGCAGCACGTGCCCGCCCGGCTCGGTGAGGCCGGTAAGCCGCTTGCCGGCGCGCACGAAGAGCTCGATGCCGAGTTCTTCCTCGAGTTCGCGGATCTGCCGGCTCACGCCGGGCTGGGAGGTGTGAAGGGTGTGGGCGACTTCGGTCAGGTTGAAGCCGCAACGAACGGCCTCGCGTACCGAGCGCAGTTGTTGGAAGTTCATCTGCCGCGGAAGGGTCGGGGCCCCGGATGGGGCCGACCGGAGATTCTCTGCACAACTGCTTATTCGGGGAACGATGCGTTTGTTGGTTTCACATGAGCAAAACATCTTTGGAGCCAACCGCTGGCGGGGTGCTTGCAATTTCGCACGTCCGTGCTAAAGTTCGCCGCATGGACGCAAAGACCCAAAAAAGCGAACTCACCCGCACCGCCATCGTCGGTGCGGCGATGAACCTTGCGCTGGCCGAGGGCCTGGAAGCGATCACGCTGCAGGCGGTCGCGAGCCGGCTCGGGCTGTCCAAGAGCGGGGTGTTTTCGCGCGTGGGTTCGCGCGAGGCGTTGCAGAAGGCGGTGATCGAGGAATACGGCCGCGGCTTCCTGGCCGACGTGTTCGTGCCGGCGATGCAAAAGCCCAAGGGCCTGCCCCGCCTGAACGACATCGTGGCGCGCTGGATCGCCCGCACGCGCGATGTCGAGATGCACACCGGATGCCTCTACATGGCGGGTGCCTTCGAGTTCGACGACCGCGAAGGCGAGTTGCGCGACGTGCTGTTCGACGAGATCACGCGCTGGCGCGCGGCGTTGCGCCGCACGGTAATGTTGGCGGTGGAAACGGGCGAGCTGAAGGCGGACACCGACCCCGCGCAACTGGTGAGCGAAATGAACGGCGTGATGATGACCCAGCTGCACGACGCGCGGTTCCTGCGCGACCCGCAAGCCGCCGACCGCGCCACGCAGACGTGGCAACGGCTTCTTTCCAGTTACCTCGCCTGAGTCACTCGGAAGCGAGTGGATTTCTTGCGTTTTTGTTTGTCGGAATTTCGCACAGTCGTGCGATAAATAGGAGAAGCACCATGGTGGTCATTGCCCTCTTTCTTGTTGTCTATGCCGCGGTTGTCGGTCTCCGGGCCGTGTGCGACACCTTGTGTAGCTTGCCTCGCAGCAATCGCGATTGGGTCTGGTACTAGGGGTCTTGCTGTTCGCTTGTTGACGGCTCCTGTTCAGGGCGACGCTCACGCCGACGGTGTGCTCTGCTCCGCGAATGTCCCCCGCTTCGCTCCTCCTTTATTTCGCTGCGCAGAGCACACCATCCGCGTGAGCGTCATCAGAGTGGTCGTTGATCAGCGGTACACCA
>NZ_QAJK01000101.1 GCF_003852515.1 Variovorax sp. KBW07 | reverse complement strand
GCGCAGAGCACACCATCGGCGCGAGCGCCTTCAGAGCGGTCGTTGATCGGCCAATGCGAGAGCAGCGCCCTCGTGCGACTGGCATCGGGTGCTCCGCGCAGCGAAATAAAGGAGGAGCGAAGCGGGGGACATTCGCGGAGCAGAGCACACCGTCGGCGTGGGCGTCGCCCTGAACAGCGCAGCAACAGCGACCGTCTAGTCAAGCTTGCCGGTATCAGCCTTCGCGCGAATCAGGTCCAACAGCAGGTTGTCGCGAACGGCCTCTAGGTCAGTGACACGGCGTGCGCCCAATTCGTCGGACACGCCTCGCGCGACTTTCTGCTTGAGCTCAGCAGTCATCGACGGCGCACCCAGGTCTTTCCACCAGTCTTCGATCGGTCCGCCCAGGTGCGCGAGCACGTGTTCGATGCCGCCCGCGCCGCCGGACAGGTGCAGGTTCATGAACGGTCCCATCACCGCCCAGCGCAGACCCGGGCCGTGCGCAATCGCCGTGTCGATGTCGGCCACGCTCGCCACGCCTTCATCGACCAGGTGAAACGCTTCGCGCCACAGCGCCGCCTGCAGGCGGTTCGCGATGTGGCCCTTCACCTCGCGCTTCACGTGGATCGGCCGCTTGCCGATGGCTGCGTAGAACGCCATCGTGCGTTCGATGGCGTCGGTGGAAGTGTGCTCGCCGCCGATCACCTCCACCAGCGGAATCAGATGCGGTGGATTGAACGGGTGCCCCAGCACCACGCGTTGCGGATGCGCGCAGCCCGACTGCACGCCGCTGATCGCCAGCCCCGACGAGCTCGATGCCAGGATCGTGTCGGGCGGGGCTGCTGCGTCCATGCGGCGGAACAGGTCGATCTTGAAATCCATGCGCTCGGGGCCGTTCTCTTGCACGAAGTCGGCCACCGACACCGCGTCTTCCAGGCTGTCATGAAAACGCAGGCGGTCGACCGATGCGCCTTCCGCCAGGCCGAAGCGCTCCAGCGTGGGCCAGTGCTGCGCCACCGCTTCGCGCAGGCGATCTTCCGCGCCCGGCGACGGGTCGGTTGCGTTCACGTCGAGCCCGTGCGCCAGGAAGTACGCGACCCAGCTCGCGCCGATCACGCCGGTGCCGACGACCGCGACGCGCTTCACGTCTGTGGTGGAGGCGATGCGGCTCATGACGACTTCCACCGCGCGCAGCGGCTCTCGGCACGGGTGGTCCATGCGGCCTCGCCGGCAATCGGCTCGACCACCTTGTAGTAGTCCCACGGCTCCTTCGATTCGGCCGGCGTCTTCACCTGCATCAGGTGCATGTCGTGCACCATCAGACCGTCGTCGCGCAGCCAGCCGCCCTTGACGAACATGTCGTTGAACTTCGTCTTGCGCAGCTGTGCCATCACCTTGTCGGCATCGTCGCTGCCCGCGGTTTTCACGGCCTGCAGGTACTGCAGTGCGGCCGAGTAGTCGCCGGCGTGGAACGACGAGGGCATGCGCTTGTGCTTGTCGAAGAAGCGGCGCGCCCAGGTGCGCGACTCGGCGCTCTGGTTCCAGTACCAGCTGTCGGTGAGGTACATGCCCTGCGATGTCTTCAGGCCCAGCGCATGCACGTCGTTGATCGTGATGATCATGCCGGCGAGCTTCATGTTCTTGTTGATGCCGAACTCGGCCGCCGACTTGATGGCGTTCACCGTGTCGCCGCCCGCGTTGGCAAGTGCCAGCACCTGCGCCTTCGAGTTCTGCGCCTGCAGCATGAACGACGAGAAATCGCTCGCGCCCAGCGGGTGCTTCACCGAGCCCGCCACCGTGCCGCCGCTGGCCTGGATGGTCTTCACCGCGTCGCTCTGCAGCGCCGCGCCGAAGGCGTAGTCGGCCGCCACGAAGTACCAGCTCTTGCCGCCGGCCTTGACCACCGCGCTTGCCGTGCCTCGCGCCATGGCCACGGTGTCGTAGGCGTAGTGCACCGTGTAGGGCGAGCAGTATTCATTGGTGAGGCTCGAGGCGCCCGAGCCGACCACGAAGTACGGCTTTTTCTTGTCGGCCGCCACGCCCGCCATGGCAATGGCCGCGCCCGAGTTGACGCCGCCGATCAGCATGTCGACCTTCTGCACGTCGAACCATTCGCGCGCCTTGGCGGCGGCGATGTCGGGCTTGTTCTGGTGGTCGGCCGTGACCAGCTCGATCTTCTTGCCGGCGATCTCGCCGCCCATGTCGGCGATGGCCATGCGGATGGCCTCGGCGCCGGCCGGGCCGTCGTAGTCGCGGTACAGGCCCGACATGTCGCTGATGAAGCCGATGCGGATGACGTCGTCCGAGACCTGGGCGAGGGCGCTTGCCGAGAAAGCCGTGCCCAGTGGCAGGGCCAGGGCCAGTGCGGTGCGGGAAAAAATGGTCATGTGCTCTTGTCTCCGTTCGTTGTTCTTGTCTGTCGGCTGTCAGCCCAGCGCGAACTCGGGCCGTGGCGTGCCCGCGCGCGGCAGGCCCATCATCTGCCGCGCCTCGGCCGGCGTGGCCACTTCCATGTCGAGTTCGCGGATCACGCGCACGATGCGCTCGGTGAGCTGCACGTTGGTCGCCAGCTCGCCGTGCCGGAAGTACAGGTTGTCTTCCAGCCCCACGCGCGCATGGCCGCCCAGCAGCAGCGCCGCCACGTTGGCTTCGAGCTGCGACATGCCGATGCCGCTCACGCCGAAGATGCTGCCCTTGGGCAAGGTGTCGACCATCATCTGCAGGAAGCGCGGCGAGTACGGCATCGCGTTCTGGAAGTTGCGGTGCACGTTCATCACCAGGTTGATGAAGTAGGGCTCGTCGTCGTGCCCCTCGCCGGTCAGCGTGGTCACGTCCTGCAGGATGTGCGTGGGGCTGAACACCTCCCACTCGGGCTTGATGCCGCGCGCCTTCATGCCGGCGGCCAGCTCGCGGCCGCGCGTGAGGGGCGTGTCCATCAGGATCTGCTTGCCCTCGAAGCTCAGGTTGAGCGTGGTGGCGTCCAGCGTGCACATCTCGGCGCCCGCGTCCATGCCCTTGATGCGCTCTTCCCAGGCAATTTCCCAGCGGTCGCCCGCCAGCGGCTTGACCATGTCGCCATGCACGCCGCCGCCGGTGGAGTTGTTGATGACGATGTCGCTGCCGCCCGCGCGGATGCGTGAATTGATGTCGCGGTACACCTCGGCATCGCAGGTGGCGCCGTCGTCGGGGCGGCGCGCGTGGATCGCCACCACGCTGGCGCCGGCGTTCCAGCAGCGCAGCACGTCGGCGGCAATTTCGGCGGGCTGCGTGGGCAGGTGGGGGTTCTGCGACTTGTGCGCCATGCCGCCGGTGGGGGCGATGGTCACGATCACTTTGCGCTTCGACGACATTCCGGGCTCCTGGTGTCTTTCGTGGGGGGCGCGGTATTATTTTTTGCGGCGCGGGCACACTCAGTCATCGCGACGA
The DNA here is from genome assembly GCF_003852515.1 of Variovorax sp. KBW07. Classification (GTDB taxonomy): domain Bacteria; phylum Pseudomonadota; class Gammaproteobacteria; order Burkholderiales; family Burkholderiaceae_C; genus Variovorax. The sequence goes on along the minus strand of NZ_QAJK01000101.1, from coordinate 11,545 downwards.
CATTTGGTGTCAGGGTTTACGCGGCGCGCCTCTTCTTTGCCTCTTCCTTGCCCCTTCGCCGCCCCCTCAGGAGCTTTCATTTCATGCCCACGACGAAGCCGCCCGTACAGGCGGCATCGCTGACGATTCCGCAGCTGTTGCACGGCTCGGCCTGGTTTCCGTTGCTCGACGAAGCAGCGCGCGAACGCGTGCGCGACGAGATGCGCGAAGTCGACGTGGCCGCCGGCGCCGCCCTGTGCCGGCGCGGCGACACGCCGATGCACTGGTACGGCACGCTCGAAGGCTTGCTCAAGTGGTCGATCACCTCGAGCGACGGCCGCTCGGTAACCTTCGGCGGCCTGTCGGTCGGCAGCTGGTTTGGCGAAGGCACGCTGCTGCGCGCCGTGCCCCGGACGGCCGACATCATCGCGTTGCGGCCCAGCCGCGTGGCGCAGCTGCCGCTGGAAACCTTCGAGTGGCTGCACCGCACGCAGCGCGGCTTCGATCACTTTTTGCTGCAGCAGATCAACGAGCGGCTGCACTGGTTCATGGGCAACTACGCGGCGCACCGGCTGCTCGATGCGGACAGCCAGGTGGCGAGGGCGCTGGCGGGGCTGTTCCACCCGTGGCTGCATCCCGGGAGCGAGCCGCACCTGCAGACCTCGCAGGAAGAGATTGCGAATCTCTCGGGCGTGTCGCGGCAGCGGTGCAATGCGGCTTTGAACCGGTTGAAGGAGGCGGGGTTCCTGCGGATCGAGTACGGGGGGATTACCGTGATCGACCTGGAAGGGCTGCGGCGGTTCATCGAGTAGGCGGCTTCGATGGATTTACTCCCTCTCCCCTTGGGGAGAGGGCGGGGTGAGGGTGGCGGCCTTCAACTGAAAGCCGCGCTTGTTCGAATGCACTCGCCCCTCACCCTAACCCTCTCCCGCAAGCGGGAGAGGGGACAACGCGGGTCAGCGCTTGTGATGCGAGGGCGCCAGCTCGTACGCCGCGCGGCGCGGCCTCAAACCCCCAGCAATTCCTCCAGCACCTTCGGCTCCGCCAGCAGTTCCGCCGAGGCCCCATGCCGCACGATCTGCCCTTTCTCCATCACCACCGCCAGGTCGGTGTGCGCCAGCACCTTCCGATAGTCGCGGTCCACGATCAGCGTGGCAATGCCCGTGCTGCGAATCTCGCTGATCACGCGCCAGATCTCGGCCACGATCAGCGGCGCCAGGCCTTCGGTTGCTTCATCGAGGATCAACAAACGCGGGTTGGTCATCAGCGCGCGGCCGATCGACAGCATCTGCTGCTCGCCGCCCGACAGCTGTTGGCCGCCATGCGACAGCCGTTCGGCCAGCCGCGGAAAGGTGGCCATCACGCGGTCGAAGGTCCATTCGCGCTTGCCGTCGATGCCCGCGCGTTCGCTCATCACGAGGTTCTCGCGCACCGACAGGTTCGGGAAAATACCGCGCCCTTCAGGCACGTAGCCGATGCCAAGGCGCGCCATCTTCTCGGGCGGCAGGCCGGTGACGGTGCGGCCGTCGACCTGCACTTCGCCCGACGCGGGGCGCACATAGCCCATGACGGTGCGGATCAGCGTGGTCTTGCCCATGCCGTTGCGCCCGAGCAGGCCGACCGAGGTGGCGGCCGGAATGCCGGCGTGCACGCCGCGCAGGATGTGGCTGTTGCCGTAATAAGTATTGAGGTCGCGAACGATGAGCATGTCAGTGTTTCTCTTCGCCGAGGTAGGCGGTGCGCACTTCGGGGTTCTCGCGTATCTCTTGCGGATTGCCGGTGGCGATGACGGTGCCGTTCACCATCACGGTGATGCGGTCGGCAATGCGGAACACCGCGTCCATGTCGTGCTCCACCAGCAGGATGGCATGCGTGCTCTTCAGGCGCGCGAGCAGGGTGAGCATGCGGTCGGTTTCCTCGGCGCCCATGCCGGCGAGGGGCTCGTCGAGCAGCAGCACGCGCGGGTGGGTGGCCAGGCACATGGCCACTTCGAGCTGGCGTTGCGCGCCGTGGCTCAGCGTGCCCGCAATGCGCAGCGCTTCGTTCGACAGGCCCGCGGCTTCGAGTGCCGCGTCGGCCGATGCGTTGCTGGCGGCGCAGCGCTGCGACGACTGCCAGATGGCCCATGGTTTCGCGGTGGCGGCCTGCGCGGCGAGCCGGCAGTTCTCGTGCACGCTGAACTCCGGGAAGATGGTGGTGCGCTGGTAGCTGCGGCCCACGCCGTCACGCGCGCGGCGCGATTGCGCACGGCCGGTGATGTCGACACCGTCGAGCGCGATGCGGCCTTCCGAAGCCTCGATCTCGCCCGAGAGCATGTTGATGAGCGTGGACTTGCCGGCGCCGTTGGTGCCGATCACGGCATGCACTTCGCCGACGTGCAGGTCGAGCGTGACGGCGTTGACGGCGGTGAGGCCGCCGAAGCGGCGCGTGAGTTTTTCGACGGAAAGCAGTGCGGGGGTGGTGCTCATGGTCTTGCTCCTTCCCCTTCCGGGGGAAGGTTGGGATGGGGGCGGGCGGCCTTGGAGGCTGCGCGGCGTTGGAGGCCGCTTGCCCCCACCCCGGCCCTCCCCCGGGAGGGGAGGGAGAAAGTCAAAGTCGAAGTCGGAGCGAGAGTCATGCGGCCCCCTTCGGCGACAGCCGTTGCACCAGCCCGATCAAGCCCTTCGGCAGCAACGCCACGAACACGATGATCGCGATGCCCAGCGTCAGTTGCCAGTGGTCGGCCAGCGGGCCCATCACGGCATGCGTCGAGAAAATTTCCTTCAGCAGCGTGAACGCGATGGCGCCGATGACCGCGCCGCGCAGGTGGCCGAGGCCACCCAGAATCACCATCAGCAACACCTCGCCGGAGTTGTGCCAGGCCATCAGCTCCGGGTTGACAACGCCGTCGCGCGAGGCCAGCAGAAAGCCCGCGAGCCCAGCCAGTGCACCGGCCAGCACGAAGGCCGCGAGCTTGTAGCCGTACACCGCAAAGCCCGCCGCGCGCATGCGCTGCTCGTTCACGCGGATGCCGGCCAGCGCCGCACCGAAGCGCGAGCGGCGCACCAGCGCCAGCAGGCCGTAGGTGAACACCAGCGACGCCAGCACCACGTAGAACAGCACGGTGCGGTTTTCCATGTCGAGCGCGCCGAGGGCCGGCCGCACATACATGTAGATGCCGTCGCTGCCGCCGCCGACCTTGGTGTCGTGGAACACGAAGAAGGCCATCTGCGCAAAGGCCAGCGTCACCATGATGAAGTACACGCCGCGCGTGCGCAGGCTCAACGCACCGACGAACAGCGCATACAGCGCCGCCGCGCCCATGGCCAGCGGCAGCAGCAGCGCGAAGTTGCCGCCCTCGCTGCCCGATGCCAGCACGGTGACGTACGCACCGATGCCGTAGAAGGCCGCGTGGCCCAGGCTCACGAGGCCGGTCATGCCGACCAGCAGTTCGAGGCTCAGCGCGAAGATCGACAGGATCATGATCTTCACGACGAAGTCGGAAACGTAGTTGCCCATGAACGGGCCGGCCACGCCGATGAGCACGGCGCACAGCACCGGCACCAGGAATGCGGTCTTCTTCATGGCCGCCTCCCCATCAGTCCTTCGGGCTTCCATATGAGCACGATGGCCATCAGCAGGTAGATGCCGATGCCGCTCAGGTCCGCGAAGAACACCTTGCCGAAGGTGTCGACGAAGCCCACCAGCAGCGAGGCCAGCAGCGCGCCGGTGATGGAGCCGATGCCGCCGATCACCACCAGCACGAAGCAGATGATGAGCACGCTCGCGCCCATGTTGGGGTACACCGACGACATGGGCGCGGCGATCATGCCGGCCAGTGCCGCCAGCGCCACGCCGGCCGCGAACACGATGCGGTACAGGCGCTTCACGTCGATGCCCAGGCCGCGCACCATGTCGCGGTTGCTGGCGCCGGCACGGATCATCATGCCCAGGCGCGTGCGGTTCACCACGAAGTACAGGCCCACGGCCAGCACGATGCAGGCGGCCGATGCGAACAGCCGGTACCAGGGGTAGCTCATGACATTGCCGAGCGCGAAGCTGCCGTCGAGCCATGCCGGCACCTTGACGCCATGCACGTCGTTGCCGACCAGGATCGAGCGCAGCTCCTCGAACACCAGGATGAGCCCGTAGGTCATGAGCACCTGCTGCAGGTGGTCGCGCTGGTAGAGGTAGCTGAAGAAGGCCCATTCGAGCAGGTAGCCGAAGATGGCCGCCAGCACGACACCGGCAACGAGCATCAGAAGAAACTGGTCGCCGAACACCGGCGCCAGCGAGAACGCCATGTAGGCGCCGATCATGTAGAAGCTGCCGTGGGCGAGGTTGATGACGCCCATGATCCCGAAGATCAGCGTCAGCCCCGAGGCCACGAGAAACAGCAGCAGTCCGTACTGAACGGAGTTCAGGCACTGGACGAGGAAGGTTCCGAAATCCACCGTGTGAGATCCCAGTTGGTTGTGAGTGCCGCAAGGCGGCTCGCAGCCCCTGAACTCGGTCAAGGGCCGCGAGGGAGCGAGAAAACCGAAGGCCTCGTGGCCCTTACATACGGCAGCCGCGAGCGGGGTCGGCGAGGCCCTTGATCGCGGTGCTTACGAGCTTGTTCTCCTTGCCATCGACCTTGCGCAGGTAGATGTCCTGCACCGGGTTGTGCGACTTGCTCACGGTGAATGTGCCGCGCGGGCTGTCGATCTTCGCCTTCTCGATGGCGCCGGTGAACTCGGCCTTCTTCGAGATGTCGCCCTTGGCGGCGTTCAGGCCCACGCCCAGCATTTGCGCCGCGTCGTAGCCCTGCACCGCGTACACGTCGGGCTGCAGCTTGAACGACTTGGCATAGGCCACGCGGAACGCGTTGTCGCGGGCCGTGTTCAGGCCGTCGGCGTAGTGCAGCGTGGTCAGCATGCCTTGCGCCGATTCGCCTTGCGCGTCGAGCGTGCCGTCGGTCAGGAAGCCGGGGCCGTACAGGGGAATGGTCTTGTTCAGGCCCGCGGCCTGGTAGTCCTTGACGAACTTCACCGCGCCGCCGCCCGCGAAGAAGGCATACACCGCATCGGGCTTGGCCGCCGCGATCTCGGTCAGCAGCGCCTGGAACTCCACGTTGGGGAAGGGCAGCGTGAGCTGCTTGTCGACCTTGCCGCCGGCCTTCTCGAAGCCTTCCTTGAAGCCGTTGACCGACTCTTCGCCGGCCGCGTACTTCCAGGTGATGGTCATGACCTTCTTCTTGCCCTGCTGCTTGGCCGCGACCTCGCCCATGGCGTAGGCGGGCTGCCAGTTGCTGAACGAGCTGCGGAAGATGTTGGGCGCGCACATCGGGCCGGTCACGGCGTCGGCGCCGGCATTCGGCACGATCAGCACGGTGCCGCTTTCCTTCGCGGCCTTGGCCATGGCCATGGCCACGCCCGAGTGCACGGTGCCGACGATCACGTCGACGTTGTCGCGCTTGATGAGCTTGTTGACGTTGTCGGTGGCCTTGGCGGGGTCGGACTCGTCGTCGACCTTGAAGTATTCGATCTCGCGGCCTGCCAGCTTGCCGCCCTGTTCGTCGACGTAGAGCTTGAAGCCGTTCTCGATGGCCACGCCCAGCGCGGTGTAGGTGCCGCTGTAGGGCAGCATCAGGCCGACCTTGAGCTTGGCCGTGCCTTGCGCGCCGGCGGCGGTGGCCAGGGCGGCGAAGGCGATCGCGGTCAGTGCGAGGCGCGCGGTGCGAACCGGGGTGAGGGTGGTCATGGTGTTTGTCTCCTGTTTTTGGTGATGAAGGAAGCGGTTGCGACGGTGACACGTTCCGGCTGATCGCGATGTGGGGAATGCCCGCATTCAGGGATTTCGAGCAGCTCGCAACCCCCGACATGGGCGCCGACGCGCGCCACGATGCCGCGCACCTGCGCCAGCGTGCCGTATTCGTCGTCGATGCCCTGCACGGCCAGCACGGGGCAGCGGATGGTGTCGAGTTCTTCTTCGATATTCCAGTCACGGAACGGCGGATGCAGCCAGATGCGGTTCCAGCCCCAGAAGGCCGAATCGGCGCTGTCGTGGTAGCGGCCCAGCTTCTTCGGCAGGTCGGTGGAGAGGTACGCGGTGCGGGCAATCTCGATGTTGGCGACGGTCTTGTCTTCCACGAAGATGTGCGGCGCCAGCACCACGAGGCCTTCGACGCGATCGGGGAAGCACGAGGCGTACAGCAGCGCGATCGAGCCGCCGTCGCTGTGGCCGAAGAGCCAGGGCTTTTCGTCGTCGAGCTTCAGCGCGGCAAATAGGGCGGGCAGCACTTCGTGTGCCTGGCGGTGCATGAAGTCGACGTCCCAGGTCTCGTCGTCGTCGCGCGGTGTCGAGCGGCCGTAGCCGGGGCGCGAGAACACGAGGCCGCGTGCGTTGGCGGCGTCGCAGATCTGCGCGGGGAAGTCCTTCCACATGGCGACGGAGCCGAGGCCTTCGTGGAGGAAGACGATGAGCGGGGCGGTGGTGCGCTCCGGGGAGAGCCATTGGCATTCGATGCGCACGGGGCGGTTGCGCCAGGTGATGGTGGCGAACTCGGGCGTGCCGTCGTTGCGGGCGCTGGCGCTCATGGCTGTTGCTCCCTCTCCCTCTGGGAGAGGGTTGGGGTGAGGGACAGCGGCGCTGGCAAAGGCTGTGCTTGTGCGAAGGCCGATGCCCTCACCCTAGCCCTCTCCCGGAGGGAGAGGGGACAACGCGGGAACCTCATGCCTGCTTCTCCCTTTCGCGCAGCCTGAACCGCTGGATCTTCCCCGTCGCCGTCTTCGGCAACTCCTGCACGAACTCCAAAAACCGCGGGTACTTGTACGGCGCCAGCCGTTCCTTCACAAAAGCCTTCAACTCTTCCTCAGTCGCCGCACTGCCATCCTTCAACACCACGAACGCCTTCGTCTTCGTCAGCCCTTCGCTGTCTTCCTTGCCGATCACCGCAGCTTCGAGCACGGCCGGGTGCTGCATCAGTGTCGCCTCGACCTCGAACGGCGATACATAAATGCCGCTGACCTTCAGCATGTCGTCGCTGCGGCCCGCATAGGTGAAGTAGCCGTCGGCGTCGCGCGTGTACTTGTCGCCGCTCTTGGTCCAGCCGCCCTGGAAGGTCTCGCGCGACTTCTCCCGGTTGGTCCAGTACATCAGCGCCGAACTGGGGCCGCGAATGTAGAGGTCACCCACTTCGCCATCGGGCACCGGGCGGCCGTCTTCGCCGCGCAGCTCGACCTCGTAGCCGTCCACCGGTTTGCCGGTGGTGCCGTAGCGGATGTCGCCGGGGCGGTTGGAAATGAAGATGTGCAGCATCTCGGTCGAGCCGATGCCGTCGATGATCTCGCAGCCGAAGTGCGCCTTGAAGCGCTGCGCGATCTCGCCGGGCAGCGCCTCGCCGGCCGAGGAGCACATGCGCAGCGCCACGGCATCGCGCGCCGGCAGCCTGGGCGATGCGAGCATGCCCGCGAAGCCGGTCGGCGCGCCGAAGAACACGGTGGGCTTGTGCTCGGTCCAGCGGCGGAAGGTGGCATCGGGCGTGGGCCGTTCGGCCATCAGCACGACCGTGGCGCCGACCGACAGCGGGAAGGTCAGCGCATTGCCCAAGCCATACGCAAAGTACATCTTGGCAGCCGAGAAGCACACGTCGTCTTCGGTCAGCGCCAGCACCGGCTTGCCGTAGAGCTCTGCCGTCCACCACAGGTTGGCGTGCGTGTGCACGGTGCCCTTGGGCTTGCCGGTGGAGCCGGACGAATACAGCCAGAAGCCCGGGTCGTCCGATGCCGTGGCGACGGGTGCGGCTAGCGGTTCGGCGGCGGCGAGCGCGGCCTCGAATTCCTTCGCGCCTTCGGGCAGCGGGCCGGTGGGTTGCGACACGATCAGTGCCTGCACTTCATGGCCGCCGCGCGCCATCGCGTCCTGCAACGTCGGCAGCAACGCGCCCGACACCAGCACGGCCTGCGCGCGGCTGTGGTCGAGCATGTAGGCGTAGTCCTCGGGCGTGAGCAGGGTGTTGACGGCCACCGGCACGATGCCTGCATACAGGCAGCCGAGAAAGCTCACGGGCCAGTCGCTGCTGTCGAGCATCAGCAGCAGCACGCGCTCTTCGCGGCGGATGCCAGCGGCCTTCAGCGCGGCGGCGAGGCGGCGCGCACGGTCTTCGAGCTGGCCGTAGCCGAGCGTGCCGTGGTCGTCGATGTAGGCGATGCGTTCGGCGCGGCCGCGGTTGAGGGCGAACAGGTGTTCGGCGAAGTTGAATCGTGCGGGCAGGGTCATGGTCTTGTCTCCTTCGGCCGTGTCTTCGTTCGTTCTAGAGGCCGAGCGCGGCAAGCACGCCGGGGCTCGCCTGCACGGCGCTGCGGCGGTGATAGAAGTCCAGCGCGCGCAGGCCTCCGAGTTCGGCGCCGCCGCCCGCGCGGCCGGGGCCGCCGTGCATCGACATCGGCATCACGTTGCCGTGGCCGGTGTGGGCCTGCGCCACTTCGGGAGAAATCACATGCACGCGGCCGTGGCTCGGTGCGACGGCGAGCGCCGCTTGTGCCAGCGCGGCGTCGTCGCTGCCATAGAGAGAGGTCACGAGCGAACCCTGGCCGCGGTGCGCCAGCGCGATGCCGTGCGCAAGGTCGCGGTACGGCAGCAGCGTGGCGACGGGGCCGAACACTTCCACGTCGTGCACACGTTGCGCAGCATCGGCATCGCGTGCGCCCAGCAGCACCGGGCCGATGCAGGCGGCCACGGCCGGGTCGGCATCGACCAGCGGCTTGTTGCGGCCATCGTGCAGCACGGTGGTTTGCGCGGCCAGCGCGTCGAGCCCTTCGCGCACCGCGTTCAGTTGCGCGCGGCTCACCAACGAGCCCATGCGCACGCTCTCGTTGCGCGGGTTGCCGACGCTGATGCCCGCGAGCTTGGCGCCGATGGCTTCGGCGGCGTCGTCGTACACCTCGGCCGGCACCAGGATGCGGCGGATGGCGGTGCATTTCTGGCCAGCCTTCACCGTCATCTCGCGCACCACTTCGCGCACGAGCAGGTTGAAGGCCTCGCTGCCGGGCGCGGCGCCGGGCAGCAGCAGCGCGCTGTTCAGGCTGTCGGCCTCGATGTTCACGCGCACCGAGCGCTGGGCCACCGCGGCGTGCGAGCGGATCAACGCCGCCGTCTCGGCCGAGCCGGTGAACGACACCACGTCGAAGGGCTGCAGCTGGTCCATCAGGCCGGCCGAGCTGCCGCAGATGACCGAGAGCGCGCCGGCGGGCAGCACGCCCGCATCGACCACATCCTTCACCATGCGCTGCGTGAGCCAGGCGGTGGCCGTGGCGGGCTTCACGATCACGGGCACGCCCGAGAGCAATGCGGGCGCGGCTTTTTCCCACAGGCCCCACGAAGGAAAGTTGAAGGCGTTGATGAACAGCGCCACGCCATGCGTCGGCACCTGCAGGTGTTGCGACTGGAACACCGGCTCCTTGCCGAGCTTGACTGCGTCGCCGTCGCGCAACGCACGCACGTCGCCCAGCGCATCGCCCCATTTGGCGTACTGGCCCAGCGTGAAGATCGCGCCGTCGATGTCGACGGCCGAGTCGTTCTTCACCGTGCCCGAGTTCGCGGTGGCGATCTCGTAGTACGCATCGCGGTTGGCCTGCAGCACTTTGACGATGGCGCCGAGCAGGCCGGCGCGCTGGCGGTAGGTGAGGGCGCGCAGTGCGTTGCCGCCCTGTTCGCGCGCAAAGGCAAAGGCCGCCGGCAGGTCGAGGCCGGTGGCGTCGACGCGCACGAGCTCGGTGCCGAGCACCGGGTCGAAAAGCGGCGTGCCGGTGCCCGAGCCGCTTTGCCAGCGGCCGGCGACGTGGTTGGCGAGGAGTTCGGTGGTCATGCGGTGAACTTGATCTGCCCTTCGGGCAGGAGATAGAGAACGAGCGCGCGGCCGTGCGCCACGGTCGGGCGGTGCGCGGTGCCGGGTCCGTAGACGCACCAGCCCGCGGGCCGGCCGTCGAAGGTGGCGCCGGGGTGGTCGTCGAGCGGCATGATCAGGTCGATCTCGCCGTTCGGATGCGTGTGGTGCGGGCCCGCGATGTCCTGCATGTCGACCACGTCGACCGAGAAGCGGTGCAGTGCGTCTTCGGCCTTGAAGACCCGGCCGTACTTGATGCCGCCGCCTTCGCGCTCGCACAGCCAGCCTTCGGCCACGCCGCCGATGCAGGCCTGGCGCAGCTGCTCGAAGCGCGCGCTGCCCGCGCCGTGCGTGGCGTTGAGCCACTGGTCGAGCGCGCCATCCAGCGGCTTGCCGGCGATCTCGGCGGTCAGGCCGGCAATCAACTGGTGAAATGCCGGCTTGCCGTTCGTGGTGGCGGTAGTGGGGCTGCTGCTGTCGGACATCGTGGCGGGCTTCTCGGTGGAGGCTGGCTGGCTGGGCGAACATCCAAGGCCGCGCGCCGGGGCTTGGCCTTGAACTTATGAACTACCTTGCAGGATTGCTGCGCGTGCAGTATCTTGCTTGTGGCCGAACAATAAGCAGCGAGACAATCAGTGTCAAGCAATATAGTGCATCTATGGTGTTTACCCTGAGCGCGCACAATCCCGGCGAAGAACGAGGAATTGCATGAACGAGCATGTAGACGCGGTGCTGGCCACCGCGCCAGAAGGCGGCAATGGCAGCAACGGCGCCAGCAATGCCGCACCGGCCGGGGAGGCCAGGAATCCGCTGTTGGCGGCGTTGGGCGACCGCGTGCGCAACCTGCGCGCGCAGCGTGGCCTGACGCGCAAGGCAGTGGCGATTGCCGCGGACGTGTCGGAGCGGCACCTGGCCAACCTCGAATACGGCATCGGCAACGCATCGATCCTGGTGCTGCAGCAGGTGGCCGGTGCGCTGCATTGCTCGCTGGCCGAGTTGGTGGGCGACGTCACGACCAGCTCGCCCGAGTGGCTGCTGATTCGCGAACTGCTCGAAAACCGCAGCGAAACCGACCTGCGCCGCGTGCGCGTGGCGCTCGGCGAGTTGCTGGGCACGGCCTCGGTCGACCCGGCCCGGCACCGCCGCATTGCTCTCGTCGGGTTGCGCGGCGCGGGCAAGTCGACGCTGGGGCAGATGCTGGCCGAAGACCTGGAGTTGCCGTTCATCGAACTGAGCCGCGAGATCGAGAAGCTCGCCGGCTGCAGCGTGCGCGAGATCCACGACCTTTACGGCACCAACGCCTACCGCCGCTACGAGCGCCGTGCGCTGGAAGAGGCGGTGCAGATCTACAGCGAGGTGGTGATCGCGACGCCGGGCGGCATCGTTTCGGACCCGGCCACGTTCAACGAACTGCTGGCCCACTGCACGACGGTGTGGCTGCAGGCCGCGCCCGAGGAGCACATGGGCCGTGTGGCCGCGCAGGGCGACACGCGGCCGATGGCGGCCAGCAAGGAAGCGATGGAAGACCTGCGCCGCATCCTGAATGGCCGGGCCGCCTTCTATTCAAAGGCCGACCTGTCGGTGGACACGAGCGGCAAGACCCTGTCGCAGAGCTTCCAGGCGTTGCGCGCCGCGACCCGTCAATCGATGGGGCTGGGCGGCTGAGCCTTTTGGCGGGCTGCGGTTCTTGCGCCGCTGTTCGGGTCATTCAGGGCGACGCCC
>NZ_QAJK01000100.1 GCF_003852515.1 Variovorax sp. KBW07 | reverse complement strand
CAGTCGCACAAACCAAGAATGCCCCCGCCCCCGAATGCACCCGCCCCAAACCACAACGCCATGAAAAAAGCCCCAACGCGAAAGCGCAGGGGCTCTTGGTAACAGGGTCGCCTACAGCAAAGGCGACCGGGGCCGTTCAGCGCAGACCAGCAGCAGCGCGCAGTGCCGCCGCTTGCGTCGTTGCTTCCCAGGTGAACTCCGGCTCTTCGCGGCCGAAGTGGCCGTACGCCGCCGTCTTCTGGTAGATCGGGCGCAGCAGGTCGAGCATCTGGATGATGCCCTTCGGACGCAGGTCGAAATGCTCGCGCACAAGTTCCGCGATCTTCTCGTCGGGGATCACGCCCGTGCCTTCCGTGTACACCGTGATGTTCATCGGTTCAGCCACGCCGATCGCGTACGCCACCTGGATCTGGCACTGGCGTGCAATGCCGGCAGCCACGATGTTCTTGGCCACGTAGCGCGCTGCGTAGGCAGCCGAGCGGTCGACCTTCGACGGGTCCTTGCCCGAGAACGCGCCGCCGCCGTGCGGGCACGCGCCGCCGTAGGTGTCGACGATGATCTTGCGACCCGTCAGGCCGCAGTCGCCCTGCGGGCCGCCGATGACGAAACGGCCGGTCGGGTTGATCAGGAAGCGCGTGTCCTTCAGCCATTCCTTCGGCAGCACCGGTTTGATGATTTCCTCGATGATCGCTTCGTTGAACGAAGCCTTCATCTTGGTCTGCGTCTCGCTCTGGTCGGGATGGTGCTGCGTTGACAGCACGACGGTGTCGATACTGTGCGGCTTGCCGTCCACGTAGCGCATCGTGACCTGGCTCTTTGCGTCGGGACGCAGGAAGGGCAGGCGGCCGTCCTTGCGCAGCTGTGCCTGGCGCTCCACGAGGCGGTGCGCGTAGTAGATGGGCGCGGGCATCAGCTCGGGCGTTTCGTCGCAGGCGTAGCCGAACATCAGGCCCTGGTCACCGGCGCCGGTGTTCAGGTGGTCGTCCGATGCGTGGTCCACGCCCTGGGCGATGTCGTTGGACTGCTTGTCGTAGCAGACCATCACGGCGCAACCCTTGTAGTCGATGCCGTACTCGGTGTTGTCGTAGCCGATGCGCTTGATGGTGTCGCGCGCGACCTGGATGTAGTCGACGTGCGCGTTGGTCGTGATTTCGCCGGCGAGCACCACGAGGCCGGTGTTGGTCAGCGTTTCGGCGGCCACGCGGCTGCGGGGGTCCTGCTCGAAGATAGCGTCCAGGATGGCATCCGAGATCTGGTCGGCGACCTTGTCGGGGTGGCCTTCGGAAACGGATTCGGAAGTGAAGAGGAAATCGTTCGCCATTTGTTCAAAGCTCCTTGAAGTTGATTGGCGCGTTGCCAACTCTGCGGAGCCCTGGCGAACGCTTTAGCAGAGTGTCGAAAGAATCGACGGGGCACAATCGCTTTGCGCTTGTGTTTGTCGCCCTGCAAGTTGTTCCGTAACTCGGCGACAATTTGCATTCTATTCGAGCCGCGCAATACCATGCGCGCGCGTCCGTTTTTCGACTCCCCTCCCGTTTTTCCATGATCACCCTGTTCCGCCTGCTTGCCCGCGTGCCGATGCCGTTGATGCATCGCCTCGGCGCCATGCTGGGCTGGCTGGTCTGGTGGTGCGCGCCGGACTACCGCCGCCGCTTCAAGGCCCACGCCGAGCGCGCGGGCTTCGCGCCCGACCAATACCGTCCCGCCATCGCCGCCGCCGGCAAGATGGCTTCCGAACTGCCCTGGCTCTGGCTGCGCCCGCACGGCGAAACCGTGCTGCCGCGCGTGGTGCGCTGGGAAGGCGTCGAAGCCTTCGAAGCCGCCATGCAGGCCAAGAAGGGCGTGATCCTGGTGGCCCCCCACCTGGGAAGTTGGGAAATGTGCGGCCAGGCCATCGGCGAACGCTTCCTGGCGGCCTACGGGCCCATCACCGCGCTGTTTCGCCCGGCGCGCAAGAAATGGATGGCCAACCTGATCGCCGCGGGTTCGCGCGACAGGCCCGGCCTGCAGACACTGCCGACCAACAACAGCGGCGTGCGCGGCCTGATCCGCACCCTGCGTGGTGGCGGCTACACCGGCATTCTTCCCGACCAGGTGCCGCCGTTGGGGCAGGGCGTCTGGGCGCCTTTCCTGGGGCGGCCGGCCTACACCATGACCCTGCTTCCGCGCCTGGCGCAACAAACCGGTGCCGCCTGCTTCCTCAGCGTGTGCGAACGGCTGCCGCGCGGCGCCGGCTACGTGATCCGCTTCGAGCCCATCGTCGGTACGGCGCTGACCGATCCGGCGGCATCCATCGAGGATGCCGCCGCCGCCATGAACGACGCCATCGGGCGGCTGATCCACAGCCTGCCCGGGCAGTACGTGTGGGACTACGCCCGCTACAAGGAGCCGCGCGCCGAGCGCGTGGCCGCTGCCACCACCGCCTCCACCGGGGAGGCGCCATGAGCCTCGGTTCCCAACTCGGCATCGGCTTCATGCGGGCGATTGCGCCGCTGCCGCTGCCGTTCGTGCGCGGTTTCGGCGCGTTGCTCGGCCGCATCCTGCATACCGTGGCCGTGCCCCGCCGGCGCGTGGTCGACACCAACCTTGCCGTCTGCTTCCCGGAGAAATCGGAGGCCGAGCGCCGTGCCATCGCGCGCGAGACTTTCGTCTTCGTGGCCCAGTCGTGGCTGGACCGAAGCTGGCTCTGGCACGCGCCCGAGAAAGTGGTGGCGAGCCGCCTCAAGGTGGTCGGCGCGGCACCGGAGATCCGCGAAATCGCCGATGGCGACGCGCCCATGATCCTGTTCGCGCCGCATTTCTACGGCCTGGACGCTGCCGCCACCGCGCTGACCATGCACACGGCCCGGCCGTCGGCCACCATCTACACGACCCAGCGCGACCCGATGGTCGATGCCTGGATTCGCGAGGGCCGCACGCGCTTCGGCGACGTGGCCGCGCTGAACCGGGTCGATGGCATCAAGCCGGTGCTGTCGGGCCTGCGCAAGGGCGGGCTGCTGTACCTGCTGCCCGACATGGATTTCGGCCGCGACCAGACCATCTTCGTGCCGTTCTACGGTGTGCAGGCGGCCACCGTGCCCTCGCTCTCGCGTTTCGCGCGGCTGGGCAAGGCCAAGGTGGTGCCGATCGTGTCGAAGCTCACGCCGGGCGGCTACGAAATCCAGGTGCTGCCGACCTGGCAGAACTTTCCCACCGACGATGTCGAGGCCGACACGGCGCTCATGAACGAGCGGCTGCAGGGCTACATCGACACGATGCCTTCCCAGTACTACTGGGTGCACCGTCGGTTCAAGACGCGCCCCGAAGGCGACCCCCCGATCTACTGAGCGCGCTGCAGGAAGGCCTCGATCTCCCGGGCCACCAACTGCGGCTGCTCATGCACGATCCAGTGGGTCGCGTTGGGCACTTTCTTGACTTCGAGCTTGGGCACGTAGTCTTCGAGCCCTTCGAGCAGGCCTGGCAACAGCGCCGCGTCGTCGAGCGCCCAGAACACGAAGGTCGGCACGTTCACCGTGAGCCGTTCGCGCGGCAGCACCGGAATGCCGTCGATGGTCTGGCCCGGCAGCGGCGGCTTCATGGGCGTCACGCGGTACAGGTTGCAGGCCCCCGTGAGGCCCGCGCCCCAGACTTCGCGGTACTTCTGCTTCACTTCTTCGGTGAGCCAGCCGAAGCCATCGGGGCCGGCCTTCATCAGCGTGAAGAAGGGCCACATGCGCTTGAAGTCGTCGGCGGCCAGCAGCGCTTCGGAATCGGGGCGCGCCAGGAAGTTCATGTACGCGCTGGCCTGCTGCTGCGCCGGGTTCTCGCGCAGTTCGCGCGTGAAGGTGCCCGGGTGCGGCGAATTGATGATGACCAGCTTGCCGACCTGCTCGGGAAAGGCGTTGGCATAGCCCCAGCCAAAGGCGCCGCCCCAGTCGTGGGCGACCAGTGCGGCCATGCGGCCGTCGGCGCTTTCGGTGGCGACGAGCTGCTGGATGTCCTGGATCAGCAGTTGCGCCTTGTAGGCGGCCACTTCGGTGGGCGCGCTCGATTTCTCGAAGCCGCGCAGGTTGGGGGCCACGCAGCGGTAGCCCCCATGGGCGGGGTCCGAGAAGTACGCGAGCAGTTCGTCCCAGATGAACGCGGCTTCGGGAAAGCCGTGCAGGAACACCATCAGCGGCTGGCCCGGCTTGCCGGCGGCGCGGCAACTCAGGGTGGTGCCGTTGGGCAGGCTGCGTTGGAAGGTCTCGATCATGCTTCTTGTCTCCTTGGGTTGACTGTCGCTATTCTTTTGATAGTGAACCATGCACGCTGGACGGCCGATGCAGCCTGTTTGGGGTTCAGGCCTCCTCGGGCGGCTCCTGTGCTGGCGTCGGCTGCGTCGCCGGTGCGGCTGCTCCATCTGGATGCACCCAGCGCCACAGCAGCTCGGCCGCTTCGCCCACGCCCTGCTTTTTCAGGGCCGAGAACAGTTTGACCTCGCCGCCGCCGGCGTTCAGTCGCGTAATCGACAGCACCTTGGCGGCTTCGCTGCGCGTGAGCTTGTCGGACTTGGTCAGCAGCACGAGGAACTTGAGCCCTTGCTCCACCCGTGGGCGGATCACGTCGAGCAGGATCTCGTCGAGCTCGGTCAGGCCTTGCCGCGGGTCGCACATCAGCACCACGCCGCGCAGGCTCTCGCGCGTCATCAGGTAGTTGCCCATCACGCGTTGCCAGCGCAGCTTGGCTTCCTTGGGCACGGCCGCATAGCCGTAGCCGGGCAGGTCGGCCAGCACCGCGTCGTCGACCTTCTGCTTGCCGATGCCGAACAGGTTGATGTGCTGCGTGCGGCCCGGTGTCTTGGAGGCGAAAGCCAGGCGCGTCTGCTGCGTCAGGGTGTTGATGGCGGTCGACTTGCCCGCGTTCGAGCGGCCGACGAAAGCGATTTCGGGCAGGTCGACTGGGGGCAGGTGCTCCAGCTGGGGCGCGCTGGTCAGGAAGTGGGCGGTGTGCAGCCAGCCGAGCGCAACACGCTCGCGTTCGGCAACTTGGGGGTCCGCAGGCTGAGCCGCGCGGGGAGGGTAGGCGGCGGACTTGCGCGGCGGGGTGGGCATCTACGGACTTTCGAAACTAGACCCACATTGTAGAATCGTGAGGTTTTGCGCCATAAATTCGAAGCCCCCGATATGAAGTTGTTTGCCAATATTCTGCTTGCAGCCCTCATGGGCGTCGCAGCCAGCGCGAGTTTTGCAGCCGATGAGCATGCAGCGGCCCCCGCCGTCGCAGCGCCCGCGAAGCCGGCCAAGCCCGACCCCGCCAAGGGCGACACGGTGTTCAACGCAACGCCGGCGAACAGCCAGAGCTGCGCTTCGTGCCACAACGCGGATGGCAATTCGGCCATCGCGGCCAACCCGAAGCTGGCGCAACAGCATCCCGAATACATCCTCAAGCAGCTCCAGGACTTCAAGTCCGGCAAGCGCAAGAGCGCCATCATGAAGCCGCTGGCCGCGGCGCTGTCCGAAGAAGACATGCGCAACATCGCCTGGTTCGTGGGCTCGAAGAAGGTCAAGCCGGGCTTCTCGAAAGACAAGGACACCATCGCGCTGGGCGAGAAGATCTACCGCGGCGGCATCGGTGACCGCCAGATCCCGGCCTGCGCCGGCTGCCACAGCCCCAACGGCGCCGGCATGCCCGCCCAGTACCCGCGCCTGGGCGGCCAGAACGCCGAGTACACCGTGGCGCAGCTGGTGGCCTTTCGCGACAACGTCCGCCTGAACAGCGCGCCCATGAACGGTGTCGCCGCCAAGCTCAACGACCGCGAAATCAAGGCCGTGGCCGACTACATCGCCGGCCTGCGCTGATGCCGGCGCGCCTTCGAGCGTGAACTAACCGCCGATAACAACCCCAAACAAAGGGCGGGCCGATCCAGCAGGATGGATGGCCCGCCCTTTTGTTTTTTTCTTCTCTTTTCTTTCTAATTTCCGCCCGATGTCCGTCTCCACTCATGGCCTTCGCGTTCATCGCGGCCCGCAGGTGCTTCGCGCCGGGGTGGAGCTGTTCTCGTCGATGCGCTTCGCGATCGCGCTGCTCACCGTCATCTGCATCGCCTCGATCATCGGCACGGTGATCAAGCAGCACGAGCCGATCAACAACTACATCAACCAGTTCGGCCCGTTCTGGGCCGAGCTGTTCCGGGCCGCCCGGCTCGACTCGATCTACAGCGCCTGGTGGTTCCTGCTGATCTTGCTGTTCCTGGTGATCAGCACCACGCTGTGCATTGCGCGCAACACGCCGCGCATCCTGATCGATCTCAAGACCTTCAAGGAAGACATCCGCGCGCAGAGCCTGAAGGCCTTCGGCCAGCGCGCCGAAGCGCAGCTCGGCGAGGCGCCCGACGCCGCGGCCAACCGCATCGGCCAACTGCTGGTGAGCGGTGGCTGGAAGGTCAAGCTGCAGCAGCGCGAAGCCACCGGTGACGGCAAGTCGGCAGGCGGCTGGATGGTCGCCGCGCGTGCCGGCGGCGCCCACAAGCTGGGCTACATCGCGGCCCACAGCGCGATCGTGCTGGTGTGCATCGGCGGACTGCTCGATGGCGACCTCGTGGTGCGCGCGCAGACCTGGTTCAACGGCAAGAGCGTGTTCACGGGCGGCGGCATGATCGCCGACGTGGCGCCCGAGCACCGGCTGTCGGCCAGCAACCCGACCTTTCGCGGCAACATCCTCGTGCCCGAAGGCGGGCAGGGCAGCGTGGCCATCCTTAACCAGTCCGATGGCGTGCTGCTGCAGGAGTTGCCGTTCTCCATTGAGCTGAAGAAGTTCATCGTCGATTACTACTCGACCGGCATGCCCAAGCTGTTCGCGAGCGAGGTCGTGCTGCACGACCGCGAGACCGGCGAGCAGGTGCCGGCGCGCATCGAGGTCAACCATCCGGCGAGCTACAAGGGCGTGGAGATCTACCAGTCGAGCTTCGACGACGGCGGCTCCAAGGTGAAGCTCAAGGCGGTGCCGATGGCGGCCGCGGCCAAGCCCTTCGAGGTCGAAGGCATCATCGGCGGGCCGAGCACCGAGATCACCAACGGCAAGGAAAAACTCACGCTCGAATATGCGGCGCTGCGCGTGATCAACGTCGAGAATTTCGCCGACGGCGGCGCCATGGGCAGCGGCGCCGACGTGCGCAAGGTCGACCTGCGGCACAGCCTCGAGTCGCGCCTGGGCGCGGCCAACAAGACCAACAAGCCCAAGGTGCTGCGCAACATCGGCCCGAGCATCGGCTACAAGCTGCGCGACGCCGCGGGCCAGGCGCGGGAATACCAGAACTACATGGTGCCGGTCGACACCGGCGACGGCCAGCCGGTGTTCCTGCTGGGCATGCGCGAGAAGCCCGAAGAGCCTTTCCGCTACCTGCGCGTGCCGGCCGACGAGCAGGGCTCCATGGACGGTTTCGTGCGCATGCGCGCCGCGCTCGGCGACGCCGACACCCGCGCGCGCGCCATCGAGCGCTACATCGCCAAGGCGACCGATCCCAAGCGCCCTGAAATGGCCGAGCAGCTGCGCGTGTCGGCCACCCGCGCGCTGGCGCTGTTTGCGGGCAGCGAGCGTGCCAAGGCCGACGCCGCCACGCTGGGCGGCTGGCAGGCGATTGCCGAGTTCATGGAAGTCAACGTGCCCGAGGCCGAGCGCGAGCGCGCCGGCGCGGTGCTCGTGCGCATCCTCAACGACGTGCTGTTCGAGGTGCTCAATCTGAGCCGCGAGGGTGCCGGCCTGCCTGCGGTGCCGAGCGACGACAAATCGCAGGCCTACCTGACGCAGGCGGTGCTGGCCATCAGCGACGCGCATTTCTACCCGGCCCCGGTCGCGATGATGATGACCGACTTCACCCAGGTGCAGGCCAGCGTGTTCCAGGTGGCGCGTGCCCCTGGCAAGAGCGTCGTCTATCTGGGCTGCCTGTTGCTGATCGTCGGGATTTTTGCCATGCTGTACGTCCGCGAGCGCAGGCTGTGGGTGTGGCTGACGCCCCAGGGCGCCGGTTCCGCAGGCAACACAAACAGCGCAAACAACACAACGGCCGCCACGATGGCCTTCTCGGTCAACCGCAAGACCATCGACAGCGATCGCGAATTCGAGCATCTCAAGCACAAGCTGCTCGCACTGAACAAAGAAGAACCGGCGACAAAATGAACACCACGACCCTCACGCTCAATGAAAGCTGGCTCTCGCGCCGCAACCTCTTCGACTGGGTGTTCGCGGCGCTGGTACTGGCGGGTGGCCTGTTCGCCTTCACGCGCTACGCAGGGTCGATGGACTACTACGAGAAGCCGATCCTGGCCGCGGCGGTGATCTCGATGATTTCCATCGGCTGGTTCTGGCGTCCGTTGCGGGTGCTGGCCATCGTGGTGGCGGCGGCGTCGCTGCTGGCCATCACCTCGTACCAGGGCGACCTGGCGCGTGCCGACACCGTGTTCTGGCTCAAGTACTTCCTGTCGAGCCAGTCGGCCATTCTCTGGATGAGCGTGCTGTTCTTCATGAGCACGCTGTTCTACTGGCTCGGCTTCTTCGGCGGCAAGCAGTCGGACACCTTCGACATGATCGGCTCGCGCCTGGCCTGGGCTGCCGTCACGATGGCGCTGATCGGCACCATGGTGCGCTGGTACGAAAGCCACCAGCTGGGCCCGGACATCGGCCACATCCCGGTGAGCAACCTGTACGAAGTGTTCGTGCTGTTTTGCTGGCTCACGGCTGCGTTCTACCTGTACTTCGAAGAGCGATACAACACCCGTGCACTCGGTGCCTTCGTGATGCTGGTGGTCAGCGCGGCGGTCGGCTTTTTGCTCTGGTACACGATCGTGCGCGAGGCGCATGAAATCCAGCCGCTGGTGCCTGCGTTGCAGAGCTGGTGGATGAAGCTGCACGTACCGGCCAACTTCATCGGCTATGGGACCTTCGCGCTCGCGGCGATGGTGGCCTTTGCCTACCTCATCAAGGAGCAGGCCAGCGAAACGCGCTGGTACAAGCTCACGCCGATCTGGCTGCTGGGCGTGGCGCTGTGCTTCGTGCCGGTGGCCTTTCGCCAGCGCGTGCAGGAAGCGGGTGGCAGCTACTGGGTGGTGTACGCGGGAATCTCGGCGCTGATCGCGGCCGGCATCCTGCTCGGGCGCAAGCGCATCGCGGCGCGCCTGCCGGCCAACGAAGTGCTCGACGACGTGATGTACAAGTCGATCACGGTCGGCTTTGCCTTCTTCACCATCGCGACCGTGCTCGGCGCCCTGTGGGCCGCCGATGCCTGGGGCGGCTACTGGAGCTGGGACCCGAAGGAAACCTGGGCGCTGATCGTCTGGCTCAACTACGCGGCCTGGCTGCACATGCGGCTCGTGAAGGGCCTGCGCGGCACTGTAGCGGCCTGGTGGGCGCTCGGCGGCCTGGCGGTGACGACCTTTGCCTTCCTCGGCGTCAACATGTTCCTGAGCGGCCTGCACAGCTACGGCACCTTGTAGGCGCAGGCCCCGGCGGCATCTGGCCTTTTGCGAAGAATTGAAACCACGCGCCGCAATGGCGCGTAACCAAACCAGGGCAAGTCACGAACTACCCTGAGCACAACGATTCACGCGAAAGGCCTGTCATGTCGTTCCATTCCCGTTCGCCCCGCCGCGACACCAGCGGTTTTACGCATCCGCTGTCGAGCGAAATCACGCCGCGCGCCGCCTACGAAGGCCGGCGCGACATGCTCAAGCTGATGGCCGGTGGCATGGCTGGCGCGGCACTGGCCGGCTTTGCCGGGCGCGAAGCATTCGCCCAGGCCGCCGGCCCCCACAAGCTGGCATTGCTGCCGGGCGGCAAGTCGGCGGTGCCGGGTGCGATGTCGATGGAAAAGCTCACCGACTACAAGGACGCATCGAGCTACAACAACTTCTACGAGTTCGGCACCGACAAGGGCGACCCGGTCAAGAATGCCGGCACGCTGAAGACGCGGCCATGGACCGTGGAGGTCGAAGGCCTGGTCAAGAAGCCGGGCAAGTACGGCATCGAAGACCTGCTCAAGCTCAGTGCGCAGGAAGAACGCATTTACCGCCTGCGCTGCGTCGAAGGCTGGTCGATGGTCATCCCGTGGGTCGGCTATTCGCTGGCTGAGTTGATCAAGAAAGTCGAGCCGCAGGGCAACGCCAAGTTCATCGAGTTCGTGACGCTGGCCGATCCCAAGACCATGCCTTTCGTCGGCTCGCGCGTGCTCGACTGGCCCTACACCGAAGGCCTGCGCATGGACGAAGCCATGCACCCGCTGACGCTGCTGGCCTTCGGCATGTACGGCGAGGTGCTGCCCAACCAGAACGGCGCGCCGGTGCGCCTCGTGGTGCCATGGAAGTACGGTTTCAAGTCGGCCAAGTCGCTCGTCAAGATCCGCTTTGTCGAGAAGGAGCCGAGCACGGCCTGGAACAAGGCGGCGGCGCAGGAGTACGGCTTCTATTCGAACGTGAACCCGAATGTCGACCATCCGCGCTGGAGCCAGGCCACCGAGCGCCGCATCGGCGACGGCGGCGGCCTGTTCGCCAAGCGTCGCAAGACCGAGATGTTCAACGGCTACGAAGCCCAGGTCGGCCAGCTCTATGCGGGCATGGACCTGAAGAAGAACTACTGAGCCTGCCACGCCGCCTGAGGGCCATCGTCCCATGAACAAGCTGCTCATGCATCCGGCGACCAAGCCGGTCATCTTCCTGCTGTGCCTGCTGCCGTTCGCGCGGCTGGGCTACGGCGCGTTCACCGACGGGCTGGGAGCCAATCCGGCCGAGTTCCTGATTCGCGCCACGGGCGACTGGACGCTGCGCTTCATCTGCATCGTGCTGGCGGTGACGCCGCTTCGCGTGACGGCCAAATGGAATGCGCTGGCACGCTACCGCCGCATGCTGGGCCTGTTCGCGTACTTCTATGTGGTGCTGCACCTGCTGTGCTACAGCTGGTTCGACATGGGTTTCGAGTGGGGCGATATTGCCAAGGACATCGCCAAGCGGCCGTTCATCCTGGTCGGCTTCTCGGCCTTCGTGCTGCTGACGCCGCTGGCCGCCACGTCGTTCAACCGCGCGATCAAGGCGATGGGCGCGAAGCGCTGGCAGATGCTGCACAAGCTGGTCTACGTGATCGCGGGCCTGGGCCTGCTGCACTTTTTCTGGATGCGCGCGGGCAAGAACAACTTCGCCGAGGTGTTCGTCTACGCCGCGATCATCGCGGTGCTGCTTGGATGGCGCGTTTGGAACTTCGCGAGCAAGCGCAAGGCAAGCAAGCCCCGGGCGGCGGTGGCACGCAGCAGCGAGAAGCCGCTGCGCACCTGATCGATCGCGATCGATCAGGTCAGGTCAGGTCAACCATCGACCTGTTCGTTGCGCAACTGGTCTTCCATCGTCTCGCGACGGCGGATCAGCTTTGCGCTGGCGCCACTCACCAACACTTCGGCGGCGCGGGCCCGCGTGTTGTAGTTGCTGGCCATGCTCATGCAGTACGCGCCCGCCGACAGCACGGCCAGCAGGTCGCCGGCCACCACGTTGAGCGCACGGTCGCGGCCGATCCAGTCGCCGCTTTCGCAGACCGGGCCGACCACGTCGTAGGTCGGTGCGTCGCCGGCGCGGGTGCGCAGCGGCACGATCTTGTGGAAGGCCTGGTACATGGCGGGACGCGGCAGGTCGTTCATGGCCGCATCGACGATGCAGAAATTCTTGTCCTCGCCGGGCTTGGTATAGAGCACTTCGGTCACGCACACGCCGGCGTTGCCCACCAGCGAGCGGCCCGGCTCGATGACCAGCTTGCGCTGGCCGAAACCACGCGCGTCGAGCTTCGCGAGCAACTGCTGCCAGAGGTCATCGGCCTTGGGTGGCACTTCGCCGTTGTAGTCGATGCCCAGGCCGCCACCGAAGTCGAGATGGTGAATCGGCACGCCGGCCGCTTCGATGGCCTCGACCAGGTCGAGCACCCGGTCGCAGGCGTCCAGGTATGGGGAGGCTTCGGTGATCTGCGAACCGATGTGGCAGTCGATGCCGACCACTTCGAGGCCCGGCAGCTTGGCGGCATGCAGGTAGGCCCCGACCGCGCGGTCATGCGCGATGCCGAACTTGTTGCCCTTCAGGCCGGTGGAAATGTATGGGTGCGTCTTCGGATCGACGTTCGGATTGATGCGGATGCTGACGGGCGCGCGGCGGCCTTCGGCCAGTGCCACTTCGTTGAGCACGTCGAGCTCGGCTTCGCTCTCGACGTTGAAGCAGGCGATATTGGCTGCGAGGGCCTGGCGCATTTCCGCGCGGGTCTTGCCGACGCCCGAGAAAATGATCTTCGCCGGATCGGCGCCGACGGCCAGCACGCGCGCCAGTTCGCCGCCCGACACGATGTCGAAGCCGCAGCCCGCCTCGGCGAACACGCGCAGCACGCCGAGCGAGGAGTTGGCCTTCATCGCATAGCAGATGAGTGTTTCGCGGCCCTCGAAGCCGCGCTGGTATGCGGCCAGCGCGTCCAGCATCCATTGCTTCGAATAGACGAAAAGAGGGGTGCCGTGCTCACGGGCCAATGCGTCGAGCGCGAGGCCTTCGACGTGAAGCGCGCCGTCGCGGTCCGTAATGTGCGGGTGGCCGGGGTGGGGTGCGGGAGACGCGGTGCTGCTCGTCATGGCTTGCGCGCTCCGCTGCTGTTGTTGCTGTTGCTGCTGTCGGAGCCCGAGCTCGCGGCTGGGGCGCTGCTGGCTGGGGCCGGTGCCGCCTCTGTCGAAGGCGTCGCCTTCAATCCGCCGGGCGTCAGAAGCTGGGGTAGTGTGGCCCGTTGCGCGGCAGCCGGATCGTCCGGCAGATAGAGAGCGCCCTTTTGGCCGCAGGCAGCCAAACCGGCTGCCCCCACGGCAAGGCAGACCATGAGCGCAGTGCGGGCGCGAGCGCTCACTAGAATTTGGCGGAGATTCAACATGATGAAATTGTAATGACCGACACCGAGTACATGGACCGCGCCGAAGCCGCACTTGCCGCCATCGAGCAGGGCTGCGACCGCATCAACGACGCGACCGACGCCGACATCGACAACCAGAGGGTGGGCGGGATGATCACGATTTCGTTCCCGAATGGCAGCCAGTTGATCGTGAACCTGCAAAAGCCCCTGCAGGAAATCTGGCTTGCCGCGCGTTCCGGCGGCTACCACTACCGACACGATGGCCAGGCCTGGGTCGACACCAAGACCGGCGAAGAGTTCTTCGGCAACCTGTCGCGCGAGGCGACTCTGCAGGCAGGGCAGCCGCTGGCTTTCGCGGCGGCTGCCTGACCGCCATCGTCAGTTCCTGAAGAGGTCGAGGATGCGATTGCGTTCCTCGGGCGGAGGCGGGGCACTGATCGGTGCCCCGGTCAGCGACTCCACCGGCGCGGCAGGCGCCGCTTCCACGCCCAGGCTTGCAACGCCGCGGCCCGGTGCGTAGTCGTCGTAGTACCACTCGCCGCCCACGTTCACGATGCCCGAGGGCGGCGTGGCGGACAGGTCGGTCACGGGCACGCCCTTGATGGCGGTTTCCATGTAGTTGATCCAGATCGGCAGGCTCAGGCCGCCGCCGGTCTCGCGGTCGCCCAGGTTGCGCGGGGTGTCGTAGCCGATCCACGAAATGGCGGTCATCGTCGGCTGGAAGCCTGCGAACCAGGCGTCGAGCGAGTCGTTGGTGGTGCCGGTCTTGCCGTAGAGGTCAGTGCGCTTGAGCATGGCCTGAGCCTTGGCGGCGGTGCCGGCGCGGGCCACGGAATTGAGCAGCGTGTCCATGATGAAGGCGTTGCGCTGGGGAATGGCGCGGTTGGCGTCGTTGAGCAGCGGCGGCTGCTTGTCGACCAGCAGCTTGTCCTTGTGGTCGGTGATGCGGGTCACGAGGTACGGATTGACGCGGTAGCCGCCATTGGCGAATACCGAGTAGCCCACCGCCATCTGCATTGGCGTGACGGAACCGGCGCCGAGCGCCATCGGCAGGTAGGCGGGGTGCTTGTCCTTGTCGAAGCCGAAGTTGGTGATCCACTCTTGCGCATAGCGGGTGCCGATGGATTGCAGGATGCGGATCGACACCAGGTTCTTCGACTTCATCAGCGCGGTGCGCATCGACATCGGACCGTCGTAGCCGCCGCCGTAGTTCTTGGGCTCCCACGGCTGGCCGCCAGTGGTGCCGGCGTCGAAGAACAACGGGCCGTCGTTGATGACGGTGGCGGGCGTGAAGCCCTTTTCGAGCGCGGCCGAGTAGATGAACGGCTTGAAGCTCGAACCCGGCTGGCGCCAGGCCTGTGTGACGTGGTTGAACTTGTTCTTGCCGAAATCGAAGCCGCCGACCAGCGCCTTGATAGCGCCATCGCGCGGGTCCATGGCGATGAACGCGCCTTCGACTTCGGGCAGCTGCGTGATTTCCCAGGTGTTCTTGGGCGTCTTCACCACGCGGATCACCGCGCCGCGGCGGATCTTGATGTTGGGTGGGGCCTTGTCGGACAGGCCCGATTGCGCGGGCTTCAAGCCTTCGCCGGTGATCTGCACCGCGTCGCCATTGCCGCGCACCGCCGAGATTTCCTTGGCGTTGGCCTTGAGCACCACGGCGGCCATCACGTCACCGTTGTCGGGGTGGTCGGTGAGCGCGTCGTCCACGGCCTCGTCGAGCTCCTTGGGGTCGTTGGGCAGATCGACGAACTTCTCGGGGCCGCGATAGATCTGGCGGCGCTCGTAGTCCATGATGCCTTTGCGCAGCGCCTTGTAGGCCGCAGCCTGGTCGGCCGCCACCAGCGAGGTGTAGACCTTGAGGCCGCGCGTGTAGGTGCTGTCGCCGTACTGCGCGTACATCAGCTGGCGCACCGTCTCGGCGACGTACTCTGCGTGCAGGCGGTTCGGGTCGGCGGCATCGCGCAGGTGCAACTCTTCCTTCTTGGCTTCGGCGGCCTGCTCGGCGGTGATGAAGCCGGCCTCTTGCATGCGGTCGATCACGTAGAACTGGCGGCCGCGCGCGCGCTGCGGGTTGTTGACCGGGTTGTTGGCACCGGGCGCCTTGGGCAGGCCGGCCAGCATCGCGGCTTGGGCGATCGTGAGTTCTTGCAGGGGTTTGCCGAAATACGCTTCGGACGCCGCGGCAAAGCCGTAGGCGCGATTGCCCAGGTAGATCTGGTTCAGGTAGATCTCGAAGATCTGGTCCTTGCTGAGCAGGTGCTCGAGCTTGAAGGTCAGCAGCACTTCGTAGATCTTGCGGGTCAGGGTTTTTTCAGAACTCAGGTAGACGTTGCGCGCCACCTGCATCGTGATGGTCGAGGCGCCCTGGCTCTTCACGCGGTTCATGTTGGCCAGGCCTGCGCGCACCATGCCCTTGTAGTCGACGCCCCCGTGGTCGTAGAAGCGGGTGTCCTCGGCGGCGAGCACGGCTTCTTTCACGACCTTGGGAATGGCGGCGATCGGCGTGAGGTTGCGCCGCTCTTCGCCGAATTCACCGATCAGCGTGCCTTCGGCTGAGAAGACCCGCAGCGGCAGCTTCGGCCGGTAGTCGGAGAGCTCCGAGATGTCCGGCAGGTTCGGGTAGGCCACCGCAAGGGCCACGGCGACCACGCACAGGACCGACAGCACACCGGCCGCGGCGATGCCGAACCCCCAGAAAAAGAAGCGCAGCAGCCATTTCAGCCAGGCTGGTCGTGCGGGGGGTGGGGTCTTGGCTGGCCCTTTGGGGCGAGGAGTTTCTTGCATGAGGGCCCGGAGAGTCACCGGACATTATAAAAAGCCGACCCCTTCGCACGATCCGATCTTTGTGACCCTTCTGACGCTCTAATCCAAAAGTTACAGAATGCGGCTTTGACGTCAGGTTTTGACAACGATTGAAGGTTTTGCCCCCCGGGGTTGCTTGGTTGGCGCTACGCCTGCTGCTAGCATGCAACCGAACGCAAATTTTTCCATTGGTTACAAATACAGGGGGAGAGGGACCTAACTTGGCTGCTCTTGGATCATTGTTTCGTCGTCAGAACGCTCCCCTGCTGGGGCTGGACGTCAGTTCGTCCAGCGTGAAGCTGGTCGAGCTCGGCCGTGAGGCCAGCGGCAAGCTGGTTCTGGAACGCTGTGCCATCGAACCACTGGAACGTGGCTGGATCACCGACGGCAATGTCGAGAAGTTCGACGAAGTCGCGGAAGCCGTTCGGCGCGTCGTTCGCAAGAGCGGCACGCGCACCCGCAACGTCGCGCTGGCGCTGCCGCCATCGGCTGTGATCACCAAGAAGATCATTCTTCCGGGCGGCATGAGCGAGCAGGAGCTCGAGATTCAGGTCGAGTCCGAAGCCAATCAATACATCCCTTTCTCGCTGGACGAAGTCAGTCTTGACTTTTGCGTAACAGGGCCGAGTGCCACGTCCGTTGGCGACGTCGAGGTGCTGATCGCGGCCTCCCGCAAAGAGAAGGTGCAGGATCGCGAAGGCCTTGCGGAAGCTGCAGGCCTGAAGGCCATGATTCTCGACGTCGAGTCTTATGCTTCCCGGCTTGCAACAGCCCGCCTGATCGAACAACTGCCCGGCAAGGGCGTGGATTCGATCGTGGCACTGTTCGAGGTGGGCGCTTTCACGACCAGCATGCAGGTGCTGCGCAACCAGGAAGTGCTGTATGACCGCGACCAGGCATTCGGCGGTGCGCAGCTGACCCAGCTGATCGTGCGTCAGTACGGTTTTTCAGCAGAGGAGGCCGAAGCCAAGAAGCGCAGTGGCGACCTGCCGGACGACTACGGCTCCGGCGTGCTCAAGCCCTTTGTGGAAAGCATCGCGCAGGAAATTGCGCGCGCATTGCAGTTCTTCTTTACCAGCACGCCGCACAACCGCGTGGACTACGTGTTGCTGGCCGGCGGTTCGTCGTCATTGCCGGGATTGACCAATGCAGTGACGCGCCAAACTTCGTTCGCCTGCTCGCTCGTGAACCCTTTCGACGGCATGGAGTTCGGCCCGGGCCTGCGCGAGAAGAAGGTTCGTCGTGAGGCGCCTTCCTACCTGACCTCGTGCGGGCTGGCCATGCGGAGGTTTCTGCAGTGATTCTGATCAACCTGCTTCCGCACCGCGAAGCTGCGCGCAAGCGCCGGCGCGAGGCTTTCTATGGATCGCTGGGCGCCGCGGCGGTGCTCGGCGTGCTGATCGCCGGTCTCGGCTATCTCTGGTTCGAGGCTCAGATTTCGGCGCAACAATCGAAGAACGGCTTTCTGCAAGCCGAGATCAAGAAGCTCGAGGTCGAGATCAAGGAAATTTCGACACTGCAGGAAGAAATTGCAGCCCTGCGCGCACGTCAACAGGCTGTTGAAGACCTGCAGGGCGATCGCAACCTGCCAGTTCATTTGCTCAACGAGCTCGTCCGGCAATTGCCCGACGGGGTGTATCTGACCAGCATGAAGCAGGAAAATCAGACTGTCACGTTGCAGGGCATGGCGCAATCGAACGAACGTGTGTCGGAATTGTTGCGTAATCTTGGCAACAACAGTCCCTGGCTGGTGAAGCCGGAGTTGGTCGAGATCACTTCTTCGACGGTGAATCTGAGCCAGCGCGATCAACGCCGCGTGGCGAACTTCACGATGCGCATTGGCCTGACGCGTCCCACTGACGCCCAGAAGGCCGCTGCCGACAAGGCAGTGGCCGCGGCGGCGCAATCCAAGGGGTAACCGATCATGGCAAGCAATCGCCCCTCTCAAAAAATAGACGTCGCCGCCGCATTGCGGGGTTTCGGCGAGCAGTTTCGCGGGCTGAATCCGAACGATCCGTCGGTATGGCCGGCAGTGCCGCGCTATGCGCTGTGCTTTGCGGTGACCGCCCTGGTGCTGGTGGCGCTATGGTTTGTCTGGCTGACAAATTCCAATGACGAACTCGAGAGCGAGCGCGCCAAGGAAGTCGTGCTCAAGACGGACTATCAGAAAAAGGTGGCGCAGGCCGCCAACCTCGATTTGCTCAAGAAGCAGCGCGAGCAGGTGCAGCAGTATGTGACCTTGCTTGAGAAGCAGTTGCCGAGCAAAGCGGAAATGGACGCACTGCTCTCGGACATCAACCAAGCGGGGCTCGGTCGCAGCCTGCAGTTCGAACTGTTTCGTCCAGGGCAGGTGTCGGTCAAGGACTACTACGCCGAGCTTCCGATTGCTGTTCGCGTCACGGGTCGGTACCACGACATGGGGGCCTTTGCTGCCGATGTTGCCGGGCTTTCACGAATCGTGACGCTCAACAATGTGACAGTCACGCCGCAAAAGGAAAAGGACATCCTGACAATGGATGCCACAGCGCGCACCTTCCGCTATCTTGATGAAGAAGAGCGAGCCATTCAGAAACGCGCTGCGGCGCCAAAGGCGAAGAAATGAAGGTCGCAGCCAAAGTCCTGTGGCTGGCGCTGGCCGCACTGGGCCTGAGCGCATGTGACTCCGGCCAGGAAGACCTGCAGCGCTGGATGGCCGAAGAGCGCGCCCAGGTGAAGCCCTCGGTGCCGCCGATCACGGCACCCAAGAAGTTCACGCCGCAAGCCTACACCGAAGCCTCGTCGTTCGAGCCGTTCAACATGCTGAAGCTGACGCAGGCGCTGCGCCGCGAATCGAACCAGCCGAGCACGTCGGAACTGATTGCGCCTGAACTGGCGCGTCGCAAGGAATCGCTCGAAGCGTTCCCGCTCGACTCGATGGCCATGGTCGGCAGCATGAATCGCAATGGCCAGCCAGTGGCGCTGGTGCGTGTCGACAAGCTGCTCTACAAGGTGCGCGTCGGCGAATACCTGGGACTCAACTACGGGCGCATTACCCGTATCAACGAAACCGAAGTCGCCTTGCGAGAAATCGTGCAAGACGCCGCCGGTGAATGGATCGAACGCGTGGCAACGCTGCAGCTGCAAGAGAGTGCGAAATGAACCAACAAAAATCAATGATGGCACAGTGGCTGCGCGCTGCCGGGCTGGGTCTGCTGGCGTTCGGTGCAATGGCCGTGGCCCATGCGCAGAATGCAATCGAAGCAGTAACCAGTTCGACGCAGTCCGGCTCCGAAGTGATCCGGATCGATCTCGCGCAACCGCTGACGGCGGTGCCGGCCGGTTTTGTCGTGCAGGCGCCGGCGCGCATCGCGCTGGACTTCCCGGGCGTCACGAATGCCATCGGGCGCTCAGCGATCGAGGTGAATCAGGGCAACCTGCGTTCGGTCAACGTAGTCCAGGCCGGCGAACGCAGCCGGGTGGTGCTGAACCTGAAGCAAGCTACCGCCTACAAGGCCGAGATTCAGGGCAAGTCGTTGCTGGTCATCCTTGAGCCAACGGCGGGTGCTGCACTGGCGGTTTCCGCGGCGACGACTTTTGCGGAAAACCGCAATCGTGACACTCTGCCTCTTCGGGACGTCGATTTCCGTCTGGGATCCGATAGCACCGGCCGAGTCATCGTGGACTTGCCGAACAACCAGGTTGGTGTCGACGTCAAGCAGCAGGGCAAGAACCTCGTGGTGGAGTTCACCAAGTCGACATTGCCTGAAGGCCTGCGCCGTCGCCTCGATGTGGCCGACTTTGGGACCCCGGTCCAACTGATCACTTCGCAGCAGTCCGGCGACCGGGTTCGCATGACGATCGAGGGCAAGGGCGACTGGGAGCACAGCGCCTACCAGAGCGAGAACCAGTTCGTGGTGGAGATGCGGGCCCGCAAGGTCGATCCGACCAAGCTCACGCAAGGTGCTGGCTACAACGGCGAGAAGCTCTCGCTCAACTTCCAGAATATCGAGATCCGCTCGCTGCTGCAGGTGATCGCCGACTTCACGAACTTCAATATCGTGACCTCGGATTCGGTGAATGGTGCGTTGACGCTGCGGCTGAAAGATGTGCCGTGGGACCAGGCGCTTGACATCATCATGCAAGCGAAGAATCTGGGCATGCGCAAGAACGGCAGCGTGCTTTGGATTGCGCCCAAGGATGAAATCAACGCCAAGGAAAAGCTTGAGTTTGAAGCCAAGGCCGCGATCGAGAATCTAGAGCCACTCCGGACACAGTCGTTTCAGCTTAACTACACCAAAGCTATTGCCATCGCGCAAGGTTTGACCGGCACAGGCGCGTCAGCGGGGGGGAGCGGAACCACGACCCGTATCCTGAGCCCGCGTGGCAGCGTGATCGCCGAGTCGCGTACCAATCAGCTGTTCGTCTCCGATATTCCGTCGCGCCTGGCTCAGGTGACCGAGTTGATTCAAAAGCTTGATATCCCGGTGCGCCAGGTGCTGATCGAGGCCCGGATCGTCGAAGCTTCCGACACCTTCGGCAAATCGCTTGGTGTGAAGCTGGGTGGCGGCGTGATCAATCGCAACAACTCGCTCGGGACTTGGCCTTCAGTTACCGGTGGTGGTTCGACGACTTCGTCAACCACAACGGGCAACACTACAACCAGGACCTCGACCGCGACCAGCCCCACGGTAACTTTTGGCTCCCCGACCAGCAGCAACTTCATCAACTTGCCGGCCGGCGACGCGGGTGGCACGGGCAATGCAGCCGGTTCCTTCGCCCTTTCGCTGTTCAACTCAAGCTTCTCGCGCATGTTGAACTTGGAAATCTCCGCGCTCGAAGCCGACGGCAAGGGCAAGCTGGTGTCCAGCCCTCGCGTCATCACCGCCGACCAGACCAAGGCGTTGATCGAACAGGGTGAAGAAATCCCGTACCAGCAAGCGACGTCCAGCGGTGCAACTTCCATCTCGTTCCGAAAGGCGGTGCTGAAGCTCGAAGTCACGCCGCAGATCACGCCCGAAGGCAACATCATCCTGACCCTGGATGTGAGCAAGGATGCCCGAGGCATCAACACGTCGGCGGGCCCGGCCATCAACACCAAGCACGTGCAGACCGAGGTGCTGGTCGAGAACGGCGGCACGGTCGTCATCGGTGGTATCTTCGAACTTACCGAAACCAATGACGAATCGCGCATTCCGGTGCTGGGTGAAGTGCCCTATGTGGGAGCACTGTTCCGCAAGCGCGAACGCGTTGTCAACAAGACCGAAATGCTCGTCTTTATCACCCCGAAGATGATTACCGACCGCAACGCCGCGCGCTGACGCGCGGGCGTAGCAGCCACCGCGTGGCGGTCGCACTTGTCGGGTTGCCCGGCGCCGGAAAGTCCGCTGTGGGCCGGCGCCTGGGGATGCGGCTGGGCCTTCCCTTCGTTGACACGGACCATGTGATCGAGCACCGCATCGGCTGCTCGATCCGCGACTACTTCGAGCGCGAAGGCGAAATTGCCTTCCGCGACCTCGAGCAATCCGTGATCGCCGACCTCTCGGCCAATGCAGAGGGTGTGCTCGCCACCGGCGGTGGCGCCGTGCTGCGCGAAGCCAACCGCAGCCAGCTGCGCGACCATTTCCATGTGATCTACCTGCGTTCCACGCCCGAGGACCTGTTTCGGCGCCTGCGCCACGATGTCAAGCGGCCCTTGCTGCAGGTGGCCGATCCGCTGGGCCGGCTTCGCGAACTGCACGACGCACGCGATCCGTTCTACCGGGAAACGGCCCACGACGTAGTCGACACCGGCCGGCCGTCGATCGCCATGCTGGTGAACATCATCGTGATGCAGCTCGAGCTGGCCGGCATCGTCGAGCCAGGCGCCCACCCGGAAGAGCCCTCGGCCTGAGCCTGTACGGGCCGCAGCGCCTAAACTCGCGGGCATGCCTTTGTCCGTACTTTCCGCCTCGCCAGAACGCGTCGACATCCAGCTCGGCGACCGCAGCTACCCGATCCTGATCGGTGCCGGCCTGCTGGACGACCCCCAGAGCTTTGCCGCCACGCCCGCGGCCGCATCCGCCCTGATCGTCAGCAACACCACGGTGGCGCCGCTCTATGCCCAGGCGCTGCGCGCCGCCCTGGCAAGCCGGTTCCGCACCGTGCATCTGCTCGAGCTGCCCGACGGCGAAGTGCACAAGAACCTGCAGACCCTGAACCTGATCTTCGACGCCTTGCTCGGCCATGGCAGCGACCGCAAGACCGTGCTGTTCGCGCTGGGCGGCGGCGTCGTGGGCGACATGACGGGGTTCGCCGCCGCGAGCTACATGCGCGGCGTACCTTTCGTCCAGGTGCCGACCACGCTGCTGGCGCAGGTCGACTCATCGGTCGGCGGCAAGACAGCCATCAACCATCCGCTCGGCAAGAACATGATCGGCGCGTTCTACCAGCCGCAGCTTGTGCTGTGCGACCTGGACACGCTGCAGACCCTGCCGCCGCGCGAACTCAGCGCGGGCCTGGCCGAAGTCATCAAGTACGGGCCGATCCACGACATGGCCTTCTTCGACTGGATCGAAGCGAATATCGACGCATTGACGGGGCGCGAACCCGCCGCCTTGGCGTACGCCGTCAAGCGCAGTTGCGAGATCAAGGCACTGGTGGTCGGCCAGGACGAGCGCGAGACGGGCCTGCGCGCCATTCTCAATTTCGGCCACACCTTCGGCCATGCGATCGAGTCCGGCCTTGGCTACGGCGAGTGGCTGCACGGCGAAGCGGTCGGCTGCGGCATGGTCATGGCGGCGCACCTGTCGCAGCGGCTCGGCGGCATCGATGCAGCCTTTGTCGAGCGGCTTACGCGCCTGATCGAGCGCGCCGGCCTGCCCATCGTCGGCCCCGCGCTCGGCGCTGAGCGCTACCTGGAACTGATGCGCGTCGACAAGAAGTCGGAGGCCGGCGAGATCCGCTTCGTGGTGATCGACAAGCCCGGCTCGGCCGTGGTTCGCAGCGCGCCCGACGCACTTGTGCGCGAAGTGCTCGCGCAGTGCTGCGTGGAATGAGCGCCGCGCCGGGCCGCCCCAAGCAAGCTCGCTCCCGCTTGGCGGGAAGGCGCGCAGCGCCAAGGGTGCACCAATGAGCCTCGCGGCCTATGCCTGCCACCCCGCGAAGTCGCGAGGGAGGCGCCATGCCGAGCCGCCCGCGCCCACGCGCGACGCCTTCCAGCGCGACCGCGACCGCATCGTTCATTCGACCGCATTCCGACGGCTGGTCTACAAGACCCAGGTCTTCCTGAACCACGAAGGCGACCTGTTCCGCACGCGACTGACGCACTCGCTGGAAGTGGCGCAACTGGGCCGCTCCATCGCTCGCGCCCTGCGCATCAACGAAGACCTTGTCGAAGCCATCGCGCTGGCGCATGACCTGGGCCACACGCCCTTCGGACACGCCGGGCAGGATGCGCTCAATGCCTGCATGGCGGACCACGGCGGCTTCGAGCACAACCTGCAGAGCCTGCGCGTGGTCGATGCGCTCGAACACCGCTACCCGCAGTACGACGGCCTGAACCTCAGCTTCGAGACCCGCGAGGGCATCCTCAAGCATTGCTCGCGCGCCAACGCCGAGCGTCTGGAAGCGGGCGAGCCGAATGGCGTGGCGCGGCGATTTCTGGACCGCACGCAGCCGGGGCTTGAAGCCCAACTGTGCAACCTGGCCGATGCCATTGCGTACAACGCCCACGACATCGACGATGGCGTGCGCTCGGGCCTCATCAGCGTCGAGCAACTGGCCGAGGTGGAGCTTTTCGAGCGCTACCGCCGCGAGGCACTGGCCGAGCACCCGCAATTGCAAGACCGCCGCGTGCTCTACGAAACCATCCGGCGCATGCTGAGTGCACAGGTCTACGACGTGATCGACGCGACGCGCGCGGCGCTCGAAGCGCTCGCACCGGCAGACGCCGATGCGGTCCGCCAGGCCCCGCCCATCGTCGCTTTCAGCGAAACCATGCAGGCGCAATCGGACGAGCTCAAGCGCTTCCTGTTCCGCAACCTGTACCGGCATTCCCAGGTGACCCAGACCACTGACCAGGCGCAGCAGGTGGTGCGCGAGCTGTTCGACGCCTATCTGGAGCGCAACGACGAGATGCCTGTTTCCTACGCCGACCGCCGCGACAGGCAACGCGCGGTGGCCGACTACATCGCCGGCATGACCGATCGCTTCGCCATGCGCGAGCACGAGCGGTTGACGGGGCGTCGAGGCATCGCATGAGCGCGGCACCCGACCGTTCCGGCGCTGTACGAAGCGCCGACGCAGGCAATGCGATGAACCTCGCCACGCGAGTGCGCGTGCCCGCCGTCGTTTTTGCTGTCCTGCTGGGCGGCGTCAGCGGCGCCTTGCACCTTGGCAAGCTGCCGCCCGCGGTGCCTGCGCTGCAGGCCTCGCTCGGCATCGACATCGTCGAGGCCGGCTTCCTGCTGTCGCTCGTGCAGGTGGCGAGCATGACCCTGGGTCTGATCGTTGGCCTCGCCGCCGACACCATCGGCCTGCGCCGCAGCATGCTGACGGGTCTGCTCGTTCTGACGCTCGCCAGCCTGCTGGGCGGCGCGATCGGCGCCGGCCTCGTGGGTGGAGCGCACGCGGTGCAATGGCTGCTTGTCCTGCGCGCCATCGAAGGCATCGGTTTCCTGCTGACGGTCATGCCGGGGCCGGGGCTGATCCGCGCGCTGACGCCGGCGGGCGCAGACAAAGCCGCGCTGGGTTTGTGGGGCGCCTACATGCCGCTCGGCGTGGCGCTGGCGCTGCTGCTGGGGCCGGCCCTGATTGCTTGGGGCGGATGGGCCGACTGGTGGTGGCTGCTGTCGGCGGTGTCCGCGGTGGCCGCGCTCTGGGTGTGGCTCGCCGTGCCCGCCGACCGCCTGCGCCAGCCTGTCGTCGCAGGCAGCAACGTCTCCGCGGGCTGGATGCCGCGCCTGCGCGCCACGGTCGGCGCGCGCGCGCCCTGGTTGATCGCACTGACCTTCGCCGTGTACTCGGCCCAGTGGATGGCGGTGATCGGTTTCCTGCCGGCCATCTATGCCGGCGCGGGCGTGCCGGCCGGATGGAACGCGGTGCTCACGGCGCTTGCGGCTGCCATGAACATCGTCGGCAACATCGCCGGCGGCCGCTGGCTGCAGCGCGGCGTGGCGCCCGAACGCCTGCTGCAATGGGGTTTCCTGGCGATGGCGCTCGGCGGCGTGGCGGCTTTCGCGCAGATCGGGCAGGGCGCCGACGCCTCGAGCCTGCCGCCGGCGCTGCGCTACATCGCCGTCTGTGCTTTTTCACTGGGCGGCGGCATGGTGCCGGCGACCCTGTTCCTGCTCAGTGTGAGGCTGGCGCCCAGCCCGACCACCGTGTCCACCACGGTCGGCCTGATGCAGCAGGCCTCGTCGCTCGGCCAGTTCCTGGCGCCGCCCGCGGTGGCCTGGCTGGCGCACCGTGTCGGCGGCTGGCACTGGACCTGGACCGCGACGCTGGTCTGTTCGCTGGCCGGCATGGCGCTCGCGCGGCGCCTGGTGCGGAATCGCCCTGCGGCGGAGGCGGCATGACCGGCGCGGCGACAATCGATGCTCCCCAGGCCGAAGCCGACACGCGGCGCTGGCTCAAGCGCGCGGTCATCGGCCTCAACCTGTGCCCGTTCGCTAAAGCGGTGCATGTGAAGGCGCAGATCCACTACGCCGTGTACCTGCCCACTGAAGAGGCCGGCCTGATCGACGTGCTTCTTTCCGAAGCCGACGCGCTTGCCGCCCTCGACGCCACCGTGCGCGACACCACCCTTTTGATTGCACCCAACACCTTGGCGGATTTCCTGGACTTCAACGATTTCACGGCGCGTGCCGAGCGCCGCCTGGCGCGCGCCGGTTTCGACGGCGCGTTCCAGCTCGCGAGCTTTCATCCGCGGTTCCAGTTCGGCGGCACCGAGGCCGACGACATCGGCAATGCCACCAACCGCGCGCCGTACCCGACGCTGCACCTGCTGCGCGAAGACAGCGTGAGCCGCGCGGTCAAGGCCTTTCCCGAGGCGGAGGCGATCTTCGAGCGCAACATCGACACGCTCGAAGCGCTGGGCGCGGCGGGCTGGGCTGCACTCGACGTCGGCGCCGGGAGTGCAAAGCCATGAACACCAAAGCCGCGAACAAGGCCGCGAACAAACCCGTGAAAACCAACAAAGCCGCCAAGGCCGATGCTGAGCTGTCCGAAGTCCTGCGCGAAGGCCAGTCCATCGAGCTGCTGAAAGAGCTGCACATCCTCACGCGCGAGGGCCGGCTCAACCAGGACTCACGGCGCAAGCTCAAGCAGGTCTATCACCTGTTCCAGTTCATCGAACAGCTGCTGCGCGAGCTGCCCGAAGGCGGCGCCGGCGCCACGCTGGCCGACCATGGCGCGGGCAAGTCGTACCTCGGCTTCATCATCTACGACCTGTTCTTCAGAGAGCGCGAGGCAGGCCACGTCTATGGCATCGAGACGCGGGGCGAGCTGGTCGAAAAATCGCGCGCACTCGCACAGCGCCTGGGGTTCGGGCGCATGTCGTTCCTGAACCTGACGGTCGCCGAATCGGCCCAGGCCAGCGAATTGCCCGCGCAGATCGACGTGGTTACCGCGCTGCATGCCTGCGACACCGCCACCGACGATGCCATCGC
The DNA here is from genome assembly GCF_003852515.1 of Variovorax sp. KBW07. GTDB lineage: Bacteria > Pseudomonadota > Gammaproteobacteria > Burkholderiales > Burkholderiaceae_C > Variovorax. Next base: position 81,699 of record NZ_QAJK01000100.1, on the reverse strand, counting down.
CTTCGGCCTGGCGAAGAAGGCGCGTTGCATGGTGCTGGTTCCCTGCTGCCAGGCGGAAGTGGCCGCCTGCCTGCGCGAAACCAAGGCACTGGCGTTGTCGCGCACGCCACTGGCCGAGCTGTGGCGCCATCCGCTGCACACCCGCGAAATCGGCAGCCAGCTCACCAATGTGCTGCGCTGCCTGTACTTGGAAGCCAACGGCTACAGCGTGACCGTCACCGAACTGGTCGGCTGGGAGCACAGCATGAAGAACGAGCTGATCCTGGCGCGCTACACCGGCCAGCGCAAGGCCAGCGCGGCAACGCGTCTGGGCGAACTGCTGTCGCAGTTCGGGCTCGACGCGCTGGGTGACACGCGCTTCAGGCTGAACTGACTCAACCGCCCGATGCTCAGGCGGAGCGGGGCGTTTCGCGCGACGCCAGCAGATCGGCCAGCGAATCCCGCTCCGGCCACGCCACCGTCTTCCACGGGCTTCGTTCGCTCTCGAGCAGCTTCTGCGTCATCGACGCCAGCAGTTTGCGGCCGACGAAATTGCTGCCCGGCGCCTCGCGCTCGCCCGCGAGGAAGCTCTGGGCATAGTTGTCCCAGCCGCTGAAGCGTTCGACGGCCAGCTCCACCGCCGGCACCAGCCATTCCAGCGCCGTTCCGGCATTGACATAGCCGACCGCGGCCGCGCCCGTGGCCAGGTGGCTCGCGCGCCCGATCCACAGGGCCAGGTCGTCGTCGCCGGATTGCGAGGGAAGGCTTCCGACAATTTCCGCCACCACCGCCTCGGCGCTCTCGCGATCGGTGACCGAGAAGTCGCGCGACAACAGCTTTTTCCAGGACGCGATCTCCTTCGCCGAAATATCGACACACAGCAGATGCACCGCGCTGCGCTGCATTTCCTCCGCTTCCCGCAGGTCGGACGCGAAGGTCTCGCGATACACGGCGGCCAGCGCCACGGCGAAATTCTCGAAGCGCGACGAGGCTGCAACACGCGCCTCCAGCGCCGCATTGCCTTGCTGCCGCGCTGTGTCGCGCTCGGCGGCCTCCTGTGCCAGTTCGGCTTTGCCTTCCGCCACTCCTTCTTTTGCCGAATCGATCAATTCCTTGAAAAACTTGAACATTCGCCACTCCCTGATCTTGTTGGTAAACGGGCCGCTTAGGATACAAGCCCCGCGCGACAACCCACCCCATGGCCCGTCTACCCCGTCTCACACTGGCCGACATGCCGCACCACGTGATCCAGCGCGGCAACAACCGCCAGCCGATCTTCGTGGACCGGGCCGACCACGAGAAACTGCTCGCGCTACTGGCCGAGAACGCCGTGCGATTCGGTGTCGCGCTGCACGCCTACGTGCTGATGGACAACCACTTCCACCTGCTGGTCACGCCTGGCAGCACCACCGGCCTGCCGCAGTTCATGCAGTCCGTGGGGCGCAGCTATGTGCGCTACTTCAATGACCGCCATGGCCGCAGCGGTACGTTGTGGGAAGGGCGCTACAGGTCGACACTGATCCAGACCGATCGCTACCTGCTGACCTGCATGGCCTACATCGACCTCAACCCTGTGCGGGCGGGCATGGTGATGGATGCGCGCGACTTCCCATGGTCGAGCCACGGCCACTACGCTGGGCTGCGGCACGACCGGTTGCTGACGCCGCATCCGCTGTACTGGGAGCTCGGCAACACGCCGTTCGCGCGCGAAGCGGCGTATGTCGAAATGGTGCGCGGCGGCGTGCGGGCCGCCGACCAGGCTGCGCTGACCGAGGCCACCTTGCGGGGCTGGGCGGCGGGGGACGATGAATTTCTCGACTCCCTCCAGAAGGCGACCGACCGCCGCGTGGTTAAAGCAAAGGCCGGCCGGCCCCCTTCAAACTCCACTTCCTGAGCTTCCGAGCGGCATCAAGCCTTTGCCATGGCTGGATCTTTTGCTCCTGTTTTTAATATGTCCCTAATTTAATTCTGACAAGAAAACTCGGGATTTAATAAGAATCTGACCCCTATTAAAGTGTTTGGCATTCTTTGTGCATCGCAATATGCTCCCTTTCCCTGCGAAAACTGATGAAGGAGTGCGCCATGACGACGGCTGCCGAGATCGAACATCTCCAAAAACACGGTCTGTATTCCGGTGCCGATGAGCACGACGCCTGCGGTGTGGGCTTCGTGGCGCACATCAAGGGCGAGAAAAGCCATGCCATCGTGCTGCAGGGCCTGAAGATCCTCGAAAACCTCGACCATCGCGGCGCAGTGGGCGCTGACAAGCTGATGGGCGACGGCGCCGGCATCCTGATCCAGCTGCCCGACCACCTGTACCGCGAAGAAATGGCCAAGCAGGGCGTCACGCTGCCGCCGCCCGGCGAATACGGCGTCGGCATGATCTTCCTGCCGAAGGAACACGCCTCGCGTGAAGCCTGCGAACAAGAGATGGAACGCGCCATCAAGGCCGAAGGCCAGGTGCTGCTCGGCTGGCGCGACGTGCCGGTCAACCGTGAGATGCCCATGTCGCCCACCGTGCGCGCCAAGGAGCCTCTGCTGCGCCAGGTCTTCATCGGCCGCGGCAACGACGTCATCGTGCAGGACGCGCTGGAACGCAAGCTCTACGTGATCCGCAAGACCGCCAGCGCCAACATCCAGCGCCTGAAGCTCAAGCACAGCAAGGAATACTACGTTCCCAGCATGTCGAGCCGCACCGTGGTCTACAAGGGCCTGCTGCTGGCCGACCAGGTCGGCACCTACTTCATGGACCTGCAGGACAAGCGCTGCGTCTCGGCCCTGGGCCTGGTGCACCAGCGCTTCTCGACCAACACCTTCCCTGAATGGCCGCTGGCCCACCCGTACCGCTATGTCGCCCACAACGGCGAAATCAACACGGTCAAGGGCAACTACAACTGGATGAAGGCGCGCGAAGGCGTCATGTCGTCGCCCGTGCTGGGCGCCGACCTGCAGAAGCTCTACCCGATCAGCTTCGCGGGCCAGTCCGACACCGCCACCTTCGACAACTGCCTCGAACTGCTGACGATGGCCGGCTACCCCATCAGCCAGGCCGTGATGATGATGATTCCCGAGCCCTGGGAACAGCACGCCACCATGGACCCGCGCCGCCGCGCGTTCTACGAATACCACGCCGCCATGCTCGAGCCGTGGGACGGCCCGGCCTCCATCGTCTTCACCGACGGCCGTCAGATCGGCGCCACGCTCGACCGCAACGGCCTGCGCCCCTCGCGCTACTGCGTGACCGACGACGACCTGGTCATCATGGCTTCCGAATCGGGCGTGCTGCCCGTGCCCGAGCAGAAGATCGTTCGCAAGTGGCGCCTGCAGCCCGGCAAGATGTTCCTGATCGACCTGGAGCAGGGCCGCATGATCGACGACGAGGAGGTCAAGGCCACCCTCGCCAACAGCAAGCCCTACAAGCAGTGGATCGAGAACCTGCGCATCAAGCTGGACAGCGTCAAGGCCGAGCCGGTCTCGGCGCCGCTCAGCCAGGTCGCGCTGCTCGACCGCCAGCAGGCCTTCGGCTACACCCAGGAAGACATCAAGTTCCTGATGAGCCCGATGGCGCAGGCCGGCGAAGAAGGCATCGGCTCCATGGGCAACGACAGCCCGCTGGCCGTGCTCTCGAACAAGAACAAGCCGCTCTACAACTACTTCAAGCAGCTGTTCGCGCAAGTGACCAACCCGCCGATCGATCCGATCCGCGAAGCCATCGTGATGTCGCTGGTGTCCTTCATCGGCCCCAAGCCCAACCTGCTGGACATCAACCAGGTCAACCCGCCGATGCGGCTCGAAGTGAGCCAGCCGATTCTCGACTTCGCCGACATGGCGAAGCTGCGCGACATCGGCAAGTACACGCAGGGCAAGTTCAAGAGCTATGTGCTCGACATCACCTACCCGCTCGCCTGGGGCGACGAAGGCGTCGAAGCCAAGCTCGCGTCGCTGTGCGCCGAAGCGGTGGACGCCATCAAGGGTGGCCACAACATCCTGATCGTGAGCGACCGCGGCGTGAGCCCGACGCAAGTGGCGATTCCCGCCGTGCTGGCGCTGTCGGCCGTGCACCAGTACCTGGTCCGTGAAGGCCTTCGCACCACGGCCGGCCTCGTCGTCGAAACCGGCTCTGCCCGCGAAGTGCATCACTTCGGCGTGCTCGCCGGCTACGGCGCGGAAGCCGTGCACCCGTACCTCGCGATGGAAACGCTGGCGGCCATGCACGCCGACCTGCCCGGCGACCTGAGCGCCGACAAGGCGGTCTACAACTACGTCAAGGCCATCGGCAAGGGCCTGTCGAAGATCATGTCGAAGATGGGTGTCAGCACCTACATGAGCTACTGCGGCGCGCAGCTGTTCGAGGCCATCGGCCTGAACACCGCCACCGTCAACAAGTACTTCACCGGCACGGCCAGCCGCGTGGAAGGCATCGGCGTCTTCGAGATAGCCGAAGAAGCCATCCGCATGCACAAGGCCGCTTTCAGCGACGACCCGGTGCTCGCCAACATGCTCGACGCCGGCGGCGAATACGCCTGGCGCACGCGCGGCGAAGAGCACATGTGGACGCCCGATGCCATTGCCAAGCTGCAGCACAGCACGCGCTCCAACAACTGGAACACGTACAAGGAATACGCGCAGCTCATCAACGACCAGAACCGCCGCCACCTCACGCTGCGCGGCCTGTTCGAGTTCAAGATCGATCCGGCCAAGGCCATTCCGGTCGACGAAGTCGAAGCCGCTTCCGAAATCGTCAAGCGCTTCGCCACCGGCGCGATGTCGCTCGGCTCGATCAGCACCGAGGCGCACGCCACGCTCGCGATTGCCATGAACCGCATCGGCGGCAAGAGCAACACGGGCGAGGGCGGTGAAGACCCGGCGCGCTATCGCAACGAACTCAAGGGCATCCCGATCAAGCAGGGCGACACGCTCAAGAGCGTGATCGGCGCGGCCAACGTCGAAGTCGACCTGCCGCTGAACGATGGCGACTCGCTGCGTTCGCGCATCAAGCAGGTGGCGTCGGGCCGCTTCGGCGTCACCGCCGAGTACCTGCACTCGGCCGACCAGATCCAGATCAAGATGGCGCAGGGCGCCAAGCCGGGCGAGGGCGGTCAGCTCCCGGGCGGCAAGGTCACCGAGTACATCGGCAAGCAGCGCTATGCGGTGCCGGGCGTGGGCCTCATCTCGCCCCCGCCGCACCACGACATCTACTCGATCGAAGATCTCGCGCAGCTCATTCACGACCTGAAGAACACCGCGCCGCACGCGAGCATAAGCGTCAAGCTGGTGAGCGAAATCGGTGTCGGCACCATCGCGGCCGGCGTGGCCAAGTGCAAGAGCGACCACGTCGTGATCGCCGGCCACGACGGCGGCACGGGCGCTTCGCCCTGGTCGTCGATCAAGCATGCAGGCAGCCCGTGGGAAATCGGCCTGGCCGAAACGCAGCAGACGCTGGTGCTCAACCGCCTGCGCAGCCGCATCCGCGTGCAGGCCGACGGCCAGATGAAGACCGGCCGCGACGTCGCCATCGGCGCGCTGCTGGGCGCCGACGAGTTCGGCTTCGCCACCGCACCGCTGGTGGTCGAGGGCTGCATCATGATGCGCAAGTGCCATCTGAACACCTGCCCGGTGGGCGTGGCCACGCAAGACCCGATCCTGCGCAAGAAGTTCTCGGGCAAGCCCGAGCACGTCGTCAACTACTTCTTCTTCGTTGCGGAAGAAGTGCGCCAGATCATGGCCCAGCTGGGCATCCGCAAGTTCGACGACCTGATCGGCCGCGCCGACCTGCTCGACACGCGCAAGGGCATCGAGCACTGGAAGGCCTCGGGCCTGGACTTCAGCCGCCTGTTCGCGCTGCCGAACGTGCCGGCCGAGGTGCCGCGCTTCCACGTCGAGAACCAGGACCACGGCCTCGAGCGCGCGCTTGACGTCAAGCTCATCGAGAAGTCGCGTCCCGCCATCGACAAGGGCGAGAAGGTGCAGTTCATCGAAGTGGCGCGCAACGTCAACCGCTCGGTGGGCGCCATGCTCTCGGGCGCGCTGACCAAGGTGCATCCGCAGGGCCTGCCCGACGATTCGATCCGCATCCAGCTCGAAGGCACGGGCGGCCAGTCCTTCGGCGCCTTCCTGGCGCGCGGCATCACGCTGTACCTGATCGGCGACGCCAACGACTACACCGGCAAGGGCCTCTCGGGCGGCCGCGTGGTGGTGCGGCCCAGCCTCGACTTCCGTGGCGAAGCGGTGCGCAACACCATCGTCGGCAATACCGCGCTGTACGGCGCGACCACCGGCGAGGCTTACCTTTGCGGCGTGGCCGGCGAACGCTTCGCGGTGCGCCTCTCGGGTGCCACGGCGGTCATCGAAGGCACGGGCGACCATGGCTGCGAGTACATGACCGGCGGCACGGTGGCTGTGCTCGGCAAGACCGGCCGCAACTTCGCGGCTGGCATGAGCGGCGGCGTCGCCTTCGTCTACGACGAAGACGGCCAGTTCGCCACGCGCTGCAACCTCTCGATGGTTTCGCTCGACAAGGTGCTCACCTCGGCCGAGCAGACCGCCAGCGTGCATCGCAAGATCTGGCACGGTGGCGAGACCGACGAAGCCCAGCTCAAGAAGCTGCTCGAAGAGCACCACCGCTGGACCGGCAGCAAGCGCGCGCGCGAGTTGCTCGACACCTGGGCCGTGTCGCGCACGAAGTTCGTGAAGGTGTTCCCGAACGAATACAAGCGCGCCCTGGGCGAGCTGCACGACCGCAAGGTCGAGCTGGCAAGCAGCGGCAACAACGCGCACGCCGGCCTCGAGCCGCACGCGCTGGCCGCGGCACCGCAGACCGCGCCGGCTTCGGTCTGAGCGGCAACGACACACGAAGAACAGAGGAAAGCACGATGGGAAAGATCACCGGCTTCATGGAGCATGAGCGCATCGAAGAGGGCTACAAGCCGATCGAAGAGCGCGTCAAGCATTACAAGGAATTCGTCGTCGGCCTGACGCCCGAGCAGGCCAAGGTGCAGGGTGCGCGCTGCATGGACTGCGGCACGCCGTTCTGCAACAGCGGCTGCCCGGTCAACAACATCATTCCGGACTTCAACGACCTCGTGTACCGCAACGACTGGCAGAACGCCTTCGCGGTGCTCGACTCCACCAACAACTTCCCCGAGTTCACCGGCCGCATCTGCCCGGCACCGTGCGAAGCGGCTTGCGTGCTCAACGTGAACGACGACGCGATCGGCATCAAGTCGATCGAGCACGCCATCATCGACCGCGCATGGGACGAAGGCTGGGTTGCGCCGCGCGTCGCCAAGCACAAGACCGGCAAGAAGGTCGCCGTGGTCGGTGCCGGCCCCGCCGGCATGGCCGCGGCTCAACAGCTGGCGCGCGTCGGCCACGACGTGACGCTGTTCGAGAAGAACGACCGCATCGGCGGCCTGCTGCGCTACGGCATTCCCGACTTCAAGATGGAGAAGACGCACATCGATCGCCGCGTCGAGCAGATGAAGGCCGAGGGCGTGACCTTCCGTACCGGCGTCATGGTCGGTGCCGCGAAAGATCCGCTGGGCAAGGGCTCCAAGGTCACTAACCTAGCCAAGGAAACCGTCACGCCCGAACAGCTGCAGAAAGAGTTCGATGCGGTGCTGCTCACGGGCGGCGCCGAGCAATCGCGCGACCTGCCGGTGCCCGGCCGCGATCTCGACGGCATTCATTTCGCAATGGAGTTCCTGCCGCAGCAGAACCGCGTCAACGCGGGCGACAAGGTCAAGGGCCAGCTGCGCGCCGACGGCAAGCACGTGATCGTCATCGGCGGCGGCGACACCGGCTCTGATTGCGTGGGCACCAGCAACCGCCATGGCGCTGTCAGCGTCACGCAGTTCGAGCTGATGCCGCAGCCGCCCGAAGAAGAAAACCGGCCGCTGACCTGGCCGTACTGGCCGATCAAGCTGCGCACCAGCTCCAGCCATGAAGAAGGTTGCGAGCGCGAGTTCGCCATCTCGACCAAGGAGTTCATCGGCGAGAAGGGCAAGGTCACCGGCCTGAAGACCGTTCGCGTCGAATGGAAGGACGGCAAGATGCAGGAAGTGCCCGGCAGCGAGCAGATCCTCAAGGCCGACCTCGTGCTGCTCGCCATGGGCTTCGTCAGTCCCGTGGCCAACGTGCTCGATGCTTTCGGTGTCGAGAAGGATGCGCGAGGCAACGCCAAGGCCTCGGTCGACTTCATCGGCGGCTATGCCACCAGTGCACCTAAAGTGTTCGCCGCGGGCGACATTCGCCGCGGCCAGTCGCTGGTTGTGTGGGCGATTCGCGAAGGCCGTCAAGCGGCGCGTTCGGTGGATGAATTTCTGATGGGTTTCAGCGACTTGCCGCGCTGAATTTTGTTTCAATTCGGCGCCCGCCATCGCAGCGCCGTTATCATCCGCTGGAAAACCGCATGCCGGGATGCTTGAAAAAGCGCCCGGCTTTTTTATTGAGATGGACCCAGCCAACCCACCGCTTCCCTTCGTAGAGTTTCGCGACGTCACGTTCGGCTACGGCGCGCGCGCGATCCTTGACGGCGTGTCGTTCACCGTGCCGCGTGGCAAGGTGACGGCGCTGATGGGAGCTTCGGGCGGCGGCAAGACCACGGTCTTGCGATTGATCGGCGGACAGCAACGCGCACAGCGCGGCGAAGTTCTGTTCGATGGTCAGGACGTCGTCAGGTTCGACGCCACCGCGCTCTACGCGGCGCGGCGCCGCATGGGCATGCTGTTCCAGTTCGGCGCTCTGTTCACCGACATGAGCGTGTTCGACAACGTGGCCTTTCCGCTGCGCGAACACACGCAGTTGTCCGAAGCGCTGGTGCGCGACATCGTGCTCATGAAGCTCGATGCGGTCGGCCTGCGCGGCGCGCGCGACCTGATGCCCAGCGAGGTGTCGGGCGGCATGGCGCGGCGCGTGGCGCTGGCGCGCGCGATCGCTCTCGATCCCGACCTGGTGATGTACGACGAACCCTTCGCGGGCCTCGACCCCATTTCGCTCGGCACGGCCGCACGGCTCATTCGCCAGCTCAACGACACGCTCGGGTTGACCAGCATCATCGTGTCGCACGATGTCGAGGAAACCTTCCGCATCGCCGACCACGTGATCATCCTGGCCAACGGCGGTGTCGCCGCACAGGGCGCGCCCGCCGAAGTGCGCGACAGCGCCGACCCGCTGGTCCATCAGTTCGTGAACGCGCTGCCCGATGGGCCGGTGCGCTTTCATTACCCGGGCGCAAGCATCGAAGACGATTTCGGACCCGTGGTCGGAGGCCGGTCATGAGCTGGTGGAAACCTGCCGACATCGGCTATGCGGTGCGCAGCAAGCTCGGCGGCATCGGCTTTGCCGCGAAGCTGTTCCTGCGGCTGTCGCTGCAAGGCGCGCAGAGCCTGCGCCGCTTCAGCCTCGTGCGCGACCAGATTCATTTCCTGGGCAATTACTCGCTCGCGATCATCGCGGTGTCGGGCCTCTTCGTCGGCTTCGTGCTCGGCCTGCAGATGTACTACGCGCTGCAGCGCTACGGGTCTTCCGAAGCATTGGGCCTGCTGGTCACGCTGAGCCTCGTGCGCGAGCTCGGGCCGGTGGTCGCGGCGCTGCTTTTCACCGGCCGGGCCGGCACGTCGCTCACTGCGGAAATCGGCCTCATGAAGGCTGGCGAACAACTCAGCGCCATGGAAATGATGGCGGTCGACCCGGTGCAGCGCATCCTCGCGCCGCGCTTCTGGGCCGGCGTCATCACCATGCCGCTGCTGGCGGCGGTGTTCAGCGCGGTCGGCATCATGGGCGGCTACGTGGTGGGCGTGCTGATGCTGGGCGTCGACCCGGGCGCGTTCTGGGGCCAGATGCAGGGCGGCGTCGATGTGTGGCGCGACGTCGGCAATGGCGTCATCAAGAGCATCGTCTTCGGCTTCACCGTGACTTTCATCGCGCTGCTGCAGGGCTTCCTGGCCCAGCCCACGCCCGAAGGCGTGTCGCGCGCGACCACGCGTACCGTGGTGATGGCGTCGTTGGCGGTGCTGGGGCTCGATTTCCTGCTCACCGCCATGATGTTCAGTATCTAAAAGAGGCTCGGCCTCCATCGTTCTAGCTAGAGAGTGCAAACCATGCAACGTTCCAACAATGACATCTGGGTCGGCCTGTTCGTGCTGATCGGCGGGGCCGCATTGCTGTTCCTGGCGCTGCAGTCGGCCAACCTGCTGAGCCTGAACTTCCAGAAGACCTATTCGGTCACCGCGCGCTTCGACAACATCGGCGGGCTCAAGCCGCAGACCGCGGTCAAGAGCGCGGGGGTGGTGGTGGGTCGCGTGGAATCGATCACCTTCGACGACAAGACCTTTCAGGCCAGCGTGACGCTGGCTTTGCAAAACCGTTACAGTTTTCCCAAGGACAGCTCGCTGAAGATTCTGACCAGTGGCCTGCTTGGAGAGCAGTACATCGGCATCGAGGCGGGCGCCGAGGAGAAGAACTTGCAAGCCGGCGACACCATCACCGCGACCCAGTCGGCCGTGGTGCTGGAAAACCTGATCAGCCAGTTCCTCTATAGCAAGGCCGCCGAGGGAAATGCGGCGCCTGGAACAGCCAATAAAAAATGAAAACACGATTCAATCTGTCATTTGCTATGAAAGACATAGCAAAATACGCCCGTCTGACGGGCGCTGCCGCCGTCCTGGCTGTCGTGGCCGGATGCGCCACGGGCCCCAATGCCAACCCGGCCGATCCGTTCGAGCCCTTCAATCGCGGCGTTTCGCGTTTCAACGACGGTGTCGACGACGCAGTGCTCATTCCCGCGGCCACCGCCTACCAGTGGGCCCTGCCTTCGATGGTGCGCACGGGCGTGAACAACTTCTTCGGCAACATCGGCGATGTCTGGAGCCTGGCCAACAACGTGGCACAGCTCAAGCTGCAAGGCAGCGCCGAGACTTTCATGCGCCTGAACGTCAACACCTTCTTCGGGCTCGGCGGCCTGCTGGACGTTGCCAGCGAGGCGGGCATTGCCCGTCACGAAGAAGATTTCGGCCAGACGCTCGGCTATTGGGGCGTGGGCCCCGGTCCTTATGTGGTGCTGCCGGTCATGGGCTCCTCGACCTTGCGCGACACCGTGGCCAAGCCGCTGGACATCTATGGCGACCCGCTGGCACACGTGGACGACATTCCCTGGCGCAATTCGCTGACCGTGCTGCGCGTGGTGGACACGCGCGCCCAGTACCTGCGTGCCAGCCGCCTGCTCGGCGATGCCGCGCTCGACAAGTATTCGTTCACGCGCGACGCGTTCCTGCAGCGCCGCCGCAGCCAGGTCTACGACGGCAATCCGCCGGACGACGGCGCCGGAAAATAAGGCGCATGGCAACGGCGCGGGGTGAAGCCGCTTGCATCCGGTTGCAAGGCTTCACCTGCCCGACAGGAACCAGGTCGGCCTGCGGTGGCTCGAATCCGTTTCTGTCTGAGTACCGCGCCTCTTGCGCGTACTCCGTGAATTTTCAAACTTGATTGAGGGACTCACATGAACAACAAGACCAAGGCCAAAACCTTGCAACGACGCGATCTCGGCCGCCTGGTGCTGGCCGGTGCCCTGCTGTTCGGCGCTGCCGTCGCTTTCGTCCAGCCCGCGCGCGCGGCCGACGAAACACCCGATGCGCTGGTCAAGCGCCTGTCGACCGACGTGCTGGACACGATCAAGGCCGATGCGTCCATCAAGTCTGGCGACGTCAGCAAGATCATGGTGCTGGTCGACAGCAAGATCATGCCGAACGTCAACTTCCAGCGCATGACGGCTTCCGCTGTCGGTCCGGCCTGGCGCCAGGCCACGCCCGAGCAGCAAAAGCGCCTGCAGGAAGAGTTCAAGACCCTGCTGGTGCGCACCTATGCCGGCGCGCTCGACCAGGTGACCGACCAGACCGTCACGATCCGTCCGTTCCGCGGCTCGCCCACCGACACCGACGTGCTGGTGCGCACCGAGGTCAAGGGCCGCGGCGACCCCGTGCAGCTCGACTACCGTCTCGAAAAGACGCCGGGCCAGGGCGCGGGCTGGAAGGTCTACAACCTGAATGTGCTGGGCGTCTGGCTGGTCGACACCTACCGCACCCAGTTCGCGCAGGAAATCAACAAGAGCGGCATCGATGGCCTGATTGCTGCCCTGGCCGCGCGCAACAAGGGCAACGCCAAGGGCTGACGGGCCCACGGACGCCATCATGCTGGTCCTGCCCACCAAGCTCACCCATGACGAGGCCCCCGCCTGCATGCGCATGCTGCAGCAGGGGCTGAAGGGCCAGACGGATTCGTCGTCGACGGTGGTCGACGCCTCCGCGCTGGCGCAGTTCGATTCGTCGGCGCTGGCGGTGCTGCTCGAATGCCGGCGCGAGTCGAGCGCGATGGGCCGGGGGTTCGCGGTCAAGGGCCTGTCCCCCAGGCTGCGCGAACTGGCGGCGCTGTACGGCATCGCGGGCCTTTTGCCCGCCGCGCCCTGACACTGTCTGCCCCCCGGCTTTTCACTTCGCTTCGCTGCGTGTAATTCGCCACCCCCCGAGGGTGAGGCGCGGCTCGCCTTGGGGCGGCCCGGCGGCGGCCGCATGAGGGCATCGGGCCGCTGCGCGGCAGTTTGTGAAGGCGCCCCGTAAAATCACGGGCTCCCATGCCCGCGATCTCATTCCAGTCGGTCTCCAAGACCTATCCCCCCTCCAAGCAGCAGCGGGCCCAAGGCAAACAAGGGCTGCGCGCGGTCGACGAGGTCAGTTTCCAGATCGAGCCGGGCGAGTTCTTCGGCCTGCTCGGCCCCAACGGCGCGGGCAAGACCACCCTGATCAGCATGCTCGCGGGGCTCGCGCGCCCCACGGCCGGTGCGATCAGCGTCCACGGTTTCGACGTGCAGCGCGACTACGCCGAGGCCCGCCGCCAACTGGGCATCGTGCCGCAGGAGCTGGTGTTCGACCCCTTCTTCAACGTGCGCGAGTCGCTGCGCATCCAGTCGGGCTACTTCGGCATCAAGAACAACGACGACTGGATCGACGAGCTGCTGCACAGCCTCGGCCTGACGGACAAGGCCTCGGCCAACATGCGCCAGCTCTCGGGCGGCATGAAGCGCCGTGTGCTGGTGGCGCAGGCGCTGGTGCACAAGCCGCCGGTGATCGTGCTCGACGAACCCACGGCCGGTGTCGATGTCGAGCTGCGCCAGACGCTCTGGCAGTTCGTCGCCAAGCTCAACAAGCAGGGCAGCACCGTGCTGCTGACCACCCATTACCTCGAAGAAGCCGAGGCCCTGTGCAGCCGCATCGCGATGCTCAAGCTGGGCCGGGTAATTGCCCTGGACCGCACCAGCGAGCTGCTGAAGTCGGCCGCCAGCAACGTGCTGCGCTTCAAGACCGACGCCATGCTGCCCTGGGCCATTGCGCAGCATGCGCGCATCACCGGGCGCATCGTGCAGCTGCCGGCGCAGAACGCCCATGAAGTGGAACAACTGCTGGCCGCGATCCGCGAAGCCGGCGTCGCGGTGGAAGACGTGGAAATGCGCAAGGCCGACCTGGAAGACGTGTTCATCGACCTGATGGCGGGCGAGCAGACGCCGCTGGAGGTCGCGCGATGATGGCCGTCACGGGTTGGCGCGCGCTGCTCTACAAGGAGACATTGCGCTTCTGGAAGGTCGGCTTTCAGACCGTCGGTGCGCCGGTGCTCACCGCGCTGCTGTACCTCATGGTCTTCGGCCATGTGCTCGAAGGCCGCGTGACGGTCTACGGCACCGTCGGCTACACGGCCTTCCTGGTGCCCGGCCTCGTGATGATGAGCGTGCTGCAGAACGCCTTTGCCAACAGCTCGTCGTCGATCATCCAGAGCAAGATCATGGGCAACCTGGTGTTCGTTCTGCTCACGCCGCTGTCGCACTGGGGCTGGTTCTTTGCCTACGTGGGCTCGTCGATCATCCGCGGACTGGCCGTGGGGCTCGGCGTGTTCGTGGTCACGATGTTCTTCGCCATGCCGGATTTCGTGGCGCCGGTGTGGATCGTCGTGTTCGCGCTGCTGGGGGCCGCGATGCTCGGCACGCTGGGGCTCATCGCCGGCCTGTGGGCCGAGAAGTTCGACCAGATGGCCGTGTTCCAGAACTTCCTGATCATGCCCATGACTTTCCTGTCGGGCGTGTTCTATTCGATCGGCTCGCTGCCCCCGTTCTGGCAGAAGGTCAGCCACCTGAATCCGTTCTTCTACATGATCGACGGCTTCCGCTATGGCTTCTTCGGCGTCAGCGACGCCTCGCCCTGGCTCAGCCTGGGCATCGTCGGCACCGCCTGGCTGGTGGTGAGCGCCATCGCCGTCCATTTGCTGCGTATCGGCTACAAAATCCGCGGTTGACCGCTTCTTCTCAAGACCCCATGACCGCCGAACAACTCCAGGCCCTGATCCAGTCCCATCTCCCGTGCGAGCACATCACGCTCGAGGGCGACGGCCGACATTGGTACGCCACCATCGTCTCGGCCGAATTCGAGGGCAAGCGCGCCATTCAGCGCCATCAGCGGGTCTACGCCACCCTCGGTGCGAAAATGCACACCGACGAAGTGCATGCGCTTTCGATGAAGACCTACACGCCCGCCGAATGGGCGGCCGTGGAAAAGTAACTTTCCGGCCCCCGCGGGCCCCCTGATTTCGCTGGAACTTCGATGGACAAACTTCTGATTCGCGGCGGGCGCCAGCTTCGCGGCGAAGTACTCATTTCCGGTGCCAAGAACGCCGCGCTGCCCGAGCTGTGCGCGGCGCTGCTGACCGACCAGCCCGTGACGCTGCGCAACGTGCCGCGCCTGCAGGACGTGTCTACCATGCTCAAGCTGGTGCGCAACATGGGCGTGACCGCCGAGCGCGACGACAACGGCACCGTGCAGCTCGACGCCAGCGACCTCACCAACCCCGAGGCCCCCTACGAGCTGGTGAAGACCATGCGCGCTTCGGTGCTGGCCCTGGGGCCGCTGCTGGCCCGCTTCGGCCACGCCAAGGTGTCGCTGCCCGGTGGCTGCGCCATCGGCTCGCGGCCGGTCGACCAGCACATCAAGGGCCTGCAGGCCATGGGCGCCGAGATCGTGGTCGAGCACGGCTACATGATCGCCAGCCTGCCGGCGGGCCGCACCCGCCTGAAGGGCGCGCGCATCCTGACCGACATGGTCACCGTCACGGGCACCGAAAACTTTCTCATGGCCGCCGCGCTGGCCGAGGGCGAGACGTTGCTCGAAAACGCCGCGCAGGAGCCCGAAATCGTCGACCTGGCCGAAATGCTGATCCGCATGGGCGCGAAGATCACGGGCCACGGCACCAGCCACATCCGCATCCAGGGCGTCGAGAAGCTCCATGGCTGCGAGCATGCCGTGGTGGCCGACCGCATCGAGGCAGGCACCTTCCTGTGCGCCGTCGCGGCCACGGGGGGCGACGTGTTCCTGCGCCACGCCCGCGCCGACCACATGGACGCGGTGATCGACAAGCTGCGCGACGCCGGCTGCACGGTGGCGCCCGAAGAGGGCGGCGTGCGCATCAGCTCCAGGGCACCGGCCAGCGAGCACCTGAAGGCGCAGAGCTTCAGCACCACCGAGTACCCGGGCTTCCCGACCGACATGCAGGCCCAGTTCATGGCGCTGAACGTGATCGCGCGCGGCGCCTCGATGGTCACCGAAACCATCTTCGAGAACCGCTTCATGCACGTGAACGAAATGGTGCGCCTGGGCGCGGCCATCCACGTCGAAGGCAAGGTCGCCATGGTCGAGGGCGTGCCGCAACTGTCGGGCGCCACCGTGATGGCCACCGACCTGCGCGCCTCCGCCAGCCTCGTCATTGCCGGCCTCGTGGCTGACGGCGAAACGCTGGTCGACCGCATCTATCACCTGGACCGTGGGTACGACCGCATGGAAGCCAAGCTGCGCGGCCTCGGTGCCGACATCGAACGTGTGACGGGAGCCGCCGCATGATTACGCTAGCCCTTTCGAAAGGCCGCATCTTCGAAGAGACGATGCCCCTGCTGGCCGCGGCCGGCATCGAGGTCACCGAAGACCCCGAGAAGTCGCGCAAGCTGATTCTCGAAACCACCCGGCCCGACGTGCGCGTGGTGCTGGTGCGTGCCTCCGACGTGCCCACCTACGTGCAGTACGGCGGCGCCGACCTCGGCGTGACCGGCTCCGACGTGCTGCTCGAGCACGGCAACCAGGGCCTGTACCAGCCGCTGGACCTGCGCATTGCCGCCTGCCGCCTGAGCGTGGCCGTGCGCGCCGACTACGACTACGCCTCGGCCGTGCGACAAGGCTCGCGCCTGCGCGTGGCGACCAAGTACGTCGGCCTGGCGCGCGATTTCTTCGCCACCAAGGGCGTGCACGTCGACCTGATCAAGCTTTACGGCAGCATGGAGCTGGCACCGCTCACCGGCCTGGCCGACGCCATCGTCGACCTGGTCTCGACCGGCAACACGCTCAAGGCCAACCACCTCGTCGAGGTGGAGCGCATCATGGACATCAGCGCCCGCCTGGTGGTCAACCAGGCCGCGCTCAAGCTCAAGCGCGAGCCCATCCGCCGCATCATCGACGCCTTTGCGTCGGCCATTCCGTCCGCCTGACTTCCACCCGAACCCCATGACTCTGAAAGCAGCCCCCGCCCGTTTGTCCACGACTTCAGCCAGCTTCGACGCTGAATTCAAGGCGCGGCTGCATTGGTCCGCGGACGCGGATGCCGCCATCGAGAAAGTGGTGGCCGACATCCTGGCCGACGTGCAGAAGCGCGGCGACGAGGCGGTGCTGGAGTACACGCGCCGCTTCGACGGGCTCGGTGCCGCCGCCGTGTCGGAACTCGAACTGACGCAGGCCGACTTCAAGGAGGCCTTCGATTCGCTGCCTGAAGACCAGCGCGCTGCGCTGCAAGCCGCGGCCGACCGCGTGCGCAGCTATCACGAGGCGCAGAAGAAGGCCAGCGGCGAAAGCTGGAGCTACCGCGACACGGACGGCACGCTGCTCGGCCAGAAGGTCACGCCGCTCGACCGCGTCGGCATCTACGTGCCCGGCGGCAAGGCGGCCTATCCGTCCAGCTTGCTGATGAACGCGATCCCGGCGCACGTGGCCGGCGTGGGCGAAATCATCATGGTCGTGCCGACGCCCGCGAAGGGCAGCGTCGCGACCGGCGGCGCTGGTGGCCAATCGTCGGCCAAGGGCGAACGCAACGTGCTGGTGCTGGCTGCCGCCTATGTGGCGGGCGTCACGCGTGCGTTCACCATCGGTGGCGCGCAGGCCGTGGCCGCGCTAGCCTATGGCACCGCTACCATTCCTGCCGTCGACAAGATCACCGGCCCGGGCAACGCCTACGTGGCTGCCGCCAAGCGCCGCGTGTTTGGCACCGTGGGCATCGACATGATCGCGGGCCCGAGCGAAATCCTGGTGCTGGCCGACGGCACCACGCCGCCCGACTGGGTGGCGATGGACCTGTTCAGCCAGGCCGAGCACGACGAGCTGGCCCAGAGCATCCTGCTGTGCCCCGACGCCGCCTACATCGATCGTGTGCAGGCCGAAATCGACCGCCTGCTGCCCACCATGCCGCGCGCGGAAATCATCGCCGCCTCGCTCAACGGCCGTGGCGCGCTGATCCACACGAAGAGCATGGAAGAGGCCTGCGAGATCAGCAACCGCATCGCCCCCGAACACCTCGAGGTCAGCAGCAGCGAACCGAACCGCTGGGAGCCCTTGCTGCGCCACGCGGGCGCGATCTTCCTCGGGGCATTCACCAGCGAAAGCCTGGGCGACTACTGCGCCGGCCCCAACCACGTGCTGCCGACCAGCGGCACGGCGCGCTTCTCGAGCCCGCTGGGCGTGTACGACTTCCAGAAGCGCTCCAGCCTGATCGAGGTCAGCGAAGCCGGCGCCCAGGTGCTCGGCCCCATCGCCGTCACGCTGGCCGAAGGAGAGGGCCTGCAGGCGCACGCCGAAGCTGCCCGCATGCGCCTGCGTAAGATCTGACGCTCCATAAACCCGCTTCGGGAGGAGCAATCCAGATGATTCACCGTCTCTATCGTTCACGTCTGTTCAAGTTCGCGACCGGCCTCATCGCCGGCGCCGCGCTGCTGGTGGCCTGCGGCCAGCAGCCGCTGGCCGTTCGCGATGCACCAGCCACTGCAACGCAGAGCGCCGCTGCTCCCGCACCCGCGCAGCTCGGCACGCAATGGGGAGAAGGCATCGAATCGAAGGTCCGCTCGGTCACGGCCAAGCGCCTGTCCGACCAGCCGGACGACGTGGCTTCGCTGGGCTACAACGAAGCGAATGCCGTGCGCCGCACCGTGGGCAGCAACCCCGAGCGCCGCCTGAACCTGCTGCTGGCCCAGGGCGACATCGAATGGTCGGTGCTCGACGAAGACGGCCGGCCGCTGCCGCTGCAGCGCGCGCGCCGTGCCGAAGACATGTTCCGGCTGGCCGGCGTCGAAGGCGCGCGCTACACGCTGCGCTTTCGCAACCTCAGTGATCGCAGCTACGAGCTGATCGCCACGGTCGATGGCCTCGACGTGCTGAACGGCAAGCCCGGCAGCCTGCGCAACGGCGGCTATGTGCTGGGCCCGCAGCAGGCGCTCACCATCGAAGGCTTCCGCAAGAGCCAGAACGAGGTCGCGGCCTTCCGCTTTGCCGCCCCCAGCCGCGCCTACGCCGCGAACACCGAAGCCGGCGACGTGCGCAACATCGGCGTGATCGGCGCCGCGCTGTTCGAGCTCGAGCAGCCCAACGTGCCGCGCCGTGCCCGCCGCGATGCCACGCCGTCGCAGCCGAGCGCCTTCCCGGCCGATGGCGCGTACGCGCCGCCGCCGCGCTACCGCAAGTGACCTGCCGATGAAACACACCGCCGCCCATCTGTTGCCGCGCCTGCCGGCGCTGCTGCTCGCATTGGCGGCCGGTGTGATCGGCGCTGGCGCGCAGGCCATGAGCATCCGCGAACTGCGCACGCTCGAAGCCACCGAAAAAGACGGCAAGGCCTACGCCAGCTATTACCTGGTCGGTGTGCTCGAAGGCCTGCGCGAAGGCGTCGAATCGTCGCAGCGCAACGGCCAGAAGCCCACCTTCTGCGTCGAGGGACGCCGCCTTGAGCCCTCGATGGCCCGCTCGCTCTATCAAACCGAACTGACCCGCAACGCCGACAGCTACGAAGCCGACATGCCCGTGCAACTGGTCATGTCCGGCGCCTTGCGAAACAGCTACCGCTGCACCCGATGACCATCGCTCCCGACACCGCCCGCTCCCTTCAACGCATCCGCGCCGACGTGCAGTCCATGCATGCCTACGCGGTGCAGGACGCGCGCGGCTTCATCAAGCTCGACGCGATGGAAAACCCCTTCGGCCTGCCGCCCGCGCTGCAAGCCGAGCTGGGTGCGCGGCTCGGAGCGCTGGCGCTGAACCGCTACCCGGGCGATCGCGGCGCCGACCTGCAGCGCGCGCTGGCCACCCACGCGCAAATGCCCGAGGGCTTCAGCCTGATGCTGGGCAACGGCTCCGACGAACTGATCTCGCTGCTGGCCATTGCCTGCGACCTGCCCGGCGCCACCGTGCTGGCGCCCGTGCCCGGTTTCGTGATGTACGCCATGAGCGCGCAGCTGCAAGGCCTGCGCTTCGTCGGCGTGCCGCTCACCGCCGACTTCGAGCTCGACGAGGCCGCCATGCTGGCCGCCATCGCGCGCGAGAAGCCGGCCATCGTCTTCCTGGCCTACCCGAACAACCCGACCGCCAACCTCTGGGACGATGCCGTCGTCGAGAAGATCGTCGAGGCCCAGGGCGCGCAGGGCGGCCTGGTGGTGATCGACGAGGCCTACCAGCCCTTTGCCGCCCGCAGCTACATCGACCGGCTCGGCAAGCACGGCCACGTGCTGCTGATGCGCACGCTCAGCAAGTTCGGCCTGGCCGGCATCCGCCTGGGCTACCTCATGGGGCCGTCAGCGCTGATTGCTGAAATCGACAAGGTGCGGCCGCCCTACAACATCAGCGTGCTCAACTGCGAGTGCGCGCTGTTCGCGCTGGAGCACACCGAGGTGTTCGAGGCCCAGGCGCGGCAGATCCGCGAGGAGCGCGAGCGCCTGATGATGGGCCTCGGCCGCCTGCCGGGCGTCAAGACCTGGCCCAGCGACGCCAACATGGTCCTTTTGCGCGTGCCCGATGCCGCTAAGACCTTCGAGGGCATGAAGGCTCACGGGGTTCTGGTGAAGAACGTTTCTAAAATGCACGAACTGCTGGCAAATTGCCTGCGCCTCACCGTCGGAACGGCCGACGAGAATGCGCGGATGCTCGCGGCACTCGAAGCCTCACTATGACCACCCCCACCACCCTGGGCAACGCCGATCGCACCGCGACGGTCACCCGCAACACCGCCGAGACGAAGATCACCGTCAGCGTGAATCTCGACGGCACCGGCAAGGCCAAGCTTTCGACCGGCATCGGCTTCTTCGACCACATGCTCGACCAGATCGCCCGCCACGGGCTGATCGACCTCGACATCGACTGCCAGGGCGACCTGCACATCGACGGCCACCACACGGTGGAAGACGTGGGCATCACGCTCGGCCAGGCCGTGGCCCAGGCCATCGGCGACAAGAAGGGCATTCGCCGCTACGGCCATGCCTACGTGCCGCTCGACGAAGCACTGAGCCGCGTGGTCATCGACTTCTCGGGCCGCCCCGGCCTCGTGATGCACGTGCCCTTCACCAGCGGAATGATCGGCACCTTCGACAGCCAGCTCACCTACGAATTCTTCCAGGGCTTCGTGAACCACGCCTTCGTCACGCTGCACATCGACAACCTCAAGGGCGTGAACGCGCACCACCAGTGCGAGACCGTGTTCAAGGCCTTTGCCCGCGCCATGCGCGGCGCGCTGGAGCTCGACCCACGCTCGGTCGGTGTCATTCCCTCGACCAAGGGTTTGCTCTGAATCTCCCCAGCGAACAGCCATGACATCAGCTGCCAACACCGTCGCCGTCGTCGATTACGGCATGGGCAACCTGCGCTCCGTTTCGCAGGCCGTGCAGCATGCGGCCGACCAGGTCGGCGTGCAGGTCTTCGTCACCTCCGACCCCGACGTGGTGCGCAAGGCCACCCGCGTGGTGCTGCCGGGGCAGGGCGCCATGCCCGACTGCATGCGCGAGCTACGCGATTCGGGTTTGCAGGAATCGGTGCTCGAAGCCGCGGCCAGCAAGCCGTTGTTCGGCGTGTGCGTCGGCATGCAGATGCTGCTGTCGCGCAGCGACGAAGGCCCGACCGACGGCCTTGGCCTCATACCGGGTGAGGTCATCAAGTTCGACCTGGCCGGTCGCCTGCAGGCCGACGGCAGCCGCTTCAAGGTGCCGCAGATGGGCTGGAACCAGGTGCGCCAGGCCCAGCCGCATGCGGTGTGGGCGGGCATTCCCGACCAGAGCTATTTCTATTTCGTGCACAGCTTCTACGTGCGGCCGGCCGACGCCAGGCACAGCGTGGGCGAGGCGGATTACGGTGCCTGCTTTACCGCAGCCATCGCACGCGATAACATTTTTGCCACCCAGTTCCACCCGGAGAAGAGTGCGGACCAAGGGTTGCAGCTCTATCGAAATTTCCTCCACTGGAACCCCTGACCTACCATTCCCGACCGGGCCGATCCTCCAACAGCCCGGATTTCGCACACTCGCGTCACTTCCATGCTCCTCATTCCCGCCATTGATCTCAAAGACGGCCACTGCGTTCGCCTCAAACAGGGCGACATGGACCAGTCCACCATCTTCAGCGAAGACCCTGCCGCCATGGCCCGCAAGTGGGTCACCGCCGGCGCGCGCCGGCTGCACCTGGTCGACCTGAATGGCGCCTTCGCCGGCAAGCCGCAGAACCATGCGGCCATCAAGGCGATCCTGAAGGAAGTCGGCGACGACATCCCGGTGCAATTGGGGGGCGGCATTCGCGACCTGGACACCATCGAGCGCTACATCGACGACGGCCTGCGCTACGTGATCATCGGCACCGCCGCGGTCAAGAACCCGGGCTTCCTGAAAGACGCCTGCAGCGCATTCGGCGGCCACATCATCGTGGGCCTCGATGCCAAGGACGGCAAGGTCGCCACCGACGGCTGGAGCAAGCTCACGGGCCACGAGGTGGCCGACCTGGGCAAGAAGTTCGAAGACTACGGCGTCGAGTCGATCATCTACACCGACATCGGCCGCGACGGCATGCTCTCGGGCATCAACATCGAGGCCACCGTCAAGCTCGCGCAGGCGCTGACCATTCCGGTGATCGCCTCGGGTGGCCTGTCGAACATGGCCGACATCGACCAGCTGTGCGCGGTCGAGTTCGAGGGCGTCGAGGGCGTGATCTGCGGACGCGCCATCTACTCGGGCGACCTCGATTTCGCCGCCGCGCAAGCCCGCGCGGACGAGCTGGCCGGCGCCTGACGCCTTCCCCAGCAGCGCGTGCTCTCCGCGCTCGCCATTGCCAACTACCGCTCGCTGCGCCAGCTGACGGTGCCGCTCGGCCGGCTCACGGTCGTGACCGGGGCCAACGGCAGCGGCAAGTCGAGCGTGTACCGCGCGATGCGGCTGCTGGCCGATATTGCGAACGGGGGCGTGATCCGCTCGCTGGTGCGCGAGGGCGGGCTGTCTTCCACGCTGTGGGCGGGGCCTGAAAGCTTTTCGGCTGCGATGCTGCGCGGCGATGTGCCGGTGCAGGGAACACGGCGCAACGAGCCGGTCGCGCTTCGGCTGGGTTTTGCGGGCAGTGAAGCAGAAGATTTCGGCTATGCGATCGATATCGGCCTGCCGTCGTCGTCAATGCCGACGAGCTTTTCGCATGACCCCGAAGTCAAGCGAGAGGTGATCTGGAACGGCCCATGGCTGCGGCCTTCGACGCAGTTGGTCGACCGCAAAGGCGCAGCACTTCGCTTGCGCGGCGACGACAGCAAGAACTGGCTGCACGTGGGCCGACCGATCCCCGCCTTCGCCAGCATGATGACCGAGTACGCCGACCCGCATGCGGCACCCGAAATGCTCACGCTGCGCGAGCAGATGCGCTCCTGGCGCTTCTACGACCACTTCCGCTCCGATGCCGACGCGCCCGCGCGCCAGCCGCAACTGGGCACCTACACGCCCGTGCTCGCCAACGACGGTTCGGACCTGGCGGCTGCGCTGCAGACCATCCGCGAAATCGGCGATGCCGGGGCGCTCGACCGTGCCGTGGACGACGCCTTCCCGGGTGCTCGTGTCGAGGTACATGTGAATGGCGACCGCTTCGAAACCCTCATGCACCAGCACGGCCTGCTGCGTCCGCTGACCGCGGCCGAGCTGTCCGACGGCACGCTGCGCTACCTGCTGTGGATTGCCGCGCTGCTCACGCCGCGGCCGCCTTCGCTGCTGGTGCTCAACGAGCCTGAAACCAGCCTGCACCCCGATCTGCTGCCAGCCCTTGGCCGGCTCATTGCCCGGGCTGCGCGCGAGTCGCAGGTGATCGTGGTGTCGCATGCCGCACGGTTGATTGCCGCGCTCGACGACAGCGACGGCCTGCAACCCGTGGTGCTCGAAAAGCAGTTCGGCGAAACCCGCATCGCGAATCTCGACATGAGCGAGATTCCGCGCTGGGAGTGGCCTGCGCGGTAGCCGGGGTGGTGCAGGCCTACTCGGCCTTCACCTTCATCGTCTGGATGATCGTTTCCAGCTGCGCGCTCATGGGCAGGTTGATGCTTTCCCCCGAGGGCAGCTTGCGCAGGAACCAGCGCTTGTACTGCCGCTCGATTTCGCCGTCTTCCGCCAGCACCTGGAAGGTGTCGACGATCACCTTGCCCAGTTGCGTGTCGCCCTTGCGGTACATGATCCCGTAGGGGTCGTAGGAGAGGAAGTCGCCGACCACTTCGTAGTCGGCCTTGGCGGCGTCCTGCGCGATCAGCCCGTAGAGCAGCACGTCGTCGGTGGCGAAGGCATCGGCCTGTCCGCTCTTCACCAGCCCGAACGATTCCGCGTGGTCGCGCGCCACCTGCAGTTGGATGCCGAGCTTGAATTTCTCGGACAGCTCGCGCAGCGTCTTTTCGTTGGTGGTGCCGGCCGTTACCGCGACCTTCTTGCCGGCCAGGTCGCGGAACGACCTGATGGGTGCGCCCTTCTTCACCAGCACCTTGGTGCCCGAGACGAACATGGTCGGCGAGAAGCTCACGCGCTTCTGGCGCTCGAGGTTGTTGGTGGTGGAGCCGCACTCCAGGTCGACCTTGCCGCTGGCGACCGCGTCGATGCGCGAATCGGAAGTGACAGGCACCCACTTGATGGTGAGGCTCTTGTTCACCGTGTCCTCGATGGCCGTCACCAGTGCGCGGCACAGCTCGATCGAATAGCCGATCGGTTCCTTGCGTGTATTCAGGTACGAGAAGGGCACCGACGACTCGCGGTAGCCGATGGTGATGGCGCCCGTCTCGCGGGCCTTGGCCAGCGTGCCGCTCAGGAGCTCCTGCGCGTGCACCGGCAGGGCGGCAACCATCGCAACGGCTGCCAGCAGCCCGGCAAGCAAAACCGATAGCGTGGCCTTGGGCTTCATGGCGTTGCGTCTCACGCGTGGGCCGGGTGGGCGAGGGTGGCGTTGGCTTCCTCGTCGATGGCCCTGGCATTGATCTCGGCATCGCTCTCGGACAGCAGCTCGCCTTCCCACTTGGCGACCACCGCGGTGGCGATGGAGTTGCCCACGGCATTGGTGGCCGAGCGGCCCATGTCGAGGAAGGTGTCCACGCCCAGGATCAGCAGCAGCCCGGCCTCGGGAATGTCGAAGTGGTTCAGCGTGGCGGCAATCACCACCAGCGAGGCGCGCGGCACGCCGGCCATGCCCTTGGAGGTGAGCATGAGGATCAGCAGCATCGTGACCTGCGTGCTGATCGGCATGTGGATGTTGTAGGCCTGCGCGATGAACAGCACGGCGAAGGTGCAGTACATCATCGAGCCGTCGAGGTTGAACGAGTAGCCCATCGGCATCACGAAGCTGGAGATTTTTCGCTTCACGCCGAAACGGTCGAGCGCCTGCAGGATCTTCGGGTACGCGGCCTCCGAACTGGCCGTTGCAAAGGACAGCAGGAAGGCTTCCTTGATGAGCACCAGCAGCTTGAACACGCGCGGCCCGAGGAACAGGAAGCCCGCCAGCACCAGCACGCTCCACAGCACGAACAGGCCCAGGTAGAAGTCGCCCATGAACACCGCGAACTTCAGCAGGATGCCCAGGCCGTTCACCGCCACCGTGGCGGCCATGGCGGCCAGCACGGCCAGCGGCGCGAGCTTCATCACGTAGCCAGTGATCTTCAGCATGGCGTGCGACAGTTCCTCGATGGCGGCCACCAGCGTCTTGGCCTTGTCGCCGAGCGAGGCGAGCGCCACGCCGAAGAACATCGAGAACACCACGATCTGCAGGATTTCGTTGTTGGCCATGGCCTCGACGAACGACTTGGGCACCGTGTGGCTCACGAAGTCTTTCAGCGTGAACTTCGAGGTGGCCAGGTTGGCCGAGGCGCCGATGTCGGGCAGCGGCAGCCCGAGGTTCTCGCCGGGCTTGAGCAGGTTGGCCATGACGAGGCCGATGACCAGCGAGATCAGCGAGGCGGTAAGGAACCAGCCGATGGCCTTGCCGAACACGCGGCCCACCGACTTGGCGTCGCCCATGTGCGCGATGCCCACCACCAGCGTGGAAAACACCAGCGGACCGATCAGCATCTTGATCAGGCGCAGGAACACGTCGGAGACGATGGAAACGTAGTCCGCGATTTCCTTTGCGGCCTTCTTGTCGGGAAAGCTCGAGAAGATCATGTAGCCCACGATGATGCCGAGCACCATGGCGATCAGGATCCAGGCGGCCATCGGCAGCTTCTTCTTCATTGCGTATCCCCTTTGTCGTGTGTGAATGGTTTTTTTCGTGCACGGGACCGACTTGCACCTTTTGTCCCCTTGTGCAAGCAGCCACAGGGTATCCAAGAAGGCCCCGGGCACGCAATGGGCCTGTTGCCAAATCCGTGCCATGGCACCCGCGCTGCCTACAATTCCTCACATGGAAATCAGCTCGATCGAGTTTCGCGGCCAGCCCGCCCTGCGTGCCACCGGCGCTGACGGAAGCACGCTCACCGTGGCATTGCACGGCGCGCAAGTGCTCTCGTGGACCACCGCCGACGCAGTGGAAAGGCTCTATTTGAGCCCTCGCGCCGTGTTCGACGGTCAGGCCGCCATTCGCGGCGGCGTGCCCATCTGCTGCCCCCAATTCAACCAGCGGGGCATGTTGCCCAAGCATGGATTCATGCGCAATTTGCCTTGGGTGCAAGAGGCCGCGGGTACGCCGAACACACTGCGGCTGGTGCTTCGGGACGCCGAGGCCACCCGCAGGATCTGGCCGCACGCTTTTGAGGCGCGGCTCGACGTCACGCTGTCCGCCGGCCAACTGCGCACGGCGCTCACCCTGGCCAACATCGACCATGCGCCCTGGACCTTTGCCGCCGCGCTGCACACCTACCTGCGTGTCGACGACATCGCCAAGGTTCGCCTCGAGGGCCTGCAGGGCGCCAACCGCTGGGATTCGCTGCGCGACGACCGCCACGTCGAAATGGCCCCGGCGTTGCATTTCGATGCAGAGTTCGACAGCGTGTATGCCGCGCCTGCCAGGCCGCTGAAGCTGGTGCAGCCCGCCGGCACGCTCGAAATTGCGCAAAGTGCCAGCTGCAGCGAAACCGTGGTCTGGAACCCGGGTGCGCTGCTCGGTGCGAAACTCGCCGACATGCCCGAAGACGGCTACCGCCACATGCTGTGCGTCGAAGCCGCCCGCATCGACGAGCCGGTGCTGCTGGCGCCCGGCGCCCAATGGCAGGGCTGGCAACAGCTCCGCGTTCTCTGATTTCTCTTCGTCCGGTTCAAATTCCCATGCTTGCCAAACGCATCATTCCCTGCCTCGACGTCACCGGCGGCCGTGTCGTCAAGGGCGTCAACTTTCTCGAACTGCGCGACGCCGGCGACCCGGTGGAAATTGCCGCGCGCTACAACGCGCAGGGCGCCGACGAGCTCACTTTTCTGGACATCACCGCCACCAGCGATGGCCGCGACCTGATCCTGCCGATCATCGAGGCGGTGGCTTCGCAGGTCTTCATTCCGCTGACGGTGGGCGGCGGCGTGCGTACCGTGGCCGACGTGCGCCGGCTGCTCAATGCGGGCGCCGACAAGACCAGCTTCAACTCGGCCGCCATCGCCGATCCGAACGTGATCAACGACGCCTCGCAGAAGTACGGCGCGCAATGCATCGTGGTGGCCATCGATGCCAAGCGCCGCAGCCCCGAAGACGCAGCCACGCGCGGCGCGGGCTGGGACGTGTACAGCCACGGCGGGCGCAAGAACACCGGCCTGGACGCCGTCGAGTGGGCCACCGAGATGGTCCGCCGGGGCGCCGGCGAGATTTTGCTGACCAGCATGGACCGCGACGGCACCAAGAGCGGCTTCGACCTGGCGCTGACCCGCGCCGTGAGCGATGCCGTCAACGTGCCCGTCATCGCCTCGGGCGGCGTCGGCAACCTGGACGACCTGGCCGACGGCATCCAGACCGGCGGCGCCGACGCGGTGCTGGCCGCCAGCATCTTTCACTACGGCGAATACACGGTCGGGCAGGCCAAGGCCCGCATGGCCGAGCGCGGTATTCCCGTGCGCAGCTGAGCTTCAAGGGTCTTTTTCTATCCCTGACAATATGCCGATGAATTGGCTCGATGAAGTGAAATGGGACGCGAACGGCCTGGTGCCGGTCATCGCGCAGGAACAAGGCAGCAACGACGTGCTGATGTTCGCCTGGATGAACCGCGAGGCGCTCGAAAAGACCGCCGAGCTGGGCCGCGCGGTGTATTTCAGCCGCTCGCGCAACAAGCTGTGGTTCAAGGGCGAGGAATCGGGCCACGTGCAGACCGTGCACGAGATCCGGCTCGACTGCGACAACGACGTGGTGCTGCTCAAGGTCACCCAGCTTGGCCACGAGCCCGGCATTGCCTGCCACACCGGCCGCCACAGCTGCTTCTTCAGCAAATACGAAAAGGGCCAGTGGACCGTGGTCGAGCCGGTCTTGAAAGACCCGGAGTCGATCTACAAATGACGGCCACAGTGAACAACACCTCCGACGCCCTCGCTCGCCTGGCCGCGGTCATCGAGACCCGCCTGCCCGCGCAAGGCGGCGACCCCGACAAGAGCTACGTCGCGCGCCTGCTGCACAAGGGCCCCGATGCCTTCCTCAAGAAGATCGGCGAGGAAGCCACCGAAGTCGTGATGGCCGCCAAAGACGCCGACCATGGCGGCGACCGCTCAAAAATAGTGAACGAAGTGGCCGACCTGTGGTTCCACACCATGGTGGCACTGGCGCACTACGGTTTTTCGCCTGCCGATGTCGTCGCGGAGCTCGAGCGCCGCGAAGGCACCAGCGGCATCGAGGAAAAGGCCTTGCGCAAGGTGCACGCCCGCGAGGCTGGCAACGACTGAAAGGACGACATCCCATGGCCAACGACATCGTGAACGTGGAACCCGACAGCTCCCTGAAGACCTGGGGCTGGGTCAGCTACATCCTGCACCTGATCGTGGCCATCGGCGCCGTCCTGCCCGGGGCGCAAGCCTCGGTGCTGCTGCTCTTGCTGGCGCTGGTCATCGACTTCGTGAAGCGCGACGACGCGGCCGGCACCTGGCAGGCCTCGCATTTCAGCTGGCGCATCCGCTCGGTGCTGTGGGCCGGCCTGGCCTACGTGCTGACGGCCTGGCTCTGGCTGCTGTTCCTGGTGCCCGGCTGGATCGCCTGGAGCCTGATTTCGCTGTGGTTCCTCTACCGGATCGTGAAAGGCATGATCCGCATGAACGACAGCCGCCCCATGGAACCCAAAGATGTCATCTGATCCGAACTGCGTTTTCTGCAAAATCATCGAAGGCAAGATTCCTTCGCGCAAGGTCTACGAAGACGAAGACCTGTACGGCTTTCACGACATCGCGCCCTGGGCGCCGGTGCATTTCATGCTGGTGCCCAAGAAGCACATCGCCTCGATGGCGCAGCTGACGCCCGACGACGCGGCGCTGATGGGCAAGATCATGACGCTGGCCCCCAAGCTGGCCATAGAGCAGGGCTGCCGGCCCTACCCCGACGGCGGCTACCGCGTCGTTGTGAACACCGGCACCGAGGGCGGGCAAGAGGTTCACCATCTCCATGTCCATGTCATGGGCGGTCCCCGGCCATGGCTTCGCGGCTGAACCGCATTAAGCCAAACTGTCACATTTCGCCCGACTAAAATCGGACACATTCTTAGGAGTCTTCCATGGGTTCTTTTTCTATCTGGCACTGGCTGATCGTGCTGCTCGTCGTGGTCATGATCTTCGGCACCAAGAAGCTGCGGAACATGGGTTCGGACCTTGGTGGCGCCGTCAAAGGCTTCAAGGACGGCATGAAGGAAGGCGGTTCTTCGAACGACGCATCCGCCACCGCCTCGTCGGCTCCCGCCCAGCAAGTGACCGGCCAGCCGGCCAACGGCGACAAGCCGACCATCGACGTCGAAGCGCGTCAGAAGTCCTGAGCACAGGCACAACGTGTTCGACCTGGGCATTGAGAAGCTGGCGCTGATCGGCGTCGTGGCGCTGATCGTCATCGGGCCGGAAAAGCTGCCGCGCGTGGCCCGCACCGTTGGCACCTTGCTCGGCAAGGCGCAGCGCTATGTGAGCGACGTCAAGGCCGAGGTCAATCGCTCGATGGAGCTCGACGAACTGCGCAAGATGAAGACCACCGTCGAGGACGCGGCGCGCGATGTCGAGCACAGCATCCACACGGGGGCGAGCGACTTCGAAAAGCAGTTCTCCGAATCGGGTGAAACGCTTTCGGCGCTGGCCGAGCCCGAGGTTTCGGTGCCCGAGTACAGGCACCCCCGCAAGAATTGGCGCCTGAAGCAGGGCGCCACGCCGCAGTGGTACAAGGCGCGCAACGGCGTGCGCACCAAGGCGCTGTCGGGTGCGGCGCGGGTTGCCCGCTTCCGCCCCCACAAGATCAATTAGCGCACCCTAACCACCGCGTTGTTCGAGTGCCGCACGCCGGCCGACGACGCTACGCTTTCTTCTTTTCCAATGGCCGATTCCGACAACAAGAACAAAGACAAAGAAGACGAGCTGGCGGGCACCGAGCAGCCGTTCGTACAGCACCTGGTCGAGCTTCGCGACCGGCTGCTCTACTGCGTCTATGGCCTGGTGATCGCGGGCATCCTGCTGGCCATCTGGCCCGGCCCGGGCGGGCTGATCGACCTGATCGCCATGCCGATCCGTGCGCACATGCCGCCGGACGCCAAGCTCATCGCCATCGGCGTGTTCTCGCCGTTCTTCGTGCCGCTCAAGGTGCTCATGATGACGGCCGTGCTGCTGGCGCTGCCTTGGCTCATGTACCAGGCCTGGATGTTCGTGGCGCCGGGCCTCTACAGCCACGAGAAGCGCTTTGCCCTGCCGCTGATCTTCTTCGGCAGCCTGCTGGCCTATACCGGCATTGCGTTCGTGCAGTTCTTCGTGCTGGACAAGATGTTCAGCTTCATCCAGAAGTTCACGCCGGCCGCGGTGGCCGCCACGCCCGATATTTCTTCGTACGTCGAGGCCATCCTGTCGCTGTACATCGCGTTCGGCGTCGCCTTCCAGGTGCCGATCGTGGTGATGCTGCTGGTGCGCTTCGAGATGGTGACCATCGAAAAGCTCAAGTCTTTCCGCGGCTACTTCATCGTGGTGGCCTTCGTGGTGGCCGCGGTGCTCACGCCGCCCGATGTGGTGTCGCAGCTGGCGCTGGCGGTGCCGATGTGCCTGCTGTACGAAGTGGGCATCATCGGTGCCCGCTACTTCGCGAGCTCGGCCAAGAAGCCTGAAGAGGAAGAAAACGCCGATTCCTCGGCGTCTTCCTGATTCCAGCCGAGCCGGGGCTTTACTCCGGCTGGTTTGGCACTTGCCGCACCGGGCTCTTGGGCCGCAGGCCCGGCGTCACGTCCAGTTCCATCTTGTCGCTGCCGCGCTGCAGTGCAAAGCGCGAGGTGTTGCCCGGCTTCAGGCCGGCCACCGCGGTCAGCAGGGCCTGCACGTTGTCGGTCTTCTTCTCGCCCACCGAGGTGATCACGTCGCCGGGGCGAATGCCGGCCTTGGCGGCGGGGCCGTTCTGCAGCACGCCGGTGATGATCACGCCCGCGTCCGCCTTCACGCCGAAGGTCTCGGCCAGTTCGGGCGACAGGTCGCTCGGCTCGACGCCGATCCAGCCGCGGCGAACCTGGCCTTCCTTGACGATCCCTTCGAGCACGATCTTGGCCATCGACACCGGAATGGCGAAGCCGATGCCCATGCTGCCGCCCGAGCGCGAATAGATCGCGGTGTTGATGCCCTGCAGGTTGCCGTTGACGTCGATCAGCGCGCCGCCCGAGTTGCCCGGGTTGATGGCCGCGTCGGTCTGGATGAAGTTCTCGAAGTTGTTGATGCCCAGCTGGTTGCGGCCCAGCGCCGAGACGATGCCGCTGGTGACGGTCTGGCCCACGCCGAAGGGGTTGCCGATGGCCAGCACCTGGTCGCCCACCTGCAGTTCGTCGGAGTTGCCCAGAACGATCACGGGCAGCTTGTCGAGTTCGATCTTCAGCACGGCGAGGTCGGTGTCGGGGTCGGTGCCGATCACTTTGCCGCGCGCGTGGCGGCTGTCGTTCAGCGTGATCTCGATCTCGTCGGCGCCCTCGACCACGTGGTTGTTGGTGAGGATGTAGCCGTCGGGGCTGACGATCACGCCGCTGCCCAGGCCCACCTGGGGCTGGTCGTCCTGGTCGCCGAAGAAGAAGCGGAACCACGGGTCGTTGCTGCGCGGATGGCGCTGCGCGGCCTTGCTGGTGTTGATGCTCACCACCGCGGGCGACGCCTTCTTGGCCGGAATGCTCAGGCTGCCGGGCGTCGGTACGGCCGGGCTGCCGGCCGGTGCCTCGACGATCGACACCACGCCGCCCAGCGAGGTCGCGCGCTTGTTGAGCCATTCGGGCTTGAGCGTCGCAACGACGAAGTAGGCCGCCAGCAGGACGGTCACGGCTTGGGCAAAGAGCAGCCAGGTGCGTTTCATGAAGATTGAATGCAAGACAGGAAAGAGAGCGCCATCCGGGGCGCGGTATTGCCTGCAATTGTCCCTCAAGGGCGCAGCCAGAAACCTCGCGGGGCGGTCGAGTTTGGCGCGCCGCGCCTGCGTGAATCCGGGATAACCCCTAGCATCACGGGTCGGTCTACCCGGCCCGTGTTCCCCGGCCTCCCGCGTCGCCCACCCGGCGGAAGCGGCCAGGCGTTTCGTCGCTGCGCTCTTTTTTCCGCCCCCGCCCGCCGGGGAGCCTGGCGCACGCGCTCACGATTTCCCTGCCAGCCATGACCTCAGAAACAACTCACCCGGTCGGCGCGCAGCCGGTACCGGCGCGCACCCTCGATTCCAGCGACTACAAGACGCTCGCCCTGTCCGCCCTCGGCGGCACGCTGGAGTTCTACGATTTCGTCATCTACGTCTTCTTTGCCACGGTGCTGGGAGCGTTGTTCTTCCCGGCCGACATGCCCGACTGGCTGCGCCAGCTGCAGACCTTCGGCATCTTCGCGGCCGGCTATCTGGCCCGGCCGGTGGGCGGCATCGTCATTGCGCATTTCGGCGACATCTTTGGCCGCAAGCGCATGTTCACGCTGTCGATCTTCCTGATGGCCGCGCCCACGCTGGTCATCGGCCTGCTGCCGACCTACGCGAGCATCGGCATCGCGGCGCCCCTGTTGCTGTTGCTGATGCGCGTGCTGCAGGGCGCGGCCATCGGCGGTGAAATGCCCGGCGCCTGGGTGTTCGTGGGCGAGCACGTGCCCGGCAAGCACTACGGCTTCGGCATCGGCCTGCTGACATCGGGCATCACGGGCGGCATCTTGCTGGGCTCGCTGATCGCCGTGGCCATCAACCGCCACTATTCCCCGGAGCAGGTGAGCGACTTCGCCTGGCGCATTCCGTTCATCCTGGGCGGCGTGTTCGGCCTGGTGTCGGTGTACCTGCGCCGCTTCCTGCACGAGACGCCGGTGTTCAAGGAGCTGGCCGGCCGCAAGACGGTCGCGCGCGAGCTGCCGCTGCGTACCGTGCTGCGCGAGCATCGCCTGGCCAGCGTGTACGTCGCGCTGCTGACCTGGGTGCTGTCGGCCGCCATCGTCGTGGTGGTGCTGTACACGCCCACCTACCTGCAGAAGGTGCACCACATCCCGGCCGCGCTGGCGCTCGAAGCCAATGCGCTTGCCACGCTGACGCTGACGATCGGCTGCGTGCTGGTCGGCTGGGCCAGCGACCGCATCGGCACCCGCGCCGTGATGCTGATCGGCTGGGCCGGCCTGTTTGTCACGGCCTACATGTTCTACAGCGGGCTGCCCGGCACGCCGGCCACGATGTTCTGGCACTACGGCCTGGTGGGCCTGTTCGTGGGCACCATCGCCACGGTGCCGATCGCGGGCGTGCGCGCCTTCCCGGCGCCGGTGCGCTTTACCGGGCTCTCGTTCGCCTACAACATGTCGTACGCGGTCTTTGGCGGGCTGACGCCGGTGATCCTCACGCTTTGGCTGCAACACGACACGATGGCGCCGGCGCATTACGTCGCGGCGCTGGCGGGTGTGGGCTTCCTGCTGGCGCTCTGGCCACTGGCCGCGCGCGGCCATGCCATGCGGCACGGCGCCGCCCCCGTGGCGGGCGCGACAATGTCGCGATGAGCACCACCCGCCAAGAACTGCTTCACGCATTCGACCTGCTGCTGGCCCCCGGGCGCTTCAAGGACTACGGACCCAACGGCCTGCAGGTCGAGGGGCGCACCGTGGTCCGCAAGATCGTCTCGGGCGTGACCGCCAGCCGCGCGCTGATCGAAGCCGCCATCAGCGCCGAAGCCGATGCCATCTTCGTCCACCATGGCCTGTTCTGGCGCGGCCAGGACGGCTGCGTCACCGGCTGGATGAAGCAGCGCCTGGGCCTGCTGCTCGGCGACGACATCAACCTGTTCGCGTATCACCTGCCGCTCGACGCGCATCCCGAGCTGGGCAACAACGCGCAGCTTGGCCTGCAACTGGGGCTCGTGGCCCATGCGGGCTCGACCGGGCGCTTCGGCGAGCAGGAACTGGGTTTTCTGGGCGCGCGTGCAAATGGCGAGAGCTTTGCCAGCGCCAAGGTGCTCTCCGCGCATGTCGAAAAGGTACTGGGCCGCCCGGTAACGCTCGTCGATACGGCGCATCGCGCTATTAAAAATATAGCCTGGTGCACCGGCGGCGCCCAGGGCTACTTCGAGGCCGCCATTGCGGCCGGTGCCGACGCCTTCATTACTGGCGAGATTTCGGAGCCGCAGGCCCACTACGCGCGCGAAATGGGCGTGGCCTTTCTCGCCTGCGGGCACCACGCGACCGAGCGCTACGGCGCGCCGGCGGTGGCGGGGCATGTGGCGGCGCAGCTCGGGCTGGTGCACGAGTTCATCGACATCGACAACCCGGCATGAGCACCGCAGCCATTGCCATCACGCTGGGCGACCCCGCGGGCATCGGCCCCGAGATCATCGTCAAGGCGTTTCGCGACGCACCCGATGCGACGCGCGGCACCTTCGTCGCGGGCGACGTTGCCACCGTGCGCCGGGCATCGCAGGCCCTGGCGTCGCCGGGGCAGCCAGCCTGGCCCGTGCTGGAAATCGAATCCGTGGCCGAGGCTGCGACGGTGCCGCCCGGCTGCATCCCGGTGCTGCAGGTGATCGCCGCGCCGGCGACTCCCATCGAACTGGGCCGGATCAGCGCCGAGGCCGGCCGGGTGGCGGGCGAGTGCGTGGTCTGGGCCGCGCGGGCCGCGTTGCGCGGTGAAATTGCCGCCATCGTGACCGCGCCGCTGCACAAGGAGGCGCTGTCGGCCGCTGGCTTCCCGTACCCGGGCCACACCGAACTGCTGCAGGCCGAGGCCGCCGCGCACCTGGGCCGCGGCGTGGCCGACGTGCCGGTGCGCATGATGCTGGCCAACGACGAGCTGCGCACCGTGCTCGTCAGCATCCACATGTCGCTGCGCCATGCCATCGAGGCCGTGCGCTTCGACGGCGTGCTGGAAACGCTGCGCATCACCCACAGGGCACTGACGCACGCGCTGGGCCGCGTGCCGCGCATCGGCGTCGCGGGACTGAATCCGCACGCGGGGGAGGGCGGCCTGTTCGGTACGGAAGAGCGCGAGATCATTGCGCCGGCCGTCGAGGCCGCGCGCGCCGAGGGCATCGACGCCAGCGGGCCGTTTGCGCCCGACACGGTGTTCATGCGCGCGCGTGCCAAGGCCGGCGTGCCGTCCAGCGGCGAGTTCGACGTGGTGATCGCGATGTACCACGACCAGGGCCTGATCCCGGTCAAGTACCTTGGCGTGGAGAAGGGCGTGAACGTGACGCTGGGGCTGCCGCTGGTGCGGACCAGCCCCGATCACGGCACCGCGTTCGACATTGCCGGCGCGGGCCTTGCCGATGCGTCGAGCCTCATCGAGGCGCTGCGCATGGCCAGGACCCTGGCCGGCGCCTGATGAGGCCGGGCCGCTCGCTCAGGAGGGGCGCTTCAGGCTGTCGCGGATTTCGCGCAGGAGCGTGATGTCTTCCGGCGTGGCGGCCGGAGCGGCGGGCGCGTCGGCTTCCGTTTTCCGCAGCCTGTTGATCTGCTTGACCATCATGAAGATGATGAAGGCAAGGATCACGAAGTTGACCGCGATGGTGATGAAGTTGCCATAGGCCAGCACCGGAACGCCGGCCTTCTTGAGGTCTGCCAGCGTGTTGGCCACGCCGGCCGGTGCGGTGCCCAGCACCACGTAGAGGTTCGAGAAGTCGAGCCTGCCGAACACCACGCCCACCAGCGGCATGATGATGTCGGCCACGAGCGAGTCGACGATCTTGCCGAACGCGGCACCGATGATCACGCCGACCGCAAGGTCGATCACGTTGCCCTTGACGGCAAATTCCTTGAATTCACTGAGGATGCTCATGATTCAAAAGGCTGCTGGAGCTCTGCTGTTGAAGGAGGCCTGAGTATGCCCGCGATTGCTCACTTCTCCAGTGGGCGCGGTGCCACGCTCACGTGCTCGGGCGGCAACCCTTCACGGCTGCGCGCGGCGATTTGCCTGAAGCCGTCTTCCAGGTGCCGCACGAGGCGCGGCGTGTCGAAGTAGCCGCGGCGCGCTTCCTTGGCGGCAGCGAGCCGTGCGCGCAGCGCGGCCAGTTCGTCGGGATGCGTGGCGTAGTGAATGGCCTTCTGCACGTATTGCGCATGGTTCGTGGCCACCAGTTCGGGCAGGCCGATGGCACCCAGCAGGCTGCCGGCCATGCGCGACACCATCGTCGAGCCCGAGAGCGCGAGCAGCGGCACGCCGGACCACAGCACGTCGTTCGCGGTGGCGCCGCTGCTGTAGGGGAAGGTGTCGATGAACAGGTCGGCCAGGCCGATGCGTGCCAGGTGCTGGTCGACCGGCATGCGCGGCGAAACGATCAGCCGTTCGGCTGGCAGGCCCGCCTTTTCCCAATGCGCGCGCAGGTTCTTTTCGAAGCCGTTCGGCCCTTGTGCCAGCCACAGCACCGAGCTCGGAATGCCCTGCACGATGCGCACCCAGGCATCGAAGGTTTCCGGCTGGATCTTGAAAGACTGCGAGAAGTTGCACAGCACGAACGCGTCTTCCGGCAAACCGTGCCCGGCGCGCGTGGCCTTGTGCGGATTGACGGGCCGCTTCGTGTCGATCACCTGGAAGGTCTCGGGCAGGCGCAGCAGCTTCTCGGTGTAGCAGTCTTCCGTGCCCGGTGGCGAGAGGAAGTTGTCGGACACCAGGTAGTCGTAGCTCGGCGTACCGCTGGTGCCCATGTAGCCCAGCCACATCAGTTGCGCGGGGGCCGCGTGGTAGGCCATGACCTGCGGCTTGGCGCCGCGCGTGTCGCCCGAGAGGTCGATCAGGATGTCGATGTCGTCCTCGCGGATGCGCTCGGCCATCTGCCGGATCGACTGGCCGTGCATGTCGATGAAATGCTCGACCGACGCGGCGATGCGCGCGCGCGCCGGGTGGCCGTCGTCGGGACCGTACGAATAGGCGAAGACTTCGAAGTCCTTCCGGTCGTGCTGGGCGAACAGTTCGGCCGTCAGATGGGCGACCGGGTGGTTGCGGAAGTCGAACGAGTAGTAGCCGACACGGATGCGCGGCGAGGTGCGGCGCGCGCCGGCATCGGCGAAGGGCTTGATGTTCAGCGTCTTGTCGGCCAGCGTGGCCGAGCGCTCTGTCCAGGTCCTCAGCCGCCGTGGGTCGTCGTAGTTCGACATCAGGATGAACGACGACACCCCCTGCGCGTTGTGCGGGTTGTCCAGGTTCGCCGCGATTCTTGCGCGCAATTCAGGCACGCCGTTCCAGTTGGCGATGTGCGTCTTTTCGCCCAGCAGCCACACCATGGCCGACATGAAATCCGGATCGTCGCGCAGGCATTGCTCGAACTGTGCAATGGCCGCTTCCGACTGGCCGGCCATGATGTAGGTCACGCCCAGGTTGCAGCGCGCGAGCACCTGGTGCGGATGCAGCACCAGGGTCTTCTTGAGGATTTCGATGGCCGAGTCGTACTGTCCCAGCCGGAAATTCGTCGTGCCGAGATTGTTCAGCAGCGCCTCGTGCTCCGGAAGGGATTCCAGGGCCAGCCTGTACAGCTCGCCCGCCTCGGCGAAGCGCATCAGAACGCCTTCGAGGGCGCTGCAAACGCCATAGAGCGCGGCCATGCCTTCCGGGTCGGACAGTGCCTTGCCGCGCACTTCCGCGGACGCGTTGCGCATGGCCCGCTGCATCGGCGCGATGGCGTCTTCATTGCGGCCACAGCCGAGCAGGGCGCGGGCCAGCAGGTAGGCGGCCTCGAAGTCGGGCGGCTCCGTCTGGGCCTGCTCGAGCGATGTCAGGGCTTGTGCCCAGTCTTTCTGGTGTGCGCGGATCTTGCCGATGTTCTTGTGCGCGACCACATAGGTCGGGTCGAGCTTCAGCGCCTGCTGGAACTGCCCGATGGCTTCATCGAAACGGTCCTGCTCCATATCGATGGCTCCAGCGTTGTTCCATGCCGCGGGCGCTTGTGGCGCGAGCCGCGTGGCCTCGCCGGCGGCCTCGCGCGCATGCCGGAATTTCTTTTGCTGCCGGTAGACCGCGGACAGGTTGATGTAGGCCTCGGGGTAGTTCGGCAATGCCTTGAGCGCGCGCCGCAGGTCTTGATGTGCTTCGGCCAGCAAACCCATGTGCATGAAGATCGTCGCGCGGGTATTGAAATAGAAGTGATGCGGCGATTGCGCAATGGCCCGGTTCACGTAGTTCAGCCCAAGCTTCGGCCGGCCTTGCCGATACAGGGCTTCGCCGGTCAGGTGAAGCGCATCGGCATGCTCGGGAAAGTGGGAGAGCAAGGCCTCGTAGACCCGCAGGGCTTCCGCGAACCGGCCCACGCGGTGCAGCGACAGCCCCTGTTCCAGAAGGTGGGCGGCATCGCTGGTGGAGGCAGCAGCAGCGGGCGCGCGTGAAGGTGAGTTCATGAATCCGTGCAGTGAACGGGTCAGGAGGTCGGCCGCGGGAACGCCGGCCTTGACACAGGTGACAAAGGCCGGTCACCCAGTATAGGGGCTGGCCTTTCGTGCTTGCTTCATCCGAAGGCCTGCCCGCGGCGCCTCGACGCCACGGGCAGGCCCGGCTGGCTTACCAGGACCAGGAGGCGCCCACGCCGCCGCCGACCTTGCCGCTCTGGCCCGTGCCGACGTTCAGCTTGATCTGCGCCGATTCGCTCAGGCGGAAGCTGATGGCGGCTGCGATGGCCGAGCGGCCATCGTAGGAGCCCACGCCCACGCCCACGCCGAACTGCTTGCCGGCTTCGAGCGCTGGCACGGAGGCGGCCGCCAATGCGATGGATGCGCCTGTGCTGCCTGTCTTGCGCGCGTCCTGTGCTTCGGCGCGCACCTGGTTCAACTGCTGCATGTTGGCGGCGTCCGTCGGCAGAATGCCGGCCGACACGTTCTGCACGCGTCCGTTCGCCACCATGCCGTTGCCTGCCGTG
Source organism: Variovorax sp. KBW07 (assembly GCF_003852515.1). Taxonomy (GTDB): domain Bacteria; phylum Pseudomonadota; class Gammaproteobacteria; order Burkholderiales; family Burkholderiaceae_C; genus Variovorax. Next base: position 42,702 of record NZ_QAJK01000100.1, on the reverse strand, counting down.
ATCGTGCCGCCCGCCGTCACGTTGCCGGTGACGTTGACCGTGCCCGCGTTCAACGTCGTGACATTGCCCGTCACCGCGTTGATCGTCGTGATGTTGCCGGTCTGCGTGTTGAGCACCGTGATGTTGCCGTTGGCCGCGGTGATCGTCTGGAAGTTGCCGGTAGTGGCGTTGACCGTGTTCGCGTTCACCGTGCCGGCGTTCACCGTCGTGGCGCTGACTGTGTTGGCGGTCAGTGCGTTGATGGTGGCGCTGGCTGCCGACAGGTTGGTCGTCGTGATGTTGGTCGCGCTGAGGTTGTTGATGGTGCCGTTGGCCGCAGTGAGACTGGTGGTCGCGAGATTGGTGATCGTGCCGTTGGCAGCGGTCAGGCTGGTCGTTGCAAGGTTGGTGATCGTTCCACTGGCCGCAGTGAGACTGGTGGTCGCGAGATTGGTGATCGTGCCGCTGGCAGCGGTCAGGCTGGTCGTTGCAAGGTTGGTGATCGTTCCACTGGCTGCAGTGAGGCTGGTGGTCGCGAGGTTGGTGATCGTGCCGTTGGCAGCAGTCAGGCTGGTCGTTGCGAGATCGGTGATCGTGCCGTTGGCAGCGGTGATGGTGTTGGCGTTGACGGTGCCGATGTTGCCGACGGTCGCATTGACCGTGGACGCATCCACCGTGGTGGCGCTCAGCGTCTGGATGGTGCCGTTGGCAGCAGTCAGGCTGGTCGTCGCGAGATCGGTGATCGTGCCGTTGGCAGCGGTGATGGTGTTGGCGTTGACAGTGCCGATGTTGCCGACGGTCGCGTTGACCGTGGACGCATCCACCGTGGTGGCGCTCAGCGTCTGGATGGTGCCACCAGCGGCGGTCAGGGTCGTGGTGGTGATGCCGGCTCCGGCGTTCAACACACCACTGTTGCTGCTTGTGATGTTCAGGATGCCAAGGCCCGGCGGATCGACAACCACGGAAACACCGCCGATGGAGACCTGTGCATGCACCACAGGCAATGTCATCACATACCCCGCACCCACAAGGACCGATGCAAGCAGTCGGCTGATGCCTGCGTGACGCGTGTTGATTGAAGAGCGTGTGGAAGCGCGCTTGGCAGTAGTCATTTGGACTTTTTTCCTTGATGAATCGGTTGCAACTTCTGGGCTTCCATGCGCCCTCGTCGCGTGAAAGCAGGGTTGGGTTTCATTGCGTTACCCAATGCAACCGATGCTAGGAATGGGGTGTCTTGCTGAACATCACCGGTATCCGTAGTTCTTGAACTGAATGCGGTGTTCGATGCGTCATCGAAAAAATGAAGAGACCTTCGCGAAGCCAATGCCCATGCGGCTTCGCGGGCATCGCGCAAAACATCGGGCGAGGTCCCGGCACGCAAATTCGAGCGTGTGTCGTGTGGCGCGGTGCTACGTAACGCGCGTGCCGATTCGCACGTAACAACGACGCAAAAACAGCCCTCCGAAGGGCCGTTCAGGGCTGTGTTTTGCAGCCCGTTTTTGGCAATTTCTTCAACGAAATCAAAGTACTACACGCATTGGCGCGCGGGTGCCGCCCGGCGCTTCTTCGCGCGGGCATCGTTCCTGCGGTATCTGAAACGAAAGTCAACATTTCGAAGCTACCCATGGGTAGCAACAGAGCCAGAGGGGCGTCGCGTGGTCAATTCGTTTTTGAGCATTGCCAATGCATACATGGACACGGTCCGCCGTGCCATTGCGGGAGAGCTGTCATGGACATGAGCATCCCTTGCGCCGTTGCGCAGCCGATCAGTTCAGCTGCGCAGTTGTATGGCGGTGTGTTCCACGCCGCGCTGATCGTTGCCGAGGACATTGCGGTGGCCGAACGCATGCGGCACATCCTTGCCGAGCTCGCGCCGCGCCGACGCATCGTGGTGGCATCCAGCCGCGCCGAAGCCTGCAACCTGCTGGCCTCGCTGCCTTACGACCTTGTGCTGGTCGACATGCGCCTGCCGCGCGGCGACGGCGTGTCGCTGCTCGTGCATGTGCGCCAGGCTTATCCGCGCATCGAAAGCATCGGCATGTCTGCCGCGGACGATCCCGAGATGGTGAGTGCCGCGATTGCCGCCGGCGCCATCGGCTACCTGCTGACCGAAGCCGACGAGATCGAGCTGACCTATCTCTTGCGTTCGATCGAGCGCGGCGGTGCGCCGATGGATTCGCGCATTGCGCGGCGCATCCTCTCGTCGATTGCCGCATCGGCGAAGACCCGGACCATCGAGCCGATTCGCGTCCAGGCGCCGGCAGTGAATGCCGCGCATGCCGTGAACGCGGTGAACGCGGTGAACGCGATGGGTACGGACACCGGCGAGAAGATTCCGCGCGGCCTGCTGTCGCCGCGCGAACTCAAGGTGCTGCGCCTGATTGCCCAGGGCTGGAGCAACCGGCAGATCGCCGAGGCGGTCTACCTGTCGGTCAACACCATCGAGTTTCACGCCAAGAGCATCTACCGCAAGCTGTCCGTGAAGTCGCGCACCCAGGCAGTTCACGAGGCGATGCAGCACGGTCTTCTGAACTGAAGACCGGACGGCGACGGCCACCGTCGCCAGCCGGGCGCGGTCCGTGGGCGCACCTTGCCGCCCACCCGGACGCGGGCCGGACACGCGGCCACCGTTGAATTCTCCCCCAGCGCCCCGCTACAATCGCGGGTTGACCCTGCTCAAGCCAAGGGTTGACCCTGCTCCAGCGAAGAAGACAAAGAGGATCCCCATGAGTGACATGACCTCCGGCTCGCCCCGGATCGACACAGGCAAACGGACGTGGTTGATCGCATCCAGCTGTGCCGGCGTAGTGGGCGGCGTGGCCACCGCCATCCCTTTCGTGAGCACATTCCAGCCGTCGGAGAAGGCCAAAGCCGCCGGCGCCGCGGTTGAAGTCGACATCTCGGCCCTGAAGGTCGGCGAGAAAATGACCGTCGAATGGCGCGGCAAGCCGGTCTGGATCCTCAAGCGCACCCCCGAGCAGGTCGCTGAACTCCCCAAGCTCGACGGCCAGCTGGCCGATCCGCTGTCCAAGCGTCACCCGGACGAATTCACCCCCAAGTACGCGCAGAACGAGCACCGCTCGATCAAGCCCGAAGTGCTGGTCGTGGTCGGCATCTGCACCCACCTGGGCTGCTCGCCGGTCGACCGCCTGCAGTCCGGCCCGCAGCCTTCGCTGCCCGCCGACTGGGAAGGCGGTTTCCTCTGCCCCTGCCATGGTTCCACGTTCGACCTGGCTGGCCGTGTCTTCAAGAACAAGCCCGCGCCCGACAACCTGCCTGTGCCCCCGCACATGTACCTGTCGGAGACCAAGCTCCTGATCGGTGAAGACTCCAAGAAGGCCTGAGGCAGAAGAACGACATGGCTGAATTCCACGAAATTTCCCCGAACGCGCCAGCCGGCGCAAAGCTGCTCAACTGGGTCGACAACCGCTTCCCGCTGACCAAGCTCTGGAACGACCAGTGGGGCAAGTACTACGCGCCGAAGAACTTCAACTTCTGGTACATCTTCGGCTCGCTGGCGATGCTGGTCCTGGTGATCCAGATCGTCACCGGCATCTTCCTAGTGATGCACTACAAGCCCGATGCGGCCCAGGCGTTCGCCTCGGTCGAGTACATCATGCGCGACGTGCCATGGGGCTGGCTGATCCGCTACATCCACTCGACGGGCGCCTCGGCGTTCTTCATCGTGGTGTACCTGCACATGTTCCGCGGCCTCATGTACGGCAGCTACCGAAAGCCGCGCGAGCTGATCTGGGTGTTCGGCTGCGCGATCTTCCTGTGCCTGATGGCCGAAGCCTTCATGGGCTACCTGCTGCCCTGGGGCCAGATGTCGTATTGGGGCGCCCAGGTCATCGTGAACCTGTTCGCGGCCATTCCGTTCATCGGTCCTGACCTGGCCCTGCTGATCCGCGGCGACTACGTGGTGAGCGACGCCACGCTGAACCGCTTCTTCAGCTTCCACGTGATCGCCGTGCCGCTGGTGCTGCTCGGCCTGGTGGTGGCCCACCTGATCGCGCTGCACGAAGTGGGTTCCAACAACCCCGACGGCATCGAGATCAAGGCCAACCGCGGCCCCGACGGCCACCCGGTCGATGGCATTCCGTCGCATCCGTACTACACGGTGCACGACATCTTTGGCGTGGTGGTGTTCCTCACGATCTTCTCGGCCGTGATCTTCTTCGCGCCCGAAGCCGGTGGGTACTTCCTCGAGTACAACAACTTCATTCCGGCCGACTCGCTGAAGACGCCGAACCACATTGCGCCGGTCTGGTACTTCACACCGTTCTATTCGATGCTGCGCGCGACCACCGACGACATGGTCAACGTGTTCGCGCTCATCATCGGCGCGGCTGCCATCCTGAACTTCGTCAAGGGCAAGTCGGGCACCGCGCTGAAGATCGCCATCATCGTCGTGGCGGCCGTGGCCATCTTCCTGCTCAAGGCCTTCGACGCCAAGTTCTGGGGCGTGGTCGTGATGGGCGGCTCGGTCATCATCCTGTTCTTCCTGCCGTGGCTCGACCACAGCGAAGTCAAGTCGATCCGCTACCGTCCGGGCTGGCACAAGTATGTGTACGGCGTGTTCGTCTTCTTCTTCCTGATCCTGGGCTACCTGGGCATCCAGCCGCCTGGCGTCTGGGGCAACCTGGTCATCGGCTCCTTCGCCCTCGACATCGCCCAGACCATCTCGCAGATCGGCACGCTCTTCTACTTCGGCTTCTTCCTGCTGATGCCCTGGTGGAGCCGCAAGGGCGAATTCAAGACCGTGCCCGAGCGCGTGGTCTTCGCCGCCCACTGAAGCGCCGAGAAGTGCAAGAGCTTGAGAGAAACACGATGAAGAAAAGAATTTCCGGCTGGCTCGCGGTCCTCGGTCTGGCGCTGGGCCTGACCTTCTCGGCCACGGCCTCCGCCGAGTCCGAGGGCATTGCCTGGGACAAGGCGAACCCCAAGACCAACGACGTGGCGGCGCTGCAGAACGGCGCCAAGCTGTTCGTCAACTACTGCCTGAACTGCCACTCGGCGGCCTTCATGCGCTACAACCGCCTGCAGGACATCGGCATCACCGAGCAGCAGATCAAGGACAACCTTCTGTTCACGACCGACAAGGTCGGCGAAACCATGAAGGCCAACATCGACGCCCGCCAGGCCAAGGAATGGTTCGGCACCACGCCGCCCGACCTGACGCTGGTCGCGCGTTCGCGCGCCGGCCATGGCGGCACCGGCGCCGACTATCTCTACACGTACCTTCGCACCTATTACCGCGACGACACCAAGGCCACCGGCTGGAACAACCTCGCGTTCCCGAGCGTCGCCATGCCGAACCCCCTGTGGGAACTGCAGGGCGAGCGCCGGCCCGTCTACACCAAGATCAGCCAGCACGGTCACGAAACCGAAGTGTTCAAGGGCTGGGAGCAAGTCACTCCCGGCACCCTGACATCCGTGCAGTACGACAATGCGGTGGGCGACCTGGTGAGCTACCTCCAATGGATGGCCGAGCCTGCGCAGAACACGCGCATTCGCATCGGCGTCTGGGTGTTGCTGTTCCTTGGTTTGTCGGTGGTTTTCGTGTGGCGACTGAACGCCTCGTACTGGAAAGACGTCAAGTAGTTCCGTCCACGCCGACCGGGCGCCTTGTGCATCCGGTCCCACAGAGTGGGTTGCCAACGCGACCCACTCTTTTTGATTTTTAGGAGTCTCTCGCCATGATGGTCTTGTATTCAGGAACGACCTGCCCCTTTTCCCACCGCTGCCGCTTCGTGTTGTTCGAAAAGGGCATGGACTTCGAGATCCGCGACGTCGATCTCTACAACAAGCCCGAAGACATCAGCGTGATGAACCCGTACGGCCAGGTGCCCATCCTGGTCGAGCGCGACCTGATTTTGTACGAGTCGAACATCATCAACGAGTACATCGACGAGCGCTTCCCGCATCCGCAGCTGATGCCCGGCGACCCGGTCGACCGCGCCCGCGTGCGCCTGTTCCTGCTCAACTTCGAGAAGGAACTGTTCGTGCACGTCTCGACGCTCGAGAACCGCACCGCCAAGGGCAACGACAAGGCGCTCGAAAAGGCCCGCTCGCACATTCGCGACCGCCTCACGCAGCTGGCACCGGTGTTCCTCAAGAACAAGTACATGCTGGGCGACAACTTCTCGATGCTCGACGTGGCCATTGCGCCGCTGCTCTGGCGCCTCGACTACTACGGCATCGACCTCAGCAAGAATGCGGCGCCGCTGCTGAAGTACGCCGAGCGCATCTTCTCGCGTCCGGCCTACATCGAGGCACTGACCCCGTCTGAAAAGGTCATGCGAAAGTAAGTAAGCTTCGTGCTTGCTTTCATCGTTTTTCGCCGTCTTTCATGATCAACGCGCTCGAGTCGTCCTCCACCCGCCCGTACCTCATCCGGGCGCTGTACGAATGGTGCACCGACAACGGGTTCACGCCTTATGTCGCGGTGCAGGTCGACGACACCGTCCAGGTGCCGCGCGAATACGTGAAGAACGGCGAGATCGTGCTCAACATCAGCTTCGACGCGACCAGCTCGCTCAAGCTCGGCAACGATTTCATCGAGTTCAAGGCCCGTTTTGCGGGCAGTGCCCGTGAAATCAGCGTGCCGGTGGGCCGCGTGATCGCGATCTACGCGCGTGAGAACGGGCAGGGCATGGCGTTTCCGGCACCGGCGCCCGCCGTGGCGGACAGCAACGGCGGCAATGGCGATGCGCCACCCGCCGTGCCAGCGCACACGGGCCCGGCGCGCATGCCCCTGCGCGATGCCTCGCGCGGCACCGAAGGCGATGCAGGCAAGATCGTTCACCTGGTGACGGGCGAGGACGCCGACGAGACGGTCGAGGCAAGCCACCAGACCGACCCCGTCGACGAGCCGCCGCGCCCGCCGGCAGGCGGCGGTTCGCGGCCTTCGCTCAAGCGCGTCAAGTAACACGGCAGCGCGGCAGCAAGCTGGCAACCGCGGTGCCCCGGGTGGGCCCGCGCCGCGCGGCTAGAATCCCGCAGAGAAAATTCCGCCGCTTTAGCTCAATTGGTAGAGCACCCGCCTTGTAAGCGGAAGGTCGTCAGTTCGATTCCGACAAGCGGCACCATCACACAGTCCAAGGTCACCGCGGACGCCAAAAATCCCCGGAATTCTTCAGGAATCCGGGGATTTTTTATTGAGCGGCGCTCACGGATTCACGGATGCTGCGGCGCCGATTGCGCGACGCCTTGCATCAGCAGCCCCAGCATCGCCAGTTGCGCCACCAGCGCCGGGCGCCGCGCGGAGCGCATGTTTTCAAGCACCGCGCCCAGCAGCTTCGCGCCCTGGCCCAGGCCGGCCTGTTGCAGGCGCAGCGCTTGTGCTTCGGCCCGCGACAACGCACCGCCGCCCTGATGGCGCAGCCCCTGGCGCAGCCACAGCGCCAGCAGCTCGAGGGTGTCGCCGGCCAGCGCATTCAGTGCCGGCACTTCTTCGACATCGCTCCGCAGGCCCAGCGGTTGCGGCGCCACCGCTTCGGCCTGCAGCACCACGGCACGCTGTGCCGTGAGCAAGCTCAGCGGCTGCATGACCGCGCGCCCGCCTTGCAGATGCACGGTGCCCGCCACGGCGCGCAGGGCGCCCCATTCGCCGGAGAGCGCGCGCGCCAGCGCATCGACGGCGCCCGCCGATGCCGAGCGGTGCGGCAGCGCGAGGTGCAGCAATGCATCGCCGCTGTCGCCATCGCCATCGCCATCGCCATCGCCATCGCCATCGCCATCGCCATCGCTTTCGCTTTCGCTTTCGCTTTCGTCGATTGCTTCCCGTGCTTCATCAAGCTCGGCCAGCGCAGCCTGCCCCAGCCGCGCATGCAGCACCTGCGCCGCCGCATCCCAGTGGCAAGACGCCACTTCCATGCGATCGAAGGCCACCACATGCAGCTGTCCCGCCGCACCGGCCGATGCACCGCTCGCGGCCTGCCGCGGCCGTACGAAGTCCGGCGGCGCCTCGCGCAGATGCGCGACCAGCGCGGCCACGCTGTCTTGCCGCAGCGGCGCGACGAGGTCGTCCCACGACTTGGGCGACAGCGGCAGCACGCCGGTCTGGCGCGCGCCGGCCGTGATGTCGACCAACCCGTTGGCACGCCGCGTCGCGGTCTTGGTGATGACCTGCCCGCTCGCCAGCTGCCGCAGCGGAAAGCCCGCGACGCGCCGGCCCAGCAGGTTCGGCGCGGCGCCACCGGCGGCGGCATCCGCCGCGCGCGACCACTGGCGTTCCAGCACCGTCACGTTCTGCGTGTCGGGGTCGGCAAAGAGAATGCTCGCGCCTTCGCCTGTTTCATCGGACCACAACTCGGCACCGAGCGACACCAGCCGCAGGTGATCGAGCGCGACCTCGCCCTTCACGCCGATGCCCAGGATCTGGCTGGCCAGCAGCACGGGCCGCGCCTGCGGGCGCTCGGCATGCGCAGCCGCCTGCAGCCGCGCCCACAACTCGGCCAGCACGCGCACCAGCCGCAAGGGCTCGAAGCGGCTGCTGCGTGCCTGTTGTGCCTGCAGCAGCTGCCAGAGCTCGTCGAGCGCATCGTCGACCCAGTTCCAGGCCAGCGCGCGTGCCTGGTCGCGCACCGCCTCGAAGCGTGCCGCGAGCGCCATCAGCGGCTGGCTCGATCCGTCGAGCCAGAGCGAGAGCAGCAGGGCGTCGATCTGCGCACGCAATGCGCGGGCAGCCTCGCCCTGCATGAGCTGCGGCGATGGGTTGCCCCCGCCCGCGCTGGCAGCGGCCGAGTCCGGCGATTGGACTTCGACCATGACCTCGCCCGAGCCCGGCAGCAGCGCACCCGCCTGCCGGAACGCCCAGAGCGCGATCACCACGTGCGCGCAGCCGCTGCCCTGCTTGCAGTCGCAGCGCGCGTGCACCAGCGAACTGCGCGAGAAGAAACGCACGCTGCACATCGGCAAGCGCGCCACCGGCGGCGCACTGGCACTGCGCCAGGCCTGCACGCCCACCACGGGCCGCGCCGCGGCGAGCTTGTGCGCCTGCTCGAGCACCGAAGGCGCAAGGCTGGCCGCCAGCGCGGCATCGTCGAATTCGGCGGGGCTCCATGCGCCACCCGATGGCTCCACGGGTGCTTCGGCCTCGGCACCGGCCGATGCGTCTTGCCGGGGCGCCGCGGAAGCCGCCTGCGCCTGGTAAGCCAGCACCAGCATCACCCGATGCCGGCACATGCCGCTGGCGGGGCAACTGCATTGCGCGTCGCGCAGCGTGCGCCCCGGCGGCAGGCTGGTGCGCACGCCGTCGTCGAAGTGAGCCTGCACCACGCCATCGGCGCCCGTTTCCAGGCGCGGCAGCAGGCCGGCCGCCACGTCTTTCTGCGCGCGCTTGACGAAGCCCGCGTTGGCCAGCGCGGTCAGTGCCTCGGGCGTCAGCTCGAGCAGGTCGGCGCGCAGGCCGGAGGAAGCCGGTGCGCTCATGCCTGCACCTTCTCGGCCAGCCAGCCCGCGAGCTGGCCCGGCGTCATGGCGCCGACCTGCGCGCCTTCGCGCACCAGCCGCGCGGCCATCGCGCGGTCGAAGGCCGGCACGGCCTGCGCGTCGAGCGCAGCCAGCCCGAGCACCTTGGTGCCCGACTCGACCAGCGCCTTCACGCGGCGCACCAGCTCGTGCTCGCTGCCGCCTTCGTAGAAGTCGCTCACCAGCACCACGATGCTCTTGCGCGGATTGGCGATCAGCGACTGCGCATAGGCCACGGCCTTCGCGATGTCGGTGCCGCCACCCAGCTGCACCTTCATGAGCAGCTCGACCGGATCCGACACGTCGGACGTCAGGTCGACCACCGCCGTGTCGAAGGCCACCAGCCGCGTGCGCATGCCGGGCAGCTGCCACAGGCAGGCGGCCATCACGGCGCTGTGGATCACCGAGTCGACCATCGAGCCGCTCTGGTCGATCAGCAAGATGATGTCCCACGGTTCCGCATGCCGCCGGGTGCGGCTGATGAACACCGGCCGCTCCACATAGAGCTTTCGGCGCTCCGGGTCGTAGCGGTGCAGGTTGGCGGCCAGCGTCTGCTTGAAGTCGAAGTTGCGCGCGATCTTCATCTGCGAGCGGCGGCGCCGGTCGCGGCTGCCGCTGAAGGCCTGCCGCACTTCGGTGGAGAGCTTCTCCATGATGCGGCGCACCACCTCGGCCACCAGCTTGCGCGCGGCGGCCAGCACCTGCGGATTCATCAGGTGCTTGGTGTGCAGCACCGCGCGCAGCAGCGACTCGGAAGGCTCGATGCGCTCCAGCACTTCGAGATTCGTCACCACCTCGTCGATGCCGTAGCGCTCGACCGCGTCCTGCTCCAGCCGCTCGATCACTTCTTTCGGAAACAGCGTGTGGATGGTGTTGATCCAGTCGGGCGTGCTCAGCGCCGAGGGGCCGAGGCCCGCGCTGCGTTCGCCACGGCTGGCACGGTCGCCGTCGCGGCCGTAGAGCCAGTCGAGCGCGGCGTCGGCGGCCTGTGCTTCGGCGCTCAGGCTGCCGCACGACGCTTCGGCCGGATCGCCCAGAAGCAGGCGCCAACGTTGCAACGGATCGGGAATGTCCAGGCTCATGGGCGGGCGCTCCCGTCGGAATCTTCGGTGTCGGTGTCGTGGTTGTCGAGCGTGACGCCCCAGGCCGCGAGGCGCGCGAGCACGGCGTCTTCGACCATGCGTGCCTGGGCCAGCGCTTGCGGCGCGGCCTCGCCGGCATGCGGCGCGGTGAGCGCGCGGCGCGACAGGTGCGCGGCGTCGTGCAGCGTCAGCACCTGTTCGGCCAGCAGCCCGCGTTCCTGCGGCGGCAGCCAGGCGAAGGCGGCGCGCAGGCTGGGCATGGCGCGCACGAAGTCGGCGTTGTCCAGCGCCCGCACGGTGCGGTCCATGCCGCTCACGAAGGCCGGCTCGCACGCCAGCGCTTCGCGGGCCAGCGCGAGAAGGCCGGTGAGCGCATCGCCCAGCACGGGCGCGGGCAGCGAATGCAGCAGTTGCATCGCCGCGTTCACGCCCGCATCGTGATCGTGCGGATGGTCGTGGGCGTTCGCCGTGCGGCCCGCAAGGCTCAGCGTGGCGCCCAGTGCCGCGCCGCGGCTCACGGGCGCGGCGCTGGCATCGGCCGCCTTGCGCTGCCACACGGCGAGCGCACGCGCGGGCTCCACGTCGAGCAGGCCCGGCACGTGTGCGTTGTGCGCGCCATGCATGTCGTGCGACGTGTCCGCTGCATGGGCCAGCACGTCGGCCACGATCTGCCGCAACGCCAGGTGCCCCTGCAAGTGCGCCTGCATGTCGGCAGGCGTGACGGTAGCGGGCGGCTCCAGCAGCCACAGCGCGCGGTCGAAGCCCGCTTCGATCACCACCCGCAGCACGGGTGCATCGGCCATGCCCAGCATCTGGCCGTGGCGCAGCAGCGTGTGCAGCACCGACAGGGCAGGGCCCAGTGCCTCGAAGCGCGGTTCGTTGGCGATGGCGCCCTGCAGCTCGCGCAGCAGCGAATCGCTGAGTGCCGAGAGACCGGCCCATGCGGCCTGGTTGAGCCCGTCGGCCAGCGGGCCGATGCGGCCCTGCGCCTGCCGCAGGTCGTCTTCGAGCCGGGCGCGCGCCGCGTCGTGCAGGCTCGCGCCCCAGGCACCGGCCTCGATCAGCGCGGCCTGCTGTTCCAGCGGCTCGGCCAGCGACCAGAGTTCGGTGCGTTCGCCCGACATCGCCAGCTTCGGCCCCTGCGTGCGGCGCACGCCGGGCAACCGCAACACCGACAGCCTGTGCAGCAGCTGGCTCTTCGCGCGGTCGGCCGGGGCCAGCAGGTCCAGCTTGAGCTGGCCGCGCAGCACGATGCCGTGCGCCGCAAGCTCGGCCGCCACCGCGGCCACCAGCGGTGGTTGCGGCGTGCCGGGCGCGAGGCGGCCGACGGTGTCGCCGGCCAGCACGTCCATGGCTTGTACCAGCACGGGGTCGGTGCCGGGGCGGATCGCGCCGCGGTAGGTCCAGGGCAGCGGCGCATCGAGCGCGTCTTTCACCAGCGCGCCGGCCAGCGCGTCGAGCCAGTCGGAGCGCAGCGGCTTCTCGTGCCCGCGCAACCGCGCAAGGCCCTGCGCGCGCAGGTGCACGGCCATCAGGTCGGCGGTGGAGGCGGGCAGCTTCTTGTCGCGCAGCCGCTGCATCACATGCTGCAGCGCGCGGTGCGCGGCGCCCTCGGGTCCGTGCTCCCAGACCCACTGGTAGTAGGCCGGCGAAGGCATGCCGGAGGCATAGCCTGCGAAGGCATCGAGGCGCTTGAAGGTGTAGGGCACCAGGTACGAGCCGAAGCGCAACGGGGCAGCGGCCTGGCCGTTCGGGCCCTCTTCATCGGAAGGCTCGTGCGAAGGCTCAGGCGTTGCCGGCAACCCGGTCGGCAATCCCCGCCAGAGCCGCGCCAGCGCGGGTGCGTGGTAGCCGCCGCACACCACCAGCGCCTGCGCGCGGCCGGCTTCGGGCGGCTGCGCCATGGCCCACGCGATCCACCGCGCCATCATCTGTTCGCGCGCCTGGTTGCCCAGCGAGCCGGGGTCTTCGCCGCGCAGGTGATCGAAGTAGGTGGCCAGGCGCTGTGCCAGTTCGGCCGCATCGCAACCGTCTTCGAACAGGTGGTCCCACAGCGCATCGCGGCCCTGCACCGAGAGCTTCTCGGTCAGCGCGCGTTCGTAGGCTTCGGCGCGTTCTTCATGCTGCGCATCGGCCACGTCGGCATAGCGGTTCTCCATGCGCGAGAAGGCGTCGTGCCACGCGGGCAGGTCGATGAAGCGCACCTGCGCGCCCACCTCGCGCGCCACCTGCAACGCCTGCCACTCGGGCGAATGCTCTGCAAAGGGCGACCACGAGCCGCGGTGCGTCTGGTCGCCAGAGAGGTAGCTGTAGATGGCCACCGGCAACTGGTGCGGCAGGTACAGCTCGGCCAGCCGCGCGTTGAAGTCGGCCGGCCCTTCGATGAGCACGTGCGCCGGGCGCAGCGTGCGGATGCGTTCGGCCACCAGCCGCGCGCAGGCCGGGCTGTGGTGGCGCACACCGACGATGTGAGGTTCCTGCATTGCCGCGTGCCCGGCGCTCAGGGCAGCCGGTGCCGTGCTTCGTAGTACGCGCGCCAGTGCGGGCCGTTGCGCTTGGCCGCCTTCTGCTCGAAGTAGCGGCGCAGCTTGGCGCGGTCGTCGGCGTTGTCCTTCACCACCGTGCCGGCGATGCAATCGACCAGGTCGGCCGGCGAGCCTTCGCGCTGTTCGAGGAACCACGCGCGCACGCCGACCGCATGCGCCACGTTCACCGCTTCGGCGGTGGACATCACGGCCGTGAGCCGGTCCATCGCGGCATCGCCGCCATTGCCTCCGCCGTTGTTGCCTTCCTTGGCCGGTGCGCCGCGCAGGTCGCGGAAGGTCGACACCAGCAGCTCCAGCACCGGCGCGGGAATGGTCTTCGGAATGCCGCTCTGCGCCAGCAGCCGCGTCGACGACTCCTGCACCAGCGCCAGCTCACGGTCGAAATCGAGAATGGGAAACACCGTCTCGAAGTCGAAGCGGCGCTTCAGTGCCGCGCTCATCTCGTTCACGCCGCGGTCGCGCGTGTTGGCGGTGGCGATGATGTTGAAGCCCTCGCGTGCGTAGAGCATGCCGTGCTCGCCCGACAGCTCGGGCACCGCCATCACGCGGTCCGACAGCATGCCCAGCAGGCAGTCCTGCACCTCGAGCGGCGCCCGCGTGATTTCTTCGAAGCGCACCACCTGGCCCTTCTGCATGCCGAGGTACAGCGGCGCCGGCACCATGGCGCGCGGGCTCGGTCCTTCGTTGATGAGCAGCGCGTAGTTCCAGCCGTACTTGATCTGGTCTTCGGTGATCGAGGCACCGCCCTGGATGGTGAGTGTCGAAATGCCCGAGATGGCCGTGGCCAGCAGCTCCGACAGCATCGACTTGGCCGTGCCCGGCTCGCCCACCAGCATCAGCCCGCGGCCGGTGGCCAGCGTGACCAGCATGCGCTCGATGCTGGCCACGGGCGCGACGATCTTGGGCGCGATGTCGAGCGACGCGTCGCCCAGGATGAAGGCGCGCGCGGCCTTCAGGCCCAGCAGCCAGCCGGGCGGGCGCGGGTCCTTGTCCTGCGCCTGCAAGCGCGCCAGCTGGGCGGCGTACTGGATCTCGGCCGGCGGGCGCTGCAGCTGTGTCTGCGCTTGCGTCTGCGGCTGCGAAGGCGCACCGGTGTCTTTGGAGCTTTTGCTGGATGTGGCCATGATGGGTGCTGGTGAAACTAGGGGAGCTTGTACTGGCCGGGCTTTCCGGTCTCGATGGTGATGTCCGAGCGCTCGTGCGAATAGGTGTGGGTGGCGCGCAGCCGGATGCGCCCGTCCTGGAAGGTCTCGCCCCGGCCGCCGGTGTCGATCACGTTCATGCCGTTCGAGAGTTCCTTCACGAGCACGCGCGCCACCCGCCGCGGCGCGCCGCGTTCGCCGACCGCGAGCCACTCGATCCACAGCCGTGAGTGCACGTGTTCGAAGCCCTGGTGGACGATCACGATGCGCAGCACGCCGCTGTCGCGGGCCGAGCGCCATTCGCCGCCGGTGGCCACGGTGTCGACCTGCGGCGGTACCTCGGGCGCCGCGGTGCGGGCGGTTGCGAGCGCCATGGCCGCGAGCAGCCCCGCGGCCAGCAGCCAGGGGCGCAGCCGCGCGACGGCGGCATTCATGCCCGCAGGCCTTCCATGTCGCGGATCAGTTCGCTTGCGGAGATCGGGTCGAGCAGGTGCAGCGCCTCGGCATCGCGCATGTCGCCCCAGCCCGAAGGCTTGCCGACCTGCACCTGGCCCAGCGTCTGCTCGGGGTATTCGTCCACCATGCCGACGATGATGCCGGGGTCCAGGCTCAGCTCGATCACGCGGTTCGTGCCCAGCGGCTTGCTGAAGTACCAGATGCAGCCGGCATCCTGTGCCTGGCCGCGGCGCCAGCCCTTGTTGGCCAGGCCCAGCACGCGGCCCGTGGGCACCTTGACGTCTTTCCAGCGCTCGAGCTTCAGGCTCTTCTTTTCTTCGTCGGTGAGCGTGTAGATGTCGCGGCCGATCTGCGCAAAGGGCTGCAGCAGTTCGTAGTCGGCGAACACCTGGCCGAAGGCCGCGGCATCGGCGGCCGACAGGTCGAGCGCATGCGGCACGCCGATGCGGATGTTCTCTCCCTCGGGCAGCTCGAAGGCGTCGTCCTCGGCCGTGGTGTAGCTGCCGTCTTCCGCCACGCGGAAACACGCCTGCAGCGTGCCGCCGTAGCTGCCGCCGCCTTCCACCGCATACACGCCCCAGATCAGCCGCTGCACGATGTGGCGCACCAGCGGATGCTCGACCAGGAACAGGCGGAACACCTCGGGCGTCCAGCGCCGGCGCGCGCACATGGCCACCTCCAGGCGCAGCAGTTGCTGGCTGGCGATGGTGCGCACGTCTTTCTTGAGCAGCTTGAAGCGCTCGACCGCTTCCTTGCCCAGTTCGGCGTCGTCGGTCTTCTTGGGCTTGGGCAGGTCGGGCAGGCGCGCGCCATCGACGCCGCCGGTGCTTTCGCGCACATAGGGCTTGAGCGCCTCGTCGAAGCCGACCTTGA
The DNA here is from genome assembly GCF_003852515.1 of Variovorax sp. KBW07. Classification (GTDB taxonomy): domain Bacteria; phylum Pseudomonadota; class Gammaproteobacteria; order Burkholderiales; family Burkholderiaceae_C; genus Variovorax. Next base: position 27,150 of record NZ_QAJK01000100.1, on the reverse strand, counting down.
AGGCGCGCGGGCCGAAGTCCAGCAGCATCGTGCCGTGTTCGTCCAGGCCCAGGTCGGGCGCGAGCCGGTCTTCGAGCTCCTCGGTGCTGAGGCCGCGCGCTTCGGCGATGGCGTCGATCTTCTCGCGGGCCTTGTCCTGCAGGCCCTTGAACTTGACCTTCTGCGCAATGCCGTTGAGCAGCATCAGCGCCACATCGCTGCCGATGGTGGCCAGCACGTCGAGCCCCGTCACGGCGCGCGCATGCGCGGCCTCGCCGGGCCAGGCGCGAATGAAGGGCGTGAGCTTGCGCGCGGTGTCGTCGTTGCCGAACAGGCCGAGCGAGGTGAGTGCCCAACCTTCCTTGCTCGGGCCGCTGGCTTCGAGCCAGGCGCTGAACGCGTCCCACGCGAACTCGGCCAGCGAGTCGGCGTCGCAGGCTTCCTTGACCAGCGCAAGGCCGCCATAGATGCCTTCGTTGGTCGGGAAAGTCAGCATCTGGCCGAGATGGTCGAGCGCTGCGTCGGGCAGCGCCTTGCCGTTGGCCAGCGTCGGGCGGCGCCAGCCGCGCGGCTGCCAGAACTCGGGCAGCTTGGGGAGCTTGGTGGGAAAGCGGTCGAGCGGGCTTTCGTCGAGCACCGCGCGCAGCGCCTGCACCACCTCGGGCCGGTCGTAGCGGGCCGCCACTTCGAGCAGCAGCGCCTCGTGGCCGTTGGCCTGCAGCAGGCGCAGCGCGGAGCCCGCGCTGTCGCGCGCTTCGCCGGCCTTGCCGAGCGCCGGCGCAATCAGCCCGCAGGCGCTGTGCTCGGGGTACTTCAGCAGCCATTCGCGGCCGATGGCGCGCAAGGTCTTGAGCTTGGTGAAGGCGCGCGCCGCCGGCATGGCCAGCTCGGACGCGCCGTAGTTCAGCGCGTAGGGCAGGTTCTCCGAGGGCTTGAAACGCACCATCGCGCTCAGGCCCGGCATCACGGCCAGGCCGTGCGTGGCGAGCACCATGCCGATGTCGTCGCTCTCGGATTCGCCGGCAATCGCGTTCCAGAACGGCACGCCGATGGCGGCCGGCAGCAGCGTCACGAAGCTCGAAGTGAAGCTGAACCAGTTGTAGCGCTCCTTCTTGCGCTCGGCCACCATGGCCCGCCAGGCGGCGATCAGCGCCTCGGCGTCGCCGTCGCGAATGGCGGCTTCGGCGGCCTTGCCGGGCACGCCGTGTTCTTTCTGCTTTTTCTTGTCGAATCCCAGTTCCTGGAGCAGCACCGACACGCTCTGGCGCGCCGCGGCATGGCGGCTCACTTCCCACGAGTTCAGGCGCAGTTCGTTCTCGCGCTCGCCTTCGTTCCACCGCTCCACGGGGGGCAGCGCGAGCGGCTCCAGCACCAGCGCGGCAGCGGTTTTTTTCTGCACCTTCGCAAGCCACGGCGGCGCAGCCAGCACGGACGGCAGTTCGCCGATGTCGGCCACTTCGGCGGGGCCCGACAGCAGCGCGAGCTGCCGGTCGATGGCGGCCTGTGCGCCGGCGTCGAGCCAGGGGCGCAGCGCGGGCAGCAGGGCCGCGTGCGCGCGCAGCAGGCGCGTGAGGCTGGGCGTGACCAGGTTGGCGTCCTTGCCGCCAGCCGCCACCAGCCGCGACAGTGCCGCGATGGCCGCCGCCGGCCAGCGGTCGACCGAAAGCGCAAGGCGCGCCAGCGCGGCCTTCGAGTTGCTCGCCACGCGGGCCAGCGCCTGCACCGCCTCGGGCGTGCCGATGCAGGCCAGGGCGTCGCCCGCGTCGTCGGTGGCGGCGCCGCGTTCCAGCACGGGCACGGCCTCGGTGCCGCGCTCCTGCACCAGCGTGCTGGTCATGTGGCTGTCGCCCCAGAAGCCGCTGGAATAGCTGAGCTTGACCTTGGCGGCCAGCGCGATGGCGGCCGGGTCGGTGGCCGTCAGCAGCAGCCAGTGCATGGTTTCGGGTGTGTCCTTTTCGGCGGCGAGCGCATGCACCAGCGCATTCGAGATTTCGGGCGCGTCGGGCAACAGCATGGCCAGCGTGGGCCTGCGGCTGGGGTGCACGCCGGGCAACGCGGCTTCGATGGTGTCGCGGCAGGCCTGCCAGGCCTCGGGTCCGGCGGCGGCCAGGTGCGCACGCAGCGCCTGGTCGCCCTGTCCCAGCGGGCCGTAGTAGCTGTTGCCGCCCAGGGCACGGCTCACCGCGCGGCCGAAGCTGCTGCGGCGCACCTGCGCCTGCCGGTCGTAGTCGGTCTGGACCTGGATCTGCTGCGCCGACAGCAGGATGTCGATGGCGCCCGCCAGCCCGTATTGCGCCACCAGGTAGTTCGCCACGGCCTCGCCGGGTTCGTTCTCGCCGTAGTGGCCGCCGGTACTCAGCGCCAGCGCAAGCAGCACGGTGTCCGACTCGGCATCGGCGGCGGGCTCGGGCAGTGCCACGCGGTCGAGCATGCGTTGCACGGCGGGCTGCATTGCCGCGTCGCTGTTGCCGATGTCGACCTTGGGTTCGAGCTGGCGGCGCACCAGCGACCAGGTGGCGGCCACGCTCGTGTGAGCAAACGGCTTGGGCGGAAAGCGGCGCGAAGAGAAGGCCTGCCGCACCATCTCGGGCGAGAGCCGTACGGGCGTGCCGGCGGCCAGCCAGGGCGGCGTGTCGGCGCTCACGGGTGCGGCGGCGCCGGACGAGGCGGGTGCTTCCGCTGAAGCAGCGGGTGCGGCCGCACCGAGTTCCCTTGCAATCGCCTGCGCGTCCTTGGCGGGTGTGCAACTGGTGCCCCAGCCGTCCAGCAGGCCTTGCGCCTTGAGCCGCTTGAATGCCAGCGCCGCGCCTTGCTCGCCCACGCCATGCTGGCGCTTGAGCGTGCCGGGCGACACCGTGTCCTTGCTCGTCAGCTGGCCTGCTTCCATTTGCGCGCGCACCGCTTCGAACACGCGGTCGGCCTGGCTGTCGATGCTTTCGGTGGTGGTGGTCGCGGCCGTTTCGGCTTCTTGCGCGGAGGCACCAGCCTCGGCCGTGGGCTTGGATTTCGCAGCTGCCGGCGCGGTCGTTTTTTCAGCGGCGGCTTCGGCCTTCGGTTTGGCTTCGGTCTTGCCGATGGCGGCCGTGGCGGCCACGCCGACTTCGGCATATCCCTTGCCGGTTTTTTCGGCGACAAGCTTGGTCAGTTGCGCCGCGGCCTTGGTGGCGTCGGCGAAAGACTTGGTCTGGCTCTGGCCCGCGGTGCCGATGCGGCCCCAGCGGATGTTGAGCTCGGCCTCTGCCTGTTCCACTTCCCAGAATTTGCTGGCGGTTCCTTCGATCAGTTCAAAACGGCGCATGGAAAAAACGTCCTCCTGTGAAATCGACGACGCGCCCGTGGGCGCTGCATGTGGCGAATGTGGCGAGCGGATCAAGGGGCCGCGGTACGCGCGGCGCGCCTCGTCCGCGCAGGTCCGAACGCCATGTTCGCTTGCGAGAATAAATGCCGGATGTGAAAGCCCGACCCGTCAGAAACTCGACGGCCGGGCGCTGGCGGATGAGGCGAAAAACGAGGCCGGAAACGAGGCGGAATAGAGCGGCATGAAAGAGTGAAATCTCATGCCTGAATGATGCACTGCGCACCGGGTGGCGGCAGGTACGAAAAATTCATTCACTCACTCGTGCAACTCGCCGGCGAACGCATAGGCCGGGCCCATGCGCTGCTGCTCGCAATGTCGCAGCGCGCGCTCGGCCGCCTGCATGATGTTCTCGAGCGTCTCGCCGTCTACCGGGTGGCTGGCAATGCCGAAGTTCAACTCGCCTCCCGCGAGCAGCCGGCCATCGTGCTCGACCGGCCGGGCTGCGGCGGTCAGCATGCGTATGGCCATCTCCGCGAGCTTCTGCCGCGCCGGCGTGCCGACCAGCAGGATCGCGAACTCGTCGCCGCCGAGCCGCGCCACCATGTCGTCCGCGCGCACCTGCTGTCGCAGGCGCCGGGCCATGGCGGCCAGCACCGCGTCGCCGCCCGCGCGTCCGTGCCGTTCGTTCACGCGCCGGAAGCCGTTCAGGTCCGCCAGCATCAGCGAGAACGGCCGGCCTTCGCGCAGCCAGTCGCGGCCACGGCTCTCGAAGCCGGCGCGGCTGGTGGCGCCGGTGAGCGCGTCGGTGCCCAGGTCTTCGACCTTCTGCTGCGTGCGAACTTCGAGGGCTCTTTCGGTCCGCAGCCGCACGCCGATGGCGGCGATGAACACCACCAGTTCAGCGACCACCGCGGCCTGCGCGAAGTTGATCCGGCGCGGCACCCAGGCCGCATCGAGCCAGATCGACATCGGCGTGGCCGAGATGCCGGCGAGCAGCAGCGCCGCGCCGGCCAGCAACAACGTCGCCGGCCAAGGAAGGCGGCGCAGCACCGTCACCGCGCCCGCCGCAAGGACCACCGTGGACGCCACCACCAGCGCCTGCACCACGCGCAGCGTCCACAGGCGCTCCGTTTCGATGGCGGCGTAGAGCGTGGCAATCGCAAACACGACCAGCGTGGCCTGCGCGATGCGGTCGAGCCGGGGCGCGAAATCTTTCAGCCGCAGCAACTGCCGGCCGAACTGCAGCCGGCAGGCCGTCCACAGGACCAGCGCCACCGCCGGCCAATGGGCTGCGAGCGCGGTGAGTGCGGAGGACGCGCCGGGCACGGCGGGGGAGGACGAGGGCAGCGCGTTCTGCGCGAAGCCGTTCAGCCCGGCGAAGGCCGCCAGTGCGCAGGCACAGGCCAGCGCGTACCAGCCGTGGACCGCCGTGCCGAACACGAGCAGCAGCACGAGGCCGCACACCATCAGGCCTGCCAGCAGGCCATAGCTCGCGCCGTCGATCATCGGCGGGCGCGGCCCGTGGAAAGGGAGCGATGGGAAGAGGAAGAAGGCATGCGGGGGTCTCGGCGTTGTTCTTGTGGCAGGCTGGTAACGGATCGTATCTCCGAAGCTTGGCGCGCGCTCGATTCCGGGTTTGCTTGCAAGGAGCGGCGACGCGCGCCTACGCGTTGCCCGTTGCGCGCCGTGCATCGTGGCCGCCATCCCGCACTGGAGCCGAGCGATGAAAGACACGCGAGAACCGAACCCGACAGGCAACGGTGCCGCCGCCGCCGCGCCCCTTCGGCAAGACGGGCAGCACAAGCACAACGGGCACCACCGGCACCCCTCGATCGAAGCCCTGACGCATCGCAACATCGAGGCGATCCTGAAGCTGGAAGAAGACAACCGCCGCTCCAAGCCGACGCTCTACAAGGTGGTGGCCCGCATGTCGCGCTTCTGCGGCACCGTGGCGTTCCTGTGGTGGAACCTGGGTTTGTTCGCGCTGTGGATCGTGCTCAACCAGTGGGTGTGGAAGATCGACCCGTACCCCTTCACCTTCCTGCTGTTCCTGGTGTCCATCGAGGCCATCGTGCTGGCGATCATGATCCTCATCAGCCAGAACATGTCCGACGAAGAGAACGAGCGCCGGCATCACCTGGACCTGCAGATCAACCTTCTGAACGAGCGCGAGATGACGGCCATGCTGCGCCTGGTGATGCGCATGGCGCAGAAGATGGAGCTGCCGCCACAATCGGACGAAGAGGTGCGGGCGCTGGCCGAGCGCACCGACCCCGGCAAGGTGCTGCACCAGATCGTCGACGCCGAAGCGGCGCACGGGCAGGGCCGCTGAGCAACAGGCCCCGCGCGGGCCGGCTGCCAGAACCTAGAACCTAGAACCTAGAACTCCGCGCCTTCGACCAGGAAGCGCAGGCGGCGCACGCCCTGCCACTCGTCGGCGTCGAGCCGGAACGCCAGCTTCACCTTGGGCGGCAACGGCTCGGTGTGGCTGAACCAGATCGCATCGATGGGCTGCCCCTGGTGCTTCAGCTTGAGCGCCAGGTGCTTTTCGCCGACCAGCCGCTGCGACACCACTTCGACTTCTTCGCTGAAGGTCGGCGGCGCAAAGCCCTGGCCCCACACCTCCTTGTGCAGCGTGTCGACCAGGTCGATGCGCATGTATTCGCGTGCGATGGGCCCGTCGGTTTCGATCTGGCGCGTGAGCGCGGCGGCGGCCAGCCATTCGCCAGCGACTTGTGCCAGCCCCTGCTCGAAGGTTTTGAAGTGCTCGCGTGCCACGGTGCAGCCGGCCGCCATGGCATGGCCGCCGAAGCGCAGCAGCACGCCCGGGTGGCGCTTGGCCACGAGGTCGAGCGCATCGCGCAGGTGAAAGCCCGGGATCGAGCGGCCCGAGCCCTTCAGCTCCTGCTCCTTGCCCGGTGCACCGCTCGCCGCGAAGACGAAGGTCGGCCGGTGAAAGCGGTCCTTGATGCGCGAGGCCACGATGCCGACCACGCCTTCATGGAAGTTTGCGTCGAACACGCTGATGGCCGGCGGCGGGGCTTCGATGCCTTCACCGTCGGTGGCGAACAGCGACTCGGCCAGCAGCAGCGCCTGGTCGCGCATGCCGCCCTCGATGTCGCGCCGCTCGCGGTTGATGCCGTCGAGCATGCGCGCCAGTTCGTCGGCGCGGCCGGCGTCGTCGGTCAGCAGGCATTCGATGCCCAGCGTCATGTCGGCCAGCCGGCCGGCCGCGTTGATGCGCGGGCCCAGTGCAAAGCCGAAGTCGAAGGTGGTGGCCACCGCCGCGGTGCGGCCCGCGGCCTTGAACAGCGCGGCCACGCCCGCGGGCATGGCGCCGGCGCGGATGCGGCGCAGGCCCTGCGCCACCAGCCGGCGGTTGTTGGCATCGAGCTTCACCACGTCGGCCACGGTGCCGAGTGCAACGAGCGGCAGCAGCGCGTCGAGCTTGGGCTGCGTCGCCACGTCGAACACGCCGCGCTTGCGCAGCTCGGAGCGCAGCGCCAGCAGCACGTAGAACATCACGCCGACACCGGCAATGCTCTTGCTCTCGAATTCGCAGCCCGGCTGGTTCGGGTTCACCAGCACGTCGGCCACCGGCAGTTCGGGGCCGGGCAGGTGGTGGTCGGTCACCAGCACCTGCAGGCCGCGCGCCTTGGCGGCCGAGACGCCCTCGACGCTGGCGATGCCGTTGTCGACGGTGATGAGCATGTCGGCGCCGCTGTCTGCCACGCGCTCGGCAATCGGCGGCGTCAGGCCGTAGCCATCGACCACGCGATCGGGCACCAGGTAGCTCACGTTCTTCGCGCCCAGCAGCCGCAGGCCGCGCACACCGACCGCGCAGGCGGTGGCGCCGTCGCAGTCGTAGTCGGCCACGATGCACAGGCGCTTGTCGAGCGCCATGGCGTCGGCCAGGAGCACGGCGGCTTCGTGCGTGCCGCGCAATGTGTCGGGCGGCAGCAGGCGGGCCAGGCCGTCGTCGAGTTCTTCCTTGGCGCGCACGCCGCGCGCGGCAAAAAGGCGCGCCAGCAGCGGATGCACGCCGGCCTGTTCCAGCGCCCAGACGGTGCGCGGCGGGATGTCGCGGGCGACGATTTTCACAGGGCCTCCAGCACGCTGGATGCGCGTGTGCGGTCGAACAGGCTCCGGGCCCAGCGGGCCAGGCCGCGCTGCTGCACGGTGTAGCGCTGCGCGGCGCGGTCGCCGCACAGCGTGAGCGTCACGTCGGCGCCGCGCGTGTAGTCGCTCAGCAGGTCGGCGATGGCGCCGGCGTCCAGTGCCTGCCAGGCGACGGCCCAGGCAGCGCCATCGTCGCGCAGGGCGGCGATGCGCAGGGCATCGCTGACCTCGGGCGTTGCGGCGGTGGGGGCTGCATCGTTCTTCAGCACGCCGGTGCCGCTGAGCCAGAACGAGTTGATGGGCGGCACGCCGCGCGCGGCGCGGTCGTCGTTCACGCGCTGCGTGTAGAGCAGCATCTGCATTTCGTTTTGCAGGCGGCGCAGCGGCCGCGCCGCGTCGCCCAGCGGCGACCACTGCGAAATGGGGTAGCCCACCGCGCGGTCGATGGAGGCGGTGGCCAGCCCGTCGAAGATGGGCGCGCATGCGAGCCAGCGGCCCGGCGTGTCGGAGGGGTACAGCTTGATGCCGTCTTCCTCGAAGAAGGGCTGCGCCACGGCCAGCAGGGCCATCGACTCGGTGGCGTCGATCTCGATGGCGGACGGGTCGCCCAGCGCCACGTCGTCGATGCCCACCTGCCAGTTGCACAGCGTCACGAGGCCCCAGCCTTCGCGGTCGCCGTGCGCGGCCAGGTTGGCTTTTCGGGCTTCGAGCGCGGCCCAGGGAATGCAGCCATCGGCGGCGGAAATACCCAGCGCCTGCGCGAGCGCGCGTTCGTGCGGAGGCGAGCGCGTGCTTTCGTCCTGCGTGTCGGTGTCCGCCAGGGTCAATCGGAGCAGCAGGGTTTCGAGGTTGGGCAGCCGCAGGGTGGGCAGCGCCGCGCGGCAAGCAGGGGAACCGCGGCCGGCAAAAGGGATCAACAGGTGACGTGGGGGGTGTTCGGCCATCCCGCTATTGTCCCGGAAGCCCCCGGGTTATCCGTGATGCCACAATTCCGCCCCTATGCGACTTCCTTATGAACTGCAGCTCGGCTGGCGCTACACGCGCGCAGGCCGGGCGACGCGGCGCAACGGCTTCATCTCCTTCATCTCCGGTGTCTCGATGCTCGGCATCGCCCTGGGCGTGGCGGCGCTGATCATTGTGCTCAGTGTGATGAACGGCTTCCAGAAAGAGGTGCGCGACCGCATGCTCGGCGTGGTGTCGCACATCGAGATCTTCTCGCGCGACGGCCAGGCGCTGCAGGACCTCGGCCCGATCATGGCCGCGGCGCGCAAGAACCCCGAGGTGATCGGCGCGGCACCCTTCATCAACACGCAGGCGCTGATTGCCCGCGGCGAAGACATGAAGGGCGCGATCGTTCGCGGCATCGACCCCAAGCTCGAACCCGAAGTCACCGACACCAACGGCATTGCCTCCAAGGGCACCTTCGACAAGCTGGTGCCGGGCGAATTCGGCATCGTGCTGGGCATCGAGCTGGCGCGCTCGATGTTCGTGCAGCCCGGCGACCAGGTCACGCTGGTGGCGCCGGGCGGGCAGGTCACGCCGGCCGGCGTGGTGCCCAGGCTCAAGCAGTTCACCGTGGTCGGCACCTTCGATTCGGGCCACTACGAGTACGACTCGGCGCTGGCCATGGTGCACGAGCAGGATGCGGCCAAGGTGTTCCGTCTCGAAGGCCCGACCGGCATCCGCCTGAAGCTGAAGGACCTGAACGAAGCCCGCGACATTGCCGACCAACTGGCCGTGAGCCTGCCGGGCGAATTTTTGATCCGCGACTGGACACGCCAGAACAAGACCTGGTTCGCGGCCGTGCAGGTCGAGAAACGCATGATGTTCATCATCCTCACGCTGATTGTGGCCGTGGCCGCCTTCAACCTGGTGTCGACGCTGGTGATGACGGTGACCGACAAGCGCGCCGACATCGCCATCCTGCGCACGCTCGGCAGTTCGCCGCGCAGCATCATGGCCATCTTCGTGGTGCAAGGCGCCATGGTGGGCGTGATCGGCACCGTGGCCGGCCTGCTGCTGGGGCTGGGCATTGCCTACAACATCGACGTGATCGTGCCCTTCCTCGAACAGCTCTTCCACGCCAGCTTTTTGCCCAAGGACATCTACCTGATCAGCAAGATGCCGAGCGATCCGCAGCGCAGCGACATCATGCCCATTGCCGTCATTTCCCTCGTCCTGGCCTTCCTGGCCACGCTGTACCCGAGCTGGCGCGCCAGCCGCGTCAACCCCGCCGAGGCACTGCGCTATGAGTGAAGTCGTTCTGAAAGCACGTGGACTGACGAAGCGCTTCCACGAAGGCCGGCTCGACCTCACGGTGCTGCATGGCGTCGACCTCGACGTGCACGCCGGCGAAACGCTGGCCATCGTCGGTGCCTCGGGCTCCGGTAAGAGCACGCTGCTGCACCTGATGGGCGGGCTCGACGCGCCCACCTCCGGCAAGGTCGAACTGCTCGGCAAGGACATCGCGCATGCCGACGCCGCCGAGCAGGGGCGCCTGCGCAACCAGCACCTGGGTTTCGTCTACCAGTTCCACCACCTGCTGCCCGAGTTCAGCGCGCTCGACAACGTGGCGATGCCGCTGAAGATCCGGCGCGTGGAGCCCGCGCAGGCAGCGCAGGCGGCCAGCAAGATTCTCTCGAGCGTGGGCCTGGCCGAGCGCCTGCATCACCGGCCGGCCGAGCTGTCGGGCGGCGAGCGCCAGCGCGTGGCGATCGCGCGTGCGCTGGTCACGCAGCCGGCCTGCGTGCTGGCCGACGAGCCCACCGGCAACCTCGACCGCAGCACCGCCGACACCGTGTTCGAACTGATGCTCGACCTGGCGCACCGGCATGGCACCGCCTTCGTGATGGTCACGCACGACCAGGACCTGGCGAAGCGCTGCGACCGGGTGCTGCAACTCGTCGCCGGCCGGCTCGCCGGCTGATCCCGTTTCTCCCTCCCCTCCCGGGGGAGGGCCGGGGTGGGGGCTCGCGGCATTGAACGCAGCGCAGCCTCGATTGCCGCGCCGCCCCCATCCCAACCTTCCCCCAGCGGGCGAAGGGGCTAACGCGAAGGCAAGGCCTCTTCCGCCTGCCGCGCCTCCAGCGGCAGCACGCACAACACCTTCCCGCCCAGCGTCAGCACGAGGCCGATCCGGCCGCCGATCTGCATGACCTGGCAAACCGCGCGCGGCGCACCGGCATTGGCTGTGTCCACCGGGGCCGACATGGCGAAGGCCCGCGTCGGCGGCTGCCGCAGCATGGCGAACAACTGCGTCGGATCGCAGTCGTGCAGCGCCTGCCGGTACACATGAAAGCTGGCTTCCGATTCGCCATCGTTCCGGCCGTCGTCCGGGCTTTTGTCCTGGCGCAGCCGCAGCAGGGCGCGATGCAATTGCTGCCGGCAGGTCGATTCGGTCTTGCCACTGGCCGAGGCAATCTCCTTGAAGCTGGCTTCGAAGACTTCGCGCAGCAGCACGACCGCGGCGTCGGGCGGCGACAGCCTGGCGGCCAGCAGGCGCAGCGCCTGTGCGGTCGATTCGGCCACCGCCGCGTCGTCTTCCGCCGAAGGCGCTTCGCGCGAAGTGGCATCCCGGGTTTCAGCGTCCTGCAGCCATGCCTGCATCCAGTTGCGCCGCCGGAGCCGGTCGATGGCCAGGTGCTGCATCACCGTGGTCAGCCAGGCCTGGGCCGCATCGAGTTCATGCGCATCACGTCCGGATTCGAGCGCGCGCAGGTAGGTGTCCTGCACCGCGTCTTCGGCTTCCGCCCGGCCGCCGAGCAGGCGCATGGCCGCGCGCACCAGCCGGCCGCGATGTGCCGGAAATTGCGACAGATAGCGTTCATCGAGCATCGGCGCAGCTTGCCACAGCGCAGGCAATGTCACGAAACTGTGGGCTTGTTCGTCAAGACAGTTCAACCCACAGGAGCTTTCTTCATGCAGCCCATGTTCTCGATGGAAAACGACGACGACACCAAGCCCGCGGCCACCGCCGAGCCGCGCAACTCCTACCTGGAAGAGAAAGCCTTCAAATCGCGCACGCTGCTGATCTTCGGCAGCATCACCGACAGCGTGGCCGCCGACGTGACGCGCCGGCTCATCGCACTCGACGCCGACAGCCAGGCGCCCATCGACATCCTCGTGAGCTCGCCGGGCGGCCACCTGGAGTCGGGCGATGCCATTCACGACATCGTGCGTTTCATCGGTGCGCCGGTGAACATGATCGGCACCGGCTGGGTCGGCAGCGCCGCCACGCACCTGTTTCTTGCCGCGCCGCGCGAGCGCCGCGTGTGCCTGCCCAACACGCGCTTTTTGATTCACCAGCCCAGCGGCGGCGCGGGCGGCCAGGCGACCGACATCGCCATCCAGGCGCAGGAAATCATCAAGGCCCGCCTGCGCATCGCGCACGAGATCGCGCGCGAAACCGGCAAGGCGCTGGAAGTGGTGCTGGCCGACATCGAGCGCGACCGCTGGCTGTCGGCCCAGGAGGCGGTGGCGTACGGGCTGGTCTCGCGCATCATCCAGCGCAAGACTGAACTGCAGCAGGCCTGATCAGGCCTTGGGCTTGTACGCCACCACGTCGATCTCGACCTTCGCATCGACCATCAGCCGTGCCTCGGTGGTCGAGCGTGCCGGCTTGTTCTCGCCGAAGTAGCTCATGTAGATGCGGTTGAAGGCACCAAAGTCGCGCGCGTCCTGCAGCCACACGGTGCTCTTGCACACGTCGTCGAGCGTGGCGCCGGCCAGTGCCAGCACCTTCTTCAGGTTTTCCATCACCTGGCGCGTCTGCGCCTCGATGCCGCCCACCACGATCTCGCCCTCCGCATTCACGGGCACCTGTCCCGACACATAGACGAAGTCGCCGGCGCGCACGGCCGGGGAGAAGGGGCGGACCTGGCGGTCGGAAGCAAGGGGCGGGGCGCCGAGGTATTCGAGCGGCATGGAAGATCTCCTGTGTTGGAAGAAAAATAGGGAAGGCGGGAGCGCCGAGTATCGATCCAATCTGAAAATTAGTTTCAGATTAACCCTTCAACAAGGGTTAACACGGATGATTTGGCATGAATACTGCTTCAAAGTCCGGGTCGAAAAGAAAATTTCTTTCACAAACCCAGCCCGCCCCATGAAGGAGTTCCCCATGCCCAATGCCGCCCACGCCGGTCTTGTCGTCCAGCGCCTGCCGAAGCTGTCCAAGCGCAGCCTGCTGGGTGCGTCCTTGCTCGCGATGCTGTGCGCCGCGCTGCCCCACCAGCAAGCGCATGCACAGGGCCCGCGCAACTTCGCCACGCTGGCGATGGTGGCCGAGCCGCAGACGCTCGACCCGATGGCCTCCACGGCCGACCTGGTCGGAACCATCATGCAGCACGTGTACGAAACGCTCTACACCTTCGACGGCAAGTGGAACGTGGTGCCGATGCTGGCCGAAGGCATGCCGAAGATCTCGGCCGACGGCAAGACCTACGCCATCACCCTGCGCAAGGGCGTGATGCTGCACAACGGCCGCGAGCTCACGGCCGACGACGTGGTGGCCAGCCTGCAGCGCTGGATGGACCAGTCGCCGCGCGGCAAGGCCGTGGGCAAGGAAATCGAGAGCCTCAAGGCCAAGGGCCCGCTGGGCATCGACATCGTGCTGAAGGAGCCCTATGCGCCGCTGCTGTCGCAGCTCGCACTGCCCAGCGGCATGGCCGCCATCATGGCCAAGGACTCGATCGCTTCGCCGCTGAAAGACTTCGTCGGCACCGGCCCCTACAAGTTCAAGGAACGCCGCCCCGACCAGTTCGTGCTGCTCACGCGCTTCGACAAGTACAGCGCGCGCAAGGAGCCGGCCAGCGGCTACGGCGGCAAGCGCGAAGCGGCCATCGAAGAGCTGCGCTTCGTGCCCGTGCCCAACGCCAGCACGCGCGTCGAAGGCGCGCTGGCCGGCCAGTACGACTTTGCCGACCTGCTGCCGGTCGAGGCCCTGCCGCGCCTGGAAAAGTCGGGCGGCAAGACCGCGCCGATCATGACGCCGTCGTTCGGCTTCCCCTACCTGGTGCTCAACACCAAGGAAGGCGTGGCCGCCAACCAGGCCGTGCGCCAGGCCATCCAGTCGGCGCTGGGCGAAGGCGAAATGCTCGCGGCCGGCTTCGGCGACACGCGCTTCTTCGTGGCCGAAGGCAACCACTTCCCCAAGGGCTCGCCGTTCTATTCGACGGCCGGCGCCACGCTCTACAACGAGCGCAACGCACCCAAGGCCAAGGAAGCCGCGGCCAAGGCCGGCTACAAGGGCGAGCCCATCCGCGTGCTCACCAGCCGCCAGTACGACTTTCACTACAACATGGCGCTGCTGATGGCCGAGCAGCTCAAGCGCGCCGGCTTCAAGGTCGACCTGAACGTGGTCGACTGGGCCACGCTGGTGCAGCGCCGCAACGACTCCAAGCTGTGGGACATCTACGTCACGCATTCGGGCCAGTTCCCCGAGCCGATGCTCTCGCCGCCGCAACTGGGCGATGGCGCGCCCGGCTGGTGGGATTCGCCGGCCAAGAAGTCGGCGCTGAACGCCTTCAACACCGAGAGCGACCCGGCCAAGCGCGGCGCGCTGTGGGGCAAGGTGCAGCAGGTCGTGTATGACGAAGTGCCGTACATCAACGTCGGCAAGTTCAACGGCCTGTCGGCCAAGAGCCCGGCGCTGGACAACTACACGCCCGCCACCTGGCCGTTCTTCTGGAACGCGAAGATCAAGTAAGCGCGCAAGGACCACCGCCATGCCATCGCGTCGCCAACTCCTGCAAGCCAGCGCACTGGCCTCCGGCCTCGGAGCCCTGGGTCTCACGACCTCTACCGTTCACGCCGCCACGTCGGGGCCTGTGTACGCCTACGTCGGCACCTACACCGATGGCGGCAAGCCCTGGCGCGGCGGGCGCGGCCTGGGCGTGCACCAGTTCGTGGTCGACAGCGCCACCGGTGCGCTCAAGCCCATTCCCGGTGCGCCGCCTGCCGTGGCGAGCACGGGCAGCGATGCCAAGCTGCGCAACCCCGCATCGCTCGCGCGGCATCCGAAGCTGCCGATGCTGTACGCGGCCAACGAGTTCGAGGCCGGTTCGGTCTCCGCCTTCCGCATCGGCACGAACGGCGCGCTGTCGTTCGTGGCCGAGATGCCCTGCGGCGGCAAGGACCCGGCCCACATCAGCGTGCACCCCGATGGCCGCTTTCTCTTCACCGCCAACTACGCCAGCGGCGACGTCAGCGTGATCGCGTTGCGCGCCGACGGCACGCCGGACGCCGACCGCGCGGCCGTCGTCTACAAGGACGTGGCCGCCTGTGGTGCCACGCCGTGCAAGCCCGGCGCCGACGTGGTGCCGGCCGCGGCCCGCTCGCACGAAGGCTTTGCCACCAGCGACCACGACGGCCCGCACGCGCACATGGTGCATGCCGACCCCACCGGCAACTTCGTGCTGGTGGCCGACCTGGGGCTCGACCGCGTGATCTCGTACCGCTTCGACCGCGCCACCGGCGTGCTGAGCCAGCCGAGCACGGTCGCCGTTTCTGAAAGCTCGGGCGCGCGCCATTTCGTCTTTCATCCGAACGGCAAGTGGCTCTACCTGGTGAACGAAGAGGCGTCGACCATTGCCTTCATGCGCTACGACGGCGCCACCGGCGTGCTGACGCTGGTGAGTGAAACCTCGGCGCTGCCGGCGGGCTTCAAGGGCACCAGCTATGCCTCGGGCATTCGCATGCTGCCCGACGGCCGGCACTTCGTGTCGCTGAACCGCCTGCACGATTCGATCTCGATCTTCAAGGTCGATGCACGCACCGGCGCGCCCACGCTGGTGCGCGAAGAGTGGACGCGCGGCAACTACCCGCGCAGCTGCACGCTCGACCCCAGCGGCAAGTTTCTCTATGTGTGCCACAACAAGCAGGGCGACAACGTGACGGTGTTCCGCGTGCAGGGCGGCGACGTCAGGTTCACCGGCCAGTACGTGGCGGTGGGCAGCGCCGCGGCCATTGAATTCTCCGTGTGATGAAAAGTTCTTCGCTTCGCTATATCGCCTCGCGCGCGGGCGGCATGCTCGTGGTGCTCGCCATCGTGGCGGTGCTCGTCTTCGTGCTCACGCGCGCGGCCTCGGGCGACCCGGTTTCGGTGCTGCTGGGCGACCAGGCCACCGCAGCCGACATCGCCCGCGTTCAGAAAGAGTACGGGCTCGACAAACCGTTGCCCGTGCAGTTCGGCTACTGGCTGCGCGAAGTGCTGCAGGGCAACCTCGGCACCTCGATCTTCCTGCAGCGCCCGGTGACGCAGGCGCTGTGGGAGCGCGCCGAGCCCACCACGCTGCTCGCGCTGATGGCCGTGGCCATCGCCGCGCTGATCGGCGTGCCGTGCGGCATCGTCTCGGCCGTGTTCCGCGGGCGCGTGGTCGACCAGCTGTTCACCGGCATCGCGATGCTGGGCGCCAGCGTTCCGAGCTTCTGGCTCGGCATCGTGCTGATCCAGATATTCGCCGTGTCCTTCGGCTGGTTCCCGGTGTCGGGCTATGGCGCGCCCGATGCGGCGCTGGCCGAGCGGCTGCACTCGCTGGTGCTGCCCGCTGCCGTGCTGGGCCTGTTGAACTCGGCGCTCATCATCCGCTTCACGCGGGCCTCGATGCTCGACGTGCTGGGCGAAGACTACGTGCGCACCGCGCGCTCCAAGGGCCTGAGCGAAAGCAAGGTCGTGCTCAAGCATGCGCTGCGCAATGCGCTGGTGCCCATCGTCACGGTGATCGGCCTCACGGTCGCGCTGATGATCGGCGGCGCCGTCATCACCGAGACCGTGTTCGGCCTGCCGGGCGTGGGCAACCTCGTGGTGAGCGCCGTGCTGCGCCGCGACTACCCGGTGATCCAGGGCGCGCTGCTGGTCATTGCGGCGATCTACGTGCTGATCAATTTCTCCATCGACCTGCTCTACGCCGTCGTCGATCCGCGCGTGAAGGTCTGAGGGAAGAAGAGAACAAAAATGCAAATGCCACGAATGCTCCGCCAGCTGATGCACCGCCGCATCGTGATGGTCTCCGCCCTGGTGCTGCTGGTGATCGCCATCATGGCCATCGGCGCGCCGCTGGTCGCTTCCGCCGACCCCAACGACACCGCAGTGCTGCAACGCCTGAAGGCCCCCAGCGCCGAACACCTGCTGGGCACCGACGAGCTCGGGCGCGACATGTACTCGCGCATCGTGCACGGCGCGCGCTACTCGCTGGCCATTGCCGCGCTCACCGCGCTGGGCTCGGTCATTGCCGGCACCGTGCTGGGCCTGATGGCCGGCTTCTTCCGCCGTCTCGACACGCCGCTGATGCGCGTGGTCGACGCGATGATGTCCTTCCCGGACATCTTGCTGGCCATCGCGCTGGTGGCCATTCTTGGGCCCTCGCTCATCAACACCGTGCTGGCGCTGGTGCTGGTCTACACGCCGCGCGTGGCGCGGGTGGTGCGGGCGTCGACGCTGGTGGTGCGCGAACTGCTGTTCGTCGAGGCCGTGCGCGCGCTGGGCGTGCGCACCTCGCGCATCTTGTGGCGGCACATATTGCCGAACCTGATGTCGCCGATCCTGGTGCAGGTGTCGTTCATCTTCGCCTACGCCATCCTGGCCGAAGCCGGCCTGTCGTTCCTTGGTGTCGGCGTGCCGCCCGAGATCCCGACCTGGGGCACCATGGTCGCGGGCAGCCAGCAGTACGCGCACCAGGCCTTCTGGGTGGTGCTGTTCCCGGGGCTCGCCATCATCTTCACGGCACTGTCGCTGCAACTGCTGGGCGACGGCGTGCGCGACCTGCTCGACCCCAAGCTGAAAAAGACCTCGTGATGACGAACGCCCATCAAACACGGCGTCTCGTGGTCAGCAACCTGAGCACGAGTTTCCCCACCGAAGACGGCCTCGTGCGTTCGGTGGCCGACGTGAGCTTCTCCATTCAACCGGGCAAGACCACCGCGCTGGTGGGCGAGTCGGGCTCGGGCAAGTCGGTCACCAGCCTCACGCTGATGCGCCTGCTGCCCAAGACCGCCAATGCACAGGTCAGCGGCACCGCATCGTTCGTGACCCGCGAAGGCAAGACGCTCGACCTGCTTCAGATCGGCGAACGCGAGATGCGCTCGCTGCGCGGCAACCAGCTGTCGATGATCTTCCAGGAGCCGATGACCAGCCTGAACCCCGTGTTCACCATCGGCGAGCAGATTGCCGAAAGCGTGCGGCTGCACAAGGGGCTCGACCGCAAGTCGGCGCTGGCCCATGCGTTGCGCATGCTGGAGCTGGTCGAGATTCCGGCCGCCGCGCAGCGCATTCACGAGTACCCGCACCAGCTGTCGGGCGGCATGCGCCAGCGCGTGATGATCGCGCTGGCCATGGCCTGCGACCCGACGCTGCTGATTGCCGACGAGCCGACCACCGCGCTCGACGTGACCATTCAGGCGCAGATTCTCGAGCTGATGCGCCGGCTGCAGGCCGAGACGGGCATGAGCATTCTCTTCATCACGCACAACCTCGGCGTGGTCGCGCACCATGCCGACGACGTGGTGGTGCTGTATGCCGGCCGCGTGGTCGAGAGCGCGCCGGTGCGGCCGCTGTTCGCGCAGCCCGAGCATCCGTACACGCAGGGCCTGCTGGCCTGCCTGCCCGGCAAGGCGCGGCTGCCAGGGCAGCCGAAGCCCAAGCGGCTGTTCGCGATTCGCGGACAGGTGTCGAGCCCGCTTGCACCGCCGCCCGGCTGCGCATTCGAGCCGCGCTGCGACCAGGCGCTGCCCGGATGCAGCGCCGCGATGCCGCCGCTGATCGAGACGCACCATGGCCGCCAGGCGCGCTGCATTCGCGTGCAGCCGGCGCAAGCTGCTTCCGCTTTCGCGAGGGCGGCATGACCCGCACGCCTCCCACGTCTTGCCCCCTCTCCCGCTTGCGGGAGAGGGCTGGGGTGAGGGCGACCCCCGCTGCCTTCGCGAGCACCCTCATCCCCCGCCTTCTCCCGCAAGCGGGAGAAGGGGCCAATACACAACACCCACGATGACCACCGCCGTTCCCCTCATCGAAGTCCGCGGACTCAAGAAATACTTCGGCAGCAGCGACCGTCCGGTGCGCGCGGTCGACGACGTGTCGTTCGCCATCCAGCCCGGCGAAACGCTGGGCCTGGTCGGCGAATCGGGCTCGGGCAAGAGCACCATCGGCCGCACCGTGCTGCGGCTGGTCGAGCGCACCGAAGGGCAGGTGCTCTACCGCGGCGAAGACATCGGCGCGCTCTCGGGCGAGCGCATGCGCAAGCTGCGCAGCAAGCTGCAGATCATTTTTCAAGACCCGTACGCCAGCCTGAACCCCAAGATGCGCATCAGCGCCATCCTGGGCGAAGCGCTGGCCACGCACGGGCTGCACAAGGGCGCGGCGGCGCGCGACAAGCGCATTGCCGAGCTGCTCGAAACCGTGGGCCTGCGCGCCGAGCATGCGAGCCGCTTTCCGCACGAGTTCTCGGGCGGGCAGCGCCAGCGCATCGGTGTGGCGCGCGCGCTGGCGGTCGAGCCCGAGTTCATCGTGGCCGACGAGCCGCTGTCGGCGCTCGACGTGTCCATTCAATCGCAGGTCATCAACCTGCTGGCCGACCTGCGCGAGCGCCTGGGCCTGACCATGCTCTTCATCTCGCACGACCTCGACGTGGTCGAGTACCTGTGCGACCGCGTGGTGGTGCTCTACCTGGGCAAGGTGATGGAAGTCGCCACCACCGACGAGCTGTTCGCGCGCCCGCTGCACCCCTACACCCAGGCGCTGCTGGCCGCCAGCCCCAAGCCCGACCCCGAAATGGCGACCGAGCGCATTGCGCTCAAGGGCGACATTCCCAGCCCCATTTCCCCGCCTTCGGGCTGCGTGTTCCGCACCCGCTGCCCGCATGCCATCGACGTGTGCGCGCAGACTGTGCCGCCGCTCGAAGAAATTTCAGCAGGACACTACAGCGCCTGCATCCGCAAAGAACTGCTCTCCAACATTGCCGCATGACCATGACCGACACCGCCACCAAGGACTTCCAGGACCCGTTGCTGGGCAGCAATTTCAAGGGCTACCCGCGCACCCAGCCGCCGCGCCGCCGCAGCGAGATCGGCGCGGCCGGATGGAACGTGCTGGCCGGTGACTTGCCGCTGCCGCTGGCCATCCTCAAGCGCGAGGCGCTCGAGCACAACCTGGCATGGATGCAGGCGCGCGTGCGCGAATGGGGCATCGACCTGGCGCCGCACGGCAAGACGACGATGTCGCCGCAGCTCTTCAGGCGCCAGCTCGACGCCGGCGCATGGGGCCTGACCTTTGCCACCGTCACGCAGCTGGCCGTGGGCGTGGCTGCCGGTGCGCGCCGCGCGCTCATCGCCAACCAGGTGGTGAGCGACGAAGACCTGGCCGGCATCCAGATGCTGTTGCGCGCGCATGCCGACCTGCGCATCGTGTTCCTGGTCGATTCGCTGGCGCAGCTGGCGCTCATAGAAGACTGGTCGGCGCGCCACCCCGCCAGCGTGCCCTTCGACGTGATGATCGAGATCGGCGTCGAGGGCGCGCGCACCGGCTGCCGCACGCACGACGAAGCCATCGCGCTGGCCACCCGGCTGCGCGCCAGCAAGGCCGTCAAGCTGGTGGGCATCGAGACCTACGAAGGGCAGGGCGCCACCGGTGCCAGCGAGCCCGACACCGCCTACGCCAACACGCTGATGGACCGCGTGGAAGCCGTGGCGCGCCACTGCGACACGAACAAGCTGTTCGAGACCGACGAAGTGCTGGTCTCGGCCGGTGGCTCGGCCATCTTCGACCTCGTGGCCGGGCGCTTGAAGCCTGCATTGGGTGCGCCGGTGCGCGGCCTGCTGCGTTCGGGCTGCTACGTCACGCACGACCACGGCTTCTACAAGCGCATGGTGAATGCAGTCGACCAGCGCCTGGGCTGCGACTGCGGCGAAGGCCTGACGCCGGCCATGGAAGTCTGGGCCACCGTGCAATCGCGCCCCGAGCCCGGCCTGGCGATTCTTGCGGTGGGCAAGCGCGACATTTCCTTCGACCTGTCGATGCCCATGCCGATCGCCCGCGCGGCACGCGGCGCGTTGCAGCCGCAGGCCGTGCCCGCCGGCTGGAAGATCACCGCGCTGAACGACCAGCACGCCTACCTGCGCTGGGACGCGAGCGAGGAAGCACAGGCCCCGGTGGTCGGCGAGCGCGTCGGCCTGGGCATTTCGCACCCCTGCACCACCTTCGATAAGTGGCACTGGATGCCCGTGGTCGAACAGGACTACCGCGTGAGCGACGCCGTCGCCATGCATTTCTGAACCCGCACCGATGACCCCCTCACTGCTTCAGAAAATCGCGGAGATCCGCAGCAGCGCCCCGGCGACGCGGCGCGCGATTCTCGACCTGATCCTGGAAGACCCCGACCGCGTGCTCGAAGAAAGCTTCGAGCAGCTGGCCGAGCGTTCGCGCAGCTCGGTGCCGACCATCATGCGCACCTGCCGCGACCTCGGCTTTGCCGGGCTGCGCGAGTTCAAGCTCGCGCTGGCGCAGGAGCTGGCGCTCGGCGGCTCGCCGCTGCACCGCCGCGTCAACATCGAGGACGCGGCCGACGAAGTGGTCGGCAAGATCGCGCGCAGCGCCGCCGCCTCGGTCTCGGGCGTGCGCGGCCAGCTCGACATGCAGGTGCTCGACGGTGCCGTGGCCGCCATCGCGGCCGCGCCGCACGTCGACCTGTACGG
Source organism: Variovorax sp. KBW07 (assembly GCF_003852515.1). Lineage (GTDB taxonomy): Bacteria > Pseudomonadota > Gammaproteobacteria > Burkholderiales > Burkholderiaceae_C > Variovorax. Next base: position 6,074 of record NZ_QAJK01000100.1, on the reverse strand, counting down.
CGCGGGTGCCACCTCGTGGTTCATGGCCAACGACCTGCAGGCGCGGCTGTTCCGGCTCGGGCTGTCGGCCAACGCCTGGGCCGACTACCACCTGCAGCAGGTGGCCGGCGCGGCGCAGCGGCCCGGCGGCGTGGTCATTGCCATCTCGCACGTCGGCGGCATGCCCTCGTTGCTCGATGCGGTGGACATCGCGCGCGGGCAGGGCGCCAAGGTGGTCGCGCTCACGCGGCCCGGCACGGCGCTGGCTGCCAAGGCCGACTTCCTGCTCGGCCTGTCGGTGCCCGACGACGCGGTGATGCACGTGGGCATCGACGCCTACCTCACGCACCTCACCGCCATCGAAATTCTCACCGTGCTCGTGGCCCAGCGCCGCGGCGAGCCTGCGGTGCAGCGCCTGCAGCGCGCCCGCGAAGCCTTCCAGCGCCACGGCATCGATGCCACCACGCACCCGCTGCAAAGCTGGGACGGCGGCGGCATCAACGACGAAAAAGGAGGGCGCGCATCGTGAGCGAGCAGAAAGCTGCTGCGCAGGCCGTATTGCTCGAAGTCGGCCTCGTGGTCGATGGCTCGGGCGGCCCCTCGTGGCCCGGCGACGTGTTGCTGCGGGGCGACCGCATCCTCGCGCTCGGCGCGGGCCTGCGCGAGCGCCTGCCCGAAGGCCTGGCGCTGGCCGATGTCGAGGTGGTCGATTGCCGGGGCAAGGTCATTGCGCCCGGCTTCATCGACGCCCACACGCACGACGACGCCATCGTGCTGCGCGACCCGTGGTGCCTGCCCAAGGTGTCGCAGGGCATCACCACCGTGGTGACGGGCAACTGCGGCATTTCGCTCGCGCCATACCGCACGCCGCAGTCGAAGCCGCCGCTCACGCTGCTCGGTGCCGAGTCGTTCAGGCACGCGACCATGGCCGAGTACCGCGCCGCCGTCGATGCGACCCAACCCGCGCTGAACGTGGCCGCGCTGGTCGGCCACACCACGCTGCGCTTCGCCGCCATGGACGCGCTCGACCGGCCCGCGAGCGGCGACGAACTCGCGCGCATGGAAGCGCTGCTCGACAGCTGCATGGCCGATGGCGCGCACGGCATGTCGTCGGGCCTGTTCTATGAAGAAGCCTTTGCCGCGCCGGCCGAGGAAGTGACCGCGCTGGCTCGCGTGGTGGCGCGCCACGGCGGCGTGTATGCCACGCATTTGCGCAGCGAGATGCAGCAGATCATCGAGGCGCTGCACGAGGCCGGCGACTCGGCCTTCAACGCCGGCGTGCCGCTCGTCATTTCGCACCACAAATGCGCAGGCCCCGCCAACTGGGGCCGCACGAAAGAGACGCTGCCGCTGATCGAGGCCCTGGCCAAGCGCCAGGAAATCGCGATGGACGTGTACCCCTACGTCGCCGGCTCCACCGTGCTGCGCGAAGACCTCGTCGATGGTGTCATCGACGTGCTGCTGACCTGGTCCGACCCGCACCCCGAGATGACCGGCCGCCTGGTCTCCGACATCGCGCGCGAGTGGGGCACCACCGAGCAGGAGGCCTGCCTGCGCCTGAAGCCCGGCGGCGCCTGCTATTTCCAGATGCAGGAAGAAGACGTGGAGCGCGTCATTGCGCACCCGCTCACCATGATCGGCAGCGACGGCCTGCCGCACGACCGCCATCCGCATCCGCGCCTGTGGGGTGCGTTCCCCCGCGTGTTCGCGCGCTACTGGCGCCAGCGCAAGCTGTTCACGCTGGAGCAGGCTGTGCACAAGATGACCGGCATGACCGCCCGCAACCTGCGCATTGCCGACCGCGGCCTGCTGCGCGCCGGCACCATGGCCGACGTGGTGGTGTTCGACCCCGAGACCATCGCCGACACAGCCACGTACGACAAGCCGCACGGCGTGAGCCTGGGCGTGGAGCATGTGTTCGTGAACGGCGTGCGGGCCTACCGGGGCGGCGGCAGCACCGATGCGGCCGAGGCGAAGGTGCTGGCGCGCGCGGGCCGGATGCTCACGCGCGGGCGCTGAACGGGGTCGACCTCTCCGGGCACAAATACTGCAAGGCCGCTCCCGTCTCTTGTGAGGGAGGGGCACATGAACCGACGACCGGGGGCAACACCCGGCGCGGTCCTTCGCGCACGCACTCCCGAGCATGTGGACATCCGGCAGGGCCCGCCTTTCGCTGCGCGATCGGCAAGCTCTGGTTCATGTCTGAGTCAGGGAGAGAAAAATGAAGTTTCAGGGTGCGAAGCGCGCACGGCAGTCGTGCGCGTTGTTCTTTGTTTCCGTCTTGTTAACCGGGTGTGGAGGTGGCGGCGGCGGTGGCGGTGGCGGCGCACTGCCCCTTGTTCCGACAACGCCCATGGCAGTGGCGCCCCCGGACGGCCCCACCGATTCCGCAGGTCCGGCCGAGCCTGTCCCGGTGATGCCGGTGCCCGAAGATCCCTCGGTGCTCACGCGTTTTTCGCGCACCGTGCCCTTCGGCGAGAAAGGCAGCTTCGTGGCGTCGGACCAGATCGTCTACAACCTCGGAACGACCGTCGTTGCCGACGCGCAGTACAAGGACGTGATCTACACCGTGCCGTTGCGTGGCACCGTGCGCTATCCCAACGGGCCGGTCGAGTCGGGCGGCGCATCGAAGGTACAGCTGTCGCCATCCGGTGGTTTTCCGGTGGTGGTGTTCCTGCATGGCATGCATGACGCGAGCGACCTCAACAATGCCAAGGGCTACGACTACCTGCAACGCGACCTGGCGGAAAACGGCTATGTCGCGGTGTCCATCGATGCGGGAAAAATCAATGGCCTGAACAACAGCAATGCCTCCGATGGCGGCGCGCTGGCCCGTGGCCAGTTGCTCATGACGACACTCGACATCCTGCGTGCGGGCAATGCCACCGGGATCTTCAATGGTGTCGAGCGCACTGAACTGAAGGGCAAGCTGGACCTCGATCGCGTGGGCATCGTGGGGCACTCGCGCGGCGCCGAAGCAGTGGCCTATGCGGTGGAGTTGAACAGGCAGCGCATCGGCATCAGCTTTCAGGATGTGCAAGCGACACGTGCACTTCGCCTGGGGGTTTCGCTGGCGAAGGCCGACCAGGCGAAAGCCAAGGCAGCGGTAGACGCTGCCAGAGTCCCCGCCACTGCCGCGGCCGCAAGGCTCAAGGCCGCGAAGGACGCCCTGAAGAATGCGAAAGCGCAGGTGCCGACGGCATCGGAGTCCGTCATTGCCACTCTCACGCAGGCCGTGCAGGACCTGCAAGGCCCGGCCAGCGACGCCCAGGCCGTGCTCGATGCCCAGACAGCGGCGTTGGATGCGGTCGAGGTCCGTTTGCGGGCTGCGCAGGCGACGGCCGTTCCACTCAAGCCCATCAACAGCGCAAGCACGCAATGGCTCACAACGGTGGATTCGCCGGATGCCCTGTTGCAGTCGGGCATCGTGCTGCCTTCCAGCACCGAGGCGCCGCACAAGATACGCGGCGTGTTTTCGCTGGCACCAATCGACGTGAAGCGCCTGTCGGGCGCGACCCAGGTGCCATTCGCGACCTTGCTGCCCATGTGCGATGGCGACGTCTACAACTTGCCGGGTGCCCAGATCTTCGACGACAGCCGCTACACCGCGCCGGATGACGTCGCACCCAAGTTCCAGCTTGCCGTCCGGGGCGCCAATCACAACTTCTACAACAGCTATTGGGCGGAGACCGACGACGCCGCGTCCAAGAATGCTTCGCTCTACTGCAACAAGCCCGGACTGATCGAAACGCTGCGCATGTCCGCGCCGGATCAGCGACGCAACGGCGCTTTCCTGATCGAGTCATTCATGCGCTACTTCGTGGGCGATGAAGTCCAGTACGCACCTTACTGGAAGGGACAGGCGCCCATTCCCACAGCGGGTTGCCTTGCGGGTGAAAGCAGTTGCGACGAGCGCGTGGTCATGACCATCCATCAGCCCGCGGCCAATCGCAAGCTGCTGCAGGATTTCCGCAATGCGGACAGCGCCGCGAACAACCCGCTCGGTCTTTCTTCCACGTTCGACGGGTTTCAGCAGGCGATCCAATGCCGGTTTCTGGCGCTTGGCCTTGATTTGCCCGCGTACGGCGTCCCCAGCAGCAGACCTGCTTCGTGCACGAATACGGCCACGGGCCTGTCTGCGCAATCCTTGTACGCGCCTGGCGACAACTATGCCTATCTGAGCTACCTCCCGGCGGGTCAGCAGTTGATCTGGTCCATCACCGACCAGGCTCAACTGCAATGGAGCAACGCGGGTGCCACCATGCAGGTCAACACGGGCGATCTGTCGGCAAGCGGTTTCGACACCTTGAGTTTCCGTATTGCCGTGGTGGCGTCGATCGGCCAAGAGGTGGAGGTATCGATGACCGACACGCAAGGCCGCTCGGCCACGGTGACGGGCAGCGATTTCACCGATGCGCTCTACGGCATCGCGCGCAAACGGAACGGAACCATCCCGCTGGTCGATGCACCGGAAGACGCCATCTATGCCGGCACCGGCGTCACGAGGCCGCTGCTGAACATGGTGGCGATACCGCTCAAGGCGTTCACGCTGCGCAACGTCGACACCGGGCACATCCGGCAGGTGACGCTCCGTTTCCCGAAGGCCTCGGGCAGCGTGGCCGTCAACGACGTGCAGTTGCAGCGAATGAACTGACGCGGCGGCAAAGCCGGGGCCGGGGCGTTGAGTGTCCCCGGCCGGTCGCGGCCGAGCGATGCAGCTTGCTCAGGCGAACACCAGGCACACCGGTGTCGGTACCTGCGCCACCTGCACCGGCTGGTCCAGCTTGCCGGTGGTGGCGTCGATGCGCAGGCGCAGGATGCTGTCGCCCTTCTGGCTGAGCGCGTAGAGGTGGCCGCCGTTGGGCGCCACGGCCAACGCGCGCGGGAAGCGCAAGCCTTCGCTCCAGTGCTGCAGCGGTGTCAGCGCACCGTTGCCGGCATCGATGCGGAAAGCGGCAATGCTGTCGGCCAGCGGATGCTCCGACTGCAACCGCCGATTGCTCGCATAGAGAAATTGCCCTGACGGATGCATCACCAGCGCCGCCGCGTTCTTCTGCCCGCTGAAGCCTTCCGGCACGGTCGAGATGCGCTGGCGTTGTTCCCCGAGCTTGCCGCTCGCCGCGTCGTAGCCGAAGCAGGCCACGGTGGCATCGAGTTCGTTCACCAGGTACACGAAGCGTTGCGACGGATGCAACGCCAGGTGCCGCGGTCCGCTGCCGGGCGACACCGCCGTGCGCCCGTGCAATGCCAGCTTGCCATCGGCGAGCGTGAAGACGTTGATGCGGTCGGTGCCAAGGTCGGTGGCCAGCAGGTGCTGGCCCGAAGCATCGAACAGCACCATGTGCGGATGCGGCGATTCCTGCCGCTGTGCATCGGGCCCGGAGCCGGTTTCCTTTTCGATGCCCGAGACTTTCCCGAGCTTGCCGTCGGCCTCGATGGGCAGCACGTTGTACGCCCCGCCGCCATACAGCGCGACGGCGAGCGCGCGCCCATCGGGCGACACGGCCAGGTGCGCCGGCGTGACGCCCGACAGCGACAGCGGTTGCCGATTCAACAGCGTCAGCCGGCCATCGCGCGCATCGATGGCATACGCCTCGGCGGTGCCGGTGGGCAGCCCCTGGTAGCTGTCGATCTCGTTGATGGCGTACAAAAATCGTTGGCTGGGATGCACCGCGAGAAACGAGGGATTGGCACTCGTGACCGTTTGCACGGGTGCCCACGCACCCTCACCAATGGCCAGCACATGGATGCCCTTCGACGCAGGCCCGCCCGCAGTGCCGCCCGGTGCGCCACTGGTGTAGGTGCCGACGTAGGCGAACCGTGGCGCCGGTGCGTTGCCGACGACTGCTGTGTTCGCCGCAGCCGTGGCCGTGGTCGCATTGGGGCTCGCGGCATTGGTGGTCTGTGCGCCGGCGGGCAGCAACGGAGTCAGCGCTCCGAGGGCGGAAGCACCGCCGATCCACTGCATGACGGCGCGGCGTTGCTGGCCCGGCTTGTGAGTTCGGTGTGTCATGGCATTCCTCTCGTTGTTGGCGTTGACGGTACGTTGCGTTGCGTGGTGCTGCTGTTCGGGCGCGGGGTCATTCAGGGCGCGT
>NZ_QAJK01000010.1 GCF_003852515.1 Variovorax sp. KBW07 | reverse complement strand
TGAGCGATGCCCTGAATGAACCCAACAGCAGCGCTCCCAGCACAAACGCGACGAACGGTTTTCACGCCGCGTGCGGCAAGTCCCAAGCAGGCACTTCGGTAAACCGCTCGGCCAGAAAGTCGAGCATCGTGCGCAACGTTGCCGGCATGTGCTTGCGAGAGGCATAGACGGCATACATGCCTACGACCTGCGGCTCGAAATCGGTGAACAGCGGCACCAGTTCCCCCGCCTGCACCAGCTTCGCCGTCAGGTACGTCGGCAACATCGCGACGCCCGCCCCCGCCCTCGCCAGGTACATCAGGCTCGCTGCATCGTTCGTCGACACGTTGCCGCCCACGGCCACCGACACCGGCGCCCCGTCTTCCTTGCGCGTGAAGTTCCATAGGCTGCGGCCGAAGTAGGAATGGGTCAGGCAATTGCGCTGGGCCAGTTCTTCCACGCGCATCGGCTTGCCATGCTCCTGCAGATAGGCCGGCGAGGCGCAGACCACCGAGCGGCACACCGTGAGGCGGCGTGCGATGAGGTTGGGGTCTATTTCCACGGCGACGCGAATGGCGAGGTCGATGCGCTCGTCGACCAAATTCACCGCGCGGTCGAGCAGCACCAGGTCGACTGCCACGCCCGGGTACAGCCGCACGTAGTCGGCCACGGCCTGGGCCAGTTGCGCCTGCGCGAACGAAGTGCTGGCCGTGATGCGCAACTGGCCACGCGGCGCTTCGGCCGGATGCCGCACTGCCGCCTGCATGTCGCCGGTGAGCTCCAGCACCTGGCGGCAACGCGGCAGCAGTTCTTCGCCCGCCGCCGTCAGGCTCAGGCGGCGGGTCGTGCGGTGCAGCAGCCGGGCGCCGGTCCATTGCTCGAGTTCGGCCACGTAGCGCGTGACGACGGGGCGGGACATGTCGAGCTTGTCAGCGGCGGCCGAAAGGCTGCCCGAATCCACCACGTTCACGAACACCCGCATTGCGTTCAATCGGTCCATTCGAACGATTTTAGAAATAAACAAGCGCGCATTTCGAGGTATTTCTTTCGAAAGCAGAAACCTAAGATGCGGTTCATCCCTTCCAAACTTTTTCTTTTTGACTGGAGTTCCTCATGAGCCACATCGCCATCATCGGAGCCACCGGACGCGCCGGTGGCCGCCTTCTCGAAGAAGCGCTGCGTCGCGGCCACACCGTTACCGCCATTGCGCGCAAGGCCAGCGAAACGCTTTCGGGCCGCGCCAACGTGAAGGCCGTCGACGTTGACGCGCTCGACGCCGCCGCGCTCGAAAAGGCAGTGGCCGGCCACGACGCCGTGTTCAGCGCCGCGCACTTCGCCACCGTGCCGCCCGCGGCCATCATCGGCCCCGTCAAGCGCGCGGGCGTGAAGCGCCTGCTGGTGGTCGGCGGTGCGGGCAGCCTGTTCGCGGCGCCCGGCCTGAAGGTGATCGACACGCCGAATTTCCCCGACGCCTACCGTGCCGAAGCCACGGCCGGCGGCGTGTTTCTCGACGCGCTGCGCAGCGAGAAGGAGCTTGACTGGACCTTCCTGTCGCCCTCCGCCGAGTTCGTCGAAAGCGAGCGCACGGGCAAGTTCCGCCTGGGCAAGGACGACCTGCTGGTGAGCGCCGAAGGCCGCAGCTGGATCAGCTTCGAAGACTACGCGATCGCGTTCATCGACGAGTTGGAAAAGCCCGCTCACTCGCGCCAGCGCTACACGATCGGGTACTGATCAATCGATCGGCCGGCCGACCCGGCCGGCAACGAAAAAAGGACCCTCGCGGGTCCTTTTGTCATTGGGTCAAACGGATCAGCGACCGGTCATGTTCTCCGGCACCACCCACTGGTCGAACTGCTCGGCCGTGAGATGGCCCGAGGCGATTGCTGCTTCACGCAGGCTCGTGCCTTCCTTGTGCGCTTTCTTGGCGATGTAGGCCGACTTGTCGTAGCCGATGTGCGTGTTCAGCGCCGTCACCAGCATCAGCGAGCGCTGAACCAGTTCCGTGATGCGTTCGCGGTTCGGCTCGATGCCCACGGCGCAGTGGTCGTTGAAGCTCACCATGCCGTCGGCCAGCAGGCGCACGCTCTGCAGGAAGTTGTGCGCCACCATCGGGCGGAACACGTTCAGCTCGAAGTTCCCCGAGGCGCCGCCGATGTTGATGGCCACGTCGTTGCCGAAGACCTGCGCGGCCAGCATCGTGACGGCTTCGCTCTGCGTCGGGTTGACCTTGCCCGGCATGATCGACGAGCCGGGTTCGTTCTCGGGAATGCTCAGTTCGCCGATGCCGCTGCGCGGGCCGCTGGCGAGCCAGCGCACGTCGTTGGCGATCTTGTTCATGCTGGCGGCGAGCGTCTTCAGCGCGCCGTGGGCATGCACCAGCGCATCGACGCTGGCCATGGCTTCGAACTTGTTGGGCGCGGTCACGAAAGGCAGGCCGGTGATCTTCGCCAGTTCGGCGGCCACCTGCTCGGCGTAGCCCTTGGGCGCGTTGAGGCCGGTGCCGACAGCCGTGCCGCCCAGCGCCAGTTCGCTCAGGTGCGGCAGCGCGGCGCGCACGTGCGCTTCGCCGTGCGCCAGCTGCGCCACGTAGCCCGAGAACTCCTGGCCCAGCGTGAGGGGCGTGGCGTCCTGCAGATGGGTGCGGCCGATCTTCACGATGTCGGCGAAGTCTTCGGCCTTCTTTGCCAGCGTGCCGCGCAGCTTGGCGATGGCGGGCAGCAGCTTGTGGGTGATGGCCTCGACGGCCGCCACGTGCATGGCGGTCGGGAACACGTCGTTGCTCGACTGGCTGCGGTTGACGTCGTCGTTCGGGTGCACCAGGCGCCCTTCCCCGCGCTCGCCGCCGAGCAGTTCGCTGGCGCGGTTGGCCAGCACTTCGTTGACGTTCATGTTGCTCTGCGTGCCTGAGCCGGTCTGCCACACCACCAGCGGGAACTCGCCCGGGTGCTTGCCGGCAATGACTTCGTCGGCCGCGGCCACGATGGCATTGGTCTTCTTTTCGTCCTGCAGGCCCAGCGCGTGGTTCACCACGGCCGATGCGCGCTTGACCTGGGCCAGCGCCTTGATGATCTCGCGCGGCTGCTGTTCGCCGGAAATGTCGAAGTTCTGCAGCGAGCGCTGCGTTTGCGCGCCCCACAGCTTGTCGGCCGGCACGTCGATCGGGCCAAAGGTGTCGCGCTCGGCACGGGTCTTGGGGGAAGTCGTCATGAGAAAAGCTCCGCAGTCTTGGAAAAAGCGCGCCCGCTCGCCGGGCGCGGCGTCGAGTATCGCCCGATAGGAATGGCTCGCATCTGACGAGGACTTTGCATCTTCTCTGACATCGCCTTACGCCTCCAGCATTGACAGCCATCATGCCAAAAAGTTATGATCGAAGGCTTTCGAGGACCTATAAGTCATGTTGATGACGCTGTAGGTCCCACCGGCACTACTCGCGGATCTTGAATCCCGTCGCGGTGCCAGGTTCATCCGCCGGGCTTAGCCCGGCAAAACCGGCCGGATTTTTCCGGCCCCATTGCCACGTCACGCTCTTCCAGGCGGCGCCCCTCGACCAGGCCCGCCGCTCTGCGAATGAAGCATCCGGCGGGCACTGGTTTCGTCGCCACGTCGTCTTCAGTGCCTGTCGGCAGCCTTTGCGGCTCGCCGGGCCATTGCACGCGCATTCAATCACGCGCTCTGTTCGGGCAGCCCATCGGCTGATGGCGTGGCCGTTGCCGCTCTTCGGGGCGGCGCTGTGTCCACCCTTCACAAGGAGCCCCCTGCGTATGGCCAAAGGAATTCTCATCGACCACGTCTTCAAGGTTTTCGGCGACGAGCCGGAGCAAGCCCTGGAGCTGGTCCGGCAAGGCTTTTCCAAGAAGGAAATCCTGGCGCGCACGGGCCAGTCGATCGGCGTGTTCGACGCCACCTTCGAAATCCAGGCCGGAGAAATCTTCGTCATCATGGGTCTCTCGGGTTCGGGCAAGTCGACGCTAGTGCGGCTGCTGAACCGGCTGATCGAGCCGACCGCCGGCCGCATCGTGATCGACGGCGCGGACATCAACGAACACTCCGACGCCAAGCTGCGCGCGCTGCGCCGCAAGGACATCAGCATGGTGTTCCAGTCGTTCGCGCTGATGCCGCACATGACCGTGCGCGAGAACACGGCCTTCGGCCTCGACCTCTCGGGCACCGGCAAGAAGGAACGCCTGGCGCAGGCCGACCTGGCGCTGGCGCAGGTGGGGCTGGCGGGCTGGGGCGACAGCTACCCCGACGAGCTGTCGGGCGGCATGCAGCAGCGCGTGGGCCTGGCGCGCGCGCTGGCATCGGACCCGTCGATCCTGCTGATGGACGAGGCGTTTTCGGCGCTCGACCCGATCATCCGCACCGAGATGCAATCGGAGCTGCTGCGCTTGCAGCAGGAGCAGCGCCGCACCATCGTCTTCATTTCGCACGACCTCGACGAAGCCATGCGCATCGGCGACCGCATCGCGATCATGAAAGACGGGCAGGTCATCCAGGTCGGCACGCCCGACGAAATCTTGCGCAGCCCCGCCGACGACTACGTGCGCAGCTTCGTGCGCGGCGTGGACGCGGCGGCGGTGTTCAAGGCGGCGGACATCGCGCGCAAGTCGCTCACCGTGGTGTGCGAGCACCCCGAGCGCGGTGCGCGCGCGGCATTGAAGCAACTGGAAGACCAGGACCGCGACTACGCCTACGTGACCAGCCCGAACAAGCGCTACCTGGGCACCGTGTCGGCCGACACGCTGCGCGCGGCGCTCGACGGGCATTCGGGCCCGCTCGGCCTGCGCCATGCGTTCCTGAACGACCTGGGCGTGATCGAGGCCGACGCCCCCGTGGCGGGACTCATCGGCCAGGTGGGCCAGGCGCCCTGCGCGGTGCCTGTGGTCGCGGCGGATGGCCGCTTCTGCGGTGCGATCAGCAAGACGACGCTGCTGAAGTTCCTCGACCGCGACACGCCGCCCATCGACCCGGCGCACCAGCCCCAGCAACCCCTGCCCGTCACTGCCACCGTGGCCGCCGCCTGACCGACTGACTTCGAAGGATTTTTTCTGATGAACGACACCGCACTGCCTTCCGAATTCACGCCGCTGAACGACGCCGCCACCGCCCTGACGCCGCAGGTGCCAGCACCGGCGCCCGCACCCATCGTCGACCCGTGGGAAGCCCTGTCGGCCGCGCCCGATGCATCGGCCACCAGCGCTTGGCTCGACGCGCCCGCCAACGCCGCCCATCAGCTGGCAGCCGGCTCGGCCGACGCCGCCACCAATGGCTTTCAACTCCACCGCCTGTGGGACGGCTCGCTGCCCGTCGAAGCCTGGATCAACCAGGGCCTGGGCTGGGTGGTCGAGCATTTCCGCCCCTTCTTCCAGACTGTGCGCCTGCCCATCGACAGCACGCTGAACTGGGTGCAGGGCCTGCTGACCGGCCTGCCCACGCTGGCCATGATCGCGCTGATCGGCCTGCTGGCCTGGCAGTTCGCCGGCCGCGCGCTCGCCATCGGCACCTCGGTCGCGCTGCTGCTGGTGGCCATGCTCGGCATCTGGCCCGAAGCCATGGTCACGCTGTCGCTGGTGTTGACCTCGCTAGTCTTCTGCATGGTCATCGGCCTGCCGCTGGGCGTGCTGCTGGCCAGCAGCGACCGGGCCCAACGCCTGATGCGCCCCGTGCTCGACGCGATGCAGACCACGCCTGCCTTCGTGTACCTGGTGCCGGTGGTGATGCTGTTCGGCATCGGCAACGTGCCGGGCGTGATCGTCACGATCATTTTCGCGCTGGCCCCGCTGGTGCGCCTGACCAACCTGGGCCTGCGCCAGGTGCGGCCCGACCTGATCGAAGCGGCGCGCGCCTACGGCGCCTCGCCCTGGCAGATGCTGGTGAAGGTGAAGCTGCCGCTGGCGATGCCGTCGATCATGGCCGGCATCAACCAGGCGTTGATGCTGTCGCTGTCGATGGTCGTCATCGCCTCGATGATCGCCGTGGGTGGCCTGGGCCAGATGGTGTTGCGCGGCATCGGCCGGCTCGACATGGGCCTGGCGACCGTGGGCGGCCTGGGCATCGTGCTGCTGGCGATTTCGCTCGACCGGCTGACGCAGGCCATGGGCAAGTCGCGCCGCAGCGCCGGACGCCGCTGGTGGCACACCGGCCCCGCCGGCTTTGCGCTGCGCCTGCTGCAGCGCCTGGTGGGCACGCCTTCGCGCGGTGCGAACGAGCCCGTTCCCGCTTTGTCCACGCAAGCGCAATGAGCGGCCACGAAGGAGTCCGACGCATGAAGAAGAAAACCCATCTGCGCATCGCACGCAGCCTGCTGGCCCTTGGCCTTGTCGCCTTCGGCGCGGTCGCACAAGCCGGCGGCAACGACCTGCCCGGCAAGGGCATCAAGGTGCAACCGCTGAAAAGCTCGCTCGCCGAAGAAGCGTTCCAGACGCTGCTGGTGTCGCGCGCGCTCGAAAAGCTGGGCTACACCGTCGAGCCCATGAAAGACCTGGAGCCCGCCACCGAGCACCTGGCCATTGCCAATGGCGACGCCACCTTCATGGCCAACCACTGGAGCCTGCTGCACGCGGACTTCTACAAGAACAGCGGCGGCGACGCCAAGCTGTCGCGCACCGGCGTGTACTCGGACGGCGCGGTGCAGGGCTACCTGATCGACCGCAAGACGGCCGAGCAATACAACATCACGAACATCGCGCAGCTGAAGGACCCGGCGATTGCCAAGCTGTTCGACGCGGACGGCGACGGCAAGGCCGACCTGACGGGCTGCAACCCCGGCTGGGGCTGCGAGCTTGCCATCGAGAACCACCTGACGGCCTACCAGTTGCGCGACACGGTGACGCACAAGCAGGGCAGCTATGCGGCACTGATGGCCGACACGATTGCCCGCTTCAAGCAGGACAAGCCGGTGCTGTACTACACGTGGACGCCTTACTGGGTGAGCGCGGTGCTGCGCCCGGGTGCTGACGTGGTGTGGCTGCAGGTGCCGTTCTCGTCGTCGCAGGGCGGCGAGAACGTCGACACGCAGTTGCCGAACGGCAAGAACTACGGCTTCGAGGCGAACCGTGAGCAGATCGTGGCGAACAAGGCGTTCGTCGAGAAAAACCCGGCGGCGGGCAAGCTGTTCGAGGTGATGAAATTGCCCATCGGCGACATCAACGCCCAGAACCTGCGCATGAGCCAGGGCGCGAACACGCAGCAGGACGTGGAGCGCCACACCGACGGCTGGATTCGGGTGCATCAGGCGCTGTTCGACGGCTGGGTCGCGGAGGCTCGGGCTGCGGCTCGGTAGGCGCCTGTCTGCTGTCTCTTGCGGGGGCGCTGCTGTTCAGTTTCATTCGGGGCGACGC
>NZ_QAJK01000001.1:70248-101115 GCF_003852515.1 Variovorax sp. KBW07 | reverse complement strand
ACCAGTGTTCTGAACACGCTCGCGGCGATGGTGAGCTCTGCGCAGCGAAATAAAGGAGGAGCGAAGCGGGGGACATTCGCGGAGCAGAGCGCACCGTCGGCGTGAGCGTCGCCCTGAAGAACAGCAGCCCAAGACTCCGAACGCCGCTCCCGCAACACACGAGAAGCGCAAGAAAGGAAGGGCATCCGATTTCAGTGTGCGATCTGTACGAACACTTCGTTCGGCTTGACCATGCCGAGTTCCGCCCGCGCACGCTCCTCGACCATTTCGAGCCCGTCCTTCAGGTCGTTGACCTCCGACGTCAGCCGTTCGTTGCTCAGCGCCGCCTTGGCGTTGGCGTCCTTCTGGTCCGCCAGCTTGGTCTGAAGTTGTTGCACGTCACGCACGCTCCCGCGCCCGTTCCACAGCTGCCACTGCAGGACGGCCAGCAGGAGCAGCAGGATGATCGGTGGAACGAAGCGTGCGCGCATGCCGCAGGCAGAGCCTTACTTCAGGTTGTAGAACGCGCCGCGGCCCGGGTAGCTGGCGATGTCGCCGAGGTCTTCTTCGATGCGCAGCAGCTGGTTGTACTTGGCGATGCGGTCCGAACGCGACAGCGAGCCCGTCTTGATCTGGCCTGCATTGGTGCCCACAGCGATGTCGGCGATGGTGCTGTCTTCGGTTTCGCCCGAGCGGTGCGAAATGACTGCCGTGTAGCCCGCACGCTTGGCCATCTCGATGGCGGCGAAGGTCTCGGTCAGCGTGCCGATCTGGTTGATCTTGATCAGGATCGAGTTGGCAATGCCCTTGTCGATGCCTTCCTGCAGGATCTTCGTGTTGGTCACGAACAGGTCGTCGCCCACCAGCTGCACGCGCTTGCCCAGGCGTTCGGTCAGGTGCTTCCAGCCATCCCAGTCGCCTTCGTGCATGCCGTCTTCGATGCTGATGATCGGGTACTTGTCGACCCAGGTCGCCAGCATGTCGGTCCAGCTCTCGGCCGACAGCGACAGGTTTTCGCCCGACAGAACGTACTTGCCGTCCTTGTAGAACTCGCTGGCCGCGCAATCCAGGCCCAGTGCAATCTGCTCGCCCGCCGTGTAGCCGGCCTTGTCGATGGCTTCGAGGATGAGCTGGATGGCTGCTTCATGGCTCTCGACGCTGGGGGCAAAGCCGCCTTCGTCGCCCACTGCCGTGCTGATGCCACGGTCGCCCAGGATCTTCTTCAGCGCATGGAACACTTCGGCGCCATAGCGCACGGCCTCGCGGAAGCTCTTGGCGCCCACGGGGATGATCATGAACTCTTGCAGGTCGAGGCTGTTGTTGGCGTGCGCGCCGCCGTTGATGACGTTCATCATCGGCACCGGCAGCTGCATGCCGCCCATGCCGCCGAAATAACGGTACAGCGGCAGGCCCGATTCTTCGGCCGCGGCGCGGGCCACGGCCATCGACACGGCCAGCGTGGCGTTGGCGCCCAGGCGGGCCTTGTTGTCGGTGCCGTCGAGGTCGATCATGGTGCGATCGAGGAAGGCCTGTTCGCTGGCGTCCAGGCCGAGCACGGCTTCGGAGATCTCGGTGTTGATGTTCTCCACGGCCTTGAGCACGCCCTTGCCGAGGTAGCGGCTCTTGTCGCCGTCGCGCAGCTCGATGGCTTCGCGCGAACCGGTCGACGCGCCCGAGGGCACGGCCGCGCGGCCCATGGTGCCCGACTCGAGCAGGACGTCGCATTCGACGGTGGGATTGCCTCGGCTGTCGAGAATTTCGCGGCCGACGATGTCAACGATTGCACTCATCTTTTGTCTTTCTCTCTGGGTCTCTTTGGGGAGTTCGCTTGCAAAAAAGGGGTCAAAGACCTTCGACCGCGATCATGTTCATGATGGCGGCGCCGGCACGCGCTTCGCGGGCCTTGAGGTATTCGGGCGTCTCGTAGAAGGCCTTGGCCTTTTCGAAGCTGGCGAATTTGAGCACGACCACGCGGGTGGGCTTCCAGTCGCCCTCGAGCGGCTGCACCTGGCCGCCGCGCACGCAGACTTCGGCGCCGTGGGCCTGCATGGCCACGCTCGACCACTTCTTGTATTCCTCGTACTGCGTCGGGTTGGTGACCTCGACGTGGGCGATGACATAACCACTGCTCATGATTGGAAGGCGTCCTCTAGAAATGCGTTTTGCTTGGTGACCCGGTCGAGCGCCAGCAGCGTCTCGAGCAGGGCCTTCATGTGCTTGAGCGGCACGGCATTGGGGCCGTCGCTCAAGGCTTTGGCGGGGTCGGGGTGCGTTTCCATGAAGAGGCCGGCCACGCCGACCGCCACGGCCGCGCGCGACAGCACCGGCACCATTTCGCGCTGGCCGCCCGAGGTCGTGCCCTGGCCGCCCGGCAACTGCACCGAGTGGGTGGCGTCGAACACCACGGGCGCCTGCGTCTCGCGCATGATGGCCAGCGAGCGCATGTCCGACACGAGGTTGTTGTAGCCGAAGCTGGCACCGCGTTCGCAGGCCATGAAGCTGTCTTCGTTCAGGCCGGCTTCTCTTGCAGCCGCGCGCGCCTTGTCGATCACGTTCTTCATGTCGTGCGGCGCGAGGAACTGGCCCTTCTTGATGTTGACCGGCTTGCCCGACTGCGCCGCGGCGTGAATGAAGTCGGTCTGGCGGCACAGGAAGGCGGGCGTCTGCAGCACGTCGACCACCTTGGCGGCCTCGGCGATGTCTTCATGGGTGTGCACGTCGGTCAGCACGGGCAGGCCGAGTTCGCGCTTGACCTTGGCCAGGATTTCGAGGCCCTTGTCGCGCCCCGGGCCACGAAAGCTCGTGCCCGACGAGCGGTTGGCCTTGTCGAAGCTGCTCTTGAAGATGAACGGAATGCCGAGCGCCGAAGTGATTTCCTTCAGCGTGCCGGCGGTGTCCATCTGCAACTGCTCGGATTCGATCACGCACGGGCCGGCGATCAGAAAGAAAGGCTTGTCCAGTCCGACGTCGAACCCGCAAAGCTTCATGCAACGGCCTTGAGCGTCTTGGTGCTGCCCGCACCCTTGTCCTTGTGCTCCAGCGCGGCCTTGATGAAGGCATTGAACAGCGGATGGCCGCCCCACGGCGTCGACTTGAACTCGGGGTGGAACTGCACGCCCATGAACCACGGGTGCACGTCCTGCGGCAGTTCGACGATTTCGGTCAGGTGCTCGCGCTGCGTGAGCGCGGAGATCACCAGGCCGGCCGTGCGCAGCTCGTCGAGGTAGTTGACGTTGGCTTCATAGCGGTGGCGGTGGCGCTCGGTGACCACGTCGCCGTAGATGCTGTGGGCCAGCGTGCCGGGCGTGACGTCGGAGCTTTGCGCGCCCAGGCGCATGGTGCCGCCGAGGTCGGACTTTTCGTCGCGCGTCTTGACGGTGCCGTCGCGGTCTTTCCACTCGGTGATCAGCGCGATCACGGGGGTGGGGGTCTCGGGGTCGAACTCGGTGCTGTTGGCGTTCTTCAGGCCGGCCACGTGGCGCGCGTATTCGATGGTGGCAACCTGCATGCCCAGGCAGATGCCCAGGTAGGGCACCTTGCCTTCGCGGGCGAAGCGGGCGGCGGAAATCTTGCCTTCGACACCGCGCTGGCCGAAGCCGCCAGGCACCAGGATGGCATCGTATTTCGCGAGGCGCGACACGTCTTGCGTGGTGATGGTCTCGGAGTCGATGTAGTCGATCTTCACGCGCGCATGGTTCTTCATGCCGGCGTGCCGCAGGGCTTCGTTCAGCGACTTGTAGCTGTCCGACAGGTCGACGTACTTGCCGACCATGGCAATCGACACTTCCTGCTGCGGATGCTCGACTTCGTACACCAGGTCGTCCCAGCGCTGCAGCTTGGCGGGCGGGGTGTTGATGCGCAGCTTGTCGCAGATCAGGCCGTCCAGGCCCTGCTCGTGCAGCATGCGGGGCACCTTGTAGATGGTGTCGACGTCCCACATGGAGATGACGCCCCATTCGGGCACGTTCGAGAACAGCGAGATCTTGGCGCGCTCGTCGTCGGGAATCGGGCGGTCGGCGCGGCACAGCAGGGCGTCGGCCTGGATGCCGATGGCGCGCAGTTCCTTGGCGGTGTGCTGTGTGGGCTTGGTCTTGAGCTCGCCGGCGGCGGCGATCCAGGGCACATAGCTCAGGTGCACGAAGGCCGAGTTGTTCGGGCCCATGCGCAGGCTCATCTGGCGCACGGCTTCCAGGAAGGGCAGCGATTCGATGTCGCCCACGGTGCCGCCGATTTCGACGATGGCCACGTCCACCTCGTGCGCCGTGCCGATGCCGGCGCCGCGCTTGATGTATTCCTGGATCTCGTTGGTGATGTGCGGAATGACTTGCACCGTCTTGCCGAGGTAGTCGCCGCGGCGCTCTTTCTCGAGCACGGTCTTGTAGATCTGGCCGGTCGTGAAGTTGTTGGCCTTGCGCATCCGCGTGTTGATGAAGCGCTCGTAGTGGCCGAGGTCGAGGTCGGTTTCGGCGCCGTCATCGGTGACGAACACCTCGCCATGCTGGAACGGCGACATCGTGCCGGGGTCGACATTGATGTACGGATCAAGCTTGATGAGGGTGACTTGGAGGCCGCGCGATTCGAGGATCGCGGCGAGCGAGGCGGAGGCGATTCCCTTGCCAAGGGAAGATACGACACCACCGGTGACGAAGACAAATTTGGTCATGCCAGTTCCGGATGCGTGAATCCGGGCAGTGGGAAATTGCGATTATAGGTGTCCCCTTTGCGGCACTTCCGGCCAAGGGCTTGTTGCCACGGACCGAATGGCATGTGAGCAACAATACGGGCCATGCAAGATCTCGCTGGCAAACACATCGTCCTCGGTCTCACAGGCGGCATTGCCTGCTACAAGTCGGCGGAGCTGTGCCGGCTGTTCGTGAAGGCGGGCGCCACGGTGCAGGTGGTCATGACGGAGGCTGCCGAGCAGTTCATCACCCCGGTGACCATGCAGGCGCTTTCGGGCCGTACTGTCTATACCTCGCAGTGGGACACCCGCGAGCCGAACAACATGCCGCACATCAACCTGAGCCGCGAGGCCGATGCGATCGTGCTGGCGCCGTGCAGCGCCGACTTCATTGCGCGGCTGGTGCAGGGCCGCTCCGACGACCTGCTGAGCCTGATGTGCCTGGCCCGTCCCACCGACCGCGTGCCGCTGCTGATCGCCCCGGCCATGAATCGCGAAATGTGGGCCCACCCCGCCACCCAGCGCAACCTGATGCAGGTGTCGGCCGATGGCGCGACCGTGCTGGGCGTGGGCAGCGGCTGGCAGGCCTGCGGCGAAACCGGCGACGGCCGCATGCTCGAGCCGGCGCAGCTGCTTGAAGACATCACGGCCTTCTTCCAGCCCAAGCTGCTGGCGGGGCAGAAGGTGCTGGTGACGGCCGGCCCGACCTTCGAGTCGCTCGACCCGATTCGCGGCATCACCAACCATTCGTCCGGCAAGATGGGTTTTGCCATTGCCCGCGCAGCCCGCGAGGCCGGTGCCGAAGTCACGCTGGTGGCCGGCCCCGTGCACCTGGCGACGCCGCGCGGGGTGACCCGCATCGACGTGCTGTCGGCGCAGGACATGCTCGAAGCAACCGTCCGTGCCGCGCAGTTTGCTAGCATTTTTGTAGCGACAGCCGCTGTGGCCGATTGGCGCCCGGCCACGCACAGCGAGCAGAAGATCAAGAAAGACGGCAGCGGCAAGACGCCGGTGCTTCACTTCGTCGAGAACGCCGACATCCTTCTCACGGTGGCCAAGACCGAGCGGGCCCAGGCAAAGAAACTGTTCTGCGTCGGCTTCGCGGCCGAGAGCGAAAACCTCGCCGAGCACGCCAAGGCCAAGCGCGAGCGCAAGGGCATTCCGCTGCTGGTCGGCAACATCGGCCCGCTCACTTTCGGGCAGGACGACAACGCACTGCTGCTGGTCGATGCGAAGGGCGTGCGCGAACTGCCGCGCGCGCCCAAGCTCACGCTGGCACGCGAGCTCATGACCGAAATTGCCGCACGGCTTTCCGACTGGAGCGTCTGATGAACACCGAATCGAACACACCGCCCAACGGCGACTTCGCCCGCTACGTGGAGCAGCTCGCGGCCCGTGCCGCGTTGCCCAAGCGCGCGGCGCAGCCGGGCGAGCCGGGGCTCGACGTCGGCATGGCGCCCGCGCCCGGCCAGCAAGGTGCGGGCGGCCCCGTGTCGGCCGCGATGCAGCGTCGCGATGCCTCGCCTGGCAGCAGCGAGGCATCGCAGGAAAACGCTTCGTTCGATCCGCTGCTGCTCAAGGTGCTCGGCGTTGGGGGCGCGGTGGTGTTCCTGGTGCTGTGGGCGGCGGGCGTGCCCTTTGGCGTGCTGGCGCTGCTGCTGGGCGTGGCACTGTGGTTCGGCAAGAAATTGAAGGGCGTGAAGCTGACCCCTGGCGTCGCCAAGTGGCAGCAGGTGCTTGAAGACGCCGCCCGCAAGCAAAGAGAACAGCAACAGAAACAAGGCAACAAGTAAAAGTGAAAGTCGACGTCCGTATCCTCGATCCGCGCATGGTGGATCAATTGCCCGCGTATGCCACCCCTGGAAGCGCCGGCCTCGACCTGCGGGCCTGCCTTGACGCACCCATCACGCTGGCGCCCAACGGCTGGCAGCTGGTGGGCACCGGCATTGCCATCCACCTGGCCGACCCGGCCTATGCGGCGCTGATCCTTCCGCGCTCGGGCCTGGGCCACAAGCACGGCATCGTGCTGGGCAACCTCGTCGGCCTGATCGACAGCGACTACCAGGGCGAGCTGAAGATCAGCGCCTGGAACCGCAGCGAAACGCCCTTCGTGCTGGAGCCGATGGAGCGGCTCGCGCAGCTCGTCATCGTGCCGGTGGTGCAGGCGCAGTTTCGAATGGTCACGGAATTTGCACCTACGCAACGCGGCGAGGGCGGCTACGGTTCCACCGGCAAGCATTGACCCGCGGAACCTGAAGGGAGCCTGAGTTACAGAGCGGTAAAGAACGGAACCCGAACGGCCCGCAAGCCTCGAAGGTTTCAGCATGTGTTTTGCGTCATCGCGGCAAGGGCTGCGGCGTTAGGCACGGGCGGGTGCATGGTTCGTGCACCGTTCTATCCGAGGAGCCTCCCAACATGAAGATCTCAATGCGCTTTGTTTCCGTCACCGCCTCCGTGCTGGCCCTGGCCACACTCACGGCGTGCGTGGCCCCGGCACCGGTCTACCAGACCTCGCGCTACCCCTACCAGGCGCCGCCACAGGCCATCCAGTACCGCGAAGCCCAGTACGTCGAGTACGGCCACGTGGCCAACATCGAAGTGCTGCGCAGCGAAACGGCCGGCACCGGCACCTCGGGCGGCGGCGCCGTCGCGGGCGGTGTCATCGGCGGCGTGGTGGGCAACCAGTTCGGGCGCGGCAACGGCCGTGCCGCGGCCACCGCGCTGGGCATCGTGGGCGGTGCCCTGCTGGGCAACACCATCGAAGCACAGCAGAACGGGCCGCGCGCCTACGAAACCTATCGTGTGTCGGTGCAGACCGATCGCGGCGGCTTCCGCGCCTTCGACGTGCAGAGCCCGGGCGACCTGCGCGTGGGCGACCGCGTGCGCATCGACAACGGCCAGTTGTCGCGCATGTAAGCCTTGCCCGGTTCCCGCTTTGGCTCCCGCCTTCGCGCGGGACAAAAAAAGCCGGGCACTGCCCGGCTTTTTCTTGTCTGGCGGAGAGCGAAGGAGGGGGCTTCAGTGCAGCGTCTGGCCGCCGGGTGCCATCGGCGGCACCTTGAAGAAGGCCGTGCCCGCCGTGCCCCGGCCGACTTCTTCTTCCGTCGCCTCGCGCACCGAGCGCACCGTGATGTCGAGCCGGATCGCAATGCCCGCCAGCGGATGGTTGCCATCGAGCACCAGGTGGTCGGGGTAGATTTCGGCCACGGTGTAGATCGCGTCCTTCGGGATGTCGTCGCTCACGCCCTTGGGCAGGGCGGAGCCGTCGAAGGTCATGCCTTCCTCGGTGCCTTCGGGAAACAGCGAGCGCGGCTCCAGGAAGAGCAACTGGTCGTTGAAGTCGCCGAAGCCCTGCTCGGGTTCGATCTGCAACTGCACCCGGGCGCCGGGCTCGTGGCCTTGCAGCACGGCCTCGATCACGTCGAAGAGGTCGTCGCCGCCTACCATGAATTCCACCGGCTCATCGAGCACGTCCAGCACGTCGCCGAGCGTGTCTTTCATTGTCCAGGTCAAGCCGACCACGCATTGTTCAGAGATTTCCATTGCAGAATTCTCCCATGGAGATTACACAACCGCTGCCGTTGCTCGGCGGCCTGAGTGCCGCGCAGTTCATGCGGCAATACTGGCAGAAGAAGCCCTTGCTGGTTCGACAGGCCATTCCCGCGATGGTGCCACCGATCGACCGCAATGCGCTGTTTGCGCTGGCCGAACGCGAAGAGGTCGAGTCGCGCCTGATTCGCCAGGGCAAGACCGGCTGGTCGCTCAAGCACGGACCGCTGCCGCGGCGCGCCTTGCCGCCGCTGAAGCAGCCGGCCTGGACGCTGCTGGTGCAGGGCGTCGACCTGCACCACGAGGGCGTGCACGAGCTGCTGCGCCAGTTCCGCTTCCTGCCCGATGCCCGGCTCGACGACCTGATGATCAGCTACGCCAGCGACACCGGCGGCGTCGGCGCGCATTTCGACAGCTACGACGTGTTTCTGCTGCAGGCGCAGGGGCGCCGCCGCTGGTCCATCGGCAAGCAGGGCGACCTGAGTCTGCAGCCCGGTGTTCCGCTCAAGATTCTCGAAAACTTCGAGCCCGAGCAGACCTTCGTGCTGGAGCCCGGCGACATGCTCTACCTGCCGCCCAAGTACGCGCACGACGGCGTGGCCTTGGGCGACGACTGCATGACCTGTTCCATCGGCCTGCGTTCGTCCGCCTTGGGCGAGCTGGGTGCCGACCTGCTGGCGCGCATGGCACAGGCGTACTCCGAAGACCTCGAAGATGCCGGCCCCGCGGAGCTGGCGCGCTACCGCGATCCGTCGCAGCCGGCCGTCGACACGCCGGCCGCCATGCCGGCCGCGCTGCAGGGCTTTGCGCGCAAGGCCATCGAGGCCGCGCTGCGCGATGCCGATGCCGTCGACCGCGCGCTGGGCGAATCGCTCACCGAGCCCAAGGCCAACATCTGGTTCGACGAAGCCGGTGAAGTGCCCGGCACGATGCGCCAGGTGGCGCTCGACCGCCGCACGCGCATGCTCTACGACACGCGCCACATCTACATCAACGGCGAGAGCTTTCGGGCCGGCGGGGCCGACGCCACGCTGATGCGCCGCCTGGCCGACCAGCGCGCGCTGGGTCCGCGCGAGATGGCCCGTGCCAGCGAAGGCGCGCTGGCGTTGCTGGGCGAATGGTGCGAGGCAGGCTGGCTGCATGCCGAATGACGACGTCATTTCGTCGTTGACCGAGGGCCGCTTCGACGGTCGGGAGGCCTTTGACGCGATCCTGCGGCAGGCGCTGTCGGCCGCCGCGCAGCAGGGCTGGAAAGAAATCGTCTTCAGCGACCCCGACTTCGCCGACTGGCCGCTGGGCGAGCGCGCCACCATCGAGGCGCTGCAGGCCTGGGCCGCGAGCGGCCGCCGCTTCATGCTGCTGGCGCAGCGCTTCGACATTCTCGAGCGCGGCCATGCGCGCTTCGTGCCGTGGCGCCGCATGTGGGACCACATCATCGAATGCCGCGCGACCGGCCAGGCCACGGGCGCCGAGGTGCCCAGTGCCATCTGGACGCCGTCGTGGTTCGTGCACCGCATCGACCCCGAGCGCAGCCGGGGCGTGAGCGGCTCCGAACCGCGTGCCCGCCGCGCGTTGCGCGAGGCCATCGACGAATGCTGGCGCCGGGGGCGGCCGGCATTTCCGGCATCGACACTCGGCTTGTAAGCCAATGCCGCGAATCCGGCCGCGAGACACATTCAGGTGGAGATGCAGGTCTAGAATTTTTTGATTCCAGACCTTCATTGCCAAAGGAGTCCTCATGAAGAAGTCCTCGTCCGTCCTGATTGCCTCGTTGATTGCCGCCGCCGCGCTCGTTGCCTGCGGAAAGAAGGAGGACGCCGCACCGGCGGTCGTGACGCCGCCTCCTGCTCCCGTCACCGAGCCCGCACCGGCGCCTGTCGCCCCGGCACCTGCCGCCGACCCGGCTGCAACCCCATCGCCCGCCGCCTCGTCGGCACTGGATGCGGCGAATGCAGCCACGGAAGCCGCCAAGAAGAACGAGGCGCCCAAGTAAGCCGGGCGTTGCCCGGCAATGCCGGGCTCACGATGCAAAAAGCCGCCATGAGGCGGCTTTTTCTTTGAGGGGCGCGGCGGTAGTCCCGGCGCGGTGCTGGTGCGCCGCTCAGACGTCCAGCCAGGGCGAGCCCGCAGCCGCAGTGGCCGTCACCATCTCCGATTCATGGCCGCCCAGGGCCTCCGCCATCAGGCGACGCACGATCTCGGGCCGGTTGTTCTGCTCGCTCAGGTGCGCCGCGACCACGTGGCGCAGCCCGTCGTGCAGCACCGCCCGTGCAATGTCCGCCGCGGCGGCATTCGACAGGTGCCCGTAGTTGCCACCGACGCGCAGCTTGAGGAACGCCGGGTAGGCCGAGTTGGCCAGCAGGTCGGTGTCGTGGTTGAACTCCAGCAGCAGCGCGTTCACGCCGCCCAGCCGGGCCAGCACATGGGCCGTGGCATGGCCCAGGTCGGTCAGCACGCCCAGCGTGCGGTTGCCGTCGGTGCAGCGCAGCTGCAGCGGCTCGCGCGCGTCGTGGGGAACGGTAAAGGGCTGGACCTCGATGTCGCCGACGGCAAAGGTTGCATCGTCGCGCGCCAGGTTCAGCAGGCCCTCGAAATCGCGGCCACCGGTAGCGAGCCACGTGCCTTCGCTCATCCAGACCGGAACGCGGTTGCGCCGCGACAGCGAGTGGGCACAACCGATGTGGTCGCCATGCTCGTGGGTAACGAACACCGCGTCGATGTCGGTGGCGGCAAGGCCCGCCTGGGCCAGCCGCAGATCGAGCTGCTTGAGGCCGAAGCCGCAGTCGATCAACATCCGGGAGGTGCGGCCGCTGCTGGTCGCTTCGACCAGCGCGGCGTTGCCCGTGCTGCCGCTACCGAGGCTTCGGAAGCGCAGCATGCGGGTTACTTCAGGTCGTCGGCAATGACCTTGACGATGCGTTGCGCGTTGGCCGAGCTTTCGGGCGCGCCTGCTTCGTTCAGCACCGACACCGTGGTGGCTTCGCCCTGGCTCTTGACCGAGATGCGGAACTTGATCGGTGCTTCGTCCTTGCTGGAGCCGCCGAAGATCTTGCTGAGGAAGCCGGCTTCCTTCTTCTCGGCGTTCGGCGTCACGTAGCGCACGTAGTACAGGCCGGCGCTGCGGTCGCGGTCTTCCACGGTGAAGCCGGTGCGGTCGAGGGCCAGGCCGACGCGGCGCCATGCGCGGTCGAAGCCTTCGCTGATCTGCACGACCGGTTGGCCGCCGACGCTGGCGACGCTGGCGGTCTTGGTCGGTGCGCTGGTCGAAGCGAGAATTTTCGACTGCTCTTGCGAGACGCCGAGCTTGACCATCAGGCGGCGCAGGAATTCGGTTTCGAGTTCAGGGTCGCTCGGGCGGGGCTGCCACACGGTCTGGTCCTGGCGCGAGTTGTTGTAGACCTCTTGCATGCCGCGGTGGCTGATGAAGATCTCGGTGCCGTTGGGCGTGCGTTCCAGGCGGGTGCGGAAGCGGTCGAGTTCGCCGGTCGAGTAGACCGAGTCGACCAGCTTGCCCAGCGTGCCGCGGATGATGTCCTGCGGCAGCTTGGCGCGGTTCTCGGCCCAGTCGGTTTCCATGATGCCCAGGTTGCGCTGGTCGGTGGTCAGCAGAAAGCCGCTTTCCTGCCAGAAATCTTTCACCGGGTCCCAGAGCTGGTCGGGCGTGCGGTTGACGACGATCCAGCGCTGCGAGCCCGCGCGTTCCATGCGCACGTCGCCGAGGTTGCTCACGGCAGTGGGCACGCCCGGTGCGTTGGCAATGCCGGCCTGGTAGGCGTTGGCGGTGACGGCACCGCCGGGCACCGCATAGCGGTTGTCGCGCGAAAGTTGCGAGAGGTCGGGCGGGACTTCGAGCGTTGGGGCCTTGCCCGCGCTCTTGTAGTCGATCTTGTCGCTCTCGAGGACGGAGCAGGCGGCGAGGCTGGCAACCAGGGTGGCCAGCAGTGCATATCGCGAAATTTGCGAAAGGTTCTTCAACGTCGTCTTCCTTGTTGGAATGGTTCGGTCAATCTATGGGCCGCAGTGCCCGCCATCTCAGAGCACAGTTCGGGCAAAAGGTTGCTTAACCTCGTTGCGGCCAGGGAAAAGGCAGATTGGGGATGGGTTGGGAGGTGGGCTCAGTTCTTGAGCAGGCCGGTGGCGCGCAGGGCGCCTTCGACCGCCGGACGGCTCGCTTCGCCGAGTTCGGTGAGCGGCAGCCGCAGGGCGCCGCCGCACAGGCCGAGCCGGGCCATGGCCCACTTCAGCGGAATCGGGTTGGGCTCGACGAACAGGTTGCGGTGCAGCGGCATCAGTTCGAACTGGATCTGCATGGCGCGCTTGACGTCGCCCGCCAACGCGGCAACGCACAGCTCGTGCATCTTGCGCGGCGCGATGTTGGCCGTGACGCTGATGTTGCCCTGGCCGCCGCAGAGCATGAGCGCGACCGCTGTCGGGTCGTCGCCGGAATAGACAGCGAAGTTCTTGGGCACATCGCGAATGAGCCACTGGGCGCGTTCGATGTTGCCGGTGGCTTCCTTGATGCCGATGATGCCGGGCACCTGCGCCAGGCGCAGCACGGTGTCGTGCGCCATATCGGCGACGGTGCGGCCGGGCACGTTGTAAAGAACTATGGGCAGGTCGCCCACGGCTTCGGCAATGGCCTTGAAGTGCTGGTACTGGCCCTCTTGCGTGGGCTTGTTGTAGTACGGCACGACCTGCAGCTGCGAATTGGCGCCCACGCCCTTGGCGAACTTGGCAAGCTCGATGGCTTCCTTGGTCGAGTTGGCGCCGCAGCCGGCCATCACGGGAACGCGGCCCCTGGCCTGCTCGACCGAGACGCGGATGATTTCGCAGTGCTCTTCGACATCGACCGTCGGCGATTCGCCGGTGGTGCCGACCACGCCAAGGCAGTCGGTTCCTTCGTCGATGTGCCAATCGATGAGCCGCCGCAGGGCGGGGTAGTCGACACTGCCGTCGTCGTGCATCGGCGTGACGAGAGCGACGATGCTGCCTGTCAGTTGCTCCAAGGGGGAATCTCTTTGTCGGTGGACGAAAGCGCCGATTCTACTTACTCCAGGACCCCTGGAGACAGCCTGCCCCCGACCCTCAGTTTCCCTTAAGGAGGTGGCGCGGCGGCTCCCCGGGGAGGCCGGCGGCGGGGCGGATGGCGGCAATACGCTGTACGAAGCGGGCCGGTTCGGCCACGAAGCCGTCTTCGTAGGCCACCACGCGCAGGCCGGCGCAGGCGGCCAGCAGCTCGCCGGGCCGCAGCAGGAAGTCGGGCCGCGAGGGTTTTCCCACGGTTTCGTTGCCGGCCGCGAAGGTTTCGTACAGCAGCACGCCGCCCGGCGCCACGGCCGCCACGATGCCGGGCAGGTTGGGCCGCCACAGGTAGTTGGTGACGATCACGCCACCGAAGGCCTGGCCGGCGAAGGGCCAGGGTCCGCCTTCGATGTCGGCCTGAACCACGTGGCCGAAGGCGCGCGCGGCTTCGATGGCTTCGGGCGAGCGGTCGACGCCCGTCACGGCATGCCCACGGCCGGCAAACCACTGCATGTGGCGTCCGGCCCCGCAGGCCACGTCGAGCACCGTGGCACCCGGCGCGAGCAGGTGCGACCAGCGCACGATCCATTCGGACGGGGCGCCCAGGCCGTGCATCGGCGCGGCTTCTTTCATGGCGAGCCCGGCTTCAAAAGCAGGACCAGACCTGGTCCACCAGCGTCACCAGAAACTCTGGGTGCACGTACATCGCGAACACGCCGCCCAGCACCGCCAGCGCGGCGGCAAGCCAGCCGGCGTGGACGATGCGATGGCGCATTTGCGGTGTCATGGCCGTGGTTATACGAGATCAGACCGTGGCGCCCACAGGCCCCGGCGACCGCGCGATGGCGCCTTCTTTCACCGGCAGGTTGATCAGCGCCGCGAACACGCCCAGCGCGATCGAGATGTACCAGACGATGTTGTAGCTGCCCGTCGTGTCGTACAGGAAGCCGCCGAGCCACACGCCCAGGAACGAGCCCACCTGGTGGCTCAGGAACACGAAGCCGCTGAGCATCGACAGATGCGCCACGCCGAAGATGCCCGCCACGATCGCATTGGTCGCGGGCACCGTCGACAGCCACAGGAAGCCCATGGCCGCCGAGAAGATGTACACGCTGATCGGCGAGATCGGCACCAGCAGGAACAGCGCGATCGACACCGCCCGCGCAAAGTAGATGGCCGCGAGGATCTTCCGCTTGGCCAGCGTCTGCCCCAGCAGCCCGACCGTGTACGTGCCGAACACGTTGAACAGCCCGATCAGCGCCAGCGCGTAGCCCGCCACGTCGGCCGACAGGCTCTTGTCGCGCAGGTAGGTCGGCATGTGGATGCCGATGAACGCGAGCTGGAAGCCGCACACGAAGTAGCCCGCCATCAACAATCCGAAGCTGGGGTAGCGGAAGGCTTCGCCCACCGCCTGCAGCACCGACTGCTCGCGGTGCCCGGCCAGCGCCGCGGTCTTGGGCTCGCGCAGGCCGAAGGCCAGCGGAATGATCACCAGCACCAGCACCGCCAGCACGGCCAATGCCGTCTGCCAGCCCAGGTGCCCGATCAGCCGCCCCTCGATGGGCGCCATCAGGAACTGCCCGAACGAGCCGGCCGCCGCCGCCACGCCCATTGCCCACGAGCGGCGTTCGGCCGGAATCTGCCGCCCGATCACCCCGTAGATCACCGCATAGGTCGAGCCCGCCTGCGCCGCGCCGATGAGCACGCCCGCGCTCAGCGTGAAGAGCAGGGGCGTCGGCGAATGCGCCATGCCGAACAGGCCGAGCGCATAGAACACCGCGCCGCCGATCAGCACGCGGAAGGCGCCGAAGCGGTCGGCCAGCATGCCGGCGAACACCCCGAAGATGCCCCACGACAGGTTCTGGATGGCCAGCGCGAAAGAGAAGGTCTGCCGGCTCCAGTCCTGCGCCTGCGTGATCGGCTGCAGCCACAGGCCGAAGCCGTGGCGGATGCCCATCGAGAGCGTGACGATCATTGCGCCGCAGAACAGGACCTGCTTGATCGAAAGGGCGGGGGCGGGAGCTTGCATGGCGTCGAATGTAGCCATTTGCGTGCTGCGGCAGGCGGCCGGGTGGCCAAAGCCATTGATGATTTATCGGCGCCGTTTCAATGCGCTTCGGTCATCAAAGCTTCGGGCCTCAACGCGCTGTCGCGCCGGCGACAGCGCGAGCCCCCGGAAAACCATGCGCGCAGGCGCGCCACGCCAGCACCAGCGCAGGCACCAGCAGCACGACCAGCGACCACGGCAACACGCCCGCGCCGCGGTTTTGCAGCAGCACGCCGCCGATCAGCCCGCCGCCCGCGATGGCCACGTTCCACGCCGTGACCACCATCGACTGCGCCACGTCGGCCGAATCGCCCGCCGCTTGCGCCGAGGCGGTCTGGAACAGCGTGGGCGCACAGCCGAACGCGACGCCCCAGACCCCCACGCCCAGGTAGATTGCCGCCGGCGAGCCCGCGGCCGCGCCTAGCAGCAGCGCCGCCAGCCCGAAGGCTGCCGTGCTCGCCAGCACCAGTTCGCGCAGCCAGCGATCGATCAGCACGCCCGTGATCCATATGCCCACCAGCGACGCCGCGCCGAAGACCAGCAGCACCAGGTCGATCCGCGCGCCCATGCCGGCATGGGTGAGGAACGGCGCGATGTATGTGTAGAGGATGTTGTGCGCCAGCACGAAGGCCAGCATGACCGCCAGCACCGGGCGCACGCCCGGCAGCAGGAACACGCGGCGCACGCTCTGCTGCCGCTCGGCTGCCTGGCCTGGAAAGTCGGGCACCTTCCAGCGAACCCAGCCGAGCAGCGCCACCGACAGCGCCGACATGATCAGGAAGGCCGGACGCCAGCCCACGGTGGCGCCCAGCAGCGCACCCGCCGGAATGCCCAGCGACAGCGCCAGCGGCCCGCCCAGCATTGCCACCGCGATGGCGCGCCCCTGCATCGAGGGCGGCACCATGCGGGCCGCGTGGCCTGCCACCAGTGCCCAGAGCAGCCCGGCGAACACCCCGGCGAAGAAGCGCGCGACCAGCGTGAGCGGATAGCTGTTCGACAGCGCCGTGAGCGTGTTGACGACGACGAAGCCACCGATCGCCATCATCAGCAGCGGACGCCGTCGCCAGCCACGCGTGAAGGCCACCAGCGGAATGGCCGCCACCAGCGAGCCGATGGCGTACACCGTGACGAGTTGGCCGACCAGCGCGGGCGAGACGGCAAGGCTGGCGCCGATCTGCGGCAGCAGGCCAGCAGGCATCGCCTCGGTCAGGACCGTGATGAAGCCGGCCGTGGCCAATGCGAGCAGGCCTGACAGCGGCAGGCGTGTCCGGCTGCCTGCCTGGTGTTGCGTGCGCTCATGCATACACGGCATCCCGCAGGTCGGCCACGAAGCGGCCCGACATGCCTTCGTAGAGCGTGTTGGTGAATGCCACCACGCTGAGTTGTCGGGCACGGTCGACGAACCACGAATGCCCGTACGCGCCGCCCCATCGCCAGGTGCCCGCGGACTCCGGCGATTGCGCGGCTCGCGGGTCGTGCAGCACCGAGAAGCCCAGGCCGAAGCCGTAGCCTGGCGCATCGGCCGGTCCCCAGGCGCCCGTGTGGTTGCGGCCCATGTCGTCCACCAGCCCCGCCGGCAGCAGCGGCGCGCCGCCGCCTCGCAGGCTTTCGAGCAGGCGCATGAAATCGCCCGCGCTGCCGACCATGCCCGCGCCGCCCGAGGGGAACGCCGCTGCGTCGAAGGCCCGCGCCGGGTCGAACCGGATGCCCACGGTGCCTTCGAAGGCGGGCGCCACGGTCAGGCCTTCCATGCGGCTAGGCGCAATGCCCAGGCCGTTCACATAGGGTGTGGTTAGCCGGCCGTCGTCGCGTGACGCGAAGAAATCGGTGTCGTGCATCCGCAGCGGTCCGGTCACGAGGGTGCGCACCGCTTCGGCCAACGGACCGCCGCAAACCGCCTCGACCACGCCGCCCAGCACGTCGGTGGCCAGCGAGTAAAGCCAGCCCGTGCCGGGCGCGAACTGCAGCGGCACCTGCGCGATGCGCCGCAGGTTCTCGGCCAGCGTGAGGCCGCTGCCGTCCATGCCGTCGGAAACGCCGGCCTGCGCATACGGGCCGTCCTCCGAAGCCTCGAAGAAGCGGTAGCCCAGCCCTGATGTGTGAGTGAGCAACTGCCGCAGCGTGATCGTGGCCTCGCCGCCGCCAAGACCCTCGGGCAGGCGAGGGCGAAAGTCCGGCAACCAGCGCGTGACCGGGTCGTCCAGCGTGAGCCGGCCCTGTCCGGCCAGCACCATCACCGCGGTCGAGACGATGGGTTTCGACACCGAGGCCAGCCGGAACAGCGCGTCCTCGCGCATCGGCAGGCCGGCCTCGCGGTCCGCCAGCCCGGCCGCGCGGCGGTGCACCACACGGCCGCCGTGGGCGACCAGCACCACCGCGCCGACCAGCCTTTGCTCGGCCAGCGCGCGGTCGATGGCTTCGTCGATGCGCGACGGTTCCGGGCCGCGCCAGCCGCGTGTTGTCGACGGTGTTGTCGAGACAGAAGGGGGAGAAGGAGGAGGAATTTCAGTGAGAAGTGACATGCCGCCAACGATAGGAAGAAGGCGACTGCGGAAAAAGGGGGATACAGTTCCGCTCAATGCGGATGTCGATGTCCGCAATGGAGCCTTCCCATGGACAGCCTCAGCGGCTTTACCGTTTTCATCCAGGTGGCCGAGACCCGCAGCTTCGTCACCGCCGGACGCGCGCTTGGCGTTTCCGCTTCCGCCGTGGGCAAGCGCGTGGCGCGGCTCGAAGAGCGGCTGGGCGTGCGCCTGTTCCACCGCAGCACGCGCAGCATCACGCTCACCGCAGAAGGCACGCTGTTCCTGTCGCGCAGCCGGCGGGTGCTGGCCGAGATCGAGGCTGCCGAGCAGGAGCTGTCGCACTCCGCCGGGGCGCCGCGCGGCAAGCTGCGCGTGAGCCTGCCGCTGGTCAGTTCGCTGGTGCTGCCCGTGCTGGCCGACTTCATGCGCGACCACCCGGCCATCGAGCTCGACCTGGACTTCAGCGACCGCCTTGTCGACGTCATCGAGGAAGGTTTCGACGCCGTGGTGCGCACCGGCGAGCCCGCCGATTCGCGGCTCTCGGCGCGCCGGCTGGGACAGTTCTCGCAGTTGCTCGTGGCCTCGCCCGACTACCTGGCGCGCCACGGCACGCCGGCCACGGTGGCCGATCTGGCGGACCACGCGTGCCTGCACTACCGCTACCCGGCCACCGGCAAGGTCGAGGTCTGGCCGCTCCTGCCGGGCCCTGGCGGCGCCGAGGCCAGGCCGCCGGTCTCCATGATCTGCAACAACATGGAAACCCGCCTGTGCTTTGCCCTGCGCGGCCGTGGCATCGCCTGCCTGCCGGATTTCAGCGTGCGCGAGGCGCTGGCCGCTGGCCGGTTGCGCAGCGTGCTGGCCGACCAGGTGCGCCCGCATACCATCGGCCTGAGCGTGCTCTGGCCTTCGGGGCGCTACCCGACACCCAAGCTGCGGGCCTTGATCGACTACCTGGGCGCCCGCATGTTCAAGCCGCAACCCGGGGAAAGTTCCTGAATTTCGCCGCCTCGCTGGACCGATGCCTGTATGGGTATCCAGTTATTTCAAGACCACTGACTACAATCCGCCCCCATGGCGACTCCCCCCAAGACTCCCCCCAATTCATCGTCCGACGCGTCCGGTTATTCGGAAGGCTCCATCCGCGTGCTCAAGGGCCTCGAGCCCGTGAAGCAGCGCCCGGGCATGTACACCCGGACCGACAACCCCCTGCACATCATCCAGGAAGTGCTCGACAACGCCGCCGACGAGGCGCTGGCCGGCCACGGCAAGAAGATCAAGGTCGTGCTGCACGCCGACAACTCGGTCAGCATCGAAGACGACGGCCGCGGCATTCCGTTCGGCCTGCACCCTGAAGAAAAAGCCCCCGTCATCGAGCTTGTTTACACCCGCCTGCACGCGGGCGGCAAGTTCGACAAGGGCTCGGGCGGCGCCTACAGCTTCTCGGGCGGCCTGCATGGCGTGGGCGTGTCGGTCACCAACGCGCTGTCGAAGCGGCTCGAAGTCACCACCCACCGCGAAGGCTCCATCGCCAAGCTGGTTTTCAGTGGCGGCGACGTGATCGAGGCGCTCGAAATCCGCAAGCTCGAAGCCGGCGAGCGCAAGCAGGGCACCACCGTGCGCGCCTGGCCCGACGCCAAGTACTTCGAGACCGCCGTGCTGCCCATGGGCGAACTCACCCACCTGCTGCGCAGCAAGGCCGTGCTCATGCCCGGCGTGAGCGTCACGCTGGTGAACGAAAAGACCAAGGAAAGCCAGCAGTGGCTCTACAAGGGCGGCCTGAGCGACTACCTCATGCAGACGCTCAACGGCGACCCCGTCATTCCGCTGTTCGAAGGCAGCGGCCATGCCGATAAAAACGCCGACAACTTCGCCGAAGGCGAGGGCGCCGACTGGTGCGTGGCCTTCACCGAAGACGGCCAGCCGGTGCGCGAGAGCTACGTCAACCTGATTCCCACCAGCGCCGGCGGCACGCACGAAAGCGGCCTGCGCGACGGCCTTTTCACGGCCGTGAAGGGCTTCATCGAACTGCACTCGCTGCTGCCCAAGGGCGTGAAGCTCCTGCCCGAAGACGTGTTCGCGCGCGCCTCGTATGTGCTCAGCGCCAAGGTGCTCGACCCGCAGTTCCAGGGCCAGATCAAGGAGCGCCTGAACTCGCGCGACGCCGTGCGCCTGGTGTCGAGCTTCGTGCGCCCCGCGCTCGAGCTGTGGCTCAACCAGCACGTCGACTACGGCAAGAAGCTCGCCGAGCTCGCCATCAAGGCTGCGCAAACGCGCCAGCGCGCCGGCCAGAAGGTCGAGAAGCGCAAGGGCTCCGGCGTGGCCGTGCTGCCCGGCAAGCTCACCGACTGCGAGAGCAAGGACATCGGCCACAACGAAGTCTTCCTGGTCGAGGGCGACTCCGCCGGCGGCAGCGCCAAGATGGGCCGCGACAAAGAGAGCCAGGCCATCCTGCCGTTGCGCGGCAAGGTGCTCAACACCTGGGAAGTCGAGCGCGACCGGCTCTTTGCCAACACTGAAATCCACGACATCTCGGTGGCCGTGGGCGTCGATCCGCACGGCCCCAACGACTCGCCCGACATGAGCGGGCTGCGCTACGGAAAAATCTGCATCCTCAGCGATGCCGACGTGGACGGCTCGCACATCCAGGTGCTGCTGCTCACCTTGTTCTTTCGCCACTTTCCGAAACTCATCGAAGCCGGACACGTGTATGTCGCAAAGCCGCCGCTGTTTCGCGTCGATGCGCCCGCGCGCGGCAAGAAGCCGGCCTCCAAGGTCTACGCGCTCGACGAGGGCGAACTCACCGCCACCCTCGACAAATTGCGTAAAGATGGCGTGCGTGAAGGCGCCTGGAACATCAGCCGCTTCAAGGGCCTGGGCGAAATGAACGCGGAACAATTGTGGGAAACCACGCTCAATCCGGACACCCGGCGCCTGATGAAGGTGCAATTGGGTCGCTTCGACTTCACATCCACCCAGGGCGAGATCACCAAGCTCATGGGCAAGGGCGAAGCTGCCGCCCGGCGCGAGTTGATGGAACTGCGCGCCGACGACGTCGATATCGACGTCTGATTCCGACCGGAATATTCCTCGAAACAGGGCATGAACAGGCACAAGATCATTTGCGGTTCGCTGGCGTGGGCTTGCGTCGCGGGCGCGATCGCCGTGCTGGCGGGTGCCCGTCCGTCCGTCGGGCTCCAGCACCTGTTCTTTGCCGGCCTCGTCCTCATGCTGGCCTTCCTGTTCGTCTGGATGGGCTGGTGGAGCGCCGCCGCCGCGAGCGACAACAACGAGCCCAGCCGCATCGAGCGGGTTGCCGCCGGCATCTGGCTCTGGACGCGCCGCATCCTCTGCTGGGGCGCCGCACTCGTCTTCCTGGGCTTTGCCGCGACGATGATCTTCGAGGGCGTCGAGCTCCAGCACGTGCCTGTATTCTTCGTCGTGCTGCTGCTCGGCGGCATGGCGCTCTGGGTGGGCCTGAAAGGCTCCGGCCGTTCGGAAAGCATGCGCGACGATGCCGCGGTTCACGCCGAGCGCCGCAAGCGCTATGGCTGGCGGCTGTGATGACGCGACCCGCATTGCCATGACCCGCTGGCTCCGTCCGTTCGCGCTGTGCGCGGCACTCCTGCCACTCCTGCTGTCGCAGCAGGGCGCGCACGCCGCCGACATCTACGGCTACATCGACAGCAAGGGCGTCGCGCACTTCGCCTCCGAGAAAATCGACGAGCGCTACCAGGTCTTCTTTCGCGGTGGCCAGAGCTTCGACACCGCGCAAGGCATTTCGCCGCTGGGCCGCGGTGGGCGCAAGCTCGACGGCAAGGTGCCGCCGGCGTCGCAGACCCTGCTCGCGCTGTTCGAGGCTTCGCCCAGCTACAAGACCGCCAAGGCCGCGTTGCGCGATGCATCGAACAAGCACGACATCGACTACGAACTGCTGCAGGCGCTCATTGCCACCGAGTCGGGCTTCGACGCGCAGGCCGTGTCGCCCAAGGGCGCGATGGGCCTCATGCAGCTCATGCCCGCCACGGCGCAGCGCTACGGCGTGGCGGCGGACAAGCGAACCACCATCGAGAAAAAGCTGTTCGACCCGCGCATCAACATCGCCGCCGGCTCGCGCTACCTGCGCGACCTGATCGCCATGTTCCCGGGCCAGATCGAGCTGGCGCTCGCCGCCTACAACGCGGGCGAGGGCGCGGTGCAGCGCGCGGGCAACAAGATCCCGAACTACAAGGAAACGCAGAACTACGTGCAGACCGTGCTGCAGCTCTACGCCTACCTCAAGCCCTCGGTGGCTACGGGCGGTGGCGGAAGTGCGCGCGGCGGCGGCAAGACGCCGGGGCGCATCCGCATGGAACTGGTGCCCAAGGGCGGAGCGCTGGGCCGTGGCAACATGCCGCCCGATTCGCCGGGCAGCATGCCGGCCATGCCCGACATTCCCGAGCCCCCCGTTGCGCCCGTGTCGTCCACCTTGCCCGTCGGTGCCTCGGCCGATACGCCGGTGTCCTGATGGCGCAGCGCCGCAGTCTTCTTGTCCCCTCGATGAAGGAGCCCGTCATGCAGCGTCGAAGCTTCGTTCTCGCGACGGCCGCCTGCGCGGTGGCCGGCGCGACGCGTGCACAGCATGCGGGTCCGCACGACACACTGCCGGCCGTGCCGTCGTCGAAAGAGCCCTATGCGCGCCTGCAGGGCGGCGTGCCGCACCACATGACGCCCGAGCAAGAGGCGCAGCGCGTGACCGACAGCCCCGCGCCGGCCGGTCCGCAAGGCCGCTGGATGGCTCGCGCGGCCCTGCCGATCCCGCGCAGCGAGATGGCCTGGGCAACCGCCGCCATGGGCCGCATGCATGTGGTCGGCGGCGACGGCGAAGGCGCCGTCAACCGCGACTACCACCACATCTACGACCCGACGGCCGACCGCTGGCTCGATGGCGCGCCGCTGCCGCGCGGCGCCAACCACGTCGCGGTGACGGCGGAAGACGGCCGCGTCTATGCGCTCGGCGGTTTCGTCGAGCAGAACCGCCGCTCGGACACCAACGCCTACGTCTACGACATCGCGGCCAACCGCTGGACCGCCATCGCGCCGCTGCCGCGCCCGCGCGGTGCCGCCGCTGCCGTGATGCTCAACGGTTCGCTGCACCTGATCGGCGGTGCATCCGAGCCAGCCGCCGAGCGCGCAAGCGTGGGCTGGCACGAGGTCTACGACCCCAAGGCCGATCGTTGGACCACGCGCAAGCCCTTGCCCGGCGCACGCGACCACGTGGGCTGCGTTTCGCACGGCAACCAGATCCACGTGATCGGCGGCCGCTTCAACACCTTCGAATACAACACCGACCTGCACCACGTCTACCTGCCCACCCGCGACACCTGGGAGCTGCGCGCGCCGCTGCCCACCGCGCGCTCGGGCCACGGCCTCGTGGTGTTGCGGGGCCGCTTCTTCGCCATGGGCGGGGAGGGCGGCTTCCTGGTGGGCGGCGTGCCGCGCCAGGCCAAGGTGTTCGGCCAGATGGAAAGCTACGATCCCGTGGACGACACCTGGCAGCGCCATGCACCGATGCCCACGCCGCGCCACGCCGTCGGCGCCGCGGTGATAGGCGACTCCATTTACGTGGCCGGCGGCGGCGCGGTGCTCGGCGGTGCCGTGCAGTCCGCGGTGCACGAGGCTTTCACCCTGGGCTGAGCGCGAACAAGGCGCACGGCCTCAAGCAACTGTTTTTCTTTCTCTCTTCTTCATGGACGACTCTCAACCTCCGCTCGACCTTGCAGGCCCCACCGACGGCGACACCACACTCACGCTGGCCGACTACGCGCAAACCGCCTACCTCGAATACGCGCTGAGCGTGGTCAAGGGCCGCGCGCTGCCTGATGTGTCCGACGGCCAGAAGCCGGTGCAGCGGCGCATCCTGTATTCGATGTCGCGCATGGGCCTGGGCTTCGGCGGCGCCAACGGCACCGTGGGCGCCAAGCCCGTCAAGAGCGCGCGCGTGGTCGGCGACGTGCTCGGCCGCTTCCACCCGCACAGCGACCAGGCCGCCTACGACGCGTTGGTGCGCATGGCGCAAGATTTTTCGCAGCGCTATCCGCTGGTCGATGGCCAAGGCAATTTCGGCAGCCGCGACGGCGACGGCGCCGCGGCCATGCGCTACACCGAAGCGCGCCTGGCACGCATCACCAGCCTGCTGCTCGACGAGATCGACGAAGGCACGGTCGACTTCATTCCCAACTACGACGGCAGCACCGAAGAGCCGCGCCTGCTGCCCGCGCGCTTGCCGTTCACGCTGCTCAATGGCGCGAGCGGTATCGCGGTCGGCCTGGCCACTGAAATCCCGAGCCACAACCTGCGCGAGATTGCCGACGCCTGCGTCGCGCTGATCAAGTCGAACGGCAAGCTCAGCGAAGAAGAATTGTTCGCCATCGTGCCCGGCCCGGACTACCCGGGCGGCGCGCAGATCATCAGCGGCGCCGGCGACATCGCCGATGCCTACCGCACCGGCCGCGGCTCGCTCAAGGTGCGCGCGCGCTGGAAGATCGAAGACCTCGCGCGCGGCCAGTGGCAGCTCGTGGTCAATGAACTGCCGCCCGGCGTCAGCACGCAGAAGGTGCTCGAGGAAATCGAGGAAATCACCAACCCGAAGGTCAAGGCCGGCAAGAAGGCCCTGAGCGCCGACCAGACCCAGCTGAAGGCCGCGATGCTGTCGATGCTCGACGTGGTGCGCGACGAGTCCAGCAAGGACGCCGCCGTGCGTCTGGTGTTCGAGCCCAAGACCTCGCGCATCAGCCAGGACGAGTTCATTACCACGCTGCTTGCGCAGACCTCGCTCGAAACCTCGTCGTCGATCAACCTCACCATGGTGGGCATCGACGGCAAGCCGACGCAGAAGTCGCTGCGCCAGATGCTCAACGAGTGGATCGCGTTCCGCGAGATCACCGTCGAGAAGCGCTCGCGCCATCGCCTGAACAAGGTGCTGGAGCGCATCCACATCCTCGAAGGCCGGCAGCTGGTGCTGCTGAACATCGACGAAGTCATCGCCATCATCCGCGCGGCCGAAGATCCGAAGGCCGCGCTCATTGCGCGCTTCAACCTCAGCGAACGGCAGGCCGAGGACATTCTCGAAATCCGCCTGCGCCAACTCGCGCGGCTCGAAGCCATCAAGATCGAGCAGGAGCTCAAGGGCCTGCGCGAAGAGCAGAAGAAGCTCGAAGAAATCCTCGGCAACCCGGCCGCGCTGCGCCGCCTGCTGATCAAGGAAATCGAAGCCGATGCCAAGACCTTCGAAGACCCGCGCCGCACGCTCATCCAGGCCGAAAAGCGCGCCGTGGCCGAAGTGAAGGTGGTCGACGAGCCCGTCACCGTCATCGTGTCGCAGAAGGGCTGGGTCCGTGCGCAGAAGGGCTGGGCCAGCGAGAAGGCCGCTGCAGCCAATGGTGCCAACGGCGCGAACGGAGAAAAGGGCAGCACGACGCCCGAGTACAGCTTCAAGTCCGGCGACTCGCTGTACGGCGCCTTCGAATGCCGCAGCGTCGACACGCTGCTGGTGTTCGGCAGCGCAAAGGACAAGAGCGTGCGCGTCTACACCGTGCCCGTGGCCTCGCTGCCCGGCGCGCGCGGCGACGGCCAGCCCGTCACCACGCTCATCGAGCTCGATGCCGGCACGCACGTCACGCACTTCTTCGCGGGCCCGGTGGGTGCCAACGTGCTGCTTGCCAACACCGGCGGCTACGGCTTCATTGCCACCGTCGAGAACATGATGTCGCGCCAGCGCGGCGGCAAGGCCTTCATCGACGTGGGCGAGGGCGAACAGCTCTGCCGGCCTTCGCTGGTGGGCGGCGCGAGCGGCGCCGAGCCGATGCCGGCCGCCACGCACGTGGCCTGCGCCTCGACCGGCGGCCGTATCCTGACCTTCGACATCACCGAGCTCAAGAGCCTGCCGAAGGGCGGCCGCGGCCTCACGCTGATCGACCTCGAAGCCAAGGACACGCTGGCAGGCGCCGCGGCCTACACGCGCAGCGTGAAGATCGAAGGCATCGGCCGTGGCGGCAAGGAGCGCGACGAGACGCTGGAAATCCGCACGCTCAACAACGCGCGCGGCACCCGTGCGCGCAAGGGCAAGGCGGCCGACCTGGGCTTCAAGCCGGCCAGCATCGTGCGGGTGCTCTGATGGGCGGCATCGACATCAGCGTCATCGGCCTTTTCATTGCCGTGGTCGCCGGCCTCGGCAGCTTCGTGCTGGGCCGGCACTTCCGCACGAAGCGCGTGGCGAAGAAGCGCGAGAAGGAGCGCATCGCCTCGCAGGCCGGCGAGACGCGGCAGGTGCGGCGTGCGCGCGAGCGCAAGGAGCGCGGCGGCTGAGGCCTCCGCTTACTTGAGCCCCTGCCACCAACGCACGTTGGTGCGCGCCGCCCCCACCGTCACCGCCTCGCCGATCACCGGCGTCGCCAGCTCGATCTTCTTTGCTTCGGTGAGGTTCGCGATCCGGTCCAGCGGGTCGTGCCAGGTGTGGAAGGCAAGGTCGAAGGTGCTGTTGTGCACCGAGAAGAACACCTTGCCGCGCAGGTCTTCGAAGGCCTGCACGCTCTGCTCGGGCGTCATGTGCACGCCGGGCCAGTAGGCGTCGTAGGCGCCGTTTTCCATCAGTGCCAGGTCGAAGCCGCCGAAGCGCTCGCCGATCTGCTTGAAGCCCTGGAAGTAGCCCGAGTCGCCGCTGTAGAAGATGCGCTGGTCGCCGCTCTGCACCACCCACGAGGCCCACAGCGTGCTGCCACGGTCCGACAGCGTGCGGCCCGAGAAGTGCTGGGCCGGCGTGGCGGTGAGCTTCACGCCGTCGTGCTCGCCGTCCTGCCACCAGTCGAGCTCGGTCACTCGCTCGGCGGGCACGCCCATTTCCACCAGCCGCGCGCGCACGCCCAGCGGCACGAAGTAGCGCGGGACGCTCTTCGCAAGGTATTCGATGGTCGCCACGTCGAGGTGGTCGTAGTGGTCGTGCGAGAGGATCACGCCCTCGATCTGCGGCAGCTGTTCCAGCGCGATCGGCGGCTTGTGAAAACGCTTGGGGCCGGCCCACTGCACGGGCGAGGCGCGGTCGCTGAATACGGGGTCGATTAGCCAGTACTTGCCGCGCAGCTTCAGCAGGTGCGAGGAGTGGCCCAGCCGCACGACGTGGTTGGCCTTGGTGTCGAGCGCGTCGAGCTGGGCCCGGTCGAGCGCGTGCACCGGAATGGCATCGACCGGCACCGTGTCGACCTTGCTGCCGACGATGAAGCGCGACCAGATGCGCCAGGCGCTGGCCGATGGCAGCTCGTCGGGGTTGTCCATGTTTCGGAACAGGCCTTCGCGGAACTGCGGGGAGTTTTCGTAGCGCGTTTCGCCGCCGCCTGCGGCACCGCAGCCCGCGACGAAGGCACAGCCGGCCGCGGCCAACGCGGCGCTCCGCCGCAGGATCCGGGGCAGGTAGACGCCCTGCGAGCCTGAATCTTCAGCCATGGGGAAACTCCTCTTGAGGTGTGTTTGTGGAATGCCGCAAGACTACCGGCGACGCATATTTCAATGGTTTCAACGGCAGAAACATTCGCTGCGCAGGGGCATTCCAGGGGCTCTGCTGCTTGTCGTAGGCCATGCGCTGTATCGCCGGATGGGGTGTCGGTCGGCACACTGGCGGGCTTCCATCCCGCAGTGGGCTTCAGTGGCTTGAATGAAGGAAGCAACAGGCATGAGCAGCACAGGCAATCGCTATCCGATCATCTACGTGCGTGGCTACGCCATGACCGAGGCCGAGCGCGACGACACCGCGGCCGACCCTTTCTGCGGCTTCAACGTGGGCTCGACCGTGTACCGCGCCACCGTCAAGAAAGAGGCGCCGGCGCAGAAGTTCGTTTTCGAATCGCCGGTGGTGCGCCTGCTGGCCGACTTCCAATACCATAGCGTGTACCAGAACGGCCTGGACATCCTCGATGCCGACTGGAAGCCTTCGCCCGACGAAACCGGCAAAGACGTGGACGGCATTCCTTCGGCCTCGGTCATCGTCTACCGCTACTACGACAGCGGCTCCGAGCTGCTGGGCGACGGCGCATCGCGCGACGTGAAGGTCTATGCGCAGGGCCTGGGCCAGCTCATCTTGCGTGTGCGCGACCTGGTGGCGCTGCGCGAAGGCCCCGGCTATTCGCCCGCCGATTTCCGCTGCTACCTGGTCGCGCATTCGATGGGCGGGCTGGTGGTGCGTGCGCTGCTGCAGAACCGCGATCTCGACAAGGGCGGCGCACGCGCATACGTCGACAAGGTGTTCACCTATGCCACGCCGCACAACGGCATCGAGATGGGCGGCGTCAACATTCCGGCCTGGCTCACGGCGAACGAAATGAACACCTTCAACCGCGACAAGATGTCGGAGTTTTTGGCAACGCTGCCGGTCGATGGGCGCATGGACTACCTGCCGGCCGCCGCCTTTCCGGCCGAGCGCTTCTTCTGCATGGTGGGCACCAACCGTGGCGACTACGAAACCGCCAAGGGCTTGTCGCGCATGTTCGCGGGGCACGGCAGCGACGGGCTGGTGCGCATCGAAAACGCCGCGCTGTGGTCCATCGACGATGCAGGCAAGACCCGCCCGGTGGCCACTGCCTACGCGTTCCGTTCGCATTCGGGCTACTTCGGCATCGTCAATTCCGAAGAGGCGTACCAGAACCTCGTGCGCTTTTTGTTCGGCGACGTGCGGGTCGACCTGTGGTTCGACGTCGAGGGTGTGACCTTGCCGCCCGACCTGCCCGCGGGTGCCGACGTCGATGCGCTCTACCAGGTCGAGCTGCTGGCCGCGCCGCGCGGCAAGCGCTGGTACCTGAGCCGGCGCGTGGCCGAAGAAGACTCGCCCGCCTGCCGCACGCACAAGGAACTGACCGACCCGGCCAAGGCCGACCGGCGCTCGATCTACCTGTCGACCGTGTTCCTGGCCAACAAGGCCCGCGTGAAGCAGGACCGCCCGACGCTGGCCTACGCCATGACGCTGGGCGTGCGTGTGCCCGACTACCAGGTCAACAACAAGTTCTGGCTCGATGGCCACTACGAAGGCAGTTCGCTGTTCCGCGACACGCTGATCATCGAGCTGGCACCGCCGCCGGCAAACGATCCGACGAAGGACTGGAGCGTCAACTATGGCTGGCAGACCGACACGGGCGGAAAGGCCTCGCTGCCGATGAGCCCGAAGCAGCTGGCCGGCGGTAAGCTGCAGTTCATCGTGCCGTTGTCGAGCCTTGGTGCCGCGCCGGCGGCGCCGGGGATCAGCGGCAAGGTGCGGCTGGAGGTGAGCGCCTGGTCGTGACGCGAGCTGCTGGCGGCGGGTGCGGGGCTGCTGCTGCAGCGGTTGTTGTTGTCGTGGACGGCGGCATACTCTGGATGGCCCAGGGTCTTCTTCCACCGCCACCACAGCCTCATGAAAACCGCCATCCTCGTGATCGATATGCAGCGCGGCCTTTGCGACGACGCGCCGCGCCCCTACGAAGCCGAAGAAGTGACAGCGCGCATCAACGCGCTGACCGAACGTGCCCGCGGGGCGGGCGTGCCGGTGGCTTTCATCCAGCATGAGAACGCGATCGACCTGGAGTTCGATTCGGAACGATGGCAACTGGCCAGCGCGTTGAACGTCGACACGCGCGACACCAGGATCCGAAAGACGACGCCCGACTCGTTCCTGCGCACGCCGCTCGATGCATGGCTGTCGGGGCACAGCGTGCGACGCGTGGTGATCTGCGGCTATTCGTCGGAGTTCTGCGTGGACACGACCACGCGCCGCGCGGCCGCTCTGGGTTACGACGAAGTGGTGCTGGCGGCCGATGCACACACGTCGCACGACAAGCCGCACGCGACGGGCGCTTTCATTCGCGCGCACCACAACGTTACGCTGTCGAACATCACGAGCTTCGGCGTGCCCATTCGTGCGATTGCCAGTGCGGAGATTGATCTTTAGGCGCTTGGTTTCGGGGTGTTCTCTGCGCTGCTGTTCAGGGCGTGTGCACAGGACACCGGGTACTTCCCTCCGCGAATGTCCCCCGCTTCGCTCCTCCTTTATTTCGCTGCGGGAAGCACCCGATGCCCTGCGCACCTGGACACGTCGTGGGTGATCGCACCTCCTTGGTCGCCGTGGCTCAGCGGGCTTCGGCAGGTCGTTGGCCGTCGCTGCTAAGGCATGCGCCCTGTGGCAAGGGCATGGGCCCAGTCTGGTCGCCGGTGCTTCAACGCCAATGCGGCCATGGCTGTGTGGTCGTAGGGTACGGCGATCAGCTTTGCAATCCACTCGCCGTCTCGCTGTTCGACGATGGCGTAGCGCGCTTTCGGGGAGCCGGTTTCGACGGCGTGCGGGTACGGATGAATGTCGCCGTACGCGGGTAGGCCGACGCTGCCCGGATTGACGATCAACTGTCCGCTCGACGCATGCACCGCGCGCGGTATGTGCGTGTGCCCGCAGGTGATCAGTGGCGCATCGACATCGCCGAGCCGTGCATCGATTTCCGTTTGCGTGGCCGCGCGGAAGTTCTCGGGCTCGACGGTCTCCAGAAAGTACTCGAGGTCACTGGCCGGTGTGCCATGACAGAGCATCACGTCGGCGCTGAAGCGGTGCGTGTGCTCCAGCGATGCGATCCACTCGAACTCTTTCGCGCCGAGTCGTGCATGCGCGAACGCATCGGACGGGCCGCGCTTTTCCGCTGGCAGGGTGAGCAGTTGCCGCTCATGGTTTCCGGCGAGCTGAACCCAGTCCTGCGCCATCAGGAACCGAGCGGTCTCCAGCGGCATCAACGGACCGGACAGGCTGTCACCGAGGTTGACGATGGCATCCGCGCCACGACGGGCGATGTCTTCGACCACCGCTTCGAGCGCAGGAAGGTTCCCATGAATGTCCGAGACGATGGCGATGCGCATGTGCGGGTCCGGCGAGGTGGGGAGAGGAGAGGCGCGATCTTAGTGCGCGCATGAACCGTTCTGACCGAGCCTCAGGCTCTGTGTATGTGCGACTGACACCGGGTACTTCCCTCCGCGAATGTCCCCCGCTTCGCTCCTCCTTTATTTCGCTGCGGGAAGCACCCGATGCC
>NZ_QAJK01000001.1:0-70107 GCF_003852515.1 Variovorax sp. KBW07 | reverse complement strand
TGGGCGTCGCCCTGAACAACACAACCTCAACATGCAAGATCAGTCCGCCCCAGCCCGCCAAACCCGCGCCAGAGCCGCCATCTTCCCGCGAAACCCCAGCCGGTCGTTCGACAGCGCATCGATGAAGTCCGACAGCTTTTGCGACTTCACCATTGTGTAGATCGTCAGCCACGTCGTCAGGATGAACACCACGCCGAACCACAGTGCCTTGCGCCACAACGGCGCATCCGCTTCGGCCAGCAGGTTCATGCCCAGGAACCCC
Organism: Variovorax sp. KBW07; assembly: GCF_003852515.1. GTDB lineage: Bacteria > Pseudomonadota > Gammaproteobacteria > Burkholderiales > Burkholderiaceae_C > Variovorax. The sequence continues at coordinate 69,845 of NZ_QAJK01000001.1, read as the reverse complement.
GTCGTGACCGTGCCGATCAGGCCGAACAACGTCACCACCGTCAGCCGCACCACAGTGCTCGCCTGGCGCCGAAGGCTGTCTGCGTCCAGGTACGTGTTCATGTCCGCGATGCGCGCCTTCACCTCGTCGTACAGCGGATCCAGCCCCAGGTGCGTGGCGCACATGTGCGACAGCGCGCGCACCTGCGCCTGCTCGGAAATTTCGTGGAACCAGTAGCGGTGCGTGAAACGCAAGAAGCGCTCGAAGCTCGCACGAATCGCGCGCTTGAACTGCTTCACGCTCGGCGTGCTGCGGATGTCGAGCTTCTTCAATGCCTCGACCAGCTGGTCCGAGAACATCAGCAGCGAAGCTTTCTGGAAGTGCGCAATCAGGAACAACAAAAAGTGCTGGTGCCTGAACTGCGCCAGCACGCCGCGGTCGCGGCAGCAGAAGAACTCCGAATGCGCATCGCCCACCACGATCAGCGCGTGGCCGTTGCACAGGTAGCGCGTGTTCGGCGCCGCGCCCGCGTTGACCCAGAAGCGGTCGTAGCAGTACTTGTGCTCGAAGTCCGCAAGGTGGAGGTCCGCGTAGGGCAGGTGCGCATCGGGCGTGCCCGCACCGGTCACCAGCGCGAGCCGCACGAAGTCGTCGCGCGTCAGGCGGCGCGGGTCGTCCAGCGACAGGTAGGCCATCACCGGCATCCGGTAGTACTCGATCTGCCTGTACCGCAGCACGCCCGGGTCTTCCGAGTGGTCGCTCACCAGCGGCTGCATCAGGAAGGCCCAGTGCGACGAGATGCGCGGCGCGCGGTGCTGCGCCACATGCGACAGAAAACTCTCGCGCTGCTGCGCGTCGGAGCTTGCGAGCACGCGGCCATCGGCGGCCAGCCATTCGACGCTCGCCATGCAATGCAGCGCCGAGCCGTCGGGGTTCCAGCCGGCCGGGTAGGCACGCCCGAAGCGGTAGAGGATGTCTTGCGCCTGCGCAAGGCTCAGGTTGTTGGCGCCGACCTCCAGGTTCAGTAGCACCACGTCGATGTCGAAGAAGAAGTACAGGTCGCAATGAACCACGTCGAGCGTGACGGGCGCATCGCCGGGCTGCGCCACCAGCCGCACCGCCGCGATGTCCTTGCGGCGAAAGATGCGCATCGGCGAATCGCCGTCGGTGCCCGAGGCCGAGTCGTCCTGGCTGTTCCGCGAGCGGCCTTCGCCATAAAGAAAGCGCTGCACGTACGGCAGGAAGCTCACGAACTCGTTGTAGTGCCGCTCATGAAAGCGGCTGCTGTCGCCGGTGTATTCGTCGACCTCTTCGCGCCACGGCGAGGCATCGCCCATCTCGCGCAGCACATGCCAGGGCCCGTGGTGCGAGGGCTTGGCGTCCGGTGCGGGCATGAGCCGCAGCGGCCAGAGCAGTGCCTGCCTGAAATGCTGCACGGTGGGAGCGCCCGGCAGGGGCGTGTCCGCCTCCGTGGGGAGGGTGGCCGCGGGTGGGTTCAGCATCGCGGAAGTGTAGGCAGAAGGTGAGACAAAACGCCCACCTAGGGGAATCCCTAAGTTGGCCTGAAACCGGTTTCATATAAGCTGCAAGCATTGCTTTTGAAGCATGCACGTGGCCATTCGCGGTCGCTCCACCATGAACTACCAGTTTCAATTCGACGCCGTCCTTGCCGCCTGGCCGCTGTTGCTCAAGGGCACCTGGATCACCATCCAGCTCTCGCTCATTGCCACGGTGCTGGGGCTGGTGGTCGCCATTTTTTGCGCCTGGGGCAAGACCTCGGGGCCGGGCTGGCTGCGCTTTCTCGTGAATGCCTACATCGAGGTGATCCGCAACACGCCGTTCCTGGTGCAGCTGTTCTTTTTCTTCTTCGCGCTGCCAGCCATCGGGCTGCGCTGGTCGCCGCAGACGGCCGCGCTGGTGGCCATGGTGGTGAACCTGGGTGCCTACGCCACGGAAATCATCCGCGCGGGCATCGAGTCGATTCCCAAGGGGCAGATCGAAGCGGGCAGGGCGCTGAACCTCAAGCCCTGGGAAATCTTCCGCTTCGTGATCATCAAGCCCGCGCTGAAGGCCATCTACCCGGCGCTGACCAGCCAGTTCATCCTTCTGATGCTCAGCTCGGCCGTGGTGTCGGTCATCTCGGCCGACGACCTGACCTCGGTGGCCGCCAACCTGCAGTCGCAAACCTTCCGCAGCTTCGAGATCTACATCGTGGTGGCCGCCATCTACCTGGCGCTGGCACTGGCCTTCTCGGCCATGTTCAAGCTGATCTACAAGCGCACGCTCAACTACCCGGACCGCCGGTAACCACAGGCCACGGACGGAGCAAGAACCATCATGCGTACCTTCGGTTTTCCCGAGTTTCTTTTCATCCTCGAAGCGGCCCAGTGGACGCTGGCGCTCTCGGCCATCGCCTTCGTCGGCGGTGCCGTCCTGGGGTTGATCATTGCGCTCATGCGCACCTCCGAGTCGACGGCCGCGCGTGCCGCCTCGACCACCTTCATCCAGATCTTCCAGGGCACGCCGCTGCTGCTGCAGCTGTTTCTGATCTTCTTCGGTGCGCCGGTGCTGGGGCTGGACATCAACCCGTGGATTGCCGCGGGCGTGGCGCTCATTTTGAACAGCGCGGCCTTCCTCGGCGAAATCTGGCGTGGCTGCATCGAGGCCATTCCGCGCGGCCAGTGGGAAGCGGCCGAGGCGCTGAGCCTGAAGTACACGGCCCGCATGCGCGACGTGGTGCTGCCGCAGGCCTTCAAGATCGCGCTGGCGCCCACGGTGGGCTACCTGGTGCAGATCATCAAGGGCACGTCGCTCGCGGCCATCATCGGCTTCACCGAGATCACGCGCGCCGGGCAGATCATCAACAACGCCACCTTCCAGCCGCTGATCGTGTTCTCGGTGGTGGCCGCCATCTACTTCGCGATCTGCTGGCCGCTCTCTTTGCTGGCCGCCCGCATGGAGCGCAAGCGCGCCCGCGCGCTGGCACGCTGACCCTTTTCATTTTTCGCTTTTCTTTTTTCTCGTCGCTTCCTTTCTTTATTCAGGAGACACATCCAATGACCGTTACCACCACCCGCCGCGCTGCCATCGCAGCCCTGGGCCTCGGCGCCGCACTTACCGTGTTCGCACCCTTCGCCTCGGCACAGTCCGTGGCCGACATCAAGAAGAAGGGCGAGATCACCATCGGCATGCTGGTCGACTTTCCGCCCTACGGCACCACCGACGCCAAGAACCAGCCCGACGGCTACGACGCCGACGTGGCCAAGCTGCTGGCCAAGGACTGGGGCGTCAAGGCCAACATCGTGCCGGTGACCGGCCCGAACCGCATTCCCTTCCTGCTGACCAACAAGGTCGACGTGCTGGTGGCTTCGCTGGCCATCACGCCCGAGCGTTCGAAGCAGGTTCAGTTCTCGCAGCCCTACGCGGCCGCGACCATCGTGCTGTACGGCGCGAGCAAGACCCCCATCAAGGCGGCAGCCGACCTGAAGGGCCTGCGCGTGGGCGTGGCCCGCGCGTCGACGCAAGACGTGGCCGTGACCAAGGCCGCACCCGAAGGCACCGAAATCCGCCGCTTCGACGACGACGCATCGGCCATGCAGGCGCTCATCTCGGGCCAGGTCGACGCCATCGGCTGCTCGGTCACCGTGGCTGCGCAGATCGCCAAGCGCGTGCCCGCCAACACCTACGAAAACAAGTTCACGCTGGTGCAGCAATCGATGGGCATCGCGATGCGCCCCGGCCAGGAAGAGCTGCACAAGGCGGTGAACGACTTCGTGCAGAAGAACACCGCCAATGGCGAGCTGAACAAGCTCTACCAGAAGTGGCTGCAGGTCGACCTGCCGAAGATGAACTGAGCCCAGCACCGAGTCGACGACGGAACCCCAAAGCATGACGGACGCAGTCACAACCGCCGCCTCCCCCACGGATGCCATCATCCGCATGGAAGCGGTCAACAAGTGGTACGGTGAATTCCAGGTCCTCACGGGCATCGACCTGTCGGTGCGCCAGGGCGAGCGCATCGTGATCTGTGGCCCGTCGGGCTCGGGCAAGTCGACGCTCATCCGCTGCATCAACCGCCTGGAGACGGTGCAGAAGGGCCGCATCGTGGTCGATGGCATCGACCTCACGGCCGGCGGCAAGAACGTGGATGCGGTGCGCGCCGAAGTCGGCATGGTGTTCCAGCAGTTCAACCTGTTCCCGCACCTCACCATTCTGGAGAACTGCACGCTGGCGCCGATGCGCTCGCGCGGCATGACCAAGGCGCAGGCGGAAGAGGTGGCCATGAAGTACCTCACCCGCGTGCGCATCCCGGAGCAGGCCAACAAGTACCCGAGCCAGCTCTCGGGCGGCCAGCAGCAGCGCGTGGCCATTGCGCGCGCGTTGTGCATGGCGCCCAAGATCATGCTGTTCGACGAGCCCACTTCGGCGCTCGACCCCGAGATGGTCAAGGAAGTGCTCGACACCATGATCGGCCTGGCCGAAGACGGCATGACCATGCTGTGCGTGACGCACGAAATGGGCTTTGCCCGCAGCGTGGCCGACCGCGTGATCTTCATGGCCGAAGGCAAGATCGTCGAGCAGGCGCCGCCGGAGGAATTCTTCGGCAACCCCAAGGACGAGCGCACGCGCCAGTTCCTTGGCCAGATCCTCAGCTCGCACCAAGGCCACTGATGTCCTTCGAGCTGCTGATTTCCCTGTCGTCCTTCGGCGCGGCCGAGGTGGGGCGGCACGGCCAGCTCTGGTGTTCGCAGCTGGCCCGCGCGGCCGGTGCCGATTCGGTGGAAGTGCGCGGCGAGATGCTGCGCGACGCCGATGCCGAACTGCCTGCGCTGAACGGCCTTGCATCCGTGTACTCCAGCCCGGAGGGCCTGTGGGCCGAAGGCGGCTGGCTCGACAGCGCCGCGCTCAAGCGCGGCATTGCCGCTGCCACGCGCGTGGGTGCGAAGCGGCTGAAGATGTCCATCGGTGACTTCCAGGCTTCATCGCATGGTTCGCTGTGGGGCTTGAAGGTCGAGCTGTCGCAGACACGCGTCGAACTGGTGATCGAGAACGACCAGACCGTGCGCGCCGGCACGCTCGCCGCATTGCAGACCTTCTTCGAAGTGGCCGACCGCGCCGGTGTCGAGCTCGGCATGACCTTCGACATGGGCAACTGGCACTGGCTCGGCGAATGCCCGCTGCAGGCCGCGCAGGCGCTCGGCAGCCGCGTGCGCTACGTGCATTGCAAGGGCGCGCAGCGCCTGCCGCACAAGTGGGTGGCAGTGCCGCTGGGCGACTCGGTCGCGCCGTGGCGCGCGGTGCTGCGCGCACTGCCGGCCGACGTGCCGCACGCCATCGAATACCCGCTCGTGGGCGACGACCTGCTGGCCGTCACCCGCGCGCAGATCGACTTCATCCGCGCCGCTCGCGCGTAGAAACGCATTCCATGACAGAACCCACCGCTTTCGATGTCGCCCTGTTCGGCGAAGCCATGATGCTGCTCGTGGCCGACCGGCCGGGCCCGCTGGAAAACGCGCAGGCGTTCCACAAGCGCACCGCCGGCGCCGAGACCAACGTGGCCATCGGCCTGTCGCGCCTCGGCCTGAAGGTGGGCTGGGCCAGCCGCCTGGGCACCGACTCGATGGGCCGCTCGCTCATTGCGACCATGCGCGGCGAGGGCATCGATTGCTCGCACGTGATCTGCGACGCCACGCAACGCACCGGCTTCCAGTTCAAGGGCCGCGTCACCGACGGCAGCGATCCACCCATCGAATACCACCGCAAGGGCTCCGCCGCGAGCCAGATGGGCCCGGCCGACGTCGACGAAGCCTGGCTGCGATCGGCACGCCACCTGCACGCCACCGGCGTGTTCGCCGCCATCTCCGATACCAGCCTGCAGGCTTCGCTGAAGACCATGGACGTGATGCGCGCGGCCGGCCGCACCATCTCGTTCGACACCAACCTGCGGCCCACGCTCTGGTCATCGACCGAGACCATGCGGCACTGGGTCAACGAACTTGCTTCGCGTGCCGACTGGGTGCTGCCCGGCATCGAAGAAGGCCTGCTGCTCACCGGCCATACGCAACCCGAAGACGTGGCGCGCTTCTACCGCGAGCGCGGCGCGAAGCTGGTGGTGGTCAAGCTCGGCGCCGAGGGTGCCTACTACGACAGCGACGTGGCCGGCACAGGCCGCATCGATGGCTTCCCGGTGAAGGAAGTGATCGACACCGTGGGCGCGGGCGACGGCTTCGCGGCCGGCGTGGTCAGCGCCTTGCTCGAAGGCAGGAGCGTGCCCGACGCCGTGCGCCGCGGCGCCTGGATCGGCGCGCGTGCCGTGCAGGTGCTGGGCGACACCGAAGGGCTGCCTACGCGCGCCGAACTCGAAGAAGCGGGGCTCTGAAGACCATGGCGAAGAAGAATGTTCTTGTTTTCCGGCCCCTGCCCGAAGACCAGCTGGCGCGCCTGCAGGCCGCGCATAACGTCACCGTGGCCGATCCGCGCAAGGAGCCTGAGGCCTTTGCCGCCGCGCTTGCCAACGCGAACGGGTTGATCGGTTCGAGCCACACGGTCGATGCCGCGCTGCTCGACGCGGCGCCGCAGTTGCAGGTCATTTCGAGCGTGTCGGTCGGCGTCGACAACTATCCGCTGGCCGAACTGCACAAGCGCGGCATCGTGCTGTGCCACACGCCCGACGTGCTGACTGAAACGGTGGCCGACACCGTGTTCGCGATATTGATGGCCACGCAGCGCCGCGTGGTCGAGCTGTCGAATCTTGTGCGCGAAGGCCGGTGGACGAAAAATATCGGCGAAGAACTCTTCGGCACCGACGTGCATGGCAAGACGCTCGGCATTCTCGGTTTCGGCCGCATCGGCCAGGCCGTGGCGCGCCGCGCCGCGCTGGGCTTCGGCATGCCGGTGCTGTATCACGCACGCCGCCCGGTTGACCTGGCCGCGCAGGCGCCCGAGCTGCAGGGCCGCGCCAGCCACACGCCGCTGGACGACCTGCTCGCCCGCGCGGACATCGTGCTGGCGATGCTGCCGCTGACCGACGCCACGCGCGGCATGATCGACGCCGCCTTCTTCGCCCGCATGAAGCCGGGTGCCGCCTTCATCAATGGTGGCCGCGGCGCCACCGTGAATGAAGACGCGCTGCTGCATGCGCTGGACCACGGCACGCTGCGCGCGGCCGGCCTCGACGTGTTCGCGAAAGAGCCGCTGCCGGTCGATTCGCCCTTGCGCACGCACCCGCGCGTGACGCCGCTGCCGCACATCGGCTCGGCCACGCACGAGACGCGGCATGCCATGGCCGAACTGGCGACGACCAACCTGCTGCAGGTGCTGGCCGGCGAGAAGCCGACCGCGCCGTACGACACGGCTGCCGCATGAGATCGCGCATGTCTTTCTCTCTCCCCCGCAGGGGGAGGGCAGGGGTGGGGGCAAGCGGCGCATCCACTGGGCGCTCTGCCTGCCCCCATCCCAACCTTCCCCCGGGAGGGGAAGGAGCAAGACCATGAAGCCGACCGGCCGCGCCACCATTGCAGACGTCGCCGAGGCCGCCGGTGTTTCCAAAGCCACCGTCTCGCGCTTTCTCAACCACCGCGAGCGGCTGCTGAGCCCCGACATCGCCGCGCGCGTCGAGGTCGCCATCGCGGCGCTGCAGTATTCGCCGAGCCCGATGGCGCAGGCGTTGAGCCATGGCCGCTCGCGGCTCATCGGATTGATCGTGGCCGACATCACCAACCCGTATTCGGTTGCGGTGTTGCGCGGCGCCGAGAAGGCCTGCCAGGACGCGGGCTACCTCGTGATGCTGTTCAACCTCGGCAACGAAAGCGAGCGCGAGCGCGAGGCCATCGACGCGCTGGCGGGCTACCAGGTCGACGGCTTCATTCTCAACACGCTGGGGCGCGGCAGCAACGTGGTCGATGCGGTCACGCTGCACGGCAAGCCCGCGGTGCTGGTCGACCGACGGCACACCGGCATGCACACCGACTTCGTCTCGCTCGACAACCACGCGGCCATGAAAGACACCTGCGGCCACCTTGTCGATGGCGGTTACCGCGAGCTGCTGTACGTCACCGAACCGCAGAAGGGCGTGAGCTCGCGGCGCGAACGTACCGCGGCTTTCGGCGCCTGCGTGGCCGCGCACGAGCCGCGCGTGGCGGGCGAGATATTCGAATGCGTCGAAGGCGGCAGCGATGCGCTCGACGACGCACTGCGCGCCTTGCGCCAGCGTGCCAGGCGCGGCCGCCGCGCGGCGGTGGTGGCCGGCAATGCCGTGGTCACCTTGCGCGTGGCGCAGGCCATGGCACGGCTGGGCTGGCAGTTCGGCAACGACCTGGGCTTCGTCGGCTTCGACGATCCCGAATGGGCCTCGCTGATCGGCCCCGGCCTGAGCACCGTGGCACAGCCCACCGATGCCATCGGCCGCACGGCCGCTACGTGCCTGATCGAACGGCTGCGGGGTCTGGATGCAGCGCCGCGCCAGCTGCTGCTGCCGGGTGAGCTGGTGGTGCGGGGCTCGTCTCAGCCGCTTCAGTAGCCGGCTGCCAGAAGGAGACCGGCCCGTGCATCCAGTCGGCTGCGCGCTCGGCCATCATGATCGTCGGCGCGTTGGTGTTGCCGCCGATCAGCGTCGGCATGACCGAGGCATCGACCACGCGCAGGCCCGCGATGCCGTGCACGCGCAACTGCGCATCGACCACCGCCATTGCATCGACGCCCATCTTGCAGGTGCCCACCGGGTGGTAGATGGTGTCGGCGCGCGAGCGGATGTGCTGCGTGAGCTCTTCGTCGGTGTGGGCGTCGGCCGTGTAGACCTCGCTGTGCCGGTACTTTTCGAGGGCCGGTGCACGCAGGATCTCGCGCGTCTTCTTCACGCCCTGCAGCAGCAGCGCCATGTCTTCCGCATCCGACAGGAAGCGCGGGTCGATGCGCGGCGCCGAGTCGGGGCTGGCATCGACCAGACGCACGTCGCCTCGGCCCTTGGGGCGCAGCACGCACACATGGCATGAGAAGCCGAAGCCCCCATGCAGCTTGCGCGCATGGTCGTCGGTGATCGCGATGACGAAGTGCAACTGCAGGTCGGGTCGGCGCAATTCGGGCGACGACTTGATGAACGCGCCGCCCTCGGCGAATGGCGTGGCAATGAGGCCCGTGCCGCGCTTGCGCCACTCGAGCATCGCCTGCACCAGGTGCACGCCGCCGACCAGGCCGATGCCGAACAGGTCGGTGTCTTTCGATTTGTAGGCCAGGATGAAATCGGTGTGGTCCTGCAGGTTCTGGCCCACGCCCGGCAGCGCGTGCTGCACGGCAATGCCATGGCGGCCCAGCTCGGCCGGGTCGCCGATGCCCGAGAGCATCAGCAACTGCGGCGAGTTGAAGGCGCCGCCGCACAGCGCCACTTCGCGGCGTGCGCGAATGGTCTCGTTGTTGTTGCCGCCGCGCCGCACGGCCACGCCCACGGCGCGCCGGCCTTCGAGCACCACGCGCAGGGCCTGCGTGCCCGTCAGCACCGTGAGGTTGGGGCGCTTGTCCATCACCGGATGCAGGTACGCCGCCGCGGCCGAGCAGCGTTCGCCGTTCTTCGGGCCGCCGTGGAACTGCGTGACCTGGTACAGGCCGGCGCCTTCCTGCTCGGGGCCGTTGAAGTCGTCGTTGCGCGGAATGCCGCACTCCATGGCGGCCCGCACGAAAGCCTCGCTGATGGCGCGCGGGCTTTGCTGTTCCGACACCTGCAGCGGGCCGTCGGCACCGTGCAGGCTGCTCGCGCCGCGCTGGTTGCCTTCGGCGCGCTTGAACCAGGGCAGCACGTCGGCGAACGACCAGCCCGCGCAGCCCGCACGCTCCCAGTCGTCGTAGTCGTCGCGGTGGCCGCGCACGTAGAGCATGGCGTTGATCGCGCTGGAGCCGCCCAGGCAGCGGCCGCGCGGCTGGTAGCCGCGGCGCCCGTTCAGGCCCGGCTGCGGCACCGTCTGGTAGGCGTAGTTGTTGATGGGCGGGCGGCCCGGCAGCATGGCCACCGTGCCCGCCGGCGCGCGCACCAGGATGCCCCGGCCGTCGCCACCGGCCTCGACCAGGCAGACCGTCACGGCCGGGTCTTCGCTGAGCCGCGACGCCAGCGTGGCGCCGCCCGAACCTCCACCCACGATCACGTAGTCGAACTCCATGGCGCGTCTTCCTTCGGTTGTTGTTGCCGGTGCGGCTGCCTGCGTCGTGCCGGGCGAGTCCGACTTTAGGAATGAACGCGCAAGTGGGGCTTGGCGTTTTCCCTCTGGTCGAAGGTATTCATTGGCTGGGGGGAGGTGGTGCGTGCGCCACGGGTGTGTGAGGTAAGTAACGCTTCCGGTGCGAATCTGGGGGCAACACATCTAGTTGACATTTCCCTCACCTTTGCGTCCAGACAATCGCCCCCCGTCGACGCTGAGTCGGTGATTCAGCATGTCGCCTGTTGCGCCGTGCCTTGCTGTCACGTCGAGCGGCCAGGGAGAAGAGCGCGATGAACAAGAATTTCAACCGGGTGATCTGGAGCGCCGTACGTGCCATGCGGGTCGTCGTTCATGAGGTCGCCAACAGCACCGGCAGAGGAGCGTCCAAGGAAACGGGCGGCTCAGGTGCAACCGTCCCTGCGAAGGCGGCAGCCGCGGCGGTTCTCTTCGGCGCGCTGGTCGCGTTGCCTGGTCAAGCCCAGATCGTTGCCAATCCGATGGCCCCTGCGGGCATGCGCCCGACGATCCTCGTGGCGCCGAACGGAATTCCGGTCATCAACCCCATGACGCCCAGCGCGGCCGGCGTCTCCAGGAACCAGTACCTGCAATTCGACGTCTCGGGCCGTGGCGTCATCGTCAACAACTCACGTGGCGTCGTGCAGAGCCAATTGGGCGGTTTCATTCAATCGAACCCATTCCTGGCAACGGGCCCCGCGCGAGTCATCCTGAACGAGGTCAACTCGAGCAACCCTTCGTACATCAACGGGCCTGTGGAAATTGCAGGCCAGCGGGCGGAGTTCATCCTGGCCAACCCGTCGGGCATTGCCGTGAATGGGGGGTCGTTCATCAACGCCAATCGCGTCACGCTTACAACGGGCACGCCGCAGTTCAATTCATTCGGCGGTCTGGATTCGTATGTCGTGCGAGGCGGCACTGTCAGCATCGACGGCGCGGGCCTGGATTTAGGCAAGACCGACTACGCAGCCATTCTGGCGCGGGCGGTGCAGGTCAACGCGGCGATCTATGCAACGGACCTCAAGGTGGTCGTGGGTGCGAACACCATCAGTGCCGACCACGCGAACGTGACCCCTATAGCCGGCGCGGGCAGTGTGCCCACCTTTGCGCTGGATGTTTCGCAGCTTGGCGGGATGTATGCCAACCATATTTTCCTGGTGGGCACCGAGGCGGGTCTCGGTGTGCGAAACGCGGGCAGCATCGGCGCGAGCAATGGCAACCTGATCGTCACTTCCGCGGGCCAGCTCCTGAACACCGGCACCCTTGAAGGCACGCGAATCGAAATCGCCAGTGCGGGTGATCTCGACAACCGTGGCGGGACGATCCGACAGACCAGCAGCATCGGACTCACGATCACGTCACCGACGTTGTCGAACACGAATGGCGGTGTTGTCGGCGTTGAGTCTGTGCCCGCGCCCACGGCGAGTGTGAGCGGAGGCGCGGGCACAGGCGCAGGTGGCACGACCACCACGCCGAGCACGTCCGTCGCCGGAGCTGGGTCTGGTTCCGGCCCCAGCGGCTTCACCGCTGCACCAGCGCCGGCTCCATTCATTCCTGCATCGCCCGGCACCATCACGGCGATGGGTGCCATCCTGAACGACGCCGGGAAGATACTCGCTGGCGGTCCCATCGCGCTGCAAACGCCCCAGATCAACAACGCTGGCGGCACTCTGTCGGTGGCCACCATGGCGGTCACTGGTCCGAACTTCAGCAACGCGGGCGGCACCCTGAATGTCAGCAACAGCTTCAGCGCCAATGTGGGCCAACTGAACAACACGGGTGGCAAGCTGAATGCAGGCAGCCTGAGCATCGCTACCAGTGGCGACCTGATCAACACCGATGGGACGTTGACCAGCGCCACCGATGCCAACTTCGCGGTCGGCGGCAAGGTGGAGAACACACGCGGCTCGATAGCGGCCGCAGGCGCGCTGACTGCGAACGTGGCCGGAGCCACCATCAACAACAGTGGCACCCTGGCTTCCAACCAGGCGCTGACGCTGAGCACCAGCTCGCTGCAAAACACCCAAGGCAGCATCCAGTCGGCACAGGCCGGTGTGCGGCTCGCGGTGACCAATGAATTCATCAACGGCAGCGGTGGCTCCGTCGATGCGGCAGTGGACCTGAATGTTCAGGCCGCCTCGCTTTCCAGTAGCGGTAGCTTGCGTGCCGGCAACGACGCCAGCATCGCTGTTGGCGGCGCGCTGAGCAGCGACGGGAGCATCACGGCAGGCCGCCATTTAACCGTCGCGGCCGGCAGCGTGCAAAGCGGCAGTACCGGCGTGCTCGGCGCAGGCGTGCAGGCGGACGGTCAACTCGGCGGCGTGGGCGATTTGCGCGTCACCTCCACGGGTGCGCTGGTCGCCAATGGCATCAACGTCGCCGCCGGCGATGCCATCTTGCAAGGCGCCAGCGTCGACTTGTCGAGCAGCAAGACCAGCGCCGCAAGCATCACCATCACTGCCACCCAAGGCAACGTTGCCACGAACTACGCCAAGGTCACCACGCCAGGCGCACTCCAGGTGAAGGCCGCTGGTGCGGTTTCCAACATCCAGGGTACGCTGGCCGCCAACGGCAAGACCAGCATCGACGCCGCAAGCCTGGACTCCACCGGTGGGACATTGGCGGCGGTCAAGGGCGACCTGAATATCACGACCACGGGCCAGACCATCAACGACGGCGGCACCCTGCAGGCCGGCGGAAAAACCACCCTGTCCAACGGCGGCATGAGCAATGTCGCGGGCCAGGTCTTCGGCGACAGCCTGGCGGTGGACACGCACGGTGCGAGGTACGACAACAGCGGGGGGCAGACCCAGGCGGTGGGCGATCTCTCAATCAACGCCGGCGACATCCAGAACGCGGGCGGCCTCATCCGCTCCCTTGGCAAGACGACCCTGAACGCCGCAACCATCGGCAACACGAATACACAGGGCAAAGACCAGGGCATCGAGGGCAAGAACGTGGACCTGGCCGTTGGCAACCTGAACAACGGCACAGGGGCCATCCGTGCCGATGTCAATGCCAGGATCACCAGCGGCGGCAGCGTCTCCAACGTGAACGGCCTGATCTCCGCCGGCGACACGTTGAACATCGTCGATCCAAACCGTGCGAGCCCTGCCGCCAAGACGCTGAGCGTTGTGAACACGGGTGGCACGCTGGCCGGTGGTACAGCCGCAGTGCGTGGCGCGGACGGCAAGGTGCAGACCGAAGGATTCGGCGGCGTAACCGTCGACGCAAAAAGCTTCACCAACGGCGGCAAGCTCGTTTCGGCCAACGACCTGGGTGTCGCGCTGGTGGGCGACGCCACCAACAACGCCGAAGTGGCCGCCAACGGGAACTTGAGCTACACCACCACCGGCACGCTTACCAACAACGGCAAACTGCTGGCCGGCCTGACGCTCACCGTGGGCGGCGGCGACATCCGCAACGTAGCCAACGCGGAGATGTCGGGCACCGACACGAGCGTCAACGCCGGCGGAACGTTGACCAACCGCGGCCTGATCGACAGCAAGGCTGCCACGCAGATCAATACGGGTGCGGTGAAGAACATCGGCACGGGCCGCATCTATGGCGACGACTTGTCGATTGCCACCGGTACGCTCGACAACGATGCCGAGACGGCCAATGGTGCGAACAAGGCGGGCACCATTGCCGCGCGCAACACCTTGAACATCGGCGCGGACACCATCAACAACCGCGAGCACTCGCTCATCTTCAGTGGCGGTACAGGCGACAAGGCGATGCGCATCGGCGCCACCCTGGATGCCAACCGAAAGGCTATCGGCCAGGGCAGCGTGCTCAACAACCTGAGCGCCGACATCGAGTCGCTGGGGAGCATGTCCATATCCATGGCCAGCGTCAACAACCGCGACGTTCACATCGAACCGGGGACACCGGTGATCGAGACCGGTGTGCTCGTGACCTACGCACCATACGCCCCGACAAGCGGAAGCGCAGGCTTCTATTTCGCGGACCAGGTGCGCCTGGACCGCATCAATCGGATGATGTTCCTGAAGAATCCTGATGGCACTGAAAAGCTTCTCGGCACGGGTGGCTACGGCCGATGGACCGCGCTTGCCGTCAAGACGCAAGACACCGCCAAGAACGTCGATCCGGCACGCATGGCCGCGGCGGGCGACATCACCGTCTCCGGTCGTTTCCTGAACGAGAACAGCCAGGTACAGGCGGGCGGCTTGGCCACCGGCGGTCCCTATGTGTCCTCGCAAATGACGGGCCAGAGCAGCATGGCGCTCGGCACGGCCACCGTGGTCAACGACAAGAACGAAGTGGGGCCTCCGGTGCCCGGCAGCACGAAGGCAATCACCATCTCGCTGGGCGCGTACAAGTACGACACCAACCTCAACACCGTGAGCGGCAAGGCACTGGATGCGGCCTCGAGCGTCAACGTGGGGCCCAACGCCGGCGGCATTGGCGGGATAAATTCCGGGCCGGCCACCATCGTTCAGGTTGCGGCCAAGTTCGGTGCCGCACAAACCAGTCCCATGGTCGTGCGCACCAGCGTGCCCAACGTCACCGTCCCCAGGGCCAGCCTGTTCAATGTTCGCTCCGATGCCGGCAGCCACTACCTGATAGAAACCGATCCCCGCTTTGCGGGTTATCGCAACTGGCTCAGCAGCGACTATCTGCTGAACAATCTCGGCCAGGACCCGAACACCACCCTCAAGCGCCTGGGCGACGGTTTCTATGAACAGAAGCTCATCCGCGAGCAGGTGGCACAGCTCACGGGCTACCGCTTTCTTGACGGGTTCCGCAGCGATGACGACGAGTACATCGCGTTGATGAATGCGGGTGTGATCTTCGCCAAGGAATACGGCCTGCGTCCGGGCATCGGCTTGTCGGCCGCGCAGATGGCACAACTGACCAGCGACATCGTCTGGCTGGTCGAGCAGACCGTGACCTTGCCCGACGGCAGTACCCAGCAGGCCCTGGTGCCCCAGGTCTATGTGCGTGTTCGACCGGGGGACATCGATGGTTCGGGCGCTCTCTTGAGTGCCGATGCCGTCGTCATCAAGAACGCGGGCGACCTGGTCAACACCGGCACCATCGCCGGGCGCACCCTGGTGTCCATCAATGCCCAGAATGTCAACAACCTGGGAGGACGCATCGCCGGTGGAAGCGTTGCCATCGATGCAACCAACGACCTGAACAACATCGGTGGCAGCATCACCGCACGCGATGCGGCGGTACTCACGGCTGGGCGCGACATCAACATCCAGACGACGACGCAGGCGGGCATTTCGCGTACCGACATAGATCAGGTGGCGGGCGTGTACATCACCAACCCCGGTGGCCTGCTGATCGTTTCAGCGGGACGCGATACCAACCTGATCGCTGCCGCGCTCGTCAGCGCCGGATCGGTTGCAGTGGGAGCGGCGCGTAACATCAACCTGGGCACAGTCACGGAAGATCGCAGTTCCGTCGTTGCGGGCAAGGGCATTGCGGCAGCCGCCTTCGAAAGTCGCGAAGTAGGCTCGGTCATTCAGGGGCAAGACAGTGTGCGCTTGATCGCCGGCAACGACTTGAACATCCGTGCGGGGGCTGTCGCGAGCGTGGACGGCGCACTGATTGCCACAGCCACCCACAACGTCAATCTGACGGCGGGCCAAGCCACCTCCAGCGTCGCCACGGCCACCCAGACGTCGTCCAAGAGCTTGCTGAAAGAGACAAGCGCCAGCACCTTCAATAGCAGCAGCATCACGGATGTCCTCTCCAGCAGCCTGAGCGGCAAGAGCATGGCGCTGGTGGCCGGCAACGACATCAACCTTCAGGCCGCGCAGCTTCGTGCGGACGAAGCCACAAGCCTGTCGGCCGGGCGCGACATCAACCTGACAACGGCCAATCAGGAAACGCAGGAAATGCACGCCAAGCAAAGCAAGACCAGCGCAACCAGTCTTGCCAACCATATCGGCATGTCCATGGGGCCGGACACGCCGGGTGGCGCCGACGTGATGGGCAGCAAGTCCAGCACGAGCGCCAACGCGAACAGTCGCACCGACGCCATTGGCACCAGCATCTCGGCCGGCAGCCTGCAGACTGTGAGCGGTCGCGATACGACCGTGCAGGCGGCGACCATCGTTGCCGACAAAGACATCACCATGCTGGCCGTGCGCAATCTCACCATCGAGAGCGCGCAGAACACCAACGTGGAGAGCAGCTACGACGCGAACGGCAAAACCGGCATGATCGGCACCTGGTACAACCCGGCCGTCGGCAATATCAAGGGCTCGCAAGCGAACGCGACCACCACCACGACACAGCAGGCCAGCCAGGTTGCAAGCCTGCAAGGCAATGTCACCATGGTGGCCGGCAACACATATCGCCAGACCGCCAGCAGCGTGATGGCGTCGGGGCAAGGTGGCACTGTAGATGGCACCCCGGTCGGCGGCGACGTGAACATCCTCGCGAAAAAAGTCGTCATCAACGAGGCGTTCAACACGTCCATGTCGGTGACCATGGACAAAAGCGCCAGCAGCATCATGGGTGGCAGCGCCAACTTCGCGGGGATCAGCACCAACAACATCCAGGGGGCTGTCAACACCGTCAAGGCAGTGGGCGACACGGGTGGCGATGGCCGCATGCAGGCCTTGGGGGCGATCAACCTTGCCATGAGCGGCAAGAACGCCTACGACGCTGTGCAGGCCATCGGCGGTACGGGGCCGCTGAGCTATGGCGTGAGTGTCAACGTCAGCCGCAACACCAGCCAGAGCACCAGCATCACCACCAGCAAGGAGGCGGTGGGCTCGGGCATCGTGGGCGCCAACAACGTCAACATCGTTGCGACCGGTGACGGCAAGGACTCCAACATCCGCGTCACCGGCTCGACCATCGCGGCGGGCGACACCGTCCATCTGGCGGCGGACAACGATGTCACGCTGGAAGCCAGCAAGAACGAAAGCATGACGGTCGGCCGGAACGTCAGCCACGGTGCCAACGTCGGCGTCACCTTCGGGGCGGGTGCACAGACCGGCTTCAGCATCCAGTTGGGCGTGAGCAATGGCCAGGGACGCGACAACCAGAACGACATCAGCTACAACGCCACGCAGGTCAGCGGCGGCAAGGCTGTGAGCATCAGTTCGGGCGGTGACTTGAACGTGCGCGGAGGCATCATTGAAGCCAACCGTGTCACAGCCGATGTGGGCGGCAACCTCAACATCGAGAGCCTGCAGGATGTGAGCATCGGGCAGTCGCGCCAGAGCAGCTCGGGCTTCAACCTCAGCTTGTGCATACCGCCGATCTGCTACGGCATCGTTGCCACGGCCAGCGCGAGTGCGGCAGGGGCCAAGGCCGACGGCCTGTTCGTGAGCCCGGCCGTGCAGTCCGGCATCAAGACGGGGGACGGTGGCTTCGACGTGAAGGTGGCAGGCAACACCGATCTGAAGGGCGCTGTCATCGAGAGCACGCAAGCAGCGATTGATGACAAGAAGAACAGCTTCAGCACGGGTGGGACGCTTACGCTGAGCGATCTGCAGAACGTCAGCCGGTCCAGTGGCAGCAGCTATTCCGCTAGTGGTGGCGTGGGCATCGGATACACCACTGCACCGACAGCCGCCACAGACACGGCCCCGGCCAAGGACATGACGTCGTCATGGTCGGTTCCGAAGGGTGTGAGCGGTAGTACGCCCACCGGTGGCGCTGGCGTGGGCAGCTACAGCGGCAACAGCCAAAACAGTGTCACCGGCTCGGGCATCTCGGGCATTGCGGGTGACCAGGGCGTAAGGACCGGAGATGCCAGCAGCGCCGGTACGTTGATCAAGGACTGGAACACCAAGGACATCATCAAGAACGTTCAAGCGCAAGCGCAGCTCACGCAGCAATTCAGCAGCCAGGCTGGGCAAGCCGTGGGTGTCTATGCCAACGAAAAATACAAGACGGGCATGACGAACGCGGCCTTGGCGGCCAACTCGCCCGACGGGACCTACGACGGGAAAACCACCGACCAGTGGCAACAGCAGGCCAATGATTGGGCAGAAAGTGGCACCAACCGAGTAGCCATGCACATGCTGGTCGGCGCGCTTGGCGGTGGCGTCGGCGGTGCGTTGGGTGCAGGCGTCAGTCAAGCGTCCATCACCACCATCGCCAATGTCATGGGTCAGTTGAATCTGCCGCAGTCTGTGCAAGATGGGCTTGTCACGGCCGTCAGCACAGCACTAGGTGCGGCCACGGGCGGCGGTGCCGGCGCAGCCAGTGCATTCGATGCCACCACTAACAATTATCTGACCAGCACACAAGTCAAGGGCATGATGGCCGCGCTGGCGGGTGCCAGCAACCAGGACCAGCGCAACGCAATCCTCAATAGCTACGCTGGCATCAGCGCAGTGCAAAGCGCCGCCTTCCTCAACTGCAAGGAGAACTGCGACCAGCTGGCCAAGACCATTCAGGAGGGCAGCGACGCCCTCTGGGCCAGCAACACCCAACTGGCCAAGTATGCGGGAGGCGCTCTCGGCATGACCACCAACGAGGCGGTCAACGCCATCCAGGATCTGCAGAATAAAGATGGCATCCGAGTGGCCAACCAGATTGCGCTGAACGTCGCGAATGGCCAGTTCAAGCAGTATCTGCAAAACACCACGGGGCCGACCAGCGACAACGTCAGTAGCGCCATCAATCAGGCGCTGAGTTGCGGCACGACGCAGTGCATTGGCGATAACTACAACGCCCTTCGAAAATTGCAGGACAGCGCCACCGACAATGATCTGAAGGCGCTGGTTCTGGTCGGTCAGCAGTTGCTGGGCGAGGCGCAAGCGATGGGCAGTTGCGTGCCGGGAACCAACTGCGCGTTTGCTACCTCGGGTGCGGGCATGGCTGCGGTGAGGGTGTATGGGGCGCTGGGGGAGGCTACGCAACCGTCCATACCGATGGAAATTTCACGAGGGCTTTCAAAGCACGGTGGCATTTTTTCAGTTACGGAAAACGGAGCTGGCGGGAGAGTATGGACTTCAACTGGAGACATTAGTCAAAGAGACTTTGCAACTATCGTGAATAGCGAATTGATGCAAGGCAAGAACATCAACATCATCAGTGGGGTACATGGAAGTGCCGACGGCTCCTTGAAGGTAGATCGCTCCATGTACCTTGATGATGTAGACAAATTCGGAAGCATTCCGGGCGTGAAGGTCTACAACTACCCAGACTTGACCCCTCAACAAATCAAAGCTCTGACGCAGGGGCCAGACACTACGGTTGGTGGTTTCTGTAATAGTGCTGCATGTCTCAAAAAGTGAGGTGGTGAATGGAAAAGAAGCTTAAAGAGTACGTTGCGATTGTGTGGAAGAAGGATTCAAACGAGCCCGGCGTGCATGAGACATTTTTTGCTTGCGATCGTGAGGAGGCAAAGGTTTTTCTTGAAGAGAAATATGGGAAAGAAATTATTGTCTCGCTCACAGATGTAGAGGCCGCGGATCGCCCTCGCGGGACTCAAGCGGAACCTCCGTCCCAGTGTTAATTGGGAGCAGAGGGTAAGACTAGAACCCGACGCGACGATGTACGCCAAGATTGCCTGGCGAGCAGGGTATGAGGTTGAAATCGATACGCCATATCCCGAGGGAGTGGTTGCCGATCCGGCCCTTGAAGAAGTACGAAGACCCGTATCCCTTCATGCGCGCGTATGACGCGGACGCGCCAGTCGTCTAACCACCCGCAGTGTTTGCCATAGCCGGTCGTTTTAGAACCATGACAGACAAAACGCTAATTTTTGATTCTCACGCGTATGCGGCGGTGGAGTTTAACTTTTTAACGAAATTGGGATTTGAGAAGAGAGAGGTCGACGGGGAAGCCAATTTCGTATCTCAAGACTTCAACTACATTTTATCTAGAGGTAGATTTGGGGAGGGGCCGGAGGAAGATCTGATATTTCTCCCCGAAGGTGTAAAGGCCCCGTCTGTTTACATTGGCCTTCAATATTATCTAGACGATTATTGGAGTGCTTGGAGGAGTGCTGAAGTGCAGGTCGAAGCAGTCCACCCTGATGCTCGGAGAATTAGTACTAGCTGCCTTATTTTGAAGAACAATGGCTGGCTACTGACCGATCCCAAGTGGATGAGGGATTTTGAATTTATTGATGTTTGCCAAAGATTGAAAAAATGGTTTCAGCAGAACTTGAGTTCTGGGAAATTTCCTCAAGCGGCAGAGATTACTGAGCAATTGCGAAAAATGAAATCAGCTTGATGTTAGGGCAGGCGAACAGGCCACCCATGACACGTGGAAGGAAGGTGGTCGTGGCCGAGTGGTCACACAGATGATCATGGCGCGCTGGGATAAGGCTCCGGCTTCCAATGGAAAAAGTAGGTGAAACTCAATCGGGTGCATATGTTTGGATGGGCGTTGATGATTTTCTTGACTCCTTCGTTGTCGCGTGCGAGCGCTGGATTAGGTGTCAGGCGCATGGATAATTTAGATCAAACAGCACGGCGAAATGGCAAGCCTTGAGAATGACACTATGAAGAATGACGCGGCCGGTCGCGATTTGTTCATTGGTTGTACTAAAAATTTAAAAATACTAAATGGCGAAAATAGATGTAATCAATATCATTGCTTTTTGTTGTCTGCGCTTGAATTGCTGGTAATGGAGAAAAGTTTCACCACTGAGGCAGGCGAATGGCTTGACATTGTTCGATCTTGCCAAAGTCGAAAGATTTCCCTCGAGGATGTAAGAAAAATCCAGGAGGAAATCAAGCTCTACAAAATAAAATTGCAAAGTCTCGAATATCCGTTTGAAGAAAATTCTTCAAAGGAGTTTGTTATCTCGGAATTATTCCAATTTGCGATTGAACATCCCGATGACGAGCATGGCATTGATGCCAGAGGCACAGGAATTTCTAACGGAACTGCCTTGGCGCAGGCTATAGACGAATTTTCATTGTTGTTCATTGAACATTTCGGAAAAGGAGGAGACTTGGTTCGTTTGTTGAAAGAAAATTTCGAATAATAATTTTTAGAAGAGAAAAATGAAGCTGTCACATATCTCGTCGCTTTGCCGTAACGCCGTTGGCGTCTTGGCTGTTGGTGTTTTCATGTCCGGTTGCGCTACCAAGCTCACCCCACCCATCACTGGCTACACCTGCTGCAATCTTCGTCCTGACTATGGCTGGGTCTCCAGCGCAAACATGCTGGGCGGCCCCATCATTCCTGTCGGCGAGCCCGTGGTGATCGACACCATGAAACGTGACCGCTACGCCTACGGCACTGTTGGCGGTGACTACATCTCGTTGCGTGATGACGAAGTGCGCAACAAGGAAGGGGCACTTCGCTGGATTCGTCAAATCGTCGTTTCCACAGACCCCAAGGTGGCGCTCGCAACCTGGAGCCCAGAGGTGCAGAAGGCTGTCTACTCGGGCAAAGTCGTGGTCGGCATGACACGCCCTCAGGTTCTGATGTCTTTGAGCTATCCATCGCGCAACGACACGAAAGAGCTGAATGCCAGTGCATGGCGCTACTGGACGACACAGGAAGATGAACCGGTGGATGTCCTCTTTGGCGCCGATGGCTCGGTGAGCGGCTTTTCGGGCAAACCGTCAGCGATCCGCGCGGTCGAATTCAAGCGCTGATCGCAAACAAGGCGCTGCACCACTCAATATGACTGCGTGAATGAAACACTCCGGGATTCTTTTTCCCGCCATTGCCGTCGCGATGCTCTCGGCATGCGCCTACCGTGACATCAATCCCGAAGCTGCACTGGCGGACATCCGTGCCAACAACGGCTACAACGAGTTGCCCGATGTCGAGCCCGGCACTGCCAAGCTCATATTGCGTTCCGCCGGATCGGGCTATCCAGCGCACTTCTCCGTCAGCACCTCGGCGCAAGCCTGCCAGGGCTTCACTTCCCTGGGGCATGTGGCCGATGCAGGTCGCGGCATCGTGTACCCCTGGATAGCCAATGCGGTGCAGCGTGGCCGCAGGACGGAGCCGTATCTCGTTCATGAGGCCAAGTCCGGGGAGCCGATCCAGGTACGCGGCTACGGCTCCTGGGCGGATGGCACCGGCTCTGGCTATCGCACCGGCAATTGCGGTCCGGTCACCGCGAAGTTCACGCCACGGGATGGACACGCCTACATCGTCGAGTTCGTATGGGGTAGCAAGCCAGCTTGCAGCTTGAACGTCATGGATGCAACCGACCGAGATGCGCCAGTGCCTGTTCCAACGCAGGCCGTTCTGGATTGCCCCGCACCATCGCGCTGAACGCAGGCGGCCGAACCCATGCGGGTAAGGGCCAAGAAATAAGAAATAAGAAAGAGGGAGTTCCATTTGAAATATCACCTGCTGGTCGCCGCAGCAGCGGCCGGTCCTTTGTTGGCGCTCGCCCAGCAGACGCCGACGACCCCGCAACCTTTCGTCGAGCAACAGCGCCAGCAGGAACGCGAACGCGCCCTGCGCGAGCAGAACGAGCGCGCAGTTGATCAGCGTCCACAAACTGCGCCCCCGGCTCCTACCCAACGCATCCCCGAGTCCGAGTCCCCCTGCTTTCGCATCGACCGCATCCTCCTTGTCGGCGAACAATCCGAATCCTTCCAATGGACCGTCGCCGATCTGTCAGGCCCAGATGGCAACGACTCCCCCATCGGCCGCTGCCTCGGCACAGCCGGCGTCAATGTGGTTCTGGCGCGCGCCCAGCAAGCTGCCATCGCCCGCGGCTACGTCACGACCCGCGTCCTCGCCGCGCCCCAAGACCTGTCAACCGGCACCCTGACCCTGTCACTCGTCCCCGGCCGAATCGCAGCCATCCGCACGACCGCCGACTCATCATCAACCTTGCTTGGCAGCTCCGCCTTGCTGGCCACAGCCATCCCCGCACGCCCCGGCGATCTACTGAACCTGCGAGACATCGAGCAAGGCCTGGAAAACCTCAAGCGCACCCCCACCGCTGAAGCCGACATCCAGATCGAACCTTCGACCGCCCCCGACGCCAAGCCCGGCGACAGCGACCTCGTCGTCAAGTACGTTCAATCCAAGAAGTGGCGCCTGACCTTCAGCCTGGACGACAGTGGCACCGAGGCCACGGGCCGCTACCAATCGGGCGCCACGCTGTCGCTGGACAACCCCTTCGGCCTGAACGATCTGTTCTACGTCAGCGCCAACCACAGCATCAACAACCACGTCTTCGGCGACCCGGCCAAGGGCACCGAGGGCCAGACGGTTCACTACTCGCTGCCGTACGGCTACTGGCTGCTGGCCTTCACTGCCTCCAACAGCCAGTACCACCAGAGCGTGGCGGGCCTGAACCAGGACTACGTGTACGCGGGCAAGAGCAACAACGCCGAGATCAAGCTCTCGCGCCTGCTGTATCGCGACCAGCAGCGCAAGACGACGGTGGCGGTCAAGGGCTGGCGCCGCGAGTCGCGCAACTTTGTGGACGACACCGAAGTCGAGGTGCAGCACCGCGTGGTCGGTGGGCTGGAGTTCAGCCTGAACCACAAGGAGTTCATCGGCGACGCGACGCTCGAAGGCACGCTGGCCTACAAGCGCGGCACGGGCGGCTTCGGCTCGCGCGCCGCGCCGGAAGAAGAGTTCGGCGAGGGCACCTCGCGCCTGAAGCTGTACACGGCGGACATCAGCCTCAATGCACCGTTCAAACTGGGCGAGCAGAAGATGCGCTACTCGGGCCTGATCCGGGCGCAATGGAATCGCACACCACTCACGCCGCAAGACCGCTTTTCCATCGGCGGGCGCTACACGGTGCGCGGCTTCGATGGCGAGACGAGCCTGATGGGCGAGCGTGGCTGGCTGCTGCGCAACGACATCGGCTGGGCCATACCTTGGGGTGCAGGCCAGAGCGGCGCCGAGCTGTATGCGGGCATGGACTACGGCCACGTCGGTGGCCGCTCGACCGCCGATCTTCTCGGCCGCAGCCTGGCGGGCGCGGTCGTCGGCGTTCGAGGCCAGTGGAGCAAGCTGAGCTACGACTTCTTCGTCGGCGCGCCGATCAGCAAGCCCGAGGGCTACCGCACGGCGAAGGCCACGCTGGGCTTCAATCTCAACGCGAGCTTCTGAGTCATCGGGCTGGCTCCAGGCTCATGCCTGCGCCTCCTTTTCCGACTTCCCCGTCTTTCGAGACAGAATCGGCGCATGTCCCCCACGATTCTGTTGATCGACGACCACGCGATGTTTCGCGAAGGTCTTTTCCTTGCGCTGCGCGAGGCCGAGCCTTCGATGCGGATCGAAACCGCCAGCAGCGGCAGCGAAGCTCTCGATGCGCTGGCCACGCTGCCGCGGCTCGATGCGGTGATGACCGACTACTACCTGCCCGACCTGGGCGGTGCCGCGCTGGTGAAGCAGCTGCAGCGGCGCCGCGGCGGCCTGCGCATCCTGGTGCTGTCGGCCTCTGAAGATCCGCACGACATCGAGACCGCGCTCGAAGCGGGCGCGCAGGGCTTCGTCCACAAGTCGGCCGACAGCCAGCAACTGCTGCATGCGCTGCGCCGCGTGATCGCCGGCGAGCAGAACGTGGTGCAGCCGTCGCCGCAGGGTGCGTCGCCGATGCCGGTGCTGTCGACGCCGGTGGACGGCTTGAGCGAGCTCACTTCGCGCCAGACCGAGGTGCTGCACCTGCTGTGCGAAGGCTTGCGCAATGCGCAGATCGCCGAGCGCCTGAGCACGACCGAGAAGACGGTGAAGGCGCACATCTCGGCGATCTTTGGCGCGCTCGGCGTATCGAACCGCACACAGGCCGCGATGGTGGCGCGGCGCGCCGGGTTGCTGGGCAAGCCGCGCTGAACGAAGGGGAGGTGACGCGCGCATGACAGGGGCGCGGACGTTGCCCGCTGTTTCATTGCTTGCGGGTTCCGAGGGCGGGCTTTACCCGTTGTTCACTTGCCGGACAAATTGCAAGGCGCCGGCCGTGGCTCAATTCGGCATCCAAGGTTCATCAGCCCATGCACACGCTTTCGGACGCAACGATATTCACGCAGCTGCGCTTCTGGGTGCTGGTGCTCTGCTCGCTGGTGCTGCCCGCGGCCATCTTCGTCACGCTGTTCGTCCGGCGCGAATTCTCCAAGGCGACGGTGCTTGCCTTTGGCCTGCTGCTGATCGTGCTGGCGGGCGTGGACATTTTCATGCTGCGCGCGCTGGCCCTGGAGGCGCAGGCCACGCCGTCGCTGGCGGACGATGTGGTGTTCTCGTCGGAGCTGTCGATTGCGCTGTACATCTTTCCGGCGGCGTTCGGCACCTTCGGTCTCAACATGGTGTCGCATGTGCTCATGCACTACCTGAAGAAGAAGGAAGCATTGTTCGAAGCGCACCGGACACCGGCAGCGCAGCCGGCCGCTGCGACGACTACGACGACGCAAGGGCGCGCGGTGCGCGAACGCGTGCGCGCACCCGCTGCATCCACCGGCGCACAAGGCCCGCGCCGGCGGGGCGCCTCGGCGGCGGCATCATCATCGCCACTGCGCGTTTCAGCGCGGCGCGAAGCCCGCGCTGCGGCTAACGCTCGCTCGCCAGCAGCAGGCGGTTGATCGCCGCGCGCAGCTGCGCGGGCGCCACCGGCTTGTGCAGCATCTGCCAGCCGCGCGCGGCCACCTCGCTCAGGCGCTGCGGATCGGTGTCGCCGCTGACCAGCAAGGCCGGGATGCCGTCGTCGTTGTATTCCTCGTGCACGCGGTCGATCACGTCGACGCCGGTCTCGCCTTCGCGCAGCCGGTAGTCGCTGATGACCAGCGCGGGCTTGCCGGGCCGGTGCGTCACTTCCTTCAGCAGTTGCGCGCCGCTTTCGGCTGCCACCACGCGGTGGCCCCAGCTCTCGAGCAGCAGCTGCAGTCCATGGCGGCTCTCCGCATCGTCCTCGACCATCAGGATGAGCTGCCCGCCTGGCTCGGGCAGCAGCGCGGCCGGCCGCGTCTGCGGCGCGGCGGTGGGTGCCTCGTGCGCCAGCGGCACGGTGATGGCGAACACCGTGCCATGGCCGACCCGCGAACGCAGCGTGAGCGCATGGCCGAGCAGGCCCGCGGTGCGGCGCACGATGGCCAGGCCCAGCCCCATGCCCTTGGTGCGATCGCGCTCGGGGTTGGCGAGCTGGTGAAACTCCCAGAACACCCGCTCGTGCTCCGCCTCGGGAATGCCCGGCCCGGTGTCCCACACCTCGATGCGCAGGTTGGGGCCCGCGCGGCGGCACCCGATCAGCACGCTGCCGCGCGCGGTGTAGCGGATGGCGTTCTCCACCAGGTTGCGCAGCACGCGGTCGAGCAGGGCCGGGTCGGAGCGCACGGTGGCATCGGGCGTGCGCAGCCGCAGCACCAGCGACTTGGCGGCCGCCTGCGGCGCGAACTCCAGCTGTATCTGGTCGAGCAGGCTGGCCAGCGCAAAGGGCTTGGGGCTCACGCGGACCACGCCCGCATCGAGCCGCGAGATGTTGAGCAGGCCCTCGAACAGCATGCCCATCGCGGCGGCGGCCCGGCCGATGCTGTCGACCAGGTGGCGGCTCGTCGCCGGCAGCGCCTGTCCGCGCAGCACGCCCACGAACAGGCTCAGCGCATGTACCGGCTGGCGCAGGTCGTGGCTGGCCGCCGCAAGAAAGCGCGACTTGGCCAGGTCGCTGCGCTCGGCGGCTTCCTTCTCGTGGCGCAACCGGTCGAGCAGGTGGAGGTTCTCGAAGCGCAGTTGCAGCGAGTCGACCTGCGTGCGGTACATGCGGTGCGCGAAGGCCAGCGTGACGAACAGGTAGAGCACGCCGGCCACCGACATCACGCGCAGCATCACGTCGTCGAGCGTGCCCAGGGCCAGCATCGCGGGCAAGAAGTACGGCACCTGGAAGCCATACAGCAGGCCCAGGTCGATGCAGTAGGCGTAGATGGCGCCTGTGCCCATGGTGAGCATCGCCACCACGATGAACATCTGCTGCGCCAGCGGCACCTGCAGCATCCAGTACGCGAGCGGCAGGCCCCACAGCAGCCCACCCGCGACCGCGCCGGCGATGGCACCGAGCCGCCAGCGGCGCAGCGCGGCGTCGCTGCGCATCGCGTGCCGGAAGCGCCAGACGTTCCAGGCCCGCGCGGCCGTGAGCACGGTGTTCGCCACGGCCCACGCCGCCAGTTGCGCGTGCGACACCGCGCCGAACAGCGCCGCGATCACCAGCCCCACCGTGAACAGCACGCCCAGCAGCGAGAACGGAAAGTTGCGGTGCAGCGCGGCCATGCGCGCGGCAAAGACGGGGTCGGTGGGCGTCGGCGTGAATGAGGCGCTCATCGGTGGTGATGCGAAGGAGGGCAGCGGGTGAAGGGAATGCCGCGATCGGCGCATGCAACTTAAGGCAAGGCGCGTGAGGTGTCATGGGACTTTAGTCCAATGCGCCCGCACGCGATCGATGCCCGCGAAAGGTACCCACCTGGGTAACTGCCCCAGCAGCGCAGGGCTTTGCAACTTGAGCACTTGGCGGGCGGTCTGCACAATGGGCTGGCCACCGGAGAAAAAAGATGCTTTCAAACGGTCTGGAAAGTGCCTACAGGCGCAAGTTCCTGGACAACCAGGACGAGAACCTTTTCATGGGTTCGTTCGCGAGCTTTGCAGAGGCCGAGAGCGGCGTGCCCACCACCAAGCTCGTCGGCTACGACAACCCCGAGACGACCCGGCTCTACAGCCCGCAGATCTACTTCTACGACTACCCGGGCCTGTTCTGGCTGAGCCGTTCGATCGACGCGGGGCTGACCCGCATCTTCGACCTGGGCGGCCACGTCGGCATCAAGTACTACGCCTTTCGCCGCGTCGTGAACTACCCCGCCGACCTGCACTGGACCGTGTGCGACGTGCCCAGCGTGGTGGCCAGCGGGCAGGCACTGGCCGGGCAGCGCGAGGTGAGCGCGCAGCTCGACTTCACCACCGACTACCGCGACGCGAGCGGCGTCGACGTGCTGTATGCCTCGGGCAGCCTGCAGTACCTGCCCAAGCGGATCGATGCGATTCTTTCGGAGCTTGCCGTGAAGCCCAAGCGCATCATCCTCAACACCACGGCGGTGCATCCCGAGCGCACCATCTACACGCTCAACAGCATCGGCGTGGCCGTGTGCCCCTATCGCATCGAGCACCACGACGAGCTGCTGGCCGGGCTGACGCGCTCGGGCTACAAGAAGCGCGACAGCTGGCGCAACGAGGGCAAGCCGATCGAAGTGCCCTTTGTCGATGGCGGCGACAAGCCTTACTACGCGGGCTGCTGCTTCGACCTTGCCTGAGCGCCGGCCAGACGGCATTGGCGCGCATGTGAAAAACATCGGAACCTGGACTGTGCGCATCTGCGTGGCCGGCGCGGCACTCGGGGTTGCCGCTGTGGTGGCGGGCGCCGCGTACGAGCGCATCGGCCAGGGCAGGGCCGCGCGCGACTTTCCGCCGCCCGGGCGCATGGTCGATGTCGGAGGCCGCAAGATCCAGCTCGACTGCCGCGGCACCGGCTCGCCCACCGTCGTGCTCGAAGCGGGCCTGAGCATCGACGGCGCGTTGAGCTGGTCGTCGGTGCATGACCTCATTGCCCGGCACACGCACACCTGCGCCTACAGCCGGGCGGGCGTGATGTGGAGCGACCCCTCGGACAGCGCTCCCGGTTTCGAGCGCGTGGCCCGCGACCTGCGTGCCGCGCTGGCCAATGCGGGAGAGGCCAGGGGCCCGCTGGTGCTGGTGGGGCAGTCGGCGGGTGCCCTCTATGCCATGGGCTACACGAAGTATTTCGGTGCCGATGTGGCGGGGCTGGTTCTTGTCGATCCCTCGCACCCGGAGCAGGCCGACCGCGTTGCCGGCTTCATGAAGGAAACCCGCTCTCCGTTTTCCCGCATCGCCGTCGCGCTCGCATGGACAGGCGTTCTTCGCGCCGCTGCGCCAAGGCTGGTGCCGCAGGCGCCGTACCACTCGGCACATGACATCCAGGCCATACGGGCCTACGCGCCCGTGTCTTTCCGCACGCAGCTGGCGGAGGGCGACGCGCTGGACCGCACCATTACCGAGGCCAACGGTTTTCGTGCGCTGGGAGATCGCCCGCTCGTGGTGCTGACCGCGATGGCGCCGTACACGCAGGCCGAACTCGGGGACATGAAGATCACGCCAGAGCAGGGCACGCAGGTGCAGGCCATCTGGGAGCAGATGCACGAAGAAGAGGCCAGCTGGTCATCGAACAGCCGGCACGTGGTGCTGCCCAACGCGGGGCACAACATCCAGTTCGACGACCCCGGGGCCGTGGTCGATGCGGTGCTGTCCGTGGTCGACAGCGTGCGCGCCCGAAACGCCGGTCAACGCTGACGGCCGCATTCGCCAAGCCGTGCCCCGGGGTTTGATGGACCGCGGTGCAACGCGAGGTCATCCAACGACTTTGCATCCGCCGCGAAATACTAATTACATCTCGATGCAGTTCGACGAAGCAGGGCGTCGGAGGGGGCCTCTCCAGTGGGGCGACGTGATCCCGAGGCCAGTGGATGCGCCTCTTTGGGGCTACCCCGTTCGCGGCATTTCGCAGTCTTGTACGCGTTCTTACATTGATGCTTGAGATTTGCAATCGACGGCAGATGCGGGCTTTCAGGGCGCGCGGCTGCACGCGAGCGCCTGCCTCGAAGAAGTCAGCAACAAGGACAAAGAAGCAAGGGAAAAGCCATGAACAAGACGTTCCGAACACTTTGGAATTCGACGCTCGGCACCTGGGTGGCGGCACCCGAGATCGCCCGGGGCCATGCGCGGTCCTCCAGCGCGAGCGGGGCGCGCAAAGCTGCGCTGGGGGATCTGCGAGTGGTTGCCGCAGCGGCGCTGCTTCTTGGCGCCGGTTCCGCGCTGGCGGCCGGCGGCGCGGGCGGCCAGCCGGTGGGCGACACGACACTGAACGCCGGCGCTGGCGGCAGCAATGGCAGCGGTGGCGCCGGCGGGCTCAACGACACCACCGTCAACGCGCACGGCGGCGCGGGCGGGTCGTCGTCGGCAAGCGGCGCAACGGCGGGAAGCGCGGCCGATATCGGCATGTTCGGTGGCGCGACCCCGGGCGCGGGCGGCGCGGCCGGTGCCGGCAGCAACGCGGTGGGCCCCGGTGTGTTCCAGGGTGACAACGGCGGCGCCGGAGGCGCGCAAACCGGTGACGCCGCCAACGGAAACGGCTACGGCGGCGGTGGCGGCGGCGGCTTCCAGGGCCTGTCGATCAATCCCGCCACCACGTCGTCCAGCGACAGCCATACCGGCGGCAGCGGCGGTGCGGGCGGCAACGGGTACTGGGCCGCGGGCGGCGGCGGCGCGGGTGGGCAAGGGTCCACGCTGGTCGGCCCGCTGGGCAACTACACGGCCTCCGGCGCCTCCACGGGTGGCGCCGGCGGCAAGGGCGGCGACGCCTTTTCGCAGGGCGGTGGCGGCGGCGGCGGTGGCGACGGATTCTTCATGAACGCCACGACGCCCGGCCGCACGTTCACCAACAGCGGCAGCCTCAGGGGCGGGGCCGGCGGCGTGGGCGGGTCCGAGCTTCTGCCGGCCCGCAGCAACGCAACGGGCGGTGGCGGCGGTGCCGGCGGCAACGGTGCCACGCTGACCGGCAGCGCCCTGACGGTGAACAACAGCGGCCAGATCGCAGGGGGCGCCGGCGGCGCGGGCGGTGCCGGCGGCGGCGGTGCGGGTGGCACGGGCACGCCGGGCGGCGGCGGCGACGGCGGCGTCGGGCTGTGGTCCACCGCCACGGGGGTGACGGTCATCAACAACGGCACCATCGCAGGGGGCGCGGGCGGCATCGGCGGCACCAACAGCAACGGTGGTGCGAGCGGCGCCAACGGTGCCGGCGGCGTGGGCGTGATGGGCGCCGGCATGAACGTGACCAACAGCGGCGCCATCTCCGGCGGCCTGGGCGGCGATGGCGTCACGCGCGCCGCCGCCGTGCAGTTCACCGGCGGCGCCAACAGCCTGACGCTGAACGCCGGGGCATCGCTCTCGGGCGCCGTCGCCATCGACAGCGGCGCCACAGCCAGCGTCATCGCCGGGACCGATGGCCTGAACCTGTCCAGTCCGCTGCTGCTGGGCGGCACGGGCACCATCGACACCAACGGCCACAGCCTGGGCTGGTCGGGCCCCATCTCGGGCGCCGGCGGCCTGGTGAAAGCCGGCGCGGGCGCGCTGACCCTCGGCGGTGCCAACACCTACACCGGTGCCACGAACGTTGCCGCCGGCACCTTGCGCGCCGGTGCCGCCAACACGCTCAGCAGCGCCAGTGCATTCACCGTCGCTCCCGGCGCTGTGCTCGACCTGGCCGGCAACAGCCAGGCCATTGCGTCGATGACCAACGGCGGCACGGTCTCGCTGCCGGGCAGCGTGCCCGGCACCACCCTCACGGTCAACGGGCCCTGGGTGGGCAACGGCGGCACGCTGCGGCTGGGCACGGCGCTGGGCGGCAGTGCAAGCGCGAGCGACAGGCTGATCCTCAGCGGCAGCACCGCCATCGCCAGTGGCACGACCAACGTGCAGATCGTGAACCTGGGTGGCCTGGGCGCCCTGACCACCGGCAACGGCATCGAGGTGATCACCGCGCAGAACGGCGCGACCACCACCGCGCAGACGAGCAAGAACGCGTTCGTGCTGGCCGGCGGCCATGTCGACGCGGGCGCCTACGAATACCGCCTGAACGCCGCGGATGCCAATGGCGCGGGCGAGAACTGGTACCTGCGCTCCAGCATCACCGCCGTGTCTCCGAGCAATCCCGCGGGCGTGCCTGTCATCACCTATCGCCCCGAGGCCGCGCTCTACGCCGCGCTGCCGAACCAGCTGCGCCAGGGCAACCTCTCGATGCTCGGCGACCTGCGCAAGCGCGTGGGCGACGACGATGTGAAGGGCTCGTCCACCACGCCCGCCGGTTCGGAACGGCGCGCCTGGGCGCGCGTGATTTCCACCGACATCGACATTCGCCAGGGTGGCGCCGTATCGCCCGCGAGCAAGGGCCGCCTCACCGGCTTCCAGGTGGGCACCGACCTGTTCGTCGCGCCGAACTGGCGCGCGGGCGTCTATGTCGGCCAGCTCGACGGCGATGCGCGCGTCAACGGCTTTGCAAGCGGCGTGAACAACCTGCGCGTGGGCCGCACCGACCTGCGCAGCCAGTACGTCGGCGTGTACGGCACCTACACCAGCGACAGCGGCTTCTATGCCGATGCCGTGATCCAGTCGGGCCGCCACCGCTACACCGTGGCGCCGAGCCTGGGCTTCGGTGCGGACGGCAAGGGCACCAGCCTGCTGGGCTCCATCGAGGTGGGGCAGTCGTTCCCCCTCGGCGACAGTGGCTGGCGCATCGAGCCGCAACTGCAGTTGATTCACCAGCACCTGGACCTGGGCAACTCGCTGATCTCCGGTGCCTTGGTGCGGCCGCAGGCGGACAACGGCTGGATCGCACGTGCGGGCGTGCGCGTGAAGGGCGAGATCGACACGGGCATCGGCAGGCTGCAGCCGTACGTCCGCTTCAACGTCTACAAGACATCGCGCGGCACCGACATCGCGCGCTTCACGAATGGCGCGATCACCAGCAGCGTCGCGGCACCCACCGGTGGCACCAGCACCGAGCTGGCCGGCGGCTTCACGCTGGCGCTGACCCCATCGACCAGCCTGTATGGCGAAGTCGGCAAGCTCTGGTCCTCGGGCGGCGACGCCAAGGTGAAGAGCTCGGTCAACGCATCGATCGGCGTGCGGGTGAGCTGGTAGGAGCCCGCGCAAGGTCTTTCGGTTTTCTCTTTCTTCGCCGCTGATGCGGCCGCGTGCACCCATCGGGACCTATCGTTTTCCCGATGCTGGTGCACGCCTGTGCGCCATGCGCACCACGGTGCCATTGGGAGACCTGAAGGAGAACTATTTTTTAGTTCACCCGTTGCGAAAAACGGTGCTTGGTGCGCTCACGCCGCACTCCTAGCATTCGCCTCGCCGGCCCTCGGTGTGTTGCAACACCGGCCGGCGCACAAGCCGAATGACTCCACCTCATCGCATCGAAGAAAAGGAATCCGCCATGGCCAATCTCCGGGACCCCGGTCGTCGAAGTCTCCTCAAGACGTCCCTCATCGCCGGCGGACTTTCCGCGGGTGGCCTGTTGTCGGTCGATGCCTTCGCGCAGGGCAAGGCGCGCATCAACATGCAGCTGGGCTGGATCGTCGGGGTCAACCAGATCGGCGAAGTGGTTGCCAAGCGCATGGGCTTCTACGAGCAGGAAGGCATCGACTTCGCGATCCAGCCGGGCGGTCCCAACATCGACGGCGTGGCCATCATCGCCTCGGGCCGCTACGAAGTGGGGCAGGTGTCGTCGAGCCCGTCGATCATGCTGGCCGTGTCGCAGGGCCTGCCCATCAAGTGCTTCGCGGCGGGCGCGCAAAAGCATCCGTACACCTACTTTTCGCTGGCAAAAAATCCGGTGCGCAAGCCGGCCGACCTCATCGGCAAGCGCGTGGGCATTCCATCGACCGCGGGCATCCTGCTGCGCGCGTTGCTGGCCAAGAACAAGATCGCCGAGAAAGACGTCAAGGTGGTCTCCGTCGGTGCCGACATGACGCCGCTGCTCACCGGGCAGGTCGACGTGGTCACGGGCTGGCTCACCAGCACCACCGCCATCAAGGTGCTGGGCCCCGACCGCGTCGAGATGACGCTGTGGGACGCCGGCGTGCGGCTCTATGCACTGCCTTACTACGCGGCGACCAAGACGCTGGAAACGCAGCCGAAGATCATCGAGGCCTTCCTGCGCGCCACCGCCAAGGGCTGGCAGCATGTGCGCGCCAACCGCGACCAGGCGGTGGACATGCTGGTCAAGGAATACCCCAACCTCAAGCGCGAAGACGAGCGCATCGCGGTCGACGTGATGCTCGACTACTCCTTCGGCGGTGCCGCGCAGACCCAGGGCTGGGGTGCGATGGACCCGGCCGTGTGGCAGGAGCAGATCACCACCTATTCGGAGCTGGGCCAGTTCACCGCGCGCACGCCCAAGGTCGAAGACGTGATCTCGCTCGATGCGCTCAAGGCCACCGCCGCGGCCCGCGCCGTGAAGGCCTGACGCGATGGCCGCCGTTCTCAACGCGCCGCCCGGGATGCCCGCGACGCTCGCCACGGTGCTTGCCGCACCCGCCGCACCGGCCGCACCAGCGATTACGTGCCGCGACATCGGCGTGCGCTTCTTCACCGAGCGCCGCGACGTCACCGCCATCGGCAGCCTCGACCTCGACGTGGCGCAGGGCGAATTCCTGACGCTGCTCGGCCCCTCGGGCTGCGGCAAGTCGACCTTTCTTCGCGTGGTGGCCGACCTGCTGCAGCCCAGCCGCGGCCGCATCGAGGTGCTGTCTTCCACGCCGCAGGCCGCGCGCAAGAACCGCGACATCGGCTTCGTCTTTCAGGATGCGGCGCTGCTGCCGTGGCGCACGGCATTGCAGAACGTCGAGCTGCCGTTGCAGGTGGGGGGCGGCGCCAGCCGCAAGGGCCGCCGCTCGCCGCGCGAACTGCTCGAGCTGGTGGGCCTGAAAGACCGGCTGGGCGCGTTCCCGCACGAGATGTCGGGCGGCCAGCGCCAGCGCGTGTCGATTGCGCGCGCGCTCGCCAGCGACCCGAAGATCCTGCTGATGGACGAGCCCTTCGGCGCGCTCGACGAGATCACGCGCGACCGGCTCAATGAAGAAATTCTTCGCGTGTGGCGCGAGACCGGCGTGACGATTCTGTTCGTCACGCACAGCATCCACGAGGCCGCCTTCCTGGGCCAGCGCGTGCTGATGCTCGCCGCCAACCCGGGCCGCGTGCGCGAGATCGTGCCTGTCGAGCTGCCGGCCGACCGCACGCTCGAAATGCGCGAGACCCCCGAATTCGTTCGCCTCACGAGCCATCTGCGCCGTGTGCTGGAAACCTGCTGAGGCCGATGCCATGAACACCCGCTCTCTCGATTCCGCCGTGCCCGGTGCCTTTGCCGCACCGGCCGACCCCGAATACATCGCATGGGCCGCCGCGCGCCAGCGCCGCCTGTGGCGCCGCCGCATCTTGCCGGCGCTCGGCATCGTCGGCCTGGTCTTCCTGTGGTGGGCCGTGATCGCGCTGTTCGACGTCAAGCCCTTCATTGCGCCCACGCCATGGGCCGTGCTGGAGACGCTCTACGCCAAGCGCGACGTGCTGCTCGACAACCTGCTGCCCACCGCCATGGAGGCGGCCGGCGGCTTCGTGCTGGGCAACCTCGCGGCCATTGCCATTGCCACGGTCTTCGTGCACAACAAGACGCTGCAGGACATCTTCTTTCCGGTGGTGCTGATGTTCAACGCCGTGCCGCTGGTGGCCAAGGCGCCGGTGCTGGTGCTCATCATGGGCAACGGCATGGAGCCGAAGATCACCATCGCCGCGCTGGTCTGCTTCTTTCCGACGCTGGTGAACATGGTGCGCGGGCTGGAGTCGGTCAACCCGCAGGCGATGGAGCTGATGCGCGTGCTGTCGGCGAGCAAGACCGAGATTTTCTTTCGCCTGCGTTTGCTGAACGCGTTGCCCTATCTGTTCTCGGCCCTGCGCATTGCCGCGTCGATGTGCGTCATTGGTGCGGTGGTGGGCGAATGGGTGGGTGCCACGGTGGGCATCGGCGCGATGATCTTGCAGGCCACCTTCAACTTCGATTCGCCGCTGCTCTATGCCGCGATCGTCATGAGCGCCACGCTCTCCGGCCTGTTCTTCCTGCTGGTGACGCTGGCCGAGCGCTGGGTCATTCGCTGGCAACCGGAAGCCGCCCCGTGATCCGCCGGGCGCATTTCAAACACACATCCCAACAAATCAACAGGAGAGTTCTATGAGCCGTATTGGCGACTGGATGCAGGAGCCCGCGCACGACGTGCGCGTGGCAGCCGAATCGGACGTGGTGGTGGTCGGTGGCGGCCCGGCAGGGCAGGCCGCTGCCCTGGCCGCCGCGCGCAACGGCGCCAGCGTGACGCTGCTGGAGCGCTACAACCACCTGGGCGGCCTGGCCTCGGGCGGCATGGTGCTGGTGCTGGACGACATGTGGGACAGCCACCAGCAAGAGATTTCGGTGCGCGGCATCTGCCTCGAAATGATCGAGCGCATGTCGGCGCTGGGCCTGGCCGAGTACCCGCGCCAGCAGGACTGGGGCACGCTGCCTGAATCGGTGCGCCGCTGGAAGCGCTGGGGCACCTACGACTTCCACAGCAAGGAGAAGCTGCACCCGATCTGCTTTGCCGCAGCCTTCGACCCCGATGCGTGGAAGCGCACCTCGCTCGAAATGGTGCAGCAGGCCGGCATCGAGTTGCGCCTGCACTCGTGGTTCTCGCGCACGCTGGTGGAAGACGGCAAGGTGAAGGGCGTGGTCTGCGAAACCAAGGGCGGGCGCGAAGCCATCCTGGGCAAGGTGGTGATCGACACCACCGGCGACCTCGACGTGGCCGCTTCGGCCGGCGCGCCGCACATCAGCGGCAGCTACATCGTGACCACCGTGTTCCGCCTCGGCGCGGTGGACACTGAAGAGGCCGAGCGCTTCGAGCGCGAAGAGCCCATGGCCTGGCAGGCGCTGGACCGCGAGATCAAGCACATGCTCGGCGGCGCCTGGGACGCCTGGTGGCTCAAGACGCCGCTGCCCGGCGTGGTGTGGTGCAACTGCCCGCACATGCCGGGGCTCGATGGCCTGAAGGTGAGCGACCTCACGCGCGCCGAAGTGCAGGGCCGCGCCACCATCCACAAGGTGATCGAGTTCGTGCGCGCCAAGCTGCCGGGCTTCTCGAAGTGCACCCTGATCGACATGGCGCCGCAGACCGGCATCCGCCAGACCCGCCTGCTCGAAGGTGCCTATGTGATGACCAAGGAAGACGTGGCCCAGCGCACCCGCTTCGACGACAGCGTGGCGCGTGGCCGCGACTACTACTACCCCTATCGCACGCTGCTGCCGCGCAGCGTCGAGAACCTGCTGGTGGCCGGCCGCCACTACTCGGCCACCTCGGCCGCGCAGAAAATTTCACGCGAGATCCCGCCCTGCATGGCCATGGGCGAGGCCACCGGCACGGCCGCGGCGCTGGCGCTGAATGCGGGTGTGTCGGTGCGCGATGTCGACGTGGCGAAGCTGCAGAAGACGCTGCGTGCGCAGGGCGCCGACCCGGGCGACCAGAAGGGGCCCAATGCCGATGTGCCCGCCATTGCGCGCTCGTTCACGCAGGAGGCCGCATGAGCACCGCTGCATTGCCCCTGGACGGCATCCGCGTGATCGACTTCACGCAGGTCATGATGGGCCCCGTCTGCACGCAGATGCTGGCCGACCATGGCGCCGACGTCATCAAGATCGAGCGCAAGGGCGCGGGCGACCTGAGCCGCTCGACCTTTGCGCCGGTGGCGGGCAACGACAACCCGATCTTCTGCAGCCTGAACCGCAACAAGCGCAGCGTGGAGATCGACCTGCGCGATGCGGAGCAGATGGAACTGGTGAAGGCGCTGATTGCCGGCGCCGACGTGGTCACCAACAACTTCCGCGCCGGCGTGATGGAGCGGCTGGGCCTGGGTTATGAAGACTGCAGGCGCCTGAACCCGCGCATCATCTACGCGGTGGGCACGGGCTTCGGCGAGACCGGCCCGTATGCGCACAAGGGCGGCCAGGACGTGCTGGCGCAGGCGCTCACCGGCGTGATGGCGCGCCGCGCCGACGCCTCGGTGCCGGTGTCGATCTACCCGACCGCGCTGGCCGACTACACGGCGGGCATGCACATGGTGCAGGGCATTCTGCTGGCGCTGCTGCAGCGCGAGCGCACCGGCGAAGGCCAGAAAATTTCGGTGTCGCTCTACAACTCCATGCTCGCGATGCAGATGCAGGAAGCGGCCATGGTCATGATGGAAGACTCCGAGGTCAACTGGGCCGCCATGCCGCTGTCGGGCGTGTTCGACACGCAGACCGGGCCGCTGGTGCTGGTGGGCGCGTTCAAGGCCAACCCGCTGCGCGACATCTGCACGGCGCTGGGCATCGGCGACCTGTCGGCCGATGCGCGCTTCTCGGGCATGGCGGCGCAGTTCGCCAACAAGGCCGAGCTGCACGCGATCTTCCGTGAGCGCTTTGCCAGCAACACGCGCGACCACTGGCTGCACAAGCTCGAAGAACAAGACCTTCTCTCGGCCCCCGTGCGCGACATGCGCGAGGCGCTGGTCGATCCGCAGACGCTGCACAACGCGATGATTCTCGAAGGCGATGCCTCGTCGGGTCGGCCGCTGAAATTCATTGCCAGCCCGATCCAGATGTCGGGCGCCAAGGCCGGCTTGCGGCGCGAGCCGCCCAGGCTCGGGCAGCACACCGACGAAGTGCTGGCCGAAGCGCGCGCGCTGATCGAGGAGGCCGACGCATGAGCGTTCTTTATGACGTCGTCGATCATGTGGCCACGGTCACCATCGACCGGCCCGAAGTGCTCAACGCGGTAGACCTGCCGACCGAGGCCGAGCTGCAGCGCATCTGGAGCGACATCGAATCGCGCGACGACATCCGCGCGGTGGTGCTCACCGGCGCGGGCGAACGCTCGTTCTGCGCGGGCGCCGACCTGAAGAACACCTCGAACCTCAAGGGCGTCGAGTACTGGGCCGCGGCCCGCACGGGCGGCTTCGGCGGCATCGCGCTGCGCGAAACGCTCGACGTGCCGGTGATCGCGCGTGTCAACGGACTGGCGCTCGGCGGCGGCTTTGAGATGGTGCTGGGCTGCGACATCGTGGTGGCCTGCGAGGACGCCAGCTTCGGCCTGCCCGAGCCGCTGGTGGGGCGCCTGCCGCTCGACGGCGGCATGCTGCTGCTGCAACGGCAGATTCCCTACCGCCAGGCCATGGGCATGATGCTCACCGGCCAGCGCGTGAAGGCGCAGCGCGCGCTCGAGATGGGCCTGGTCAACGAGGTGGTGCCGCGCGCCGAACTCGACACCGCCGTCAACCGCTGGGTGCAGCAGATGCTGGCCTGCGCACCGCTGTCGCTCAAGGCCATCAAGCAGGTGGTGCGGCGCACCGGCACGCTGGCGCCGGCCGACGCGCACCGCATGCGGCTGCCGGCACTGGTGGCCGCGCTGCAGTCCGAAGACGCCAACGAAGGCGTGCTGGCGTTCCAGCAGAAACGCAAGCCGCGGTGGCTGGGCCGCTAGGCGCCCGCCCTTCAATGCCATGCCCCACGTCATTACCGGCGCCTGCATCGACGTCAAGGACGGCGCCTGCGTCAAGTGCTGTCCGGTGGACTGCATCTACGAAGGCGAGCGCACTCTGTACATTCACCCGGATGAATGCATCGACTGCGGCGTTTGCGTGTCGGCCTGCCCCACCCAGGCCATCTACGAAGACCTTCGGCTGCCGCCCGAAATGGAACACTTCACGGCCATCAACCGCGAGTTCTTCGCGGCCCACGTCAGCGGGCTCGGCTCGCCCGGCGGCGCCGACGCCAAGCGCGTGCCCTGCGACCACCCGGCCATTGCCGCAACGCCGCACATGGCCGGTTGACCGGGTGCCAGAGGGGAGGGGCGGCTGATGCACGCCAGCATCCTCAAGTACTTCATCGAGGTGGCAAGTTGCGGCTCGGTGCGCAAGGCTTCCGAGCGGCTGTACGTGGCGGCCAGCGCCGTCAACCGGCAGATCCACAAGCTGGAAGACGAGCTGGGCGTGGAGCTGTTCGACCGCATGCCCAACGGCCTGCGGCTCAATGCGGCCGGCGAGCGCCTGCTCAAGCACGCGCAGGAAACGCTGCACCAGTACCAGGTGATGCGCACCGAGCTCGATGCGCTGAAGGGCGAGCGCACCGGCCACGTCAAGGTGGCGGCCATGGACTCGTTCTTCGAGGAACTGCTGCCCTCGGCCGTGGAAGACTTTCTGCAGGTGTTTCCCGCCGTCACGTACACCATCACCGCGGTGCAGCCGATGGACGTGCCGCAGATGGTGATGTCGGGGCAGGTCGACGTGGGCATGACCTTCGTGAGCCGGTTGCCGGGCGGCGTGGCCGCTGTGGCGCTGGCCAACCTGCCGATCGGCGTGGTAATGCCGCCGGGCCATCCGCTGGCCAACCATGCCAGCGTGTCGCTGAAGGAATGCGCGCGCTACCCGTTCCTGCGTTCCAGTTCGCACCCCGTCATCAGTGCCGGGCTGTCGCCCGAGTTCGCGGCGTTCTGGGACGACATGGAGCCGGCCGCCACCTGCAATTCGACGCCCATGCTCAAGCGGTTGATCATGGCGGGCAAGGGCATCTCGTGCTTCTCGAAAATTGCCTTCATCGAAGACCTGAGGCGCGGCGACCTGATCTGGCGGCCCTTCGAGCTGCCGGCGCTCGACCAGCTGCAGGTCGGCATCGTGGTGCCGTCGCAGCGCGTGCTGCCGCATGTCACGCAGAATTTTGTCGGCCGCATGGCACGGCGGTTGACGCAACTGGAGATTGCGGCGGCTGCAGTGTGAGTGTGGCGGCGGGGGTGAGACGGGCTAAGCTGGCGTTCTCGCGCGTTCGCATCGCCTTCTTTCCATGCTCACTCACAAACAGCTTCGCTACTTCGTGGACATCGTCGACGCGGGCAGCTTCAGCCTGGCGGCCGAGCGCCTGTTCATCGCGCAATCGGCCCTGAGCCGGCAGGTGAAAGAGATGGAGCTGCACCTGCAGGTGCAACTGCTCGCGCGCGACACGCGGCACCTGGAGATGACGCCGGCCGGCCGCTCGCTGTATGGCGATGCGCGGCGCATTCTTGCGGCCATCGAGAGCGCCACCGTCGGCGCGCGCCATGCGCAAAGAGGCATCGAGGGCACGGTGCAACTGCTGCATTCGAGCTCGGTGCCGCTGACGCATGCGCTGCTGGCCTGCCTGAAAGACCATGCCCGGCGCTGCCCCGGCGTTTCCATCGAGGTGTCGCAGCGCGCCTCGGAGCACCAGGCGCCGGACATCGAGCAGGGCATTGCCGACGTCGGCCTGGCGCGCGAGCCCTTGCTGCGCCGCTACCCGGGCGTGCAGCACGAACCGATCTTCTCGGAGCCGCTGGTCGTCGCCGTGCCCGCAACGCATGCATTGGCGAGCCGGCCGAGCGTGGGCATTGCCGAGTTGCGCGACGAACCCTTCGTCGCCACGCCGCACCTGGAGAGGGGCGGGCTGAGCCATCGCGTGGCCGAGTTGTGCCGCGCGCAGGGCTACCACCCGACGGGCGCGCAGGTGCGCTCGCGCAAGTGGTCGCAACTGGCGCTGGTGCAGGCGGGGTTCGGCATCGCGATCGTGCCGGCGTCGATGGGGC
Organism: Variovorax sp. KBW07; assembly: GCF_003852515.1. Lineage (GTDB taxonomy): Bacteria > Pseudomonadota > Gammaproteobacteria > Burkholderiales > Burkholderiaceae_C > Variovorax. The sequence goes on along the minus strand of NZ_QAJK01000001.1, from coordinate 28,528 downwards.
AGATGGCGCCCGAGGGTGTGCGGCTGCTCGCGCTGGAAGAGGAGGACAGCCACACCACGCTGCTGGTGCTGTGGCGCAGCGGCGGCACGAAGCTGGCGCAAGACCTGGTGGAATCGCTGCGCGAAGGCATGCGGGCGACGTCAACCGGATTCAGCTGATTTCGAGATCGACGCCCGCCGCTTTCTGTATTGGCGCAAGGCGGGCGAAGTGCCTAGATTCGCGGGCATGGATGCTTTCGCTACTGCCTTCGTCAACGCCTTGCCCGTCACTCCGCTTCAGTTCGCGATCGTCTGCGCGGGCGTTGTCGTGGCGTACATCATCTTCGGCATCGCGGGCTTCGGCACGGCGCTGGTGGCCGGGCCGGTGCTGGCCAACTTCATTCCCGTGGCCAGCGTGGTGCCGTTGCTGGCGCTGCTCGACTTTTTTGCGGCGGTGGCCAACGTGAGCCGCGACGCGCGCTCGGCCGACACGGCCGAGCTGCGGCGGCTGGTGCCGGTCATGGCGCTGGGCAGCCTGGTGGGGGCAGCCTTGCTGCTGCTGGGGCGCCCGCAGCTGATGCTGCTGGCGCTCGGTGTCTTCGCGGTGGCCTATGCGCTGTATTCGCTCAGCGGCATCAAGCCGGTCTCGCGACTGCCGCCCCGCGCGGCGCTGCCGTTCGGTTTCGTGGGCGGTATCTTCTCGGCGATGTTCGGCAGCGGCGGTTTCATCTATGCGATCTACCTGTCGGGCCGCATCGAAGCGAAGGAGCGGATACGCGTCACCCAGTCCACGCTGATCGGGCTCAGCACGCTCACGCGGGCGACTCTGTTCCTGCTGGCCGGCGTGTATGCGCAGGCTTCGATCCTCTGGCTGGCGGTGCTGTTGTTTCCGGCCATGCTGGTCGGTACAGGCATCGGGCGGCGCATCACGCTGCGGCTCTCGCGCGAGCAGTTCCTGCGCGTGGTGGGCGTGGCGGTGCTGTGCTCGGGCGCGTTCCTGATCTACCGCTATGCCGTGGGCTGAATGAGGCGGGGCACCACGGGCGGGGCATGGCATCATCGTGCGCCTCTTCCACCCGCATGCCCATGTCCGCAGATTCCTTTGTCCGCCGCGTTCGCAGCCAGCTCGACCAGTTGTCGGCAACCGAGCGCCAGCTTGCCGATTTCGTGCTGGAGTTTCCGGGCGAACTGGCCAGCTATGCGGGCAACGAGCTGGCGGAGCTGGCGGGGGTGTCGCCCTCGACGGTGAGCCGTTTCATCCGCCGCATCGGCTACGAGAACTACGAAGAAGCGCGGCGCCAGGTGCGCGAAGAAAAGCAGACCGGCTCGCCGTTGTTCCAGAACGCCACCGAGGCCTCGAAGCGCGGCCACCTGGTGGCCACGCATTTCCAGCAGTCGCAGGCCAACCTGGCCAGCACCTTCGACCGGTTGAACGAACGGCATATGGCCGCCATCGTGAAGGCGATCATCGGCGCGGGGCAGGTGCTGATCTTCGGCAGCCGCAGCAGCCACGCCTTTGCGCTGTACCTGCGCTGGCAGATCGTGCAGGTGGTGCCGCGCGTCACCGCTATTCCGGGGCCGGGCGAAACGCTGGCCGAGCACCTGGCCGGGCTGACCGCGCGCGACTGCGTGATCGTCTTCGGCACGCGCCGGCAAACGCGGCAGATGGACATCCTGCTGGCGGGCGCCAGCAAGGCCGGCGCGAAGATCGTCTACATCAGCGACAAGGCCTCGCCCGATTTCGCCGGTGCCACCTGGTCGCTGCAATGCGATTGCCGGGGGCCGGGGCTTCTGGACAATCACACGGCCGTGATGGGCATCTGCGACCTGATCGCCACCATGGTGATCGAGGCCTCGGGCTCGGCCGGGCGCAAGCGGCTGGCGGCGATCGAGCTCGGGCACGAGGAAAACGGCGAGCTCTGAACGGCCCCCGGCCGGCCCGATGCGGCCGGTTCGCACTGAAAAGGCGCACGGCGGCGGTGCGCACCCGCCCACTCGAGGTGCATCCGAAAGGGCTCTGGCAGGCCCCGGATGCGGCATGCCCATGACAGCCACTCCACGCTTTCCCCTCTGAAAAGTACTTCTTTGGCACATGGATGCCGAACGTCGTGCGCCACCGGGCATGCGGTTTGCATAGGGCTGTTTCGTCTGAAATTGAGATTTCACAAAAACAAACTAGGTGAAATCGATATGTCAGTCTTCCGGTGTCGCCGATAGCATGCGAATCGATTCCGGACAGCACCGAGCAAAGCACTTCATTCCTTTCTCAAGGGGTTTCCAATGGCTGGACCTGCACTCTCTTCCGGGCCCGACTCGCCCCGGGTTGCCGAGCTGGATCGCGCGCTCGACAAGATCGGCGTCACGCGGTCGCACCACACGATCATTTTTCTGATCCTCATCGGCTGCCTGTTCGACAGCTTCGAGCAGAACGCGGTGGGCATCGTGGGGCCGATGCTGCGCGAGCAGTGGGGGCTCAGCGCATCGGACATCGGCTTCCTGAACACCGTCACCTTCGCCTGCGCGGCGGTGGGGCGGATCATCTCGGGCTTCATTGCCGACCGCTACGGCCGGCGCGTGATGCTGTCCATCGACCTGCTGCTGTTCACGCTGGGCGCGGGCATCTGCGCCATGGCGCCCAACTTCGCGGTGATGGCGCTGGGGCGCGCGGTGGTCGGCTTCGGGCTGGGTGGCGAGATCGCGATTGCCGTCACCATGCTGGCCGAGTTCTGCTCGACCAAGTTCCGCGGCACCGCCGTAGGGCTGGTGAACGTGGGTGCGGGCGGGCTCGGCAACTTCCTGGCACCGGGCTTCGGTCTGCTGGTGTTCTGGATGTTCCCCGGCGACAACGCCTGGCGCTGGCTGTTCGCCTGCCTGATGGTGCCGGCGCTGCTCGGTGCGTTCTACCGCCGCTACATTCCCGAGACGCCGCGTTTCCTGCTGTCGCAGGGCAAGGTGAAGGAAGTGAATTCGGTGCTGTCGCGACTGGCGTCGGGCCGGCTGTCGGCGAAGAACGTGCCGCAGCAGCACTACATCACCGACGACGGCGCGGCCGCGCCGAATGCCAGAGTGAAGGTGCGCGTGACCGAGATCTTTCGCGGTGCGCTGGCGCGGCGGACCATTCCGCTGTGCATCACCATCTGGATGACCTATGGCGCGCAGATTTCGGTGCTCACGCTCATGCCGACCATTCTTGTCGCGCTGGGCTACAGCATGTCGAAGAGCCTGCTCTTCACGATGGTGATGCAGGGCGGCAGCCTGCTGGGTGCCATTGCGGCTTCGCTGCTGGGCTTTCACTTTCCGCGCAAGCGCGTGCTCACGGCCGGTGCCGTGTGCGCCTGCATCGCGGCGCTGACCATCGGCTTCGCGGCCAAGAGCATCGTCGTCCTGTTGATTGCGGGCGCGGTGTTCCAGTTCTTCGTGCTGTTGCTCAACACCACCATCTGGATCTTCGCGCCCGAGCTGTACCCGACCCGCGTGCGCGCCTTCGGCACGGCCTTCATTCTTGCCACCGGCACGGCCGCTGGCGCGCTGATGCCGCTGGTGGCGGGCCGGCTCTTCGATGCCTTCGGCCTGGTCGGCGTGTTCAGCCTGGCGGCGGGCATGTACGCGGTGTTCGTGGTCAGCGTGCAGAGCGTGCCCGAGACCTACGGCCAGTCGCCCGACGCGCTGCCGCTGCCCGGCGAAAACACCGCCGCGGGCGACGACACGGCCCCGGCCGCGAAGATCGCGCAGCCCGGTTGAGGGTTGACGGTTGAAGGTTGAATTTCCAGAGAGTCCCGACGCATGCAACAAGAAATCCTGCTCATCAACCCGAACTCGTCGTCGGCGACCACCGCCATGATGGTGAAGATCGCCAACGGCGAGGCACCGGCCGGCTGCCGCGTGACCGGTGTCACCGCGGCCGGCGGCCCGGGAATGATCGTCAACGAAGACGAGCTCGATGCCGCGGCCACCGAGGTGTTGAAAGCCTGGCGTTCCGCCGCCGACGGGCGGTGGGACGGCGTGATCGTCAGCGCCTTCGGCGACCCGGGCCTCGAGTTGCTGCGCCGTGAAGCGGGCGTGCCGGTGGTCGGCATCGCCGAAGCCTCGATGCTGGCGGCCAGCGAAGGCCACCGGCGCTTCGGCATTGCCACGGTCACGCCCGAGCTGGTATCGCCCATCGACGGCCGTGCCGCCGCGCTGGGGTTGCGCGGCCTGTACACGGGCATCCGCCTGACGCAAGGCGACCCGCGCGCGCTGGCGGCCGATGCGCATGCGCTGGAAGAAGCGCTGGCACAGGCCGTGCAGCGCTGCATCGACGAAGACGGCGCGCAGGCCGTGATCATCGGCGGCGGGCCGCTGGGGCAGGCTGCGCTGGCGTTGGCCCCGCGCTTCGATGTGCCGGTGATCGCACCGATTTCCGCGGCCATGCGGCTGCTGTGTTCGCGGCTTGCGGTCACGCCATAGGCCGCGCGGTCGGGCTTTCTTTTTTCTTTCTTCAGTTCTTTCTTCGTTGCGGCGCGGGTGCGCCGTGGCTTGCTGTTGTCCGAGGAGTATTGAATGAGCACTGTGGTCTTGCCTCCAGCGTCCGACATTTCCGTGGACAGCCTCGCGGAACGCGACCTGACGTTCAGGCGCATCGTCTGGCGCCTGATTCCTTTTCTTACGCTGGTCTGGTTTCTTGCATGGATCGACCGGGTCAACGTCGGCTTCGCGAAGCTCACGATGATGAGCGACCTGCAGTGGTCCGACGCCATCTACGGCGCCGGCGCGGGCGTTTTCTTCATCGGCTATTTCTTCTTCGAGGTGCCCAGCAACATCCTGCTGCAGAAGTTCGGCGCCAAGAAAACAATCATGCGCATCACCATCGGATGGGGCGTGGTGTGCGTGCTGATGGCGTGGGTGAAGACCCCGCTGCAGTTCTACATTCTTCGCTTCCTGATGGGCGCATTCGAGGCCGGCCTGCAGCCCGGCGTGATCCTGTACCTGACGTACTGGCTGCCGGCGCACCGGCGCGGAAAGGCGCTGGCATTCTTCGTGTCGGCCTCGGCGCTGTCGCTGATGTTCGGCAGCCCGATCGCGGCCTACCTGATGGAAACGCTGAGCGGCGCGGGCGGCTACCGTGGCTGGCAATGGTTGTTCGTGGTCGAGGGCATTCCGTCCATCGTGGCGGGCATCGCGGCGTATTTCATCCTGAGCGATTCGCCGGCCAAGGCGCGCTGGCTCAGCGCGCGGCAGAAGGCGCATGTCGAGAGCGAACTAGCCGCTGAAGCGCAAAGCCTGGGCAGCCGCGAGCACAGCTTTTTCGCATCGATGCGCAATGCGCAGCTGTGGGTGCTGACGCTCATCTTCTTCTGCATCGTCGCGGGCAACGCCACGCTGGTGTACTACGGCCCGAGCATCGTGCGCGAGGTCGGCGTGACCGACATCAAGACGCTGGGCTGGGTCATGGCCGGCATCTACGCCTGCGGCTGGATCGGCATGATCGGCAACGGCTACCTGTCGGACCGGCGCAAGGAAGTGAAGTGGCACACGGCCATCGCGGCCGGCATCGGCGCGCTGGGCCTGCTGCTCACGGCCTACTTTCTGGGGCAGAAGAACATGGCCGGCGTGATCGTCTCGCTGGCGCTTTCGTCGGCCGGCACCATGGGTTCGATTCCGATCTACTGGCAGATCCCGAGCCGCTACCTTTCGGCCACCGCGCTGGTGGTGGGGCTGGCCTTCATCAACTCGGTGGCGAACCTGGCGGGCTACTTTTCGCCGCAGTTGCTCGGCTACCTGAAGACCAGCACGGGGCAGTACGCACAGGGGCTCACGGTCATCGCGCTGGTGGAGTTCGTGGCGACCGTGCTGATCCTGCTGTTTGTGTCGCGCGAGAAGGCGCGCAGCCCGGCGCCGACGCAATGAAGCCATGAACGTTTTCGCCGCGAGGGCCTTCTAGAATCCAGGCCCGCACTCGCCCGGCACAGCCCGGGCGAGGCGCATTGTTCATCTCATTTTTCCGCATGCCTCTTTTCCGACTTCGCTCCGTCCTTTCTCCCTCTCCTGCTTTCCTGGCTCTTCTTCTCTCCACCACCATCGGCGCGGCAACCCCTGCCTTCGCCGCCGATATGGTCCTGACGCTGAACACCGACCGCGCGCAGGAAGCCACCCAAGCCCCCGCCTTCGATCTCGCCGTGACCCGCTTCACGGGCATGGCGTCGGGCTCCTACTACTGGCCTGAAGGCCTGCTGGCCGAACAACTCATCGAAGGGCTGTCTTCGCGCCACGATCGCAAGGAGCTGGCATTGCCCGGCGGCCAGCGGCTGCTGTCGTCGTACCGGCGGCCCTATGGCGGCAGCGAGCGCGCGGCCGTGCTGGTCGACAGCGGCAGCGGCAACGTGCTGGCCGCCGCACTGGTGCACCGCGCCTGCGGCAACGACTCGTCGTCCACCGGTTGCCTGGACGACCAGCACGCGGTGCTGTCGGTGTTCCTCGCCCCCGGCTTCGACCGCGCGAAGGCGCAGCCGCTGATCGCGTGGAGCCGTCAGGTGCCCGAAGAACTGCAGTTCGGCAAGGGCGAGAAGATCGCCAAGACCGAATACACCACGCTGGATGCCGCACACACCGCCCCACGCCCCGTCGAACGGCCGAAGGGCTTCTCGGCGGACGTGCCGCTGTACCCGAAGGCGCAGATCTACCGCACCGCGCAAGACGCGCTGAGCGACGCCAAGGCCAGGCGCGTGCTGCGCCTGCAGACCACCGACAGCATGGAAAAAGTGCTGGCCTTCTACAAGCAGCTGTCGCCGCCGCTCGAAGAAATGGAGTCGAGCCTGGACCAGCGCTCCGGCTATGTCGCGGGCAACCGCAAGGGCGTGGCCTTTTCCGTCGGCGTGAAGCACGGGAAAGACATGCTGGCGATCACGAATATCGAAGTGGAGATTTCCGAATGATGGCTGTGCCGTTTCGCAAGACCCTCGCGTCGCTGCTGTTCGCCTGCGCCGCGGGCGCGCATGCGCAGGGCGCACAACCCGCGGCATCCGCGGGTGGACCCGTCACCACCGAGCTGCCCGCGCCCCCGCTGCGGCTCAGCGAACAGCCGCGCATTCGCAGCGCCGTGGTCGCCATGGTCGGCTATGCGCGCGGCAGCTACACCGATGCCGATGCGCTGATCGCGCAGCAGGTGCTCGAAGGCATGCGCTCCAGGCACGACATCACGCGCACCGTCTGGCCCGATGGCCGCAGGGTCATCGCGTCCGTCAATGGCGGCGACCACGGCGAAGAACGCTCGGCCATGCTGCTCGACGCCGAAGGCCGCCTGGTGGCGCTGGGGCTGGTCAACGGCCATTGCAGCGTGCCGCCGACCGGCGACAAACCCAAGGTGTGCAAGCCTGCGCCGCAGACCGTGCTGTCGATCTTCCAGCCCGCCGGTGCGAAGCAGGCCGACGCCGAGCCGCTGGTGGTGTGGGGCAAGACGCTGCCGTCGTTCCTGGCGGCCATGGCCGAAAGCGACGATCCGGCAAAGGCGGCCGACGCGCAGAAGATCGCGAGCGTCGAATACATCGCCGGCCAGCCGGACGTGCCGGGCTGGCGCGTCGAGCAATTGCCACCGGGTTTCCCGGCTTCGCTGCGGCCCTTGCTGGTGCAGACGGCCGAGGTGAACAGCACGGCGAGCGCCGGCAAGATCGTGATGCCCAAGGGCCTGGCCGGCAAGCCGATGCGCACGGAGTACGAGCGCTCGCAGCGCAACGAGCCGCGCCTGCCCGATGCCGAAGTGACGCTGCGCAGCTACGCCGCGCTCGACACCCTGGTCGACACCTACCGCGAGCTGGCGAAGGGCGCGAGCGTGGAAGAGGGCGGCCGCGAAATCGTGTTCAACGGCGCTGATGGCGCGGGGCGCTACAGCGTGCGCTTGCGCGACGCGAAGGAAACCGGCGTGTTCATCACTGTGTCAAGCTGGAAGGGCAAGTAGCAGCGACTGCTTCTGCTACTTGCCTGCACGCGCTGGCGCCTCGGCCATCGCCTGAGCGTCAGCGTGCTTTGCGGCCTCCGGTCAGCTTGCCGAGTGCACGGCGAAATTCAGCCAGCGGCATCGATTGCGATGCGTCGTTGTTGCCGGCTTCCGACAGGGCACGGCTTCGCCATGTCGGCGGGCTGCCTGGCGGGTTCTGGATGAGTCCGTGCACCGTGTCGCCTCGAACTTCGAGGATGGCGCTGCACAGGCTGGGCTGCATCGACCGTCCTTCGCCCCAAGTCTGGAGAATCCATTCGGAGCCCTCGGGAAGGGGCTCCGACCGGCCCACGGGAGGCAGGTTGAGGCGGTAATAAAGCACCCCGTTCCCGAGAAGCTTTGTGCCGATCTCCTCGCGCTTTCCGCCATCGAGAAACTCGAGGGTTTCGAACATGTAGGTTTTCCAGTTCGGGTCGGAGGGCGACGCGGGAAGATCCGACGGCACCACCCGGGCCCGAACGATCCGGCCGCTGGAGTTGTGGTCGCGATGCCACTTCACCGATTCAAGGAACGAGCTGTTGCCGGCGCATGAGGTCGCGCCGGCGGAGCCTGGGCCCCAGAGCGCGAGCAGGACGACGAGAAGTGAAAGAGACGGTTTCACCTTGAGCCTCCGGGGAGGAACAACGAAATCGCTTCACTATTTCGCCGGGCACGAGGCGCGTCAAGAAAGCTGAAGAGCATCCCCGGTCCTTCAGTGCCGAAGCTGCCTTGCTGCGTGCTCGTTCAGGCCGCGTCGTCGGGTGCGCCTTCCGGCGGCACGATGCGCAGCCACGGCCATCGCGCCTGGTAGTCCGCCGCCTTCTTCAGAAAAAGCTCGCGCATCGGAAGCAGCGGGTTCATGCGCAACATGCCTGCGGCCAGGTCGTCGAGTCCATCGGGCGCGTAGAGCGTTCCATCGGCCAGGTCGATGCCGACGCGGGTGCATGCGATGAGGTAGCGGTCGATGCCGTCGCGCGCGGAACCGAGTTGCGGGTAGGGCGACTTGAAGCGCTGCTCGTACCAGAGGTGGACGCGCGCCTGGTTCTTCACCTCCACGCTCACGCCCAGGTCGGCCACCGCGCGCTGCACGCGCTGGATCACGGCGTCTTCTGCGTCCCACGACAGGTCGGTGTCGTCGAAATAGAAAACGTCGTAGTCTTTCACGCCCCAGCCTGGCGGCTTGTCAGAGAGGCGGTTCCACGTCGCCTGGAACAGGCAGCCGGCGGTAAGGAAACCCTGGCGAAGCCGGAGGGCCGGCAGGCGTTCAAGCAGCGCGGCGTTGACGGGGTCTTGCGTGGCCTGTTCGATGAGGCCGGCGGGGGTCAATGGCATGAGGTCGACGATGCAATGCAAAGAGGCCTGACGACACAGCCGTCAGGCCTCGAATTCCGCGAGTGCGAAAGTCGCGGAAGAAGAAAGCGAAGAAGCGATCAGCCGATTTCGGCGATCAGCTCGATCTCGACGCAGGCACCCATCGGGATCTGCGCCACGCCGAAGGCGCTGCGTGCATGCGCGCCCTTTTCGGGGCCGAAGACTTCGGCGAAGAATTCGCTGGCGCCGTTGGTCACCAGGTGCTGTTCGGTGAAGGTGCCGACCGAGTTGACCAGGCTCATGACCTTGACGATGCGCGTGACCTTGTTGAGGTCGCCCACGGCCGCATGCAGCGTGCCGAGCAGGTCGATGGCAATGGCGCGCGCGGCCTGCTTGCCTTCGTCGGTGCCGATGTTGGCGCCGAGCTGGCCGGTCCAGACCTTGCCGTCCTTCTTGGCGATGTGGCCCGACAGGAACACGAGGTTGCCGGTGCGCACGAAGGGCACGTAGGCGGCCGCGGGGGCGGAGACGGGCGGCAGGGTGATGCCGAGGCTGGAAAGTTTGTCGTAAACGCTCATGAAGATTCCTTGTCTTGGATTGGCGATTGTGTCCCGGTTTGCGGCAAGGCCGCGATCACTTCCCCCACTGGCTGCACGGTCACGCCGACGCGCAGCGTGTGGCGCGCGCCGCCGTGTAGTACGCCGCGCATCGGCGAAACGTCGGAGTAGTCGCGGCCGATGGCCAGGGTGACGTAATCCTCGCCGGGCTGGCGGCCGTTGGTGGGGTCGAAATCGGCCCAGCCACCGGCGCTTTCGGTGGCGTCGTCGCCGTCGCTTTCACCGGGCAGGTACACCGACACCCAGGCGTGCGAGGCATCGGCGCCGACCAGCCGCGGCTGGCCGGGCGGCGGCTGCGTGAGCAGGTAGCCGCTCACGTAGCGCGCGGGCAGGCCCATGGTGCGAAAGCACGCGATCATGATGTGCGCGAAGTCTTGGCACACTCCCTTGCGCTGGGCCAGGGCCTCGACGGCGGGCGTGTTGATCTCGGTGCTGTCGGCGTCGTAGTCGAAGTCGCGGTACATGCGCTCGGTGAGGTCCATCGCCACGTCGAAGGTGGGACGCCCGGGCACGAAGCTGGCGCGCGCGTAGGCCATGAAGTCGTCGTGGCGCGGCACGTAGGGCGAGGGAAAGACGAACTCCGAAGCCGCGTCGAAGGTGGCGTCCTTGCGAAAGCGGAAACGCTCGCGCACGGCCTCCCAGGGCAGCTCGCGCGCAATGGCGGGCGACAGCACGGGCGTGAAGGTTTCGACCACGCTCTCGGCCGTGACCACCAGCCGGTCGTGCGTGGCTTCGAGCGCAAAGAAGGCGCGCGTGTTGCCGTACAGGTCGGGCAGCTCGCTGCGCTGCGCGGGCGGCGGATCGATGGCCAGCTTGTGGCTCACCAGCCGCTGCGAATCGGTGGCCAGCGGCTTCAGGTGGGCGAGGTGCTGCGCCGTCTCCACGGGCGGCGCGTACTCGTAGCGGGTTTCGTGGGTGACGTGAAGCAGCATCGCGCGGACCGGTGGGCAGGCAGGGGCTTGCGGCCTACTTCGACTCGGCGCCGAAGTGCGAGGCGTAGATCTTCGCGTAGGTGCCGTCGGCCTTGATGTCCGCAAGGCCCTTGTCGATCTTTGCGAGCAGCTCGGCGTTGCCCTTCTTGACCGCGATGCCGTATTGCTCGGCCGGGAAGCCCGCGTCGCTCACCGTCTTGAAGCCGCCCGTGGGGTTGTTGGCCAGGTAGTGCGCCACCACGCCGTTGTCGGCCACCACGGCCTGCACGCCGCCGGCTTCGAGTTCCTTGAGCGCCAGAGGGGTCGATTCGAAGCGCTTGATGGCGGTGCTCGACTTGCCGAGCAGCTTGCCCACCACTTCGTCGCCGGTGGTGCCGTTCTGCACGCCGACCTTCAGGGACTTGATGTCGTCGAACTTCGCGACCGGCGAATCGCTCTTGACCGCGATGAGCTGCCGGGCCTCGAAGTAGGGCTGCGAGAAGTCCATGGTCTGGCGGCGTTCGTCGGTGATGGTGATGGACGACACCAGCAGGTCGCGGTCGCCCTGGTCGAGCGAATTGAAGATGCCTTCCCACGGCGTGTTGACGAACTTGACCTCGATGCCGGCCTTGGCCGCCACGGCCTTCACCACGTCGATGTCGAAGCCCACGACCTCGCCCTTTTCATTCTGCGATTCGAAGGGCGCGTAGGCGGCGTCGGTGCCGACCACCAGCACCCGCGCGGCGGCCGGTGGCGGCGGTGCGGAGGCAGCGGCGGGCGCGGCCGCCTCCTGCTTGCCGCAGGCGGCAATGGCAAGGGCCGCGAAGAGCCCGGCGGCGGTGAGTGCGAAGCGGCGGTTGATGGCGATGCCTGACATGGAAATGCCTCCTTCTGGATATCGTTCTGGGTTCAGGCTCCGACGGAGCGCAGCGATTCGGATGTGAGCGTGAAGTAGCGTGTGCCGATGGCGTCCGACACATGGTAGGCCGCCGTCTCGCAGTTGGCGAGCAGCTGCACCAGCGCGGGATAGTTCGCGTCGGGGCCGGCGGCGCACAGATGCTCGAGCGTCCAGGTGGACGGGTCGGGCAGTTCGTAGGACAGGGCCGTGAGCTTGCCGGGCGCGCTGCCGGCCAGCCGCGCGATGCGTCCGCGCAAGGTCTGCGTGACCCATGCCAGCGAGCGCGGATTCTCGGCGTCGAGCACCAGCAGGTCGACCAGCGTGGCGACGTCGCGGCGTTGCTGGTAGCGCGCGTGGAAGGTGATGGTGCTGTCGAACAGCGCTACCATGGCCTCGAAGCCGCTGACCTCGTGCACGGCGCCGTTCTCGAAGCCGGCCGCCAATGCGTTCGACAAAAAGCCCAGGCGTTCGATGTGGCGGCCGATGGACAGCAGGCGCCATGCGTCGTCGCGCGTCATGCGGTCGGTCTGCGCGCCGGTCATGGCGGCCAGCGCGGTGCTGGCCGATTCGAGTGCGCGCAGCGCGGCGCTGGTGGCAAAGCTGCCTTCGCCGGCCTGCTCGGCGGCGCGCCGCAGGAACTCGGCCTCGGAGCGCACGATCTGGTTCCAGTTGTCCTGCGAGAGCCGCTCGCGCACCGCGGCGGCGGCTTCGCGGATGCAGCGCAGGCTGTAGCCGACGCTGCCGCCCTTGTCGACGTCGCCCAGCTCGGCGATGAGCGCGCGCTCGAACACGCGGCGCGACTGCGGCGCGCTCGGCACTTCGGCCGGCACCAGCGCATTGCGCAGCGCCATGCGGTGCAGCCATTCAAGCAGCGGGCGCGACGACTGGTCTTCGCCGCCCAGCAGGTTGAGCGTGAGGCGCGCCAGGCGCACCGCGTTCTCGGCGCGCTCGGTGTAGCGGCCGAGCCAGAACATGTTTTCGGCGGCGCGGCTGGTGACCGGTGCGCGGTGCCGCGCCAGCGAGGCCGGCGTGGCGTGCGGCTGCAGCAGCGTGGTCCGGTCGACTTCGCCATGGGTCTGCACCCACACGTCGGCACTGCTGCCGCCGCGCTGCATCGAGGCGATCTGCGCGTCGGGCCCCGCGAGCCGCGCCAGGCCGCCAGGCAGCACGCGCCACGACTGCGCGCCGTCGCTCACCGCGAACACGCGCAGCAGCACCGCGCGCGGCGCGATGTGGCCGGGGCCCATGTCGTTGGCCCAGGTGGGCATCTGCGACAGCGGCTGGTAGCCCTGCACGGTGTGCACGTCGCCTTCGCGCACGATGCGGCCGGCCCACTCGTCGAGCTCGCGCCGGCCGAGCTGGCTGCCGAGCACGGCGTCGAAGCTGGCGCGGCCTTCGAAGCCGGGGTAGGTGGGCTTGATGGCGCAGTCGCCGAGCTGCGGCAGCACGGCTTCGAGCGCGGCGCGTTCGCCGCACCACCAGGTGGGCAGCGCGGGCAGCTTGAGCTTTTCGCCGATCAGGCGGCGCGCCAGCCCCGGCAGGAAGCCGAGCAGCGCCGGCGATTCGAGAAAGGCCGAGCCCGGCATGTTGGCCACCAGCACGTTGCCGGCGCGAATGGCCTGCAGCAGGCCGGGCACGCCGAGCGTGGAGTCGGGGCGCAGTTCCAGCGGGTCGAGGAACTGGTCGTCGAGCCGCTTGATGAGGCCGTGCACCGGGCGCAGGCCCTGCAGGGTCTTGAGGTAGAGCCGCTGGTCGCGCACCGTGAGGTCGCTGCCCTCGACCAGCGTCACGCCCAGGTAGCGCGCCAGGTAGGCGTGCTCGAAATAGGTTTCGTTGTACGGGCCGGGGGTGAGCAGCGCGATGTGGGGCGGCACGCCGGCCGGGCACATGCGCTGCAGGCCGTCCATCATGGCGCTGTAGGTGGCGGCAAGGCGCTGCACGTGCAGCGCCTCGAAGGCCTGCGGAAACTGCCGCGTGATGGCCAGCCGGTTTTCGAGCAGGTAGCCCAGGCCCGAGGGCGCCTGGGTGCGCTGCGACACCACCCACCAGTTGCCGTCGGGGCCGCGCGCCAGGTCGAAGGCGGCGATGTGCAGCCAGGTGTCGCCCGGCGGCTTCACGCCGTGCAGGGCACGCAGATAGCCGGGGTGGCCGCGCACCAGCGCGGGCGGCAGCAGGCCTTCGGCCAGCAGTTGCTGCGGGCCGTAGACGTCGGCCATCACGCGGTCGAGCACGCGCACGCGCTGCAGCACGCCGGCTTCGATCTGGCTCCAGCTTTCGGGCGAGACGATCAGCGGGAACAGGTCGAGCGACCAGGGCCGCTGCGGGCCGTTGGCGTCCGCATAGACGTTGTAGGTGACGCCGTTGTCGCGAATCTGCCGCTCCAGGCTGGCTGCGCGCCGGGGCAGGTCGTTGAAGCCACCCGGGCCGAGCTGTTCGAAGAAGGCGTTCCAGGCGGGCGTGAGCGGAGGCTGTTCGCCGGACCGGGATTGCGTCTGCGCCTGCGATTGAGTCTGCGACTGCTGCGAGGACGACGGGGTTTGCGATTGCGATTGCGATTGAGACTGGGACTGGGACTGGGACTGGGACTGGGACTGGGACTGCGAGGCCGATGGCGCCGGTGCGACCGGTGCCACGGGGCGTTCCGCCGCGGCGTCGTACAGCAGCGGTGCCGGCGGCGGCGTCGGTGCGCCTCCCGAAGCGGGCCGCACGGGAGTGGCCGGCGTGGCTTGCCCGCGCAGTTCGTCGAAATGGCCGGGCAGCGCGGCCGGTGCGAGCGCCGACGCCAGGGCCGCTGGAAATTCCAGTGCCTGGGCGTCGAACAGGGATTCGTTCAAAGGTTCCACAGGGGGTGGATTGTCACACTGCCGTCACGGCCTGGCCGCTCCGGCAGTGTGCTAGGACGCCGTTCAGCGCCGCAGATCGAGCGTGAACGGGAACTCGCGGCTGCCCGGCAGCTCGATGGTGGCCGGCGGCGTGCGCATGAGGCCGGGCGTGTGGCCCATGCGCGTGAAGCGCGAGTGGCGGCGGCTTTCGGCTTCGTAGGCGTTGACCGGAAAGCTGTCGTAGTTGCGTCCGCCCGGATGGGCCACGAAGTACTGGCAGCCGCCCAGCGAGCGCTTCATCCAGGTGTCGACCAGGTCGAAGGTCAGCGGCGCGTGGGCCGGAATGCTCGGGTGCAGCGCCGAGGGCGGGTTCCAGGCCTTGTAGCGCACGCCCGCGACAAATTCGCCGGTGGTGCCGGTGGGCTGCAGCGGCAGCACCTTGCCGTTGACGGTGACCACGTGGCGGCTCTCGTTCAGGCCGGTCACGCGCACTTCGATGCGCTCCAGCGACGAATCGACATAGCGCACGGTGCCGCCCGCCGAGCCTTCTTCGCCCATCACGTGCCACGGCTCCAGCGCGTTGCGCAGCGACAACTCGACGCCCATGGCCTGCATCTGGCCGACCAGCGGGAAGCGGAACTCGAAGTGCGGCGCAAACCAGTCGGGGTCGAACGCAAAGCCGGCCTGGCGCATCTCGCTGATGACGTCGTCGAAGTCCATCTTGACGAAAGTCGGCAGCAGGAAACGGTCGTGCAGCTCGGTGCCCCAGCGCGTAACCGGGGCCTTGTAGGGCTCGTCCCAGAAGCGTGCCACCAGCGCGCGAATCAGCAGTTGCTGCGCAATGCTCATGCGCGCATGCGGCGGCATTTCGAAGGCGCGCAGCTCCAGCAGGCCGAGGCGGCCGGTGCTGGAGTCGGGCGAGTAGAGCTTGTCGATGCAGAACTCGCTGCGGTGCGTGTTGCCCGACACGTCGATCAGGATGTTGCGCAGCGTGCGGTCGACCAGCCATGCCGGCATGTTGGCGCCGTAGATCTCGCGGTTCTTCGCGATTTCCTGCAGGGCGATTTCAAGCTCGTAGACCTGGTCGTTGCGGGCTTCGTCCACGCGCGGTGCCTGGCTGGTCGGGCCGATGAACATGCCCGAGAACAGGTAGCTCAGCGATGGATGGTTGTGCCAGTAGAGCAGCAGGCTGGCCAGCAGCTCGGGCCGGCGCAGGAACGGGCTGTCGGCCGGCGTGGCGCCGCCCATCACGAAGTGGTTGCCGCCGCCGGTGCCGGTGTGGCGGCCATCGGTCATGAACTTCTCGGCCGAGAGGCGGGTTTCGAACGCGGCGTTGTAGAGGAACTCGGTGTGCGCGACCAGTTCCTTCCAGTTGTGGGCCGGGTGGATGTTGACTTCGATCACGCCCGGGTCGGGCGTGACGGCCAGCATCTTCAGGCGGGGATCGCGCGGCGGCGGGTAGCCTTCCATCACGATCTTCACGCCGAGCTGCTGCGCCGTGGCTTCAACAGCGGCGACGAGGTCGAGGTAGTCCTCCAGGCGGGCCAGCGGCGGCATGAAGACATAGAGCACGCCCGAGGCACTGCCCTTCTTCTCGGCCGAGGGGCCATTGGCGCGGCGTGGGTCGCGCACTTCGACGCACAGCGCGGTGCGCGTGACCCAGTGGGCCGATTCGCCGCGTCGCGGCTGGCGCGTGGCGCTGGTGTCGGCGGCTTCGGGGTTGGCCGCTGCCGCTGCTGTTGCTGCGGCGGTTGTGCCGGCCGCCGAGGCTGCCGCGCTGCCGGGGCCCTGCATGCGCACCGCCGCGGGCACCACGGGCGGCGTGCCGAAGGCGTAGGGCACGGCGCCCAGGTCGTCTTTCGGTGCTACTGATGTGGCGGCATAGCGCGCGCGGTAGTCGGCTGCACTGGGCAGCACGCCGCGCGGCGCGGTCGGGTCGCGCTCGATCAGGTAGGGGTAGTCGCCCTTGCTGGCCCACGGTTGCGAGTCGAGCGGCAGGCGGTAGCCCATGGGCGAATCGCCGGGGATCAGGTAGAGCCGGTCGTCGCGCAGGAACCAGGGGCCGGTCTTCCAGGCCGGGCCGGCGAGCGCGGGGGCGTCGCCGTTCGCATTGCCGGGCTCGATGGGCAGCATGTAGCCGATGACGGCGTCGAGCTTCTGCGTGAACACACGGCGCAGGCGCACGCGCTCCAGTTCGTCGTCGAGCTTCGACTCGAAGGGGTCGACGTTGACCGGCAGGCGGCGTTCGCGCCAGAGGTAGTAGTAGACGTCTTCGTAGCCGGCCTGCATGTAGCGCTCGGTCAGGCCGAGCTTGTGCGCCAGCACGGTGGTGAAGCGGCGTGCGTCTTCGCTGGTGTAGTGCGTGGGCACGCGTTCGTCGGCGAAGAGCTCTGGGTTGTGCCAGAGCGTCTGGCCGTCGGCGCGCCAGAAGATCGACAGCGCCCAGCGCGGCAGTTGTTCGCCGGGATACCACTTGCCCTGGCCGAAGTGCAGGAAGCCGCCCTGGCCGTATTCGGCGCGCAGCTTGTGGACCAGTTCGGTGGCGTAGCCGCGCTTGGTGGGGCCGAGCGCGTCGGTGTTCCATTCGGGCGCGTCGCGGTCGCTGGTGGCCACGTAGGTGGGCTCGCCGCCCATCGTGAGGCGCACGTCGCCGGCCTTCAGGCGCGCATCGACCACGTCGCCCAGTGCCAGCACTTCGGACCACTGCTCTTCGGTGTAGGGCTTGGTGACGCGCGGCGATTCGTAGATGCGCGTGACCTTCATTTCGTGGCCGAACTCGACTTCGGCTTCGTCCATCACGCCTTCGATGGGCGCCGCGCTCGAGGGCGTGGGCGTGCAGGCCAGGGGAATGTGGCCTTCGCCGGCCAGCAGGCCCGAAGTGGCATCGAGGCCAATCCATCCGGCGCCCGGCAGGAACACTTCGCACCAGGCATGCAGGTCGGTGAAGTCGACCGTGGTGCCGCTGGGGCCGTCGAGCGCCTTCACGTCGGGCGTGAGCTGGATGAGGTAGCCCGAGACGAACCGCGCGGCCAGCCCCATGTGGCGCAGCAACTGCACCAGCAGCCAGCCCGAGTCGCGGCACGAGCCGCTGCCGTTGGCCAGCGTTTCTTCCGGCGTCTGCACGCCGGGCTCCATGCGGATCAGGTAGTTGACGTCTTTCTGCACTTGCTGGTTGATGCCGACCAGGAAGTCGATGGTGCGCTGTTCCTTGCGGTCGACCTTGTCGAGGTAGGCCTCCAGCAGCGGCGTGACCGGATCGGCCACGAGGTAGGGCGCGAGCTCTTCGGCTTGCGACGGCGTGTACTTGAACGGAAAGTTCTCGGCCTGCGGCTCGAGGAAGAAGTCGAAGGGGTTGTAGACCGCCATCTCGACCACGAGGTCGACCGTGACCTTGAACTCGCGTGTCTTCTCGGGGAACACCAGCCGCGCCTGGTAGTTGGCGAACGGGTCCTGCATCCAGTTGACGAAGTGCTCGGCGGGCTCGACCCGCAGCGAGTACGAGATGACGTTGCTGCGGCAATGCGGCGCGGGACGCAAGCGCACGACCTGCGGGCCCAACTGCACCAGGCGGTCGTATTTGTAGTGGGTGACGTGGTGGAGAGCGGCGTGAATGGACATGCGTTTTTGTGTGCAGTACTGACAGATTGCATCGAAAAGATGTCTCTGGTGAGACGCATACTAGCCCAGAAGCAAAGCAATTAACGCGCCACTGAGCGCGGGTTCGGGGAGGGTTTGCATCATGTGTTCCGGGGTTCTTCGGTGACGTTGCCGCGCGCGTCCGGCAGCGCCACGGCGGGCTCGTGGGCCTTCGCCGTGCTGGGTGGTTCCGTGTTGGGCGCGGCCCTGCAGTTGCGGCAGCCGGCACTCTGGCACGCATGGCTCTACACCGCCTTGCTGCTCGCGGCCGCCGTTGGCCTGTGGGTGTTGTGGCGGCCGCCGTTGCCGCTGCGGCGCCTGCCTGGCGGGGTGCTCGTGGCCATCGCATTGGTGTGCGGGGCGCTGGCCGGCGCGGGGCAGGCGGGCTTGCGCGCCGTGGTCCATGCGGGCGGTGCACTGGACCCGGCGCTCGAAGGGCGCGACCTGCAGGTGACGGGCATGGTGTCGGAGATGCCGCAGCGCGGCGAGCACGCGACGCGCTTTCGTCTCGATGTGGAGTCGGCGCGCTGGGCCGGCACCGGTCCGAATCA
Organism: Variovorax sp. KBW07; assembly: GCF_003852515.1. Classification (GTDB taxonomy): domain Bacteria; phylum Pseudomonadota; class Gammaproteobacteria; order Burkholderiales; family Burkholderiaceae_C; genus Variovorax. Next base: position 9,856 of record NZ_QAJK01000001.1, on the reverse strand, counting down.
GAACGCACCGAACACGCCACCCGTCGTGCCGGAGCGCATCGCCCTGGGCTGGTACGCCGAGAACACCGGCCAATGGGGCCGTTCCGGCGAAGAGCGAACGCCTTCCGCCATCACCGTGGGCGCGCTCCATGCCGGCGAGCGATGGCGCCTGACGGTGCGGCTCAAGGCGCCTCACGGCAACCTCAACCCGTATGGCTTCGACAGCGAACTTTGGATGTGGGAGCAGGGCGTGCATGCCAACGGCTATGTGCGAACCGGCGGCGGCGATGCGGCGCCGGCGCTGGTGGCAAGCACCTGGCGGCACCCGATCGAGCGGGCCCGCGAAGCCGTGCGCGACAAGGTGTTCGAACGCGTGCCCGACCGTGCACAGGCCGGCGTGATCGCGGCGCTGGTCACCGGCGACCAGGGCGCCATCGACCGCGCCGGCTGGGACGTGTTTCGCGCGACCGGCGTGGCGCACCTGATGTCGATCTCGGGCCTGCACATCACGATGTTCGCGTGGCTGGCCGCGCACCTCGTCGGCCTGCTCTGGCGGCGCGCCACGCGGCTGATGCTGTGGCTGCCGGCGCCGCAGGCCGCGCTGCTCGGCGGCGTGTTGCTGGCCGCGCTCTATGCGCTGTTCAGCGGCTGGGGCGTGCCATCGCAGCGCACCGTCTGGATGCTGGCGACGGTGGGGCTGCTGCGCCTGTCGGGCCGGCGCTGGCCCTGGCCGCACGTGTGGCTGTTGACCGCCGCGGTGGTGGTGGCGCTCGATCCGTGGGCGCTGATGCAGGCCGGCTTCTGGCTCAGCTTCGTGGCGGTGGGCGTGCTGTTTGCCACCGACGCGGCAGCGCCCGGCGAGGCGAAGAAGAAGGGCTTTCGCGCACACGTGTTTCAGCTGTGCCGCGAGCAATGGGTGATCACCCTGGCGATCACGCCGCTGAGCCTGCTGCTGTTCCAGCAGGTGTCGCTGGTCGGGCTGCTGGCCAACGCGGTCGCCATTCCGTGGGTCACGCTGGTGGTGACGCCGTTGGCCATGCTGGGCACGGCCGTGGCGCCCCTGTGGGACGTTGCGGGTTGGGCCGTGCATGCGCTCGTGGTGCTGCTCCAGTGGTGCGCCGGGCTGCCCTATGCCACGCTGTCGATGGCCGCGCCGCCGGGCTGGATGGCGGCCTGCGGCGTGGCGGGCGGGGTGCTGCTCGCGATGCGGCTGCCGTGGTCGCTGCGCAGTCTTGGCGTGCCGCTCCTGCTGCCGGTGCTGCTTTGGCAGGCGCCACGGCCCATGGCCGGCGAGTTCGAGTTGCTCGCGGCCGACATCGGGCAGGGCAACGCGGTGCTGGTGCGCACCGCGACGCACAGCCTGCTGTACGACGCGGGGCCGCGCTACAGCCTCGAAAGCGACGCCGGCCATCGCGTGCTCGTGCCGCTGCTGCGTGCCTACGACGAACACCTGGACATGATGCTGCTGAGCCATCGCGATGCCGACCATGCCGGCGGCGTGCCCGCGGTGCTGGCGATGCAGCCGCGGGCCACGCTGCTGAGTTCCATCGAGCCGGCGCATCCGCTGCGCGCGTTGCGCGCCGGTCCGCCTTGCGAGGCCGGCCAGCAGTGGGACTGGGACGGCGTGCATTTCGAGATCGTGCATCCGCTGGCGACGGACTACCGGACCGGCGTGAAGCCCAACGCCATCTCCTGCGTGCTGCGCATCGGCAACGGCCGCGCGACGGCGCTGCTGGCCGGCGACATCGAGAGCGACCAGGAGCGGGCGCTGGTGCAGCGGCAGGCGGGGCTGACCGGGCGTTCGGGGCTGGTGGCCGACGTGCTGTTGGTGCCGCACCACGGCAGCAAGACCTCGTCGAGCGAACTGCTGCTCGATGCCGTGCGCCCGCGCATCGCGCTGGTCCAGGCCGGCTACCGCAACCGCTTCGGCCATCCGGCGGCGCAGGTGACGGCGCGCTATGCGGCACACGGGACGCGGGTGGTCGACAGCGTCCGGTGCGGCGCCGCCCACTGGCGCAGCGAGCGGCCCGGCGAGGTGGCCTGCGAGCGCGAGCGCAATGCGCGCTACTGGCACCACGCCGTACCGTGAATGCGCATCGGCTGGCGCCCGGAATGGCTCACAATTCTTTTAAAACGTGAACAAATTGTCAAAAGCACGGCTCAAGCGCGCTTGCCGAGTCTTGCGATGAGGCGTCCGATCCGTTGGAGAGATCGGCAACAACACAAAAGGGGACGACATGCGCAATGACAACAGTGCAGGGCAGAGGCAGTTTTTCGGGCGGCTCCCATGACCGCCGCCGTCCCCACCATCACCAGCGCGAACGCGGCGTCCGCCTCGGGGGCGAGGCTCAAGATGCACCGGGAAGGGCCGGTGCTCATCCTGACGCTCAGCAACCCCGCCGCGCGCAATGCGCTCAACCCGTCGGTCTACCGCGCCGCCGCCAAGGCGATACGGGCCACGGCGGGCTTTCGCACCGTGCGCGCCATCGTGCTGTGCGGGGAGGGCGAGCACTTCAGCGGCGGCGGCGACCTGCGGCGGCTGGCCCGGCAACGCCGGCTGCCGGCTTCGGAGCAGCAAGGCCATATCGACGCGCTGCATGAATGGATCACGGCGATCGAAGAAGCGCCCCAGCCCGTCATTGCCGCGGTCGAAGGCTCGGCCATGGGTGGCGGCTTTTCGCTGTGTCTCGCATGCGACCTGATCGTCGCGGCCGAAGACGCGAAGTTCGCCATGTCGTACGTGAACGTGGGGTTGACGCCCGATGGCGGCGGCACCGATTCGCTGGCGCGCGCACTGCCGCCGCAGGCCGCGCTCGAGATGCTGCTCGACGGCACGCCGTGCACCGCCGGCCGGCTGCACGGCTGGGGCGTGGTCAACAAGGTGGTGCCGCACGGCAGTGCCTGCGGCGTGGCGCTGGAGTGGGCGCAACAGCTGGCGCGCGGCCCGTTCGAAGTCCAGGCGCGCATCAAGCGGCTGGTGCACTCGGCGCGGGGCCGCAGCCGGCGCGAGCAGCTCGATGCCGAGCGGGAGTCTTTCGTCGAGAGCCTCTACGGCGACGAAAGCGGGGAGCGCATCAAGGAATTCCTCTCCCCGCGCAAGAAGCGGGCGCCCGACGACGGCGCGGCCCCGGCTTCGTAGGCCCTTGGGCCTACGCCGCAAGAAAAAGCCGCGCGGCCCGTCTCCAGCCAGCAGATTAGGGGTTTCACTGGCCCTGAACTTGCTAAGCTATGGCTCAAGGAGATTGGTCGTTCCATGCACAAATTCGATGAGATGTATGAGCAGTTGCCCTACGCGGGGGCTGCGATCCGACAGCACTACAAGCGCTACGACCAATGGCTTGCGAAGCAACCCGGCGAGGCCATGCGTTCGCGGCGAGAAGAGGCGGAAATGATCTTCCGCCGGGTCGGCATCACCTTCGCGGTGTATGGCGCCAAGGACGAAGACGGCTCCGGCACCGAGCGGCTCATTCCGTTCGACCTGCTGCCCCGCATCATTCCCGCGCACGAGTGGGAGAGCATGGAAAAAGGGCTGGTGCAGCGCGTCACGGCGCTCAACCGCTTCCTGCATGACGTCTACCACGACCAGGACATCATCAAGGCCGGCATCATCCCGGCCGAGCAGATCCTGAACAACGCGCAGTTCCGCCCCGAAATGATGGGCGTCACGGTGCCGCACAACGTCTACTCCAACATCTCGGGCATCGACATCGTACGGGCCCCCGATGCCGATGGCAACGGCGAGTACTACGTGCTCGAAGACAACCTGCGCGTGCCCAGCGGCGTGAGCTACATGCTCGAAAACCGCAAGATGATGATGCGGCTCTTTCCCGAGCTGTTCAACCAGAACCGCATCGCACCCGTCGCCCACTACCCCGACCTGCTGCTCGAAACCTTGCGCGCCAGCGCACCGGCCGCCACGGCCGAGCCCACGGTGGTGGTGCTCACGCCCGGCATGTACAACAGCGCCTACTTCGAGCACGCCTTCCTGGCGCAACAGATGGGCATCGAGCTGGTCGAAGGGCAAGACCTGTTCGTCAAGGACGACTTCGTCTACATGCGCACCACGCGCGGCCCGCGGCGCGTCGACGTCATCTACCGCCGCGTCGACGACGACTTTCTCGACCCCGAAGTGTTCCGCCCGACCTCCACGCTGGGCTGCGCCGGCCTCATGCGCGCCTACCGCGCGGGCAACGTCGTCATTTGCAATGCGGTGGGCACCGGCGTGGCCGACGACAAGTCGATCTACCCCTACGTGCCCAAGATGATCGAGTTCTACCTCGGCGAAAAGCCGATCCTGAAGAACGTGCCCACCTACATGTGCCGGAACAAGGACGAGCTGCAGTACACGCTCGACAACATGAAGGACCTGGTCGTCAAGGAAGTGCACGGCGCCGGCGGCTACGGCATGCTCATCGGCCCGGCCGCCACGCAGGCCGAGATCGAAGACTTCAAGAAAGCGGTCATCGCCAAGCCCGACGGCTACATCGCACAGCCCACGCTGAGCCTGTCGACCTCGCCCACCTTCGTCGACGCCGGCATCGCGCCGCGCCACATCGACCTGCGTCCCTTCGTGCTCTCGGGCAGCGAAGTGCAGATGGTGCCCGGCGGCCTCACGCGCGTGGCACTGAAAGAAGGTTCTCTGGTGGTCAACTCGTCGCAGGGCGGGGGCACCAAGGACACCTGGATTCTCGAGGCCGACCGCACGCCCAAGCCCAAGGCTGCCGCAACGCCATCGCAGTCCCAAAGCCAATCGTAGTAGGAGCCCATTCGATGCTGTCCCGCACCGCCGACCATCTCTACTGGATGTCCCGCTACACCGAGCGCGCCGAGAACACCGCGCGCATGCTCGACGTCAACTACCAGACCTCGCTGCTGCCGCAGTCCGCCGAAGTCGCCAAGTACGGCTGGCAGGGCGTGCTGTCCATCAGCGAGCTGCTGCCGCTGTACAACAAGAAGTACGAGCAGATCGCGCCCACCGAGGTGATGGAGTTCATGGTCAAGGACGAGAGCAATGCCTCGTCGATCGTTTCCTGCCTGAAGGCCGCGCGCGAGAACGCGCGTGCCGTGCGCGGCGCGCTCACCACCGAAGCCTGGGAAACGCAGAACACCACCTGGCTCGAAGTGAACCGCATGCTGCGCGCCGGCGACTTCGAGCGCGATCCCGGCCAGTTCTTCGAGTGGGTCAAGTTCCGCTCGCACCTGTCGCGTGGCGTCACGCTCGGCACCATGCTGCAGGACGAGGCCTTCTACTTCTCGCGCCTGGGCACCTTCCTGGAACGCGCTGACAACACGGCCCGGCTGGTCGACGTGAAGTTCCACGCCCTCAACAGCGAGTTCTTCGGCGCCGCCACCGAGGAAGACCAAGAGTACGACTTCTATCACTGGAGCGCCATCTTGCGCAGCGTCTCGGCCTTCGAGGTCTACCGCAAGGTGTACCGCGACGTGATCAAGCCCGAGCGCGTGGCCGAACTGCTGATTCTTCGCGCCGACATGCCGCGCTCGTTGCATGCGAGCCTGGTCGAGGTGGTCAACAACCTCGCCAAGGTGCAGAACGAGCAGAGCGCCGAAACGCAACGCCGCGCCGGCAAGCTGCTGGCCGACCTGCAATACGCGCGCGTCGACGAGATTCTTGCGACGGGGCTGCACGCCTACCTCACGCAGTTCCTCGACCGCGTGAACGAGCTGGGCGGGCGCATCAGCCAGGACTTCCTGGTGCCCGCGCACTGACGCGCCGCCGGGCGAACACCCGCCGATGCGGCTGACGGCCCATTCGCCACGGGCCTTTTCCATCGAGAGCCGCGTACGGGCACCGGCACGAACGCAGGCGTCGGCGTCGTTGTCCTAGCGCGAGAACGATTCGACAGCCACCGGAATGTCCGGCGCCTGCCAGCGGTAGGTGTCGCCCAGCACATTGCGCTCGGGCATCTGTCCGCTCCATTGAATGTGGAGCAGGTCCATCAGGCTCCAGCCGGTCCAGTCCGCGCGAAACGGCTGCTGCACCGCCGCGCCGGACGGCAGCGGCCCCTTGTTGCGCCAGACCACCGCCGGAATGCGATAGCCCGAAGCCGTCGACGGGCTGTGCCCTGCGCGGTCGCTGCCATGGCCCACCTCTTGCCCATGGTCCGACAGGTACATCCACGCGCGGTACTCGTCGGGCTTGCCCGCGCTGCGCGTCTGCTGCAGCAGCTCCGACACCACGAAGTCGTGGTACAGCAGCGCCGCGTCGTACTCCTGACGGAAGCGGCGCACCCAGGTCGGACGGCCGTTGTTCACCAGGCCGGTTTCCACCGCATCGACGCTGTCGTCGAAGGGGTTGGCGTTCGCTGGAAAGCGCAGGCTGTAGTGCGGATGCGCGCCCATCAGGTGCACCACGATCAGCTTGCGGTCGGTGCTCGTGTCCGCGAAGGCTTCCTGCACGCAGTCGAGAATTTCGCCGTCCAGCGATGCGCTGGCACGGCCGGGCGTGCGGTTGACCATGTCGACCACGTCGGCGAAGCGCGCGTGCTGCTGCTCGATGGCCAGGTCGTCGTGGTTGCTGATCCACCAGACCTTGTAGCCCGCGGCGCGGGCCAGGGCCAGCAGGTGCGGCGGGTTCCCGTTGTTCTCGCTGCTTTTGCTGTTCTCGCTGTTTTCACTCTGGGGCAGGCCGAAGTGGAACATGTTGCGCAACGCGGGCAGGGTGCTGGCGTCCACCGACCATGCGTTCTGCAGCACCGCCATCTGGTCGCCTGCCTGCGCCTTGTGCGCCAGCAGGCGCGGCGTGGTCGGGCGGCCGTAGCCGTACAGCGCCATGTTGTCGCGGTTGATGCTGTCGGTGATGACGAGCACGACCGTGGACGGCCCGGCCTGCGTGAAGACGGGCGCGATGGCCTTCGCCTGTGCCAGCGACCGGTCGCGCATGTCCTGCTGGTCGGCCCAGGCGCCGCGCAGGCTCTGCACCGACTGCGACCACTGGGTCCAGAAGACCACCGGATGCAGCCGGCGCCACGGCTTGCTGGCATAGGCCACGCAGGCCACCAGCAGGAGCACGAGCACCAGCGAGCGCGTCCAGAACGGCATGCGTGTGCGCACCGAAGATGCTTGCGCGTCGGGCATGGCCACGGCCACGGCACCGCGCCGTGCGAACACGCCCACCAGCACGCCCGCAACGACGAGTGCGGCCGACCAGATGACGGCGGAGCGCCAGTGCATTCGCAGGTACTCGCTGCTTTCGCGGGCATTGGTGTTGGCCGCCGCGCCCAGCACCATCGCGCCGTCGGGTGCGGCCTGGTAGGTGTCGAGCAGGTAGGCGCGTGCCACGCCGTCAAGCGCGAAGCCCATCGCCCAGAGCCACACGGCCACCGTGCGCACGCGCCGCATGCGCGCGCTGCGCAGGGGCCATGCGAGCCACAGCACCATCGGCACGGCGAGCACCGCGAGCTGTGCGATGCGGCGGCCGTCGTGGCCCAGCGCGATCAGCGCCAGCAGCGTGGCGCCGACCACGCCGCAGGCGAGCCAGGCGTTCTTGCCGTGGCGGGACGCGTTCCGGGAATCGGTCGCTTCGATGGAAGGGGTGGTCAAGCGGACAGCAACGCGGCGGGATCGGTGGGCGGGCGGATTCTGCCCCGGTGCGCGTGCATCCGGCCCCAGTGTCCCGGTTGCCGCGGGGTTTTTGCGGTGGCGATTTCAGGGGTATTTCCGCGGAACTTATTCGCGCCGCGGGTCCCAGACGGGCTCACCCGGCACCGCCGGACATTCTTGATTGATCGATTCATTGATCGATCGACCGATTGACCGGTCCATCGCGACCGAAAGAAGGAACCCCGTCTCCATGTCCAGATTCACCCGACTGCCCGCGCTCCTGCTTGCGTTCGTTCTCTCGTGGATGGTGTTGCCGTCCGCGTTTGCTGTCGCACAACAACCCCAGATGGTCAGCGTGGCGGTCAAGACACTGAACATGCGCACCGGCCCCGGCCAGCGCTACGAGACGCACTGGACCGTGAGCAAGGGCTATCCGTTCCGCGTCATCGGCAGGAAGGGCGACTGGCTGCGGGTCAGCGACTTCGAGAACGACAAGGCCTGGATCTACCGTCCGATGACGAGCAAGACGCCACACCACGTGGTGAAGGCCAAGGCGGCCGTGCTGCGCAAATCACCGAACGCGCGCAGCCCGATCGTGAAGAGGGCGGGCTACGGCGACGTGCTGCGCACCCACGAACGCCGGGGCGACTGGGTGAAGGTCACGCACGAAGGCGGCGGCACCGGTTGGGTGGCCCGGCGCCTGGTCTGGGGCTGGTAAGACGAAGCTGCGCGGCCGTCGGCCTCAGGTCGCCGTGGCCTGCCGCACCGCGCGCTCCCAGCGCGCCATGGATTCTTCGGCCTGTGCGCGGCCCATGGTGGGCATGAAGCGCCGTTCGATCTTCCACAGCTTCGACAGCTGGCGCGCGTCGCTGTACACGCCGGTTGACAGGCCGGCGAGGTAGGCGGCGCCGAGCGCGGTGGTCTCGATCACTTCGGGCCGCACCACGGGAATGCCCAGCAGGTCGGCCTGGAACTGCATCAGCAGGTCGTTGACGCTCGCGCCGCCGTCCACGCGCAGCTCGGCCACCGGCTTGCCGCCGGCCGCCACCGCGTCGCGGCTCATGGCCTGCAGCAGCGCGGCGCTCTGGTAGGCGATGCTTTCCAGCGCGGCGCGCGCGATGTGCGCCACGGTCGTGCCGCGCGTCAGGCCGGTGATGGTGCCGCGCGCATCCGCATCCCAGTACGGCGCGCCGAGGCCGGTGAAGGCCGGCACCATCATCACGCCGCCGGCATCGGGTACGCTCTCGGCCAGCGACTGCACTTCGGCGCTGCCCTTGATGGCCTTCAGGCCGTCGCGCAGCCACTGCACCACGGCGCCGCCGACGAACACGCTGCCTTCCATCGCGTACTGCGGCGTGGCGTCGGTCTGCGCGGCGCTGGTCACGAGCAGGCCGTTCTGCGAAGGCTGGAAGGCGGCGCCGGTGTGCATCAGCAAGAAGCAGCCGGTACCGTAGGTGTTCTTGGCCATGCCGGCCTCGAAGCAGGCCTGCCCGAAGAGGGCGCTCTGCTGGTCGCCCGCGACGCCGCCGATGGGCAGCGCGCGGCCGAGCAATGCGGCATCGGTGTCGGCGAAGTGCGAGCTCGATGGCTGCACGGTGGGCATGAGCGCGGCGGGAATCTTCAGGGCCGCGAGCAGTTCATCGTCCCACTCGTTCCTGTGCACGTTGAAGAGCATGGTGCGTGAGGCGTTGCTCACGTCGGTCACATGCGCCTTGCCGCCCGTGAGTTGCCACATGAGCCAGCTGTCGATGGTGCCGAAGGCCAGTTCGCCACGCTCGGCCTGTGCGCGCGCGCCGGGCACGTTGTCGAGAAGCCAGCGCAGCTTGGTGCCGGAAAAATACGCGTCGATGACCAGACCGGTCTTCTCGCGGATGGTGTCGCTCATGCCTTCGTCGCGAAGCTCTGCGCACAGCGGCTCGGCACGGCGGTCTTGCCAGACGATGGCGTGGTGAACCGGCTGTCCGGTCTTGCGGTTCCACAGGACGGTGGTCTCGCGCTGGTTGGTGATGCCGATGGCATGAATATCAGAGGCCTGCAATTTGGCCTTGACGAGGACTTCGCGCGCAGTGGCGAGCTGGCTGCGCCAGATTTCCATGGGGTCGTGTTCTACCCAGCCGGGTTGGGGATAGATTTGGGTGAGCTCTTTTTGCGCAATGGCGACGATGTGGCCTTCGCGGTCGAAAACGATGCTGCGCGAGCTGGAGGTGCCTTGATCGAGGGCAAGCAGGTAGGTCATGGGTTCAATGTTCCTCGAAATCTGATCTTGCGTTTTTTGCGCTGCTGTTTGGGTGCGGGGGCGGGAGCGGGGTCATTCGGG